>JAYSTI010000036.1:0-1274 GCA_043719805.1 Candidatus Lloydbacteria bacterium
ATACATACTGCTAGATGTTCTCCATCATGGAATACATCGGAGTAATCATCGCAACAGCAAATATTCCAACGAAAATGGCGATGACGGCCATAAGTATCGGCTCAATCAGCTTCGACATGTCCTCGGTTGCCTGGCTAACCTCCTCTTCGTAAAAGACGGCAATCTTGAGCAGCATCCCGGAAAGTTGCCCGGTTTCTTCGCCGACCTCCATCATGTCGCCAACCATAACGGGGTAAATATCCGCATTTTCTATGAAGACTTGTGATAGCGGAACTCCTTTTTGTACATTCGCCTTTGCCTGCTCAAGTGTCTCTTTATAAAAGACATTCCCCAGCACGTCCTCTGTAATCTCAATTGCATGCACAATATCGACACCTGCGGAGATAAGTGACGACAGCGTGCGCGTTGCCATTGCGGAGTTAAACTCCTTGATGAGCTTGCCAAAAACAGGCAGGCGGATGACCAGCCAGTCTATCGAACGAGAACCAAGCACCGTGCGCTGATACCACCAATATGCAACAGAAATACCGGCGACACCAAGCAATGCGAGGAGAATATCGTTTCGCAAAAAATCACTAATGGCAACAATAATCTTTGTCAGTCGAGGCAGCTCGGCACCGGCCTCCTTGAAGCCCGCAGAAAGTCCGGGGACGACGTAGAGCATCATCAGCACCCCAACGATAAACATAACGGTGAGGACGATACCCGGATACATCATCGCGCCCTTCACTTTTTTCTTCAAGGTGTAGGTTTTTTCCATCTGGCCACCGACCACGTTGAGCGCTTCGACGAGCCCACCAGACTCCTCTCCTGCGCGCACCATCGAAATAAAAACGGCGGGAAAAATATTCTGGAACTTATTCATCGCATCGGAGAAAGATGTCCCCTTGTTGATATCATCTACGATTGAAAGCAACACGGCATGAAGCTTCGGATTTTGCGTCTGTTTCAAAAAAATCTGCAATGCACGCGAAAGCGGAAGTCCTGCCTGGATCATTGTTGCCATATTGCGCGCGAACAATATTTTTTCGCGCAGGTCCACCTTCGAAAGGAAGGCGTTAATTTTATCCATATTCCACCCTGACTCTGACAGCTCCGTCGCAGTGAGGAGTAGTTTTCCCTCGCTCTTGATGTTTTTTGCAAGCTCAAACTTATCCGCTGCATCAGCGGTGCCCTCCATTTCAGCGCCGGTGGCGATGAGTTGCGCTTTGTATGTATATTTTGGCATGACTCACTCTATTATATATGAAAACAAACTAGACCACATCTCTTTT
>JAYSTI010000037.1:0-1197 GCA_043719805.1 Candidatus Lloydbacteria bacterium
CACGAGGTGCTGGGAAAATACCTAAAAATAAACAGAACAAAATCACTATTCTAACATATGGAAACTGACTGCCTGTTTTGCAAAATCGTCACGAGGGAAATTCCCTCTCATCGAGTTTACGAGGATGAATCTACCTTCGCGTTTCTCGACATCCACCCAATCAACCGCGGACACACGTTGGTCATTCCCAAGACACATTACAAAAATATTTATGAAATACCGACTGATGCATTTGGGGAACTCATGCAGACCGTCAAACTACTTGCGCCAAAGATAAAGCAGGCCGTTGGAGCGGATGGTATCAACGTTGGCATCAACAATGATGAAGCGGCTGGGCAACTTGTCTTTCATCTACATGCACATATCATCCCGCGATTCATCAACGACGGCCATGCGCATTGGCACGGGAATCCATACCAATCAGGTGAAATGGAGACCATGAAAGACATCATCACGCAGGAGTTCAAATAAACACACTCGCGCACCAACGAGCAAAAATAAAATCCCCACACGGCGGTGTGGGGATGCTCTTTATGTGTGAATGATTTCCGCCTCCGGCCGGAGCAAATAACCTGATTCTGCAAGAAGTCGCTTGTAGGTTGTGAGACAAAGTTCTAGGTCCCCCGCATAACCCATGGCAAAGCGCACGTAGCCCGGGGGTACAGGAGAGAACGGTAGCGCATTCCACCTTGGACCCTTCGCCTGAGCATTCGCTTCAATGGTGAGCCACGCATACGAATGGGCGCTTCCCAATGAGACGCATGAGTGGGCGAGCCTTACGTTCGGAAGAAGCGGTTCATCGAGCTCTGCCTTGATTGCACGATTCACGAACATCGCGGCATTGTGCTCATTTGAGAATTCAACCGAAAATACTCCTCCACCCATTTCCTCTCCATGGTGCGCAAGGACCTTGCCTGGGCGTGGCGCGAGGAGCGGATAACGCACATTCAACCCTGCGCGTGCGAAGAGGCGAGCCAGAGCAAACGCCTTCTTGCTCGATTCACGCACGCGATACTCGAGGTAGTTGAATCGCACGGCCATCATCTGCGCGACAGAATAGTGCATGACCGCACCAGTGAGTGAGGCGACACCGTCACGTGGGTGAGTCATGTCGTCAATGAACTTCATGCTTGCGACGAGTGCTCCACCCATGGCATCGGATTCACCATCGACGTACTTCGTGAGACTGTGCATCAC
>JAYSTI010000038.1:0-1179 GCA_043719805.1 Candidatus Lloydbacteria bacterium
CCCCTCGAAACGCGAAGCGTTCCGAGGGGTGTTCAAAACGACTTTCCGTTTCGCTAAATCTAAACAGGCATTTCGAAACGTTTTGTAACGACGTTCCAATTTATATTGCCCATGAACGCCTCAACGTAGCTTTTCTTTTCAGCAGGAAGATAATCCACCATGAATGCATGTTCCCACATATCCATCGCGAGGATGACGGGGAGTCCGCCAAGTTGTCCAAGTTCGTGGTCTGCGACCCATGCGGTATGGAGAGTGTTTGCAATCGGATCCGCATAGAGTACTGACCATCCTATGCCGCGACTCATACCCACAGTTTTAAAGTGTGTCATAAATTCTTCGACAGAACCGTATTTTTCAGTCACTGCAAGTGCAAGTTTTGAGTCAGATGTGAGAGGAGACGCACCGCCTTCAAGCTGAGTGAAATAGTACTCATGCATCCGCATACCGTTAAATTCAAATCCGAGACGACGGCGCGTCTCCATAATTGCATACGCATATTTCTCCTTATCGAGTGCCGTGAGTTCTGCAATTTGCTCACGAAGTACATTAATGTGTTTTACGTATCCTTCGTAAAGACCGATGTGCGCTTTGATCTGTTTTTCTGAAAGTCCGGGAAGTTCAGGAAGATTAAATGTTTGTGGTGTATAGGTATGCATACGATGAGAATTAAGAATGTATTTTAGAAGTATAGCATTTTGCCTCTCGGTCTTGCATATTGAGGAAAATATGAGATTGTTCTCTGTGGATGTACGTACCTGTGTAACTCAAAAAGGAAAATCGATGGACGCCTATTCAGTGCAGCTCGCAACGCTTGATGCCATTGCTCCTCGTGTGGCTTTTCTCATTAAAGATCATGAAGTAAAGCGCGGAAGCGTAGAAGATCTCTGGATGCCAAGCGACTACGAGGGTGGCTTTCAAACTGATGCAAAGATCCCTCAGAACGCCCTTGTCGCTCTTGTGTACAACACACTTACCGAAGATGGACTTCCTAGTTATCACCGCCTCATTGCAACTCACTTGGGGGAAGAATCAGTGTGGGCGAAATGGAATGGAATTTGGACCGCTGAAGAATCACGACATGGCCGAGCGCTCAGTATCTATCTTGAACGTTCAAAGCAGGTGCGCATGCGCGCATACGACGAAATGTTGTTTATGTATCATGTTGCAGGATTTAATCCT
>JAYSTI010000039.1:0-1173 GCA_043719805.1 Candidatus Lloydbacteria bacterium
GCGGCATTACGCGGATTTGCAAAGACCTGTTCGCCCGCCTTGGCGCGCTCTTTGTTGATGCGCTCGAATTCTGTTTTCGGAAGCCATATTTCACCCTCAACGATACAGTCTATCGGACTTAAGAGCTTCAATGGGATGGAGCGAATCGTCCGAATGTTTTCCGTGACATTTTCGCCTACGCTTCCGTCGCCACGTGTTGCCGCAGTGAAGAGTATTCCCTTTTTGTACGTGAGCACTATTTTGAAACCGTCAATCTTGAGTTCCACTACATACGGCGTGGCCTTGCCGGAGTGTTTTCTTACTCGCTCATCAAAAAGCGCGAGTTCCTCGGGAGAGAAAACGTTGTCAAAAGACCACTGCGACACGACGTGTGTGACCTTCGAAAATTTATCCAATGGTGCGCCACCCACGCGCTGCGTCGGAGAATCCGGGGTTATGAGCTCCGGGTATTCCTTCTCGAAGGCAATAAGCTCGTGAAGCAACGCGTCATATGCTTCGTCGGATATCTCCGGGAGGTCAAGTGTGTGGTACCGATGACTGTGATACTCGACAAGTTTGCGCAATTTTTCTGCACGCTGCGATATTTCGGTAGTAACCTTCTTTCCTTTCAATTTTGCCATACAGAGAGTATAGCAAAATGCATATAAAACTGAGAATCTCTTATAGATTGTATCGCACCTGAATTGTTCGCTGTGTTTTTCGCACGTTAGACGCCGAGCAGCTATTGTAGCCATTTGCTGTCACCGTTGTGACCTCGAAGTCTTTTGAAACGATTACGTCTACACATGTCGCATCGCCGAAAGTGAGGGAAAATGAGGAAAGACCATGGTCTGCATCTATGCGGGCAGAAGACCACGTGGCGAGTGAGAGCTGAAGGCCATCACAAGCAACAAGAACATTTGCGAAGGTCGCCGGCGGATTCCATGCGGTCGATGTTGCAAAAATTGTGTACACGATACTACTTTGCGGATTCGCCGCACTAGGAACTCGGTCCCAATACAATGCGCACTCGACCCCTCGATCGGCGGCCACAAATGCCCGTGCGGCGTTATCCAAAAATGACGCCAACACCATTTCCTTTAGGCTGATGCTGTAGATACTAAAACTGATTGCCAAAATGACACTCGTGATGAGCACCGTAAGCAGGAGAATAAATCCTTCGGCTTTACATTT
>JAYSTI010000040.1:0-3026 GCA_043719805.1 Candidatus Lloydbacteria bacterium
CATGCTTCGCAAAGTTCTTACCAGATTTCTCATGGGATGTGTGTGCCTCGTACTTACTACTCCTCTCTCAGGAAAGGAAGATTTGAAGTCAATCGAAGACTACACGCAAGAAGAATGGATTCCAATTTCTCAATATCGATGGTCGCGCAGCATGATGAAGAAAGGAGAGAAAATCATCATGACAGTGGCGATTGTTCAGAGTGAAGTTATTTTCCAAGTCCTATCATCATGCCCCGTCCCAAACGAGTCGAATGTGCTCATGTGGCATGCGGGGAGTGAAAAGGGACTCGTGCTTGATTGCAAAAATCAAGCAAGTATTTCAGAAAGTCCGCCACTTTGGGAAATTGCTTTCGGAGACCTTCCGTATGAGGTGAGTTACACACTCAAATGGATTCGGTCATACTTCGCACCCAAAGCCATCTCGCTTACATGAATGAGAATTGCTCCGGAATCATCGGAGCAATTTTTTTGTTAAAAACTTGATTTTTTATATTGAGACCTCATACTACATATAGAAAAATCTACGCATTTTCATTTTTCAATCTTTTTATCCAAGGAGATTCTCATGAAAAAAGTGTTAGCAGCTGCAATACTTGCAGTGATCGGGTTAGTTCTTTTTGCGATTCCCCGTTCTGGGCACACTGCAAATGACAGGGCTGAGGCAGCGCTTTGGCAAAAAAATTCCACACGACCCACACAATGGCTTAAAGAGCTTGGCGAATCGAGTGGTGAAATCCGACTCGCCGTGGAGCGGAATCGAAACAATGTTGTATACGTGCTACTTAAGCGATGCAACGGTGCTGACCGGTTTTACTCTCTTGGCTGGTCAAAAGGCCAGCCTTCAGCAACAGGATACACTTGCGACGGCAGGCACCTGTATGCGACGGACACAGGATTTTGGGAAAAGCGTGGCGGTGAACTTCCTCCAGAACTAAAGGCGTTTGCCGAAAAAGCAAAATCAACAAATGGAAAAAATAAGTAGAACGGCCGGTGCACCACGTGCACCGGCCGTTTATCTTTAATAAAATAGTTATTCACCCAACTGTTCCATCGCTTGAAACACTCTCACGAATCCACCAATGTTTGCGCCTTTTATATAATCAACATGTTCAGAATGTGTACCGTACCGTACGCATGTTTCATGAATGTGTTTCATGATGGCATGCAGTTCTCCATCCACCGTTGCTCGAGTCCATTCAGTATGACTGGCATTTTGACGCATCTCAAGACCAGAGACGGCAACTCCGCCGGCATTTACTGCTTTCGCAGGACCAAAGAGCATTCCCGCCTTTGTAAATACATCAACCGCCTCAAGCGTCGAAGGCATATTCGCCGCTTCTGCAATGAGCACTCCACCTTGTTCCACAATTTTTTCTGCATCACTTTCGTCAATCTCATGCTGTGTTGCAGAAGGAATAGCAAGTTCCGCATCGACTACTCCCCACACTTTACCTTCGTGGTACACCGTTCCATCTTTCAGTTCAAGATCACAGAGCGAACCATCATTCTCTTTTAAAACTTTTACGCTGTGTATTATTTCTTGTGTTAACCCTTCCATGTTTAAAATGTATCCCTTACGGTCAGAAAGAGTGAGTGGTATCGCACCGACTTCAATCAATTTCTCCGCAACGTGTGTTCCTACATTTCCTGACCCCGAAACAACTGCACGCATGCCTTGAATATTTTTACCCACATGAGCGAGCATTGCTTCTATGAAATAGACGGCCCCATAGCCAGTCGCTTCAGTACGAATATGTGACCCTCCATAGCCCACACCCTTCCCCGTCAGTGATCCATCAGTGCGGTTCGTAATATTTTTATACGCACCGTACAGGTAGCCGATTTCTTTCCCCCCCACTCCAATATCTCCTGCAGGCACATCGGTTGTTGGACCAATATGTCGGACGAGTTCATTCATAAAGGCGATGCAAAAACGGCGAATTTCTCCATCACTTTTCCCTTTGGGATCAAAATTACTTCCTCCCTTTCCGCCGCCGAGTGGGAGCCCCGTGAGAGCGTTTTTAAAAATTTGTTCAAACCCTAAAAAGGTGAGCACATCAAGCGTTACTGATGGATCAAAACGCAGTCCGCCTTTGTACGGTCCGAGAGCGGAATTAAATTGCACTCGATATCCCATGTTATGGACGAGCTCATGCTGATCGTTTTCCCAGGTCACACGGAAGGTGATAACGCGCTCAGGAATGAGCAGTCGCTCA
The DNA here is from genome assembly GCA_043719805.1 of Candidatus Lloydbacteria bacterium. Classification (GTDB taxonomy): domain Bacteria; phylum Patescibacteriota; class Minisyncoccia; order Phycocordibacterales; family UBA6899; genus MHLP01. The sequence goes on from JAYSTI010000040.1 coordinate 2,217, forward strand.
AGTCGCGCAAAATCTGTTTGATCTCCCGAACACTCTTCAAGATACGGCACAACATTTTGAAGAAATTCAGTATATGCATCCTCTGTGAGCGGTCCAAGGGGGAATTGTTTGCTGATTTTCTCAATAATTGTTGTGCTGTCCATACTCATTTCAGTTACCTCGGTAATACTGAGCATTGTATCATGCAAAAATATCGTGCTTTATTGACGCATCAATCCAAATAGTTTAGTCTTCGAAAAGAAGATTCGCTCCTTAAACCCTCCAATTCCTAACGAGGAAGAAAGACTAGAATGCACAAGCAACCACTCCCAATCTCTTCGTGCAAACAGTGTATGCACGTTGGCGTTGATTCTTGCAATCTAAACGGGCAACGGATTCCCGATCAGCGAACTATTCCGGTATGGTGCCCTCTTCCCGATCCGCCATCACGACTGATTGCGGATATGGAAGCGACCATTCGTGGGCTTCGGGAGCAGGCAAAGCTCCCGTTCTCGACTGCTGTTCTTTCGCTCATTGCAACAAGACTCGGGACAAACATTCGGAGTGACATGCGCGGCATCAACCTTGTGCTCGAGAAAGGAGAAGTTGTTATGCTCGAGTACGACTCTCTTGTCATCGAAGACGCTCATCATGGACTCGTGCGCTTCGACTACCAAGGAATGAACTATCGCCTCCAGCTTGGCGCCGACTACATCACGAAAGAAGTTGAACTTCCAGGAACAAATGAGAAGGTGTGGATGCATTGCAACCTCACGAAGAACTGACCCACACGCCAATGGCCTGTGGGTCATTGTTTTATGTAAATAGAAA
>JAYSTI010000005.1:0-16396 GCA_043719805.1 Candidatus Lloydbacteria bacterium
GCACCATCGGGGAGGGCGATGTTTGACGCGTCGGAGAGTTTGGCTTGGTAGTTAACCTCTTTGGGGAAAAGGGAGGTGGCGGCGAGGGCGGTTTGGACGGGGGTAACAAAAAAACTCAAAATCAGAAATCCTGACATGATTCTCCTCCAATCAAATACAAATAAATTGTTCAATCCCCGCATGGGTAATACGGCCCCCAACCCCACGCCTCACAATGGCGCAGATGAATTCAACCGTACTATCTATAATAGCACTCAACCACAACGTTTTTCGAGTGTATTCCCAATTTAAATGGGGATAACTATTCCAAAAATACGGCTCAGCTGAGCCATTTTATTTTTCCTTTACTTTCCATTTTTTAAAAGTATAAAAAACTCGTGGTTTACTTACTTTTTTGAACAAAGGCGCCCTTACGAAATACGTTTTTTCCAGATTAACAGAAAACTCTTTTCGATGAGAAATCCGAACGCCGTACCAAACAAAAATCCACCAAAAATATCGATTGGCCAGTGCACCCCCGCCCCGATACGCGCGACGCCGATGACGAGCGCTCCCCATAAAAACCATTTTCCTAATTTTGGATTACAAAAATACATCGTGACCCCGAGCGCGGCAAAAAAAGCGGTATGTGACGATGGGAAAGATCCGAACGGATCATGCACGATTATCGAAGGCGGCACATCGAGCGCGGCGAACGGACGCGGTGAAGGAAAATAGCGCTTAAATATTTCGACCGCAGAAAGCACGATAGCCGGCGGAATATATATACGCACGACTGACCGTATGACCTCACGATCATTGCGCACAAAAAGTTCGTAAATAAGTGCAACGGCAACAAGGAGGTACGGGAACCACTGCGCAAAAAAAATGGTCACCCCCGACACATAGGATGCCGGACCCAGAAGATAATAAAGGACTAAGAAGATCTGTTCTTGTATTGCCATCATTTCATTCAGCATACTACATTTCGCACAACACTCACAAAATATTGGGACGCTCGGGCGACGATTGTTCACGATTCATCCGCGCCAACATCACAAGATTTTTGAACAGCATCGCAACAGCGATGGGGCCCACACCGCCGGGCACAGGGGTAAAAAACCTAGTGTTTTCAACACATTTTGGGTCCGCGTCACCGACGATACGTCCGCCCGACTCACTTGTCCCCGCGTCGATGAGTACCGTGTCGGGCCCAAGCATTGAAGGAGTGATGAGCGACGGGGCCCCCACTCCGCAAACAACAATCTCCGATTCTCGCACGTGCGTCGCAAGATCGGCGATAGATTTGTCGATGACGGTCACGTGCGCATGGTTGTGCCGCAAAAGAATTGCGACGGGTTTCCCCACCAATCTTCCGTATCCCAACACGAGCACTTCTTTTCCTTCAACGCTCACATGATGTCGTTCAAGAATTTCCTGCACCGCCCCTGCAACAGGAGGAAGTATCTTTGCTTCCCCGTGCGCGAATTCTCTCATCGCTGCATGCGAAAGTACGTCGACATCTTTTGCAACCGGCACTGCATTTAAGACCGGCTGCACGTCGATGTGCGCAGGGAGTGGAAGTTGGACAATCAGTCCGTCAATATCTTCTCGTAAAGAAAGTATAGCTATTTCATTCTTCAGCATATCACTCGTCACGTCTTTACCAAAACGAAACTCGAGCATGGTGACCCCGAGCGATTCCCCGACCCTTTTCTTGATGCGCACAAAACTCTCTATCACCGGGTCGTCCCCGACAATGACAATCCCAAGCGAGGGTGGCGAGGGCAAGAGCGCGATGCTCTTTTTGAGCATTTCGCGCAGGTCATTCGCTATCTGTTTTCCGTCCACGAGCATACCAACAATAATAGCACAAATGCCAAAAAACGCCTACAAATAAGGGTTTTTAGATTCCAAACGCAACTACATAAGGCTGCCTTATGTAGTTGTGGGCAACGGTGCGTTACCCACGGAGTACCGCGTCGATGACGTAGGCCAGTTCCGCCATGTCGCGTTCTTTTGCTCCGCGTGTTGTCTCTGCTGCGGTGCCGATACGAACGCCAGACGGATCCATCGGCTTCCTCGTGTCGTTCGGAATAGTATTCATGTTCACAATGATACCCGCAGCCTCGAGCCTGTCACTCGCCTCTTTGCCTGAGATACCATTCGCCCACGTGTCGACGAGCATGAGGTGATTGTCGGTTCCGCCGGACACAATGCGCCACCCGAGATTCTTAAGCCCTTCCGCAAGCACGTTCGCATTCTTCACCACTTGCTCCGCATATCTTTTGAACGACGGTTGTGCGGCCTCATGAAGCGCGACCGCGATACCCGCAATCGCATTCTCGTGCGGGCCACCCTGCATTCCGGGAAACACCGCCTTATCTATCTTTGTCGAAAGTGCACGCTCGTCTATCTTCGAAAATATCATCGCTCCGCGCGGGCCACGTAGCGTCTTGTGTGTCGTCGTCGTCACGATGTCCGCATACGGAAATGGTGCAGCATGTGCACCGCCAGCGACGAGTCCCGCGATGTGCGACATGTCTACCATGAGATACGCCCCGACCGCGTCGGCAATTGCGCGGAACTTCTTCCAATCGATCTTTCTCGGATATGCAGTGAAGCCCGCGACAATGATGTGTGGTTTTTCTCTCTTTGCTATCTTCATGATCTCATCAAAATCAAGCCGCTCCGTTTTTCCCGAAACGCCGTAAGGAATTTGTTTCCAGAATTTTCCCGATGCTGAAACGGCATGTCCGTGCGTCAAATGTCCGCCGTGCGCGAGCTGCATACCCATGATGCGCCCCGTACCATCGAGCGGCAAAAGAGCAAGATATACAGCCATATTTGCGGGTGAGCCCGAAAGTCCCTGGACGTTCACCGCCCACTTTTTCGGGGACAATTTGAACAACGCGAGTGCACGTTCCTGTGTGAGAGATTCGAGTTCATCCACGACACTATTGCCGCCGTAGTAGCGTCGGCCGGGGTATCCTTCTGCATATTTATTGGTGAATACCGAACCAAGCGCCTCGTGCACATCGTTCGTCACATAATTCTCCGATGCGATGAGATTGATGACGGCGGTCTCGCGCTTCTCCTCCTTCGTAATAAGTTTTTGAATTTGTTTATCCTTCATGATGTAAAATTTTATTTATCAATGACCCAATACCATAACCTACACAGAACATTAAGCCTGTATTCACGATAAGCCCTAAGCCGACGACAAATAGATTGCTCTGCAGCGAGCTCGTGACAAGCATCCACCATGGTGTCGAAAGAAGCTGCGCCTCAAGGCCGCACATCCACTCTGCGCTGCACCTTACTGCTTCAACAAAATAATAGACGGCCGCAACTGCAAACAAGCTCCCAAAAATCGACCCGAGAATCATGCGCAAGTTTTTCATACTCCAGCCATTCTACCTCAAGCGGAAAATCTCTCAAAATACCTCCGAAGACGAGGCGGCAGGAAACGACGTTCGTAAGGCACATGCTGCATACGACGTCGAACTCACGACACAGCCAACAAAGTAGGCGGCGCTATTTTGAGAAATCTTATGTTTTTTTCCATTCCCCCACCTTGAGTTTGCCCAATTCATTTTTCCCTGAGCGCATACGCATGAGTGATACGACGGAATTTCCCGTCTTCCCTGCCATGCGACGAATCTGCCGCGTCTTTCCCTGATGCAGCACGATGCGATACGTTGTTCCCTCCATGTGCACCATGAGATCAGCACGCGCCATTCCATCGGGGAGTTTCATTCCCTTTTTCCACTGTGCGACGACGATGGGGCTCAGACGCTCCTCAAACTCCACGACATACTCCTTTTCAATTTCAAATTTTGGATGCGTGCTTTTGTACAAAAGGTCACCATCGTCGGTAAGCAAAAGCAGTCCGGAACTTTCTTTGTCCAAGCGTCCCACGGGTTTCAGATGCTGCAATTCTACAGGGAGAAGTTCCATGACGGTTGGCGCCTTTGTCTCATCGCGTTTGCGCGAGGTGATGTATCCGACTGGCTTGTTCAACATGATGGTCGTGTGCTCTCCGCCCGCCTTCTCCTCGATGACTTTTCCTTTGTGCGTCACCTTGTCGCCCTTCGCGACCTGATCGCCAAGCACTGCCCTTTTGGTGTTTAGGCGCACCGTTCCAGCCTCAATTTCCCGGTCTGCGGCGCGTCGAGACATGCCCGTAACGTCCGCTAAATATTTGTTGATACGCATAACCACACTCTACCTGAAATAGAAAAAAGTGCCATCATGAAGCGGCGAAAGGCGTCCGACTATTCAGCCTTCAAAAATTTCATAATCGCAATCTGCACTTGTCCGATTGCAGGTGTGTCGTTATGGTCAACACCGGGAAGAACAAGAAATTCTTTCTTCCCTTGTGGCAAAACATCAAAAAGCGCCTTACCACAGGAAAACGGAACGATGGTGTCCCCCGTGCCGTGGATGACGAGCACCTGCTTTGCATGCGCCGCCCATGCGTCACTCGTGAAGTCGTTTCGAAGCATCATCGCGATAGGATAAAGCGGAAAATACTTTCTTCCAACGTCGGCGATGCTCGTGAATGGAGTAATGAGAATAAGTTTTTCCACAGACGCAAGTGACGCATGGTACGACGCAGGACCGGAGCCGATACTTTCTCCAACTACCGCAACTGATGAAAAATTATTCTTACCCGCCCACAGCACCACATGCTCTGCATCTCGGAGCACCGACGCGACGCTCGCTTTTTTCCCATCACCTGCGAATCCTCCGTACTCAACAAGCAACCAAGAGTATCCGGCATGTTCAAATGCCGTACGGTAATAACCCCTGTCACACGCGCGCCCCGCATTGCCGTGATAAAAAATGACTAGTTTTGTGGACGTCCCGTTTTGAAAAAAATAGCCTCGCGTTCCCGACTCTTCAATTTGTACTGCTCCGTCAAGCATCGCACAGTCCGTAAATGGCGTGTCGTCCGGAAAAAACAACATTGCATCCTGGCGCACAAAAAGCAGTACACCGTAAAACACATACGTGATGAGTGCAACGCGAGCAACTGCCCACACTATCGCCCCAATATTCAACTCAGGAAAAATTCGCATAAATAATGATGTGTAGTCACTGCGTGCTCAAGGGGACTACACGCCCGTGCGTGAAATTAGCGTCTTCAGTGTCTTCAGTGCGATCTTGATATCGAGAGCGAATGAGCGGTTCTTCAGGTAATAGAGGTCGTACGCAAGCTTGTCCTTAGTCTCGTCGATAGTCTGCGGCGGCTTGTCGTGATGCACCTGCGCCCAGCCGGAGAGCCCCGGTTTGATGAGGTGGCGCATGTTGTAGTACGGTATCTGATTGTTGTAGACCTCAACGAGTCCGGGGAATTCCGGTCGCGGGCCGATAAGCGACAGGTCCCCCGCGAGCACGTTCCACAGCTGCGGAAGCTCGTCGATGCGCGTTGCGCGAAGGAATTTCCCGACGCGCGTAATCTTGTTTGCATTTGCCCTCAATTCCTTGCCGTCGTCCATCACGCTCATCGTGCGAAACTTAAAAATACGGAACGGCTTGTTCCCCTCTCCGATGCGTAGCGGTGTATAGAAAAGATGACCTCCGTCATCGAGCTTGATGGCGAGTATAACAAACGGCAACATGATTAAGCTGGGGACAAGCAGAACAAAAGCAAGGAGCGTGTCCATGGCCCGCTTTAAAATATCATAACCAAAATGCGCATGCGACGAAACATTCTCAAGAAACCAATTGTACCCGATAAGCGATAACGGGATGCGATCAAAAATATCTTCATAGATGCGATATTGCTCGACAAAGCGCACATGCGAAAATATTAAATCATAGAGCTTCGGAAGGATGGGCAGTACTTTTTCATTTTTCATGTCGATGACCACGAGACTAATGCCCTCCGCATTGATGCGTGAAAGAATTTCTTTTTCAAAATCGATGCCCGGAAGCTTGTCGAGATCAAGCCACGTGATGAAGCGCATCGGGTAGAGCGGATTCTCGTTCACAACGCGATACAATTTTCGCGTCTCCTCGCCGGAGCCGATGAGCACGGCATGTTCCTTCTTGCGCAGACCAAGAAATTGCACGCCGAAAATGCGCCATCCTGAAATAAACACAAACGAAACGAGGAGGTACAGAAAGAGTGTTACTTTTGGGGTGATACCAAACGCGGGGATAAGGTAAAAAAACAGTACCGCTATCAGACTGTTCACCGCCTGCACGTTCAAGATGGTGGCAGGAATTTTGGATTTGAATATTACGGTATGCGGCTCATACAAGCTCGCAATGTAAAACACCAGTATCCATGCGACGAAAAGATACGAGAACGGAAGCATGTGAAGACCAAGAAGTTCGCCACCCGGTAACTCAAAATAGCGGAGCGCAAGTGTGACCCAGAGTGAAAAATAGAGCATGACGACATCGCCCAAAAATATAGTCAGTATCTGCAGAGATGGTAGTCGTCGCATACAATAACGATAACAAAAAGCCTCATCGAAAGGAAGCAACCTCTGTCCGCTATTTCGTGTTATATTTGTCGTACGAATATGGACGAAAAACCCTTAAAAATCCTCTACCTTATCACCAAATCGAACTTTGGCGGTGCGCAGCGCTACGTCTTTGACCTTGCGACCGAGGCGACAAAGGCGGGGCATGATGTCGCGGTGGTTTTTGGCGGAAGCGGGGCGCTCCAGTCCTACCTGACAGAGAATGCCATTCGCACCATTTCCGTCGACACACTCGGTAGAGATGTGAACGTATTGTCGGACCTAAAAAGTTTTTTTTTCTTGCTCAAGCTCTTCGGCAGTGAATCTCCCGACGTCATCCATCTTAACAGCTCGAAAATGGGCGGACTCGGTGCGCTGGCAGGTCGCATCGTGAATGGGTGGCGCCATGTGACGGAACCGGTCTACGGCAAGCGTGCACCTATGCGCATCATCTTCACCGGTCACGGCTGGGCGTGGAACGAAGAACGCAGCGACACGGAGCGCTTTATCATCGGAATATTCCACTGGCTCACGATAGAACTCGCACACACCACCATCGCCGTCTCAAAACGCACGCGCGACCAGGTGGCAGTACTTCCCTTCGCGTGGCACAAACTCGAGGTTGTCCACAACGGAAGGTCTCCGATAGAATCACGCACAAAAGATGACTCATACGGTATCATCTTCGGTGAAGAGCGCAAAAAATGGCTCACCCCGACACCGACCGCTATCATCGGCACCATCGCCGAGCTTCATAAAAGCAAGGGACTCTCCTATGCGATAGAAGGTTTTGCTCTCTTGAAAAAACAACGACCAAACGAGCGACTGATTTTTGTCATCATCGGCGAAGAGGGCTCGGAGCGCGCGCCCCTTGAAGCGCTCATCAAAAAATTCAACCTCACAGACACCGTCTTCATTGCAGGACGAAAAGAAAATGCTGCGACACTACTCTCGGCGTTCGACATTTTTCTTCTTCCGTCCATCACCGAAGCATTCCCATATGTCATATTGGAAGCGGGCAATGCAGGACTTCCCGTCATCGCAACTGCAGTCGGCGGCATCCCCGAAGTCATCGACGACATGCAGAGCGGAATACTCATTCAGTCGAGAAATGGCAGCGAGGTAGCCCGTGCCATCACGTACCTCATCGACAACCCCGAGCGCCGCGCCGAGCTCGGCCGCGTCCTCAAAGAGCGCATCCGCGACCGCTTCAGCGTCGAGCACATGGCAAAACAAACCTTCGCACTGTACAATGAGGGAAATGAAAAATGACTTCGAGCACAACTTAATCAAAGGTCGTATAGCTGAAATGGTCTTTGATTTAATGATGCGAGAATCTGATGCTTTTACCATCATTCCATTTGGATATGAAAATACGATTCACGAACTCTTGCATTACCAAGGAATACGGGAACAGAGGGATGCAGTGAGGCGAGTAAGGAAAACACCTGATTTCGTTGTAATTAGTAAAGATACAAAAACCATTCATCTCGTGGAAGTTAAATACCGAAACAATCCAAATGCAGAAGATCTCAAAAAAATAGCCGAGGAAATGGTTGAATTGTGGGACCCTTCATGGCTATTTATTGCGTCCCCTGAGGGATTTTTCTTTGACACCGCGGCCTACATAGTGAAAAACAATGGCATCATGAAACCACTCGACTTGCCTACTGTCACGCCGGAATTAACGACAAAATATCTACGACTTCTCAATGACTTTGAGAGAGACCCAGTAAAGACTAGCTCCCACAATATTACAAAGCCCCAAACTTAAACGCCGCTCCTCTTGAGCGAGGGATTTCTCTGTTTGAGAAAACTTGCGGAGGCTACTGCTGGAGGGATTGCATCAGTATCTATTTTCGATGCATCACGAGGCGCCCAGGAAGTGACGTCTCCGAGGCGTATGCTGCATACGGCGAGGGACCAACGACGCAGGCAACAAAGCGAGGCGCGAAATAATAACTGCGCAGCACCTCATGATGTTTAACGATTTGAGTTTCATAATTGACCCAAATGCGAGGCGACAAGGGTGTGATGTTCGAGCGGACGTACTCCTGGTACGTTCGCCGAACTCGCACCCGCAGTCAACAAAGCAGTTGGATTAATTTGAAGCTCAAATCCCGAGGAATTCGTTTTTCATCGACTCAGGATGTGAAACCCTCGCAAACCGCCTCATCCCCATCAAAATCCCCAACCCCGCATACTCCGTCACCAAATGCGACCCGCCGTAACTCATGAAGGGCAACGTCTGTCCCGTCACGGGCATAAGTCCCATGTTCATGCCGATATGAATCATGAATTGCACCATGAAGAAAATTGCGAGCCCCATGGCGTACAGTGTTTCAAAATTCGTCGCACCAACCATTGCAATCCCGAGTATCCTCCAAATGACTACGCCAAAACACAAGAGAAGGAGTGCAACGCCGACAAATCCCCACTCCTCGGCAAACGACGCAAAAATAAAGTCAGTTTGATATTCCGGAAGGAACTTGAGTCGCGACTGTGTGCCATACCCGATACCCTTTCCCAATAGCTCCCCCGACCCGACCGCAACTGTAGACTGATACGCGTTATACCCTGGACCGCGAATGTCGGTAAGCGGATTTAAAAATGTCTTCACGCGTTGCTTTTGGTACGGATGCAGTGCGAACGTCCACAGCAAGAGAAAGGCAATGGCACCGAGCCCGAATACGATAAGCAAATGTTTCTTCGAGATGCCGGAGACCATCGTCATCCCGAGCCACACGGCAAAAAGAATGATAGCGGAACCAAAATCCGGCTGGAGGAGCACAAGTACACATGGGACGAGCGCGTAGAAACCGGAAACTAAAATGTGCTTCACGTGCGCAATCTCGACGTGTCGTCGTGAAAAATATTTTGCGAGCGTCAGAATGAGTACGAGCTTCATCGGATCGGCGGGCTGTATCGCAAAAAGTCCGAGATCAAACCATCCACGCGCTCCCTTAAAAACACTCCCAACAAGAAAAAGGAAAAGCAGTGCTGCGCAAAACAATAGAAATATGGTCAGAATGGTGTTGGACTTGCGCAATATTCTCATGTCGACAAACGAGATGCCGATGCAGATCACAAGCGCAACGGGAATCCAAAGCAACTGACGTTCAAAATAGTTATTCACCCCGACGAATGCGTACATCGAAATAAGACCGGCAAAAACGATAGGGAGCGTCGCTCCGAGCAATATCCAGTCGATGTGGCGAAGTTGTTTAAACATGGAGTTGGGAGATCGATAGGAATTCCATGAACGGCGTTATTGCTTCAAGTTGACACGAGGAATGATATCGATGACAGAGGGTCCTTTCTTGCAGATTGAGGTCGCTATTCGACTGTAGACATCGCCCAGCTCTGCGCCAGATGCGGATTTGTAGTAATACTCGGGACCGGTCGCCAGCCCTTCGAGAAATGGGCCGTCGACATCGGCGCCGAGACCGATAGTATAGAGCGTAATTCCTTGTGACTTGGCATTATCGGCGACCTTCTTGGCATACTCAGTCGGATAATTTTTGTTCGCCTTATTTGCAGGATCTTCAGGTCGAGTGGGAATTCCATCAGTCAACAAAATAATGACCGGGCGGGAATCGGGGAAGTGACGAAGCGTCGCCAGTTCGTTTATAGAGCTCTGTAAACCGTCTCCAATGTTGGTGAACTGTAATCCGCTATTTTGTTTGATGACCGTTTTCTCTATTGCCCCCCTTACGCGACCAAAATCAGAAGTAAGCGTCTGATCGATGGGGAGCGACGATTCAGTTGCAAAAGAAACATATGCCACCTGATCTTTTGTGGTCAAGCGGTCAACGAATTGCGCCGCCGCCTCTTTTGCGGCACCAAGCTTCCCGACTTCCACCATCGACCCGGAGCGATCAACGGCAAGGACGATGTCTACGGGTACATCACATTTTGCCACTTCGGAAACATAGTTAAATGGCGACGGCCACGTGAAGAATAAATTCTCAGTATCATTCGCATTTATCTTATCGACGTGTGTTGAGGACACGCCGATAGGCGCCCCTTTCGAGTCGTAAATAATCGCCGTCACGCTAATGTCCCGATATGGTGCTGGACTTTCATTTTTGAGCACTGCGGTAAGCTTGGGCTTGCGGTCTGCGCCGACGAGTACCTTATCCTCAACAGACAATTGTTGTTCTATTTTTGTCGTCGTATGCCATTGAAAGGCACCGGGAATCTCGATTCCCCCCTTTGCCGCAACCTTGTTTCCGGTCAACATGCTTCCGCGAAAAATGACAAACCGTTCGTTGGGTTGCGCGTAGGTCTCCCCCGCTTCTTCCGCAATGACCGCACCCAAGCTATCGTACAACTTCACCATATAAGGGATTGATGGAGCACCGATGCCAAAATTTGCGTTTTCCACATATGCGACGACGTCATACATTCCGGTACGTACAGGGAAGATGCTCGTCCAAAGTATCGTAATGTCCTTTGCTCCACCCCTGCACACCAATGTGCACACTCCGCCGCAATCAACCCCGGTTTCATTTTGATTCATTTTTCCATCAGAACAGGAGGGCGGAACGCGGTGGCTGAGCCAATACGGCAACACAAACAAAACAGCAAATGCCGCAAGTAGGATAAGAAGGATGATGGTACGACGTCGTGTTGCCCACATAGATTTCCATGATATCAAAATTGCCGCAAATGAGCCATGTAACAAAAAACCACCTGCCGATGTGGCAGGAGGTGGAGGGATTACGGCTTCTTCAGAAGGTACATGACGGGCCCGCGAGGTCCATGGGGGCCAGCATGCTTGGGACGGACAGTGGGTCGAAGGACCTCGCACACATGTGCCCAGGTGATCGCATCGTCAACAATCTTGTCATTGACCGCGAGAATGATTGCGCCGTCGGCAATGTGCCGTCCGGCCGCAAGCTGCTTCTTTGTGGCGGAACTTTGATAATGCCCATGGAGTAATTCCAGTACTTGTGTCTTGATTACTCCGTGAGGAACGCCATGTTTGCACCCATGCTTCATGCTCTCCTCCTTCACCACTGCGACAACAAGTGGAATGAGTGCACTCCACATGAGCCTTGTTGCCTTGGTCGACTCCCCTTGCGCCTCACCGAATGACAGGATCGCCTTGTCGGCATTTTTCAGCACTTGCTTCTTCAACATATTCCCCTTTCGAATGCGTCCGTGGTCACCATACCAGAGGATGGATTTCTGTAAATAGCCACGAGACAAAACTAAACACGCCCGCGGGCGTGTTATTTTTGATCTTTTGCGAGACGATAATTCGTGTATAGTTTCTCGGCAGTCACATCTCTCACCACGTCTATCCAGGGCGGCAGCAGTACTGATTCATGTTCGCTCGAAAGTTCGATTTCAAGCAACGCCAATCCGGCGTGTCGGGTTGGCGCGTCAAAAATGTCGAGCTCGAAATACTGGTCTTCATATACGAAGCAGTGGCGTCGCTTTTTGATGACCGATGTTCCGATAATCTGAAAGCCCGCAAGATGCACGTACTCAGCAAGCGTTATCAGTCGCTCGTCTTCAGTGCGGACACCAATCCGCAGCGATTGCTTCTTTGTTTCGAAGTACGTGCATGCACCGGATATTGCTCGGCACCGAATTCGTGACTTCTTCACACGCTCATCCGGGAATCGTACAAACAGCTGCGTGATTTCTGCTACTGCGTAATGCGGCATCAAGGACAAGTCCGTGGCACGCACGAGATATTTCCGTTCAATCTCTAGCGGTACAGGGTCACCGAGTACTGCGCGAAGTTTGTTCCACAGATGGTCGAGCTTCTGTGCGAACGTTCTCCCCGTATTTCCGATGACCGCAACGTGCGGATGTCCGACCCATGTACGAAGCGTCACCTCATCGAGCGCTCTAGCGTCTTCGAGGCTTTCACTCCGCGCGGTATTATTCGCCAGCGTGTAAAAAGTTTCCGCACCAATCGCCGCTGATCGCAGATGAAATATCGCGTGGTAGCGTGCATCGCGCGCAGTTGCCATGTCGAGTCTGCGTGAACGTAAAATATCAAGAAACACTTCCCCCGGCATGTACGCCAGATTATCCATGATGCCGCGATCACACAGGATGATTGGCTTCGCTTTCTTCACGCGCGACGCTCTGCGTTCTGCTTTTGCCTCAAGTGAGACCATGAGATCGACAACCTGCTCCTGAAACCCCCGCAATGCTGCAGGTCCACCGACGGGCGACTTGCCCGCTTGAAACAAGAGCGTCGCTGCTTCCGGAACGAAGATTGGGTGATATCCGAATGCGCGAAGCTTTTTGGCGAGAAAGGCCTGAGCTTCTGTTTTTCCGGCACACGGGCCGCCCGTCAGAACTACTTTTGCGATGTGCACAACGTGCTCCTTTATGTAAGTCTAGGCTGAGGTTACCAGAACGCGTCCATACTGCAAGAGCCGGTAATAATCGGTCGAATAATGGCCAGTCCCGTCAGAACCAATATACTCAAGCTGATGCCCGGGATTGTCACAAACGACCGAGTACCCATTGCGCTTTGCTATCTTCACGATTGCCTTTATCGCAAGCGGAGAAAGTTTTTCCGTGATGATGACAACTTTGTTAGCGAACAATTCGCCCTTGGCACTCGTACACGCCTCCACGGTTTTGCGAAAACGCTTGGACATGTCTTCCTGCGCAATATAGGCGACACTCCCATCTTTCCTCTCGAGGTGCTTCCTGAACAACTCCGGGGTAATAGACTCATAAATATGGTCGTAATCCATCTTTGTTCCTTTCAATGAACGTTCCATACTAACAATAGCGATTCTGATGTACTCGTAATATGACTATATGTAGATATATCTATTGACTATCCACATATACTTATGACAATATGTATCAATGGATTGCCCGCACTGCGCCACAAAAGATACTCGGGTAGAGAACTCACGCGAGACGAACAAAGGTTCCGCGATTTGGCGTCGCCGGAAATGTGCAAAGTGCAAAAAAATATTTTCCACCTATGAGTCCGTCGGGCTTGATTTCCTCGTCGTAGAAAAAAAGAGTGGCAAACACACCCGCTACTTGTCGCACAAACTTTTTGCTTCCATATACGATGCGGTACGTGGGGGAAAACATTCTGACCGTGGAGACGCAGCAAACCTCGCACAGAAGACACTCCGTGCGGTTGAACTCGAGATACTTCTTGTACAAAATGACGTGATTAAGACAAGCACGCTCATCAACCTTGTTACCGACGCACTCGAAACGCGCGACCTCGGTGCCTGCTACCGCTACGCCGCGTTCTCTCCTCACCGCGGGATGAAATTCGGGATATAAAAAACGCCCGCAATTGCGGACGTTTTTTATTTTTTGATGAGTTACTCGGAAACCTTAAGTGTTCCCCACTGTCCACCTGCGCGATGTCCTGACTTCGAGCAGTAGTACACAAAATCACCAACCTTATCAGCCTTAAACTCAACGATGACTTCTTTGTCCATCGGAAGCTCTTCTGCAATGCTGTACTCGTCGACAACAAAGTCGTGCATCCCTTTTGTGTTCGTGATTTTAATGCGCACAGTGTCGCCTTTCTTCACGGCTATCTCCTTTAGTGAGAACCACTTTCCCGTTGTGTCATAATATGCGGTCATAGAAAATTCCTTCACTGCTGCCGCTCCTGTACTTTCTACAACTGGCGCACCCTCCACCACCTTCTCCGTCACACCGCTTCCTGGTACCGGCATGGCTGACCCTACAACTTGAGTCTCGATATTCATGTCGTCATCCTTCCCGCCCTCCTGTTTCTCCATATAGGACCAACCCAATATAGCCAAAACCCCAATGACAACTAACGAAATCAAAATATTTTTTGTTTGCATAAATATACGCGTTAATTTGGTAAATAATTAGTCCCGATATTATACAACAGTTCCCGTCACTCGTGCGCATCGCTCGTACAAAAAAGCTTTCACCACATGCCACGCTCGTTGTGCATTGTCTCGTTTTTATCCATTACAGATAGAAAGGGTACATTCATGCCGACTGAGCTTTGTGCTCGGCAAGCGGACAAGGAGTACTTCCATAAAGACAAAAAACACAGCACATTCCGCTTTCTGCTTTGGCTTCGATAAGTTTCCCGCATTTAGCACAGGCAACAAATGGAATGCAGTGATCGGTGGGCATTTCAAGCTCCTCTTCTTCGTGGCAATACGGACAAGTGATAGTGCCTTGGAATATTCACCACCCCGTGGGTCATTGTGGCGCTCTTTCTCATCTCAAATGCATTCAACTGGGGGCTATCCCAGATCGACTCCGGATACATGCTCGACACGATTCGGCAGAGCAAATTCAAGGCGACACTCCTCTCAGTCTCATCACAAATAGACTCACTCTTTGGGGCAGCGGCTGCCTATGGCATGGGCCTCGCCATCACGTACCTTTCCTATCGGGGAGGGTTTCTCATTATGGCGCTTGTGTATGTTGTCATCGGAATTCCCATTTTGATATACCTTTTCCGCCTCCCCGAGCAACCCAAAGTGGGTATTTTATAGTAAAAAAGCCGCCGACGAGCGGGGGCTGGAACAGCACCTATTCTGCAGTGTAGATTTGCTGTCGTGGAACTTTCACAATAACAGTGTCACCAATGTGCACATTTCCTGAGGCATAGATACTGCCGACGACACCACGTTTGCCAATTGCTGATTTGGGGAACAGTCGCACAAGCCCAGAAATCTGCGGGTACTGCAACTGAATTGCCTCCCCGGGTGCTTGGCATGGATTATTCTCAGACCACACCACGAGCACGGCAGATCTCATTTGACGCTCGTTTTTCCGAAAGAACAACATCGTCCCCGTGGGGAGCAGAGTGAGCTTCGGAATTCCACTAAATACGAGGTTTTCTCCAAGACAGCCATGCGGGATCGGCGACGGGAGACACATCGCGTGCTCGATGTCATTGAGATCCTCGGCTGAAACCACGGAAAATTCACGATGGTTAGCTATCTCAGTGCCCTTTGAAAATCCAACTGAGAGAAACTCAATTTCCCTCGAGTCCGCGAGTCGCATGCCGGCATGATTGTCGTCACGCACACCATGGCCGCGAACGAGCTGAATTTTCTTCAGAGGAACAGAGATACTTGAACCGAAATTTGTCGCAGCGAGAACTGCCTCGACGCGCCCCGTAATTGTAAAAGCCGACTTCATCATGATTCGCTTCCTTTCAATCTACTTGGAGAACACTACTCGTAGCAATCTAGCAAAAATATTCCGAACACGCAAAGAAAAAGCCGCCGACATGCGGAGGCTTCTCACTATTCGCACAAAATTCCCTTTGACGCGCCGACTGGATTCGAACCAGTGTATCCGGATTTGCAATCCGACGCATGGCCACGCTTTGCTACGGCGCGTCAAAGGAAGCAAGAAAAATAAACTTTCAATACCGTTTGAGCGGAAGACGGGTCTCGAACCCGCGACCCCCAACTTGGAAGGATGGTGCTCTGCCAACTGAGCTACTTCCGCTCAAACGATACGTCAAGAACAGCTACTATCAATCTACCTAGTAGAAATTATTTGTCAAAGGAGCCTAAAACATTCAGAAATGTTCGGTCAAAGAAAAAAGCCTCCGACGAATCGAGGCTTGAAACTGTACAAAACAAATTCTCTTTGCGGAGCCGGCAGGATTCGAACCCGCGTTCACCAGCTTTGCCACTCGAGTGACGTACCGGCATCCTTGGCCTCTAGACGACAGCTCCGCAAAGAAAACTCAAACTCTTCTTTCAAATTTCGATACAGTTCTGAAGTGTGCGACCAATTTTTCTTAACGGTACCCCGTTTTAGAAAAATGAAGTGCTCTTTGTGGTACGAAATTTGGAAGAAAACATAATCCATACAGTTATCGTGGCAGCTACCTACTTTCCCCAATGTGTGTCGAGTATCATCGGCGCAATCGCGTTTAACTTCCGGGTTCGGAATGGGACCGGGTGGATCCACGA
>JAYSTI010000041.1:0-23036 GCA_043719805.1 Candidatus Lloydbacteria bacterium
TCTTCTTAACACGCGTCCGAGGAAGCGACATGGTGGCAAAACGCCACTCGAGGTATTATTCGAATGTACAGGTGTTGCAATTACTTATTGAATTCAGCCCGGCCCAAATGTCACGCACTGAGCCGAGTGCTACTTTGCAGGGAAACCTGCCTTAATAATTTCAATGGCCTTATCAAGCTGGGGATCCTCTCCTTTTTCTGCCTGCTCTTTTGTGAACTCGACGACTACGTCAGGGTCTAGTCCGCCCGCGGAGAGATTTGTTCCGTTTGGCGTGACCCAGCGCGCAATGGTGACCTTAAGAGAGGTGTCGGGGGTAATGGAAATTAATTCCTGGACCGAACCCTTGCCAAATGACTTCGTTCCCACGAGTGTCGCTATTCCATGCTGCGAAAGAGCGCCGGCCAATATCTCTGAGGCAGACGCTGAGCCACCGTCAATGAGAATAACGAGATGGAATTTATCGCTGAAGATGTTGTATCCTTTACTGCGAAAGACTTGTCCCCCGCCGCCCTTTTCTTCTTCACGCACGACTACTTTCCCCTCGGGGAGGAACCAGCTGGCCATATCAACTGCGACCTCTAAGTAGCCACCGGGATTTCCTCGGAGGTCGAGAACGAGCTTGTCCAAACCGGAATTTGAAAACTCCTTTAGCGCATTCTTGAACAACTCAGCACCGGTCGCAGGAAAACCATAGAGGCGAATGACAAACACATCACCCTTCTTTTCTGTATCGATGGTTGGCACCGCGATAACCTCGCGCACAACGGAAATTTCAAGTGGTTTTTCTACTCCTTCACGATAGAGCGTAAGTGTTACTGACTTCCCGATTTCACCGCGTATGAGATACAACGCTTTATCAATAGTCATCTCCGTCGTTGTCGCACCATCGATGCGGTAGATCTTGTCGAGCTTTCTAATTCCTGCCCTCTCTGCGGGCGAGCCTTTGAGAGGAGCAATTACCGTAACGACTCCATCCTTCATTCCTATCTGCATTCCAACGCCACCAAATGAACCGGCAACGTCCTGTTCGAAGAGCGATTTCTCCTGGGGAGGAAGGAAATAGGTATATGGATCGCCTAACGAGTTGGCTAAGCCGGAAATTGCACCCCACACCTTTTCTTGATTGGATACCGCGGCGTGTTTTGTCGGTACATATTTATCATTGATGACGTTCCAGGCTTTCCAAAACTGACCAAAGTCTGCCGGCAGGTCGCTCTTGGCGGATAACTGCGTACGGTCGTTAAGACAGGGCACCTCCGCCCCATTTGCATCGATACACATTTTAATCTCAGGTATCACCGGGGCAATTGCTGCGGTTATTGATGCAGGCTCAGCGATATTTATGACTCCCGCCACCTGTCCGTCAAAAGTAGATTCCGTCTCTCTCTCTCCGAGCATGTATCCGCCAACGAAAAGCAACGTGCCAAGAATGACCAATGCTCCGCTCTGCGCGTAGTGTTGTTTGGGTTGTAACATACGTGCCATTATCCCAGAGGCGAGGGCCTTGGTCAAACCAAAGTCTAACTCATCTTCCAAACACTAAAATTGACGCATGGGGAAATTTTGTGAGTGCGTATTGATAGCCAAAGCAAGTGGGTCACCGTATAATAGACACATGATATCACGCTATAAATACCACACGCTTACCTGGGTTGACATGGAATCGCCGACAAATGAAGAGGTGCGTCAAATAATGGAGGAGTTCGATATTCACCCCATTGCCGCCGATGAATTGCTAGGCCCGTCGTTGCGCCCGAAGGTTGATCACTATGATAACTTCATTTACCTCATTCTCCACTTCCCTGCCATCCGTCATTCGCACCAAACAAAATCGCAGGAGGTCGACTTCATCATCGGCAAGCAGTTTCTAATCACGGTGCGCTATGAATTGCTCGACCCGCTTCATAAATTCTCGAAGGTCTTCGAGGTAAACTCCATCCTCGACAAGAGTGAAATCGGTGAGCACGCCGGCTTCCTCTTCTTTTATATGATTCGCAAGATATATTCGTCACTCGGCCACGAGCTTTCCATTATCGGCGACACACTAAAATCGGTTGAGGACAGAATATTTCACGGCGAAGAGCGCGAAATGGTCACAGAGATATCTATCATCCACCGCGACCTACTCGAATTCCATCGTGCTCTCCGCCAGCATCGCAGTGTGCTTCAATCACTCTCTGTCGCGTCCGGTGAGTTTTTTGGAAAAGAATTCATTCACTATGGCGAGAGTATCGTTGGCGAATTCCTGAAGGTTGAGGAAATGCTCCAGGACGAGAAGGAGGTGCTCAACGACCTGAGGTCAACAAATGATTCGTTGCTCACCACAAAGACAAACGAGATCATGAAACGCCTGACGGCAACCACCTTCCTGTTTCTTCCCGCGACGCTTATTGCCACATTGTTTGCCATGGATATCGAGCACATGCCAATTGCCGGGATGGCTTACGATTTTTGGATAATAGTTGCACTAGTATCGATGGTCGGGATCACAACGTTGTTTTTTTTCAAATTTAAAAAGTGGATGTAGATTATGGCGCTTCGACTTTACAATACGGCCACTCATTTACTTGAGATATTTGCTCCACTTCATCCGCCACTCGTCACGATGTACAACTGTGGGCCGACGGTCTACAACTATCAGCATATAGGAAATATGAGGAGCGCAGTGTTCGCCGACATTATTCGTCGCACACTCGAACGTGAGGGGTACCGACTGGAGCAGATCATTAACATCACCGATGTTGGTCATCTCGTCGCAGACTCCGACGACGGCGAAGACAAAATGGAAATTGCGGTGAAGCGCGAAAACAAAGGAGTTGAGGATTTGATTGCCATGTACACGGGCGCTTATGTTGCTGACCTCAAATCGCTACTGGTAAAAAAAGCATTTGAGTATCCGGATGGATTCCCAAGGGCGACGAAACACATTCCTGAGCAGATTGCAATCATCCAAACTCTTGAGGAGAAAGGCTACACCTACCGGACTTCGGACGGCATCTACTTCGATACGAGCAAATTCCCCAACTATGCACTATTTGCCAAACTCGATATCGACGGGATGCGCGGAGGTACGCGCGTCAATCTTGGCGAAAAGAAAAACATTACCGATTTTGCTTTATGGAAATTCTTTTCGAAGGAGGGTGAAAAGCGCGAACAGGAGTGGGAGTCACCCTGGGGCAAAGGTTTTCCCGGTTGGCACGTCGAGTGCTCTGCCATGGCGATTAAGTATCTCGGAGAAACAATCGACATCCACACCGGAGGGATTGACCATATCCCCATTCATCACACCAACGAGATTGCACAGAGTGAATGCGCAACAGGAAAGCAATTCGCGCGTTTTTGGATGCATAATGCATTTGTCACCGTCGACGGCGAGAAGATGTCGAAATCGCTCGGAAATACATACCGCCTTATCGACCTGCATGAGCGTGGCATTCCCCCTCTCGCCTATCGCTACTGGCTGCTAACTGCACACTATCGCACACAGGTAAATTTCACCTGGGAAGCTGTTGCGGGTGCACAATCCGCATACAATCGGTTGACCAATTTTGTACTCAACCTTGGTGAGGCAAAAGACGGCACGCCACTCAATGCATATTTGAATGAGTTCGCAGCGCTTATCGAAGAAGACATGAACACCGCAGGAGCCATCGCACTCATTTGGAAGCTCACAAAGGATGCGGACGCAACTCCCGCAGACAAATACGCGACGCTCATGAATATCGACGAGGTGCTCGGTCTGGGACTTTCAGCATTGCATGTAAATAAGAAACTCGAGGAAATCCCTGAGGCTGTCGCCAAGCTTATGGAGGAACGAAAAAATGCGAGGGCGCAAAAGGATTTTTCCACCTCCGACCGTCTTCGCGTAGAGATAGAAGGTCTTGGTTACGACGTCAAAGATACTTCAAGCGGGCAAAAGATCGAGCCTATTTAACCATATTTCCTCCTATTTAAAGAAATTACTGGGCTACAAAAAGATTCGGGAAACTCGCAATTGACAATGCAACACTTGTTGTGCTAAGCTTTCGCGCAATATGAAAACAACTTGCCCTGACCTGGACTGGTCAAAGAGCTTTATGTATTCGATTCATCAGACCTATTTTTTAGTCGAAAAGCGCCTTGAGCACAAGCTGCACGACGCAAATGGCATCACGTTTTCTCAATTTCTCATTTTACTCGGACTCCACTGCAATGAGCACACTTCGCAAGCCGCAATAGCGGATTTCCTCTATTTGACCGAAGCAACGGTCTCACGGCATATTACCCAACTTGAAAAGGATAAATATCTTACGCGAAAGGAAGATCCGAACAATCGCCGTAAACACATTCTGACAATGACCGCGCTGGGTAATCGCGTCTTCACCAATGCACACACCATCATTGAGCGTGAACTTAAAGACATCTTTGATGTAATCCCTGTTGCAAATCGCGCACTCATCACAAAAACATTTGAAGGCGTCATTGTTAAATTAAATCATCGCGCATAACACTCTCTCTATGAACACCCTCATTGAACTACTTGGCGGACACGCCAAAAACTGGGCTAGGAAATTTTGGAAACTATCAATAACTGCACGAGTAGTCACGCTTCTGATACTCATCGCAATCTCTGTCCTGGTACTTCGACTTGGTGCAAAGGAAGAATTATTGGTAGTGACAGACAAGGTGGGGCGCTCCGTCTCCATTTCGCGCGTAAGCGACCTTTCGCTAAACATTATTCCCCTTCCACTCTTCGGTACGATAACTTCGAGAAATGAAGCAACGATACGCGCTGAGTCAGGTGGAAAAATAGTCACCATGTACAAAAAACTCGGTGATTATGTAAATGCGGGTACTGTCATTGCGGAATTCGAAAACTCAGCAGAGCGCGCATTGGTACTCCAGGCGGAAGGAGCATATGAAGGAGCGAGCGCAGGAAAGGATATTGCCGGTATCAATAAAGATTCATCAGGCAACGCGCTCTACGAAGCAAAAACTCAGGCACTAAACGTCATCGCCTCAACCTACACTGTGCTTGACGACGCGGTGCGCACAAAAACAGACACAGCATGGAGAAATCCGCAGACGCGCGACGCGAAACTTATCGTGACGGTCGCCGACGCGAAGCTCGTCATTCAACTTGAGAGTGAGCGTACTGCCATTGAAACGATGCTCCTTGCGCGCGATACAAAAAATCGCACACTCAATACGGAGAGTAACCTTGTGGCAGAACTCGACCTCATCGAAGTGGAAACAAATTTAGTAAAAGATTATTTGGATGACCTTTCCTTCGCATGGAATAGGGCGCTTGCCGACGGGAACGCATCACAGGCCACGATAGACGGCTACAAAGCGAGCACGGGCATGGCGCGCACGGGCGTCAATGGAACACTCTCACTCATCGCAAACACGAGAAATGCCCTCAATGCAAGTCTTTCTGCAAACAAAATTGCCGAAAAAAATTCTTCAGTGAGCGGAATAGACTCGGGAAGCTTTTCAGATGCACAAGTAAAATCTGCGTTGGGAAATCTGCGCGGTGCACAGGCTCGTCTTGAAAAAACAATTGTCAGAAGTCCTATCGGCGGAACAATAAACTCACTTTCAATAAATACAGGCGACTTTGTCTCTCCGTACACCGAAGTCGCAGTGGTCTCAAACAATGGAGCACTCGAGGTGGTGGTTCATGTCACTGAAGATGATGCGCGGGAGCTTGTCGTCGGCGGGAATGTCACAATAAACAGCACGGGACGCGGGGCAATTACACGCATCGCACCAGCGCTTGACCCGAGTACCAAGAAGATAGAAGTACGCATCGGTATCATTGGAGGCGCCGGCTCACTTGTGAACGGTGAATCCGTTCGCGTCGATGCAACGCGCACCACAAATAAAGCAGCCGGGCCTGAGATAAAAATACCACTCTCGGCGCTCAAGATAACTCCTAATGGTGCCATCATCTTCACCGTATCGGCATCGAGCACGCTCGTCGCGCATGCAGTTACTATGGGCTCACTTCTGGGAGACCAGATTGTCGTCCCTGCCGGGTTAACCCTCGACATGGCCATCGTCACCGACGCACGAGGACTCCAGGACGGAATGATCGTAATAGTCAAATAACATCATATGCATAACCTTTGGATATTTTTCTTAAGAAAACGCGCGTTTACCTATCTGCTGATGGCAGCACTTACTGTCGGTGGCGTGTATTCCTTGCGTGCAATTCCGAAAGAATCTGCACCCGAGGTTGATGTTCCCATTGGAATCGTCACGACCACATTACGTGGGGCGGGAGCGGAAGACACCGAAAAGCTCATTACGAACAAGCTTGAAGATGAAGTCGCAAATATAGAGAATATTGATAAGGTAACTTCTTCTTCAAGGGAGGGAGTTTCCGTTGTGGTCGCCCAGTTCAACGCAAAGGCAGATATCGATAAGTCTATTTCAGATCTTAGGGATGCAGTAGATCGGGCAAAAACATCATTCCCGGGCGAGGCAGACGAGCCTTCAGTCTCAAGGGTTAATTTTGCAGACCAACCCATCGTTATCGTTTCTATATCTACTGATCTGCCGGAGAAAGAACTAACAAAACTCGCCGATGACCTAAAGGATGAGTTCAAGAAAATTGGTGGGGTATCAAAAGTGGAAGTGTCGGGGACGAGAAAGCGAGAGGCTGGAGTCGTACTCAGGAAACAACTTTTGGAAAAGTATGGCATTAGCATCGAAACAGTAATATCTGCTATTGCCGGAGCGAATGCCTCTTTCCCAATTGGAAATATTACCGTTTCTGATATCGACTACCCCGTGAAATTTGATGGAGCAATTCTTGAGCCGGACCAACTTCCCGGCATTACTGTTTCAACCCGTGGCGGTGTCCCCGTCTATCTTCGCGATATCGCGTTCATTGCCGACGGACTCGACGCACCAAAAACATTTTCTCGAACATCGATCGCAGGCGCGCCTTCGGCACAAGCGATAACGCTCAATGTGTACAAAAAGTCCGGTGGAGATGTGACGTTGATTGCAAAAAAAGTTAATGCAAAAATTCTCGAACTTCAGGACTCACTGCTCCTTGGATCGAGTGTCGTGGTGTCATTTGACCGCGGCGATCTTGTCCAAAAGGACTTACGCGATCTCACTCGCGTTGGCCTCGAGACGGTAGCACTCGTGATGCTCATGCTCTTTCTCACTATCGGGTGGCGGGAGTCACTGGTGGCCGCACTTTCAATTCCACTTTCATTTGTTATAGGATTTATCGGTTTGTATGCATCGGGGAATACCATTAACTTCCTTTCGCTCTTTTCACTTATCCTCGCAATCGGAATACTTGTTGACTCGGGAATTGTGATAACGGAGGCAATACATACGAGAATAAAACAATATGGTACGGCCGACGAGGCGGCAGTCCAATCAATCAAAGAGTATGCTTGGCCGCTCATCGCAGGCACCATGGCAACGGTCGCCTTTTTTGCCCCGCTCTTTTTCCTTTCAGGAATTGTCGGTGAATTTATTGCGTCGATACCATTCACGCTTATTTTTGTGCTCATCGCTTCTCTGGCGGTTGCGCTCGGCATGGTACCGCTCCTGGCAATCATCATGACCCGCGAACACAAAAACAGATTTGAAGATGCTCAGGAGGCATATTTTATCCACATACAGACGTGGTACAAGTCATTCTTGGGACGCTTGTTCGATAATCATAAAACACAAAATCGTTTTCTTGTGTTAATTGTCGTCTTGTTTGTAGGCTCCATCTCACTCCCCTTCCTTGGTCTGGTGAAGATTTCATTTTTCCCTCAAGATAACCAAGATTTTATCTATGTAGCCATTGAGAAACCCCAAGGTACCCCGCTTGGCATAACGGACATATCCACGCGTGAAGTCGAAGAAATATTGTATGACTATCCATACGTAGAATCATTTGTGACGACGGTCGGCGCCGGTTCGGCATTTGCTGACGATGGAGGCGGACGTAACACAAAAATCGCAAACATCACCGTACTCCTCAATAAGGAGCGCGACAAAACCTCAACGGAAATTGTCGACGATCTTCGCCTAAAACTCGTGCCCATCAATAGTGCAGATATTAAAGTCGCACAGGGTAACAACGGACCGCCATCAGGAAATCCCGTCTTAATAAAATTTCTTGGAAACAACCTTGATGAACTTGGAGCCGCAGCTACGAAAGCGGAAAAGCTACTGGGGAGCATCCCGGGGACGCTCGACGTTGAGACATCCCTGCGAGATGACGGCACGCAATTTGTCATCACAATTGATCGCGCAAAGGCCGCAGAGGCAGGATTGTCAGCCGCGCGAGTTGCCCAGATACTTCGCACCGCAGTGTCGGGTGTAACTGCGACATCTATCAAAAAGCAAGAAAAGGACATCGATGTGTTGGTCAAGCTGGATCTCAATAGCGCATTTGTAAATCCCGAAGACACGAGCAAAACGAGTGTTGACAGCATTCGACAGATACCAATTGCGACGCCAAACGGTATCGTTATACTGGGATCTCTTATCACCGTACGAGCTGAGCAAAGTCGTGCAGTAATTAGCCATGAGGCACAGAAGCGAGTGGCAACTGTTTCGTCAAAACTTGCTACAGGAATGACGGCAGTTGAGGCAACCAAAGCGTTTCAAGACAGAATACCGGAACTCAATCTTCCCGCATCGGTCAGCGTAGATATTGGTGGCGAGAATGAGGATGTGAACAAAACTTTCCGCGAGATGGGGCTCGCGCTGCTTGCCGGAACGCTCTTGGCGCTTGCAATTCTTATTCTTGAGTTCAACTCATTTCGTTTCACCCTTTACCTTATTCTCATCATCCCACTCTCATTCATTGGTGTCTTTGCCGGGCTGGCGATTTCTCGCCAGGCACTCTCATTCTCTTCTATGCTTGGTGTCATCGCACTTGCGGGGGTCATTATCAATCACGCGATTATTTTGCTCGACTCCGTGCTCCATACGCTGAGGAACAGCAAAGAGCTCTCCATTCGTGATGCCGTAATATCCGCTTCTGCTGTTCGTTTGCGCCCCATTTTTCTGACTACCGTTACCACAGTCATAGGAATGATTCCGCTCACCACAGCATCTGCGCTCTGGGGCCCGCTCGCATTCACCATCATGTTTGGCCTTACGTTTGCGATGGTACTGACGCTCATCTTCATTCCTGTGCTTTTCTATCGCTGGCCCGGCAAGGAATTTTCAGGAAACACCAACTCCAGACGGGTTGAGGCAAAATAACCCCTCGTCATAGTATTCCGGAATGCTATAATGTTTCCAAGTTCATGGATCTATTATTTACTTTTAATGTCGCAATATGGAAACACGCTTAAAACCGGTACTCATCACATTTGTGGTGCTCGCCGTCATCGTATTTATTCTTGTAATTAACCCATTTGTCATAGTCACTGCCGGATACCGCGGAGTCGTGCTGACGTGGGGAGCAGTATCGGGAGAAGTACTCGGAGAAGGATTGCATTTTGTTGTGCCGATTGCACAATCTGTAAAACACATCGAAGTGCGCACGGTGAAACTGGAAGCGACCGCATCCGCATACTCAAAAGACCTTCAGACGGTGAATGCGCAAGTCGCACTGAACTATCACGTCATGCCGGAGTCAGTCAATTCTCTATATCAGAACATCGGTATTGACTATGAGTCACGCGTCATTGCCCCCGCAATCCAAGAGGCGGTAAAAGGCGTAACGGCGAAGTTCACCGCGCAAGAGCTGATAGAGAAACGCGCAACAGTCAAAGATGAAATAAAGATGGAGCTTACCACCCGTCTTTCAAAAAACTTTGCCCTTGTTGATGAATTCTCACTAGTAAACCTCGAGTTCTCCCCTGCCTATGAGCAGGCAATCGAGGCCAAACAGGTTGCACAGCAAAATGCCCTTGCTGCAGAAAATAAGCTCGTACAAATCAAGGTAGAGGCCGCACAGCGCATCGCACAGGCCACCGCAGAAGCTGAGGCCATCAAAATTCAGGCGCAAGCCGTCACTCAGCAGGGCGGGAAAGAGTACGTCTCCCTCCAGTGGGTCGCAAAATGGAATGGCATCCTTCCGACAACAATGCTCGGCGATGCAACTCCAATGGTCAACCTCAGTCGCTAGAACTACTGATACTAACCGTGTAAAAAACTATACGATACATCGTATAGTTTTTTTACGCTGCGAATTATGTAAACACGTATGGCCGTGCACATTAGCGTAATTAGGGTAATAAAAAACGATGCAGTTGCATCGATTTTTGCTATTCGCTCGAGTCATGGATGGTGGACATCCAGTCTTGAGATTTCCTCGGCACTACTTCTGCCTCCTGTTTCCGCACGATAGCTTCGAGTAGACGAATTGCGTAGTAAACGGAAGAAAGTATCGACACGGCCACTGCCGCCAGCGACACCTCATAGCGATGCGGGAACGGAGATGCAAGAATCGCAACTAACGCGAAGAATATCAGTGCCACTACTTGCGCGGCAATAAAGCGAGGACGAATCGCCGAATTCGGTTTCTTTGTGCTCACAAATTTCTCCCTAGAAATATTCAATTCCTAGCGCATCCTAACCCAACTTCACAGTGAGTCAAGTTTCTGCGCTGCTGTCATCTCGTAATCTATACTGCCCTCCTTTGTTCATCGGTCAAATATGGTATTGCGAGTTTGTCAGCAAAGCGCCGGACTATTTCTTCCGACGGATTACCCGTTACGTGATCATAAGTCTGTTTTGGTATGACGGCATAATATCCTGATACCTTTTTCCCTATGCGGTCGCCATATGCGGAACTTTTTGTATGAAATCGTGCAACATCATGCATGAGATCCGTATTCACTATTCTCGTTGAGCCGTCAGCATCATTCATTTGAACACCGGGAAATGCAACGTCGTCCGCATCAAGCAACAGCTCATCATCGCGATTGCGTCCTGTTTTTATCTGCACGGCAACGTCCCCGTCGGTCCACATGTCAATTGCATCAAAGGCATCCTGGTCCGGGTGAGAGAGTTTTGGGTGTTGTCCGAGCTGCTCAAATATCTTGAGTGCGGCAACTTGGCTCAATACTCCACTGCGCATGATTTGTGCCTGCCGAAGGTTCCCCTGCGTTGCACCCAGTTCTTCCATTATTCCCCAAAACTTCTCAAGAAAATTCTTGTCGTCGCCATTCTGTTCAACAAAATGACTGATAAGAAAATGATACTCTGTGAGCGACTGGAATATTTCTTTCTTTGCCTCCTTCTCCTCATGCGACCGAGCAATTCGCGGAAGCGATTGTGTCTGCCACTGAAGATCTACATATGCCGGAAACTCAAGGAGAACATCAACTCCCTCAAGCTGGTCCGGGTATTCCGCCTCATATCTACTTCGAAGCTGCCGCAATTTGTCGAGGTCATTATTGCGTACGGTTTCAAACAATTCGATCTGAAGATCTCTTCTGTGCACGAGGTCCTCCTCCACCATATATTTTCGCGCGATGACTTCGTTGCGTTCTGCGCCACGCTCATACGGAAAACCGTATTTATCCTGCCACCAAGCATTGCGCTCACGATCAAATATCGCCCTATCGTCACCGGAGACCGGCATATCTGATAAGATTTTCTCGGTAATAGCCTTGGCTCGATCAGAAAAATAATGATGATAGTCTGCCTCGAGTTCTTTCCACACCAATTCTTTCGGCGACATCAAGCGACGTTCGACTCTCGCAACGTCTTCGGGTGACACAATAAACGATGATGATTCATGGCCCATATGTCAAAGCTTATCAATTACGAACGATTCAGCCAAGCAAAGATCCTCCGGGGTCGTTATCTGCATCCAGCGCGTTGTTCTTATGAGCTGAACAGGAACAAGTTTTGCCATCACCGCAAGCGTGTGTGGAAGACCAAGCTCAGTTGACGAACCACCAATAGGTACGGGTGAAATATCGAATATCTCTCGACGAAGCATGTACAGCCCGGTATTCATGAGCGCACTCTCGGTAAAATGTACTTCTTCGTTGATTGCGCAGAAATTCCCCTCCGCATCGACGAGCATTTCTCCTTTCATTTCCTTGTTCTCCACTTCAATCACGCACACACCCCACGGAAGCATAAGCAGTTTCTGAATATCTTCTTTTGCATAGAGGTCGTCACCCATCATGACCAGAAATCGTTCGCCAAGGAGTGACCTTGCTGCGAGTAGAGCGCCCGCCGTACCGTTCAACTCTTCTTGAACGACGTAGCGTATCGTTTTATTCCCCCATGCATCTCCAAAATATTTCCTGATTTGATCACCCTGATGGCCGATAACGAGAATGACATCGCGCACCTCTTCCGGTAACGCCAAAAGCTTCCACTCAATTAGTGTTTTTCCGCATACTATTTGAAGTGGCTTTGGGAGTGTCTCGGTAAGCGGAAGCATTCTCGTCCCTTTCCCGGCACACAATACTACTGCGCTCAATTTGTCCATACATACATCATAACGGAAATTATGAGTATTTGGTTACTTTCATCCCCAGTTTCCCCACAGACTTACGCAGTTCTTTGGTTGCTTGCAATTTCCCAGAACGTGCTAAAATGTCCACATGAAAAGCCCGTATATCTCAACCTCACCGACAGGGCTCCGACTCCCCCCTCAGCATATCGAATACGAGCAGGCACTATTAGGCGCAATCCTCATCCGCACTGATTCACTCTACGAAATCTCCGATACGTTGCAGTCTGAAATGTTTTACTCGGAAAAACATCGCATCATCTACGACGCAATGCTCGACCTGCATCGCAAACATGAACCCATAGACCTTCTTACCCTTGCAACACGTCTCGAAGAGCGAACTCACCTCGAATCTACCGGTGGTCGCGCATACCTTGCGGAGCTCGCAGGCATGGTTCCTTCATCGGCAAACGCAAAACATTACGCGGAAACGGTCCACAAGAAGCATGTCCTGCGAAACCTGATTCGTACCGCGGACCTCGTATCTGAACTTGGCTACAAAGAAGACCTTCCACTGGAGGAGATACTCGATGAAGCAGAGAGCAAGATATATTCCGTCACCAACATCTCTTCAGGTAAAGGGATTCAAAACATCAAGGACGCCCTTATCGAAGCATGGGCGCGCATCGAGAAAATTCACGAAGAAAAAGACGGGCTCCGTGGAGTGCCGACAGGATTTCCGAGTCTCGACAAAATGCTCTCCGGTCTCCAGAAGTCTGACCTCATCATTTTGGCCGCTCGCCCTTCCGTTGGTAAGACTACGCTCGCCCTCGACATTGCGCGACGAGCTGCGGTCGACCACAATATTCCCGTTGGTATTTTCTCTCTCGAAATGAGTTCACAACAATTGATTGACCGCATGCTCGCGGCGGAAAGTTCCATCGACGCATGGAAACTGCGTACAGGAAAACTTTCCAAGGACCACGAATTCGCCTACCTTCGCGAGGGACTCGACCGTCTTTCAAAAGCACCGATTTTCATCAACGACCAGGCCGGTATAAACATCATGAACATGCGCTCCGCAGTACGCCGCATGAAGAGTGAGCACAATCTTGGTCTCGTCATAGTCGACTACCTTCAGCTCATGACTCCACTGCACTCCACGGACTCGATGGTGCAACAGGTGACGGAAATCTCCCGCTCCCTCAAAGGCCTCGCAAAAGACCTCGATGTGCCGGTCTTGGCCCTCTCACAGCTCTCACGTGCCGTTGAGGCGCGTGGTGGACGTCCTCGCCTTTCTGACCTTCGTGACTCAGGTTCCATCGAGCAGGACGCCGACGTCGTCATGTTCATCCATCGTGAAGACAAGGCCAACAAAGACAAAGTCTCCGAGAAGCCCAACATCGCCGAGATTATGATTGAAAAGCATCGTAACGGCCCCACGGGCATGGTAGAGCTCTTCTTTGACGAAAAGCACACGACGTTCCGTGAGATTGAAAAGGGTCGTGGAGGGAGCGACCAGTCATTCGACGACGTATTTTAAAATTCCGGACCAAGGTCCGGGATTTTAACTACAAAGTTCGTTTCACATGGAGACGTGCGGTCTACCGCTTCACACCATTGACACTTCCGTCTTCTGCGACTGCGGCGCGAATAAGGGCAAGGTCTTTTATTCCCACGATGCCGTCAGCATCAAAATCAAAAAGCGGCACGTACTCTCCGCGCCCCATGATTTGCGAGACGATAGCAATGTCACCCATGTTTATTACCTGATCATCGTTTACGTCGTAACACACTACCGGATATTCAAAAAGTGGGGCACGAATCATTGCGAGGTCGTTGATATTTACAACTCCGTCTGAGTCAAAATCAAAAAGCGGCACGTACTCTCCGCGCCCTATAATCTGCGACAATGTTGCAACGTCTGCATTTGTGAGTACTCCGTCTTGATTCAGATCAAATGCCAAGGTTCCCGAAATGAGCGCGACGCCAAAGCCCTGATATGGATAGATGGTTGGAGGCAAAGGCTCGGACGGTGACACGATGGTGGGGTACGAAGTAGTCGTCTCCGGTGGTGTTACGGGCATAAAGGTAACAGGTGGCGCCTCGGGCAAGACGGGCACTTCGGCAACGGATTCCACGATTTGTAATTCCTCCGTAGCTACAACGGGAACAGTTTTTTCACCACCCTTATTGCCGCTAAACAGGAATGCAACAGCGAGGAGGAGTACAAACAAGCAGATAACTCCAATACCGATCAGCGCATTTCTTTTATTCTCCTCTGCCTCAACGTGAGTATCGGGTGACAGAATCCCTTGCTTGGGTGACGTGGTAACTACTTCTTCCGTATTGTTATTTTCCATGTGTTCATTATATTCTTTTTTACACTATGCGATAGAGAAACACGCGGGACTTCCGTCGAAGAAATTCGGCAAAAAATATGCTAATCTATACCCTATGGACCCCATAAACAGACTAGCGGCGCTCTTCGCAGAATTTCCGGGAATTGGCGGCAGGCAATCAAAACGATTTGTGCACTACCTCCTGAAGCGCGACAGAACGTATTTGAATGAGCTCGCGCGACAGATATCCTCACTTCAAGAAGTCGTCTTTGAGTGTGATCGCTGTCATCGCTATTTTCAGAAGAAGTTTCAGGTCGCACCTCCTACCTGCTCTATTTGCACCGACACCGCGCGCGACGGAAAGATGCTCATGATTGTCGAGAAAGACTCCGACCTTGAGGCACTTGAGCGCAGCGGAACATACAAAGGGCTATACTTCGTACTTGGTGGCTCTCTCCCCATCCTTGAGAGAGACCCGAATAAGAAGATTCGCATCAATGCCCTACTTGACCGCATCCAAAGTGAGAACGACAACCTCGATGAAGTCATCCTCGCTTGCGCCGTCACCCCAGAGAGTGAGCACACTGCTGAATACATCGAGTCAAACATTGCTCCCCTTTTGAATCCGACAATGACGAAAATAACCCATCTCGGTCGCGGGCTATCAACGGGCACCGAACTCGAATACTCTGACGCCGACACACTTCGCTACGCACTGGAAGGAAGAAAATAGACATATGTCCCCAGAGTACATGGACACCGAAACAACTAACCAAAACCCCATTGACTCCATCATGAGCGCGGAAGAGTACGCGACAAGTGCGCCTTATGTTCCAGATGGTACAAACTATGAATACACAATTACCACTCCTGACAAACTACTGAGTTACGTTGGCGCACATCACAGTTTTGACCCGGAAGACCAATTCTTTGTAGACCTTGAATCACGATTTGCCACTCGTCCACCAACGAGCGTCTTTGTCGAGGGTAACCCAAGAATTAACGGGAGAGAGGATGAAGTATACGCGATGCTCCGTACGCTTTCGCGAGACGAAGTTATTCGCAAAGGAGGCGAATCACTTTTTACTCTCTGGCTTGCGGCGACACACCAGACTCCCGAGCACCGCATAAGGGCATATTCACCCGAGCCCGACTTTGTGAGTGAGATACAAGAAATAGCGCGAGCAGGACACGCGCGCGAAGACATTCTCTCCTATCACATTTATCGCCAACTACGTCAGTATCTTGATTCAGGAGGCACACCGAATGCTCAGGGATTCAAAGCAGACTTTCAAAGCACTCTAGAAAGTTTCAGTGAAATTCCTGAGTGGAACAGGACTGAAACACTTCGTACAGGAAACGAAATAATCGAAAGCATCAACTTTGCATCTCCGGGATCATATGAAGATCTTTCGAACCCAATTCCGGGCGGCGAGCAATCGTGGACAAGCATTAACGAGGTTGCCAAAGCCACCAGTAGAGTTCGCGACGAGCACATAGTTCAAGGTATCATAGGAAACGCAGACACCGATTCTCTTGTGGTATACGGATATTCACACGCAATCATGCAAGAATCAGCGCTCAAGAAAGCCTTTGAGAAAAGTGCGGGCAATTAACCATTCGACCATGTTCTCAGTGTGGCGCATGGATTGTCCGAGCAGTTGTTGTAATATCAGTGCGGACTAACCAATGGCGACAGTGGAATCAACCCCTGCAAAGTAGTGAGGTATTAAATTCGCAATAAAAACTATACGATATATCGTATAGTTTTTTAGTTAAACCTGAAACGAAGCTCCTCTCTGCACGATGAGAATTATTAATCCATACAAAAAAAACGCCCCATTGTGGGCGTTTTGCATTCAGTGCACGAGACTTTTGGGTGGGCGGAGTGTGCCATCGCAGTGGGTCTCTAGGACCTTACCGGTTGTTTCGGAGACAACACCAGACGTTTTGCATCCTTCCTTCGCCTTGTGCGTAACGCACAGAACGAACGGTGTTGAACCGTCGTCTTTTGACGCGACGATACCACTCTCTTTCGTAAAGGTGAGCTCGGTGCAAACGACGACTTCCCCACAGGTGGCGCAGATACCTTTTTTCATCGTATTCCTCGGTAGTTGATGGAGTATGTAGAAAAAATCACGACAAGGCCCTGCTGACATCTTCGCCAAAACTAACATACGCAGAGCAAAAAACAAGCCCTCTTGGGAGAGCCTGTTTTTATTTATCCTATTGATTCAATCTGCACCTCGGTAAAAGGCTGGCGGTGACCGTTTTTCTTGTAGTAGCGGCTTTTGGCCTTATACTTCACGACCATAACCTTCTTGTGGCGACCGTCGCCAAGAACTGATGCCCCAACCTTAGCACCTGCGATATACGGTGCGCCTACCGTGGTAGTCCCGTCATTATCCACCAAAAGCACCTGGTCAAAGACTATCTTTGTTCCCACTTCGTGCACCAAGGCTGCTTCGTTTGGCTTTGCCTCTTGAGATAATTTCTCAATTTTGAGAACATCGCCAACGGAAACCTTATACTGCTTTCCTCCTGTTTGTATTACTGCGAATGACATAGTGGAGCCATTCTACATGGTATTTTTTATATTGCAAATCCCCGCTTCTTGACTGATGAGTATTTTGATGTTACCATTCGACTAGACATGTGTCTGCTCAACTTGGGATTCAATCATGAAAGCCTCACAGATCTCTTCGGGCCAGTCCTACGAGAACAAGAAAGGTACCGAAATCCGCCTCGTCAAATACATCGGCGACGGCAACGTGCGTTACGTCGAGCAACTGCCGGAACCGCAAAAGGGCATGCTCCACCGCCGTCGTGTCACGACCGTCACGACGAAGGAATTCGCGGCCTGGGCAGCGCGTCCGTTCGGTACGTCCAAGGAACATTCGATCGATAACAAGAAATTCCTCGCTTGGGTGGCAGGGCCGACCGACAAGCACTGAGCGAAGTTCGAAACTATGCCGGGTCAATGACCCGGCTTTCTTATTGCTGGAAATAAAAAACCGCTCACTTGGCGGGCGGTTTCCATTCGGGGTAATACCTTGAAAAGCGCTCTCTGACCCAGTAACTCAAAAAACTTGAGGGGGTCGACTGAAGAAATCTTCGCTCTTTTTCGTTCCAGAAGTGCGAAGCGGATGCGTCGTAGCCCGAAAGCTTTCGTATCACACAGAAGACGGCGCGATAGCCGATAAGGAGAACGATGGCAATAGCATACTGCCAAAAAAGCCAGTATCCCCAGACCGCTGATTCTTTCCAGATCGTACGTGAGGTGCGAACTCCGCCGTGCGCCAAAATGGGTATCACAAGAAATTTTCTGAGGAGACATGTCAGAAGAAATGCGACGAATGCAAAACCCCCGTAGATGATGAGGACAAAAAACAGTACTTGAACAAAAGGGTTCGCCTCCATGCCAGCAATACTCCAAGTGAGATCAATCTTCATTCAAACTACCCTAGTGTCGGCAAATAGCAAATATGCTTCAGGAATACAGATGAGAACTTGCTCCTATTCGTCGTCGGTCTTTGGCTTCTCGAGGAGATTGGGCTCAAGTCCTGGTGTTTGCCCCGTAATGCGCGTCACATCTTTGTCTACCTTCCCAAGTTCTTTGTAGGCCGCATTGTAGTGATTGACCGTCGTGCTGAGCGAATTTCCGAGTTTCATATAATAGTCCTCATAAGCCTTCAGATGCTTCCCCAGCTCGTCAACGCGCTTGATGATATCCTTGGCGCTTTCTTCAATCTTGAAGGCCTTGAAGCCATACAATACCGACTGCAGATATGCGGCAAAGGTCGTCGGGGAAACGATGATGACCTTTCTTTCATTGTAGGCGTAGTCGATGAGATTGCGCGTATTCACCTTGATGGCCCCCACCTCATTCACCAAAAGGTCATAATAAATTCCTTCTGCGGGAATGAACATGAACGCAAACGGGAGCGTCCCCTCCTCGGGTCGGATATATTTCGAGGTTTCATCGATGCGTTTCTTTAAGTCGTTCTTGAACTCCTTTTCAAGTTCTTCACGTTGCTTATCGTCTGTCGCCATTGTTACGCGATTGTAATTATCGAGCGAGAATTTTGCGTCAACGGGAATGAGGCCATCCTTGGTGACGATGACCGCATCAACGGCGTCGTTATTCTGAAATCGATGCTGCATTTTGTATGCACCAGGCGGCAAAATATTCGAAAGAATAAGCTCAAGCGATGCTTCACCAAGATTTCCACGCTGCTTCTGATGCTTCAATACTTTCTCAAGATTCGCGAGCTGCTCGGCAATGGCCATGAATCGCGTTGTCGATTCGTTCGTCTTCGTCTGCTCACGCGCGACCTCAACGAGGCTTTTGTTCATCTGCTCATTTATCTCTCGAAGAAGCTTTTGGGACTCCGAAAACTGCGTGCGCACCGCTTCTGTCATGTCTCGTCGCGATTCACCCATCTTTGAATCGATGGTCTTTGCGAGCTCTGCCATCTGCTGCTGCAAGAGCATCATGCCCTGCGAATCTTCGGGGTGTTGCGATGTTTTTTGCATGCGCAATACGGCAAAGGCCAGAACACCGCCCACAATAATCCCAAGTAATATGTATATCAGCATTTCCATATCACTATCGTACCACGCTCTCTACGCGTCGAGGAAACATAAAATATTTTGCAATTTCAACCACGAGCAGGTCTATTCCAATTGCCAAGCAGAGAAGTGGGAGATTGGCGAAATAATCAACTTCAACCAAACGAAGCAAGGAGCGAAGAAAATCAAGCTTTAGCGCCAAAATAAGCCCTGCAACAGAGAAGGCGAAAGATGTGAGCAAATAGCGATTCGACCACAATGTGATCGCGTAGAGTGGTCTGCGCAGATCCTTGAGTGAGAATGATATCATCGTGGCGCCAAGTGTAAGTACTATAAATGTGAGTGTTCTAGCCTGATCTACGGGCATGTGCGCAAGGTGTACCAAATATGTATAGAAACCAAGCAACACCAAACCCGAGGAAAGTCCTACAGCAACAATGAATCCCATAAACGTACGAGAAAGCATTTTTTTTGAACCCGTCTGTTTTGGGTCACGCTTCATAAGATCATCCTCCTTTGGCTCAAACGCAAATGCAAAAGTCATAAAACCCTCCGTGAGCATATTCGTCCACAAAATCTGTGCGGGAAGAAGCGGGATGGGAATACCGACGAGGAGTGCGCCTCCGACGGCAATGATTTCCGTAAATGAAGTTGAGAGAAGATACGCGACTATTTTACGCAGATTGTCGATAATGCGCCTTCCCTCCTCAATCGCCGCAACAATAATTGAAAAACTATTGTTAATCAAAATCAAATCAGAAGCTTCTTTCGCGACTTCGGTACCCGAACCAAGCGCAACACCGATGCTCGCAGCACGGAGTGCCGGTGCATCATTCACACCATCACCCGTCATCGCGACGATTTCCCCCGCTGCCGTCAGGACTCTGGCGAGCCGTAACTTGTGCTCAGGAAGCATGCGCGCAAATACTGTTGTTTCTTTAATAGCAGCAGAAAGTGCGGCATCGCTCATTTCTTCGACATCTACTCCTTTTAACACCTTGTCCCCCGCTCTCCAAATACCGCACTCAGCGGCAATCGTCCGTGCAGTCTCTGCATTATCTCCTGTTGCCATAACGACTCGCGCACCAGCGAGTTTCACTGCATTGATCGACGCAGCAACATCATCCCGCAACGGATCGTGGAGCACGATAAAGCCCGCGAATATGACGCTTTCGGTCAGACGCTCACGATATGCAACATCGTTTCCTTCAAAAAGACTTGTCGAAGTATCATGATACGCGACACCAATCACGCGGAACCCCTCACTCGTGTAATGGCGCAATGTGTGCTCAAGTTTTTCTTTGATGTCCGCAGAAATTATATGTGCGTTGCCCTCCATATAGACTGCTCCCGCATGTCCGAGAACATATTCTGGAGCACCCGTTACGTAGAGGCGATTATGCTTAAGGCCCCGAATATGATGCAGGGAAATAGCGACGCGATATTTTGACTCGAATGGAAAGAAGTCGATGCGAGGGTAATTGTGCAGGAGGTCCGTCTGATCAAGACCGGACTCAAGTGCCGCCAATACTACCGCACGCTCAACGGGGCGACCGTGAACAATGCGATTGGAAAGTGGCCCCTCTTTCTCGCCCTGCACCTCAATGAACGCGTCGGAACACAGTGCGGCAAACTGAAGCACGTCGCGCTCATCTCCATGCGCCTCATGCTCCTTTCTGCCGTCTAATCTCTTTCCCTCAGAAATAATACTACCCAAGGTGATCACTCGTGCGACAACCATTTCTGCGCGAGTCAGCGTTCCCGTCTTATCAGTAAGGATGATCGTCGTAGAGCCCAGCGTCTCCGTGGCCAGGAGATTGCGCACAAGCCCACCGCGCCGAAGTATTGCCTCCATTCCCATCGCCAGTATGACTGTAACGGCAGCTGGCAAACCTGAAGGAATTGCCGCAACGGCAACGGCAATTGAAATCAGCAATAGTTCCGTAAGGCCCTCGCCGCGAATAAATCCGAGTCCAAATATGATGACGAGTGCGGCAAGTACAACGTAGGTAAGAAATCGTGCCAAATTCGCAACGTTCTCCTGAAGTGGTGTTTTTTGATTATTCTCCTCGCCGAGCGACATGGCGATCGCTCCTATCTTGGTGCGATTACCCACCTCAACGACAATGCCGAGCCCTGAACCGCTAGAAATAAAGGTGCCCATAAATCCCATGTTGCGTTGTTCTACATATGGAACAACCGTCGCATACGGCTCAGTTGACTTCGCTACATCAATCCACTCACCGGTGAGCGGAGACTCATTCACCTCAAGGTTGTTTGTTTCGATAATGCGCACATCGGCGGGGA
Organism: Candidatus Lloydbacteria bacterium; assembly: GCA_043719805.1. Classification (GTDB taxonomy): domain Bacteria; phylum Patescibacteriota; class Minisyncoccia; order Phycocordibacterales; family UBA6899; genus MHLP01. The sequence continues at coordinate 21,598 of JAYSTI010000041.1, forward strand.
TATTCATGCCCGTTTCGAGCACGACAAGATCACCTGTCGTGATTTTCGACGCACTCACCTTACTCTTTGATCCTCCTCGGATAACGGTTGCAAATTTTTCTTGGGAACTGCGTAAGCGCAAAAATGAATTATCAGCACGTCCCTCCTGGTAGAGAGTGATACCGACATTAATTATCAGTGCAATAAAAATAACCGTTGAATCTACGTATTCGCCCAAAAGTGACGTGATTATACCTGCACAGAGCAACATAAACGTAAGTGGATTCTTAAGCTGCCCGACGATGCGATCAATGAACGTTGCGCGCTTTCCTTCACTTAACACATTTTCGCCGAGGAGACGTAGCTGCTTTGCTGCTGCACTTTCAGAAAGTCCGTCTTTGATGTCGGTGTGAAGATGTTTTGCAACCGCATCAACCTCCATGCGATACCATTCGTGTCCATTCGATTTCGTTTCGTGCATCACATTATTATACCAAAAAAAAGGGGCCCTTGTGGGCCCCCTGAAACAAACTCGAGCATGCGTCAGGAAGTTTTGTACTCCCCTCGCCTTTGTCGCAACGCCGACAGTTTCGGCACGTCGCGCTCTGCCAGATCAATAATCTGAATTACGCTCAGTTGCGCGTTCTTGATCACGTGATAGCCGGCAGTGAAGCCGAGGACCGAACGGCGTCCGGTCGCGCGAAATAACATTTCAAGCTGCTCCGGGTCGACACCGTCGATGGTGATATTGCTCACCGCGCGATGAACCTTCTCGACAATCTTCTCTGCCACACTGCGGTCACCGACGTTTTTCAGCACGACCACAAACTCGTCGCCTCCGATACGGGCGACATAGTCGGTGTCCCAAAGCGTGCGCCTTAGTGCACTGCCAAACTTCATCAGCAAGACATCTCCAATGTTGTGACTGAGGAGGTCATTGACTGGCTTGAATCGATCGAGGTCGATGTACACGAGCGTAGCTGGTCGCGGTGCGATGCCTCCATGGTCCAAAGCACGCGCGACATGTGACAGGTAACGCCCCACCGCTTCATCAAAACCACGACGATTGAGTAACCCGGTCATCTGATCCTTGGTCACCAACATCTCAAGTTCCGCGAGTCGGCGACGTTGCTCGGACTCTCTGTCCGTTCGCTCCGCTTCTTTCGCGAGCAGCGAGTCGACTGTGGTCTCTAGGCGCATTACTTCACCACGAAGACGAACATTCTCTGATTCAAAATCTGCGATACTTCTTACTGCAAACACGATGGCGTCTGTCATAAAAAACCCTTTCTCGAAATTTGAAGAACGAAACTGCTCGTTTATCAAACGCTAGCACGAAATACATGGACGGTCAAATGACGAAATCCCGAGTTCAACAATCAATTGCAACACCTGTACTAGAATTCAGTTGTTATGCGAAAAATCAAAAAAGGCGCCACGAATCGACATTTTAGTCAGCT
>JAYSTI010000042.1:0-2855 GCA_043719805.1 Candidatus Lloydbacteria bacterium
CTCAACCCCGGAACGCTCTATTGGATTGTGCTTGATTCAACGCAGAGTGCAACAAAGTATTGGTATTGGTGTCGTAGTAACGCAGACAATTACGCAACAGGTACTGCCGCCTATAAACTTGATGCGTCTGCAGGGGGCGCATGGACTGCTTTTGTTGGTGATATGGCATTTAAAACAACTTTCGGTGGCGGAGTAAGTAAGATTGACAGTGTCAGGGTTTCTGGCACTGCCAAGGCTGACACAATAAATAACTCGAATATCAACGGAGACGCGTACTACAAGACAATCTCCGGCTCGGTGGTCACGGGGACGTCTTACGCTGGGCCACCAACCCCTCCGTATATCCCCCTGCCGATAACGGACGCAATGATTGCGCAGTGGAAGACGGACGCGGCTAGTGGGGGCACCATCGCGGGCTCTTGTGGTGTCGGAGGAGTTGCGGCATGTAATACTTTCCCGCTTTCACTCGGGCCGAAACAAATCAACGGCAATCTCATTGTTGCGGGAGGGAGCACTCTGACCGTCACGGGGACCCTATATGTGACGGGTTACATCGATGTAAATAATAACGCGACAATACGATGTGCATTTGCCTACCTTGGCAACAGCTGCATGATTATTGCGGACGGATATATTAGTGTTTCCAATAATGCAAATTTTGCCGGCTCAGAAGTTGCCGGGAGCTATATTATGTTGCTTTCCACAAAGGAGGACTGTTTGGGGACAAGTGGGACGGGTTGCGGTACGAATTTTAGTGCCATCTCGATAAGCAACAACGTAGTCGGCGCACTCTTTTATGCGAGCAAATCACTAATCGACATTTCCAATAATGCCATTGTGACTGCCGTGGTGGGATATATGATCCAACTTCAGAATAATACGGGAATCATGTATGACCCCTTGGTTTCGAGTATTTCTTTCGCACCCGCTTCAAGTGGTGTGACCGGAGCATGGAACGCTAATAGGTGGAATGAATTTTAGACAGACTCGTTAGTCTTTTGCTCTCGTTTTAAGCAGGCGAGTCTAGTGTTATACTGTTAGCAATGAAAATTATAATAGGAAACTGGAAAATGTTTCCCGCTTCACCGGCCGAAGCAAAAAAAATCATTGTTGGAATTAAAAAGGAGGCAAGGGGATTGACTCGAGCAAAGGTTATCATTTGTCCTCCTGCGCTCTATGTCACACCACTCTTGTCGCTTGCCGGGAAAACAAAGATTGCAATCGGAGGACAAAATTGTTTTAAGGAAGATGAAGGGGCTTACACGGGGGAGACGTCACCAGCGGCCTTGCGTGCAGTCGGAGCAACACACGTTATTCTTGGTCATTCCGAGCGTCGCGCGATGGGAGAGACGGACAAGGATGTATCAGAAAAAATGACTGCGGCGCTACGGAATAAATTAATTGTCATCCTCTGTGTCGGTGAGAGGGAGCGCGATGAACACGGCGGATATTTCAACGAAGTAAGTAGCGAGCTTCGAGGCTCGCTTGCCGCATTTCCCAAGAGTGAGTCGAAACGACTAATTGTGGCGTATGAACCAATATGGGCAATAGGATCGAAGGCGAAGCGTGTTGCAACACCTGCGGATTTTCGAGAGATGAGTATTTTGATAAGACGAACACTGACGGAATATTTTGGAAAAAAAGAGGCGTTTGCAATTCCGGTGTTGTACGGAGGTTCTGTCGACGACCGCAATGCCGAGGGTTTTTTGAAAGAAGGCGGAGCCGACGGGTTATTGATAGGGAGAGTGAGCCTCGACCCGGAAAAGTTCGGTGCAATTATTCGCAGTGCAAATGCTATTCGCCCACTATGATCACTCTTCCTAATGTAAATATTTGTCCCGTGAACGTCACGACATGCCCCGGGCTTTCCGGAAAACGAGTACTCCTTCGTTTGGACCTCAATGTTCCAATTGAGGGCGGTGAGATTCGAGACCCGTATCGTATTGAAAAGTCCTTGCAGACATTGAACTACCTGCGCGAGCATGACGCGCGCGTTGTGATAATTAGTCATATCGGAAAGGGCGCTCCGGAGGATACTCTTGCACCGATTGCAACATATCTGAATACGAAGTTTCCGACGACCTTTCTTTCGAGATTGGAAAGCCCTGAAAATGAGCGACTCACAAGAGAAATGGCCGACGGTGATGTGCTAATGCTCGAAAACTTGCGACACAGTAAGGGAGAAGAGGAAAACGATCCACTCTTTGCAAAATATCTTGCGACGCTCGGAGATGTCTACGTGAACGATGCTTTTTCCGTGTCTCATCGCGCGCATGCTTCAGTAGTTGGAGTTCCCGCGCTGCTTCCTCACTATGCAGGACTGCAAATGCAAGAAGAAGTAGAAAGGATTGCGGCAGCATTTGAGCCGGAGCGCCCGTTCCTCTTTGTTCTTGGCGGAGCAAAAATTTCGACGAAAATGCCGCTGCTGAAGAAGTTTCTCGGTATAGCCGACAATGTGTTTGTCGGAGGTGCAAACGTAAACAACTTACTGAAGGCGAAGGGGTATGAAATAGGAGAATCAGTTTACGATAAAACAGAAGTTGACGGCCTTTCTGAGTTTCTCGCAAATAGTCGGCTGATATTGCCGATTGACGTCGTGGTAAAAAATGATGCAGGGTCTGAGGTGCGCGCAGTCGGCCTCGTTAATCCCGGCGACATGATCGTTGATATCGGGCCGGAGACAATCAAGCATCTGGAGAGTGTCGTCGGAGCTGCAAAGCTCATCGTATGGAACGGGCCGCTGGGGTTTTATGAGGAGGGGTTTACCGAAGGAACAGCAGAGCTCATCTCGCTTGTATCGGGATGCCATGCTACGTCTATTGTCGGCGGCGGAGATACGGTTGCCCTTATCGATG
>JAYSTI010000043.1:0-21237 GCA_043719805.1 Candidatus Lloydbacteria bacterium
CGGCGCTCAAAATGTCGCCAATGCAGTTTGCGCGCCAATCAGGAAATGCTACCATTTCCTTATACAAGACTGGTGTCTGATGAATGGGGTCCAGTACAGTTCGTGTTCGATATCGACGTGTCTCGAGCGCGATAACCTAGCACGATACGGCGGAGATGAGAGGATTCGAACCTCTGGTGGGGTTACCCCCACACCACATTTCGAGTGTGGCGCCTTCAACCGCTCAGCCACATCTCCAAATGTGTAGTATTTGAGCGACTGGCAAACTCTACCAGATATATCTGGATTTTTCCAGAAGGTATGCTAATATATGACCCATCGGCCTAAATCATCGGATAAGCAATCGATGATCGGCCAAGTTCGCTCCGCGAATTTTAGGCCCTATCGTCTAACGGTTAGGACATCGGCTTTTCATGCCGGCAATCAGAGTTCGATTCTCTGTGGGGTCACAGCAACAAAAATGAGCCATGCGAAAGCGTGGCCATTTTTGTCTGTGACCCCAAGTGAGCAAACTGCTTTGCTCACGCCAGAGAATCGAAGGGCTATGCGTTATTTATGAAGGATTCCTATCCTGAATAAATCGCAAAGGCGTACTGAAACTGTAGGCTTCGATTCTCTGTGGGGTCACCAAAAGACACAAACACCTCCCCTGCGGGAGGTTTTGTGCTTTTGGTGAAGACGGAGCATTATGAGGCCAGCAGGCCGAATCGCGAGTCCGGGGCTGGAAAATTTTTGAGCGACGGCGAGAAAATTATTGTGGCTCACGTCAATTATGCGCGCCATGCGCAATCGATAAATCTGAATAAATTATGAATGTACGCCGGCCGAGTCCGCGGTGGAACCACACAATATTTTGTCGTGTTTGCACGAACAAAATTTTAATGTGATTTGACCCTGATTTTCTGCGGTGTCTTCGCGATAAAAAAATCACCCGCCTTTCGGGCGGGTGGGTTTGCGAGAGATAGTTGTCCCGACTCACTTTCGGTCGTCTGGGAGGTTGCTCAGGCAGTCCGAATGGATTTCAGCTTCACCTTCATGGTCGACTTCAACGATCATGGTGATTGAATGACCCATGCTCTTGTTGCACACAGGGCACACCGGGTCCGTGCCCTTGAAATCGCGCGGACGGTAACCCGTCCAGCGAATGACTCTCGTGACATTCATGGTCGTGTCCTCTTCATGTGGAAAACGCAGGGAAGGACAAGCGCATAACGGTTGACGATGGTCGACTACCGCTGGCACTTGAAAGTCAGGCACTTCGCGCCGGCAACCGGCCGAGTGAGAATCAGGATTTCTCCCGTCGTCTCGACGATCGATGCGCTGACGCTGGCGCCATCTTCGAAGCTGATCTTCGATGCAATGCGCTCCAGCGCATCTTTGGAGCCTTGCGCCCCTTTCACCAGCCCGCGGCAAGCCGTCTTGAGCTGTTCGAATCCCATGGTTCCTGATTTGATGGTCATACTTGGCTCCTTGCCAGTAGATGTTGAATGTTCAGTTCAGTGAAATAATATCACAAATTAGTCTTCATGTCAACCACGGCACGGGTTACACCAATGCCTTCCAGGAAAACCCTACCGCATGAGCACTGCGCGAACGGGAGAGCCGTCGATGTTTGAAAACTTAAGCGGAAGACAAAGGATCGTGTACTCCCCCGCTTCAACCATGGAAAGGTCGATCCCTTCGAGAATGACAATATTTTTTTCGAGAAGTACGGTATGTGGGCGAGTGTCGGTGCCACCTCGCTTTTTTATAGAAAACGCATCAATACCAACAAGCGCGACGCCTTGCTCTGCGAGATACACAGCACAGTCACCGTCAAGATAAATATAGTCTGAATGAAATTCGCTAAATCCTCGTGCGGAATTTGCCGTTTTGAACAGTATGCGCATGCCGGGAACAACCATGACGTGGGCCATATCTTCGAGTGTGATTTTTTCCACAGCCATGGTCACATCGATGACGAGCGCCTTTCCGACAAATTGCGTCAGTGCAAATTCCTCAAGTCCATCTCGCTCGTGGAATACATGCATCGGAGTATCGACGTGCGTTCCGGTGTGTGACCCAATAGTAATTTCTGAATGCGTTGACGCGGCGCCGCGATGCTCTATGCGCACGACGCTTGGGTTCCCCGGGTATATCGTCGTCGTCGCATCAAGCGGCAGTGAAATGTCGATAAGTTCACGATAGTTTTCCATATTATTCTTTTTTATCTGCCTCATGTCCTCCAAACTGGTTGCGCATGACCGAGACAAGTTTTCCTGTGTAGCTCGGATTCCCCTGTGACGCGATGCGGAAATTGAGCGACTCTAAAATGACCGGCGTCTCGACGCTATATTTTTTTGCCGTGTCGACGGCACGTGCACCCATGCCGCTATTTGCAACCTCGCCGGAAATACCCCCAAGTGACTCGCCATACTGCTGATATCCGCTCAGGAGCCACCTCATGAGTCGCGATTCGACAACACTCCCGTGGCCGAAGAGTGCCGCAACGTCCTCAAGTCGTATGTGGTATGGGGATGCTTTCATGATTGCAAAACCCTCCGCTATTGCCTGCATCATGCCGTACTCGATGCCGTTGTGAGCCATTTTGACGAAATGCCCTGCACCTGGGGCGCCGACATAAAGGCACCCTCCCTCGACGGTAAGCTCCTTCAGGAGTGGCTCAATCGTTAAAAATACCTGCTTGTCGCCACCCACCATCATGCACGCGCCACTCCTTGCACCGGACGGCCCGCCTGACGTTCCAACATCAAGAAGCCAGACATATTTTTGTGCGCACATTGCATGGCGCCGCACTGTATCCTCAAAAAAAGAGTTGCCGCCGTCAATGATTATGTCATTGGACTTCAGGAGCGGAAGGAGCTCGTCGAGCACACCGTCGACAAACTGGTGCGGGACCATAATCCATATGACGCGCTTCGGCGAGAGCATGCCGACAAGCTCTTTGATGCTGTGCGCCGGCGTTCCACCTCGTGAGGCTATATGCGTGACAAGCTCGGGATTCACATCAGTTGCAACGACTCGATGCCCTCTCTCGAGCAATCGCAGCACCATGCCGGAACCCATCTTTCCCAAACCGATATATCCAATGTCCATAGTCATACCTATTTAGTCAATAAATTCGCCCTCCATAAAATTCCCCCGCTCATCGGGTCCATTCGAACCCTGCACGTATTTCAACAGTGGGTTCTTTTCCCAATGTTTTGCAACTTCGGAAACAAACTTCCATTCCGCTTGAATTTCTTTTGTGCTCACAAACAGTGTCTGGTCTCCCAAAAAACAATCGTAAAGAACGCGAGCATATGCGTCGGGAATGCTCTTTTTGTCGACAGTGTCTGAGTAGAGATAGGAGAGCTTTGCCGGAGCAATATTCAAACCAAATCCCGGCTCCTTCACCCAGAACCATACCTGAATTGCCTCATCAGGTTGAATGCGAAAACGCAACATATTTTGAGGATGCCGATGCCCCGGACCCCTCTTTTCACATAAACAAAATTTCATTTCTTTGAAATAGATGGTGATATCCACTCGGGCTTGATCAATTTTTTTACCCGCCTCAAGATAAAATGGCACGCCTTCCCATCGTGAATTGTGCACATATGATTTTAGGAGGAAATACGTGTCTGTCGTTGATTTTGGGTTCACTTTTTCTTCCTGCTGATATCCTTCATATTGCCCTCGAAGTGCCGTTGCGCCTATCGTTTCTCCTGTGGGAAGCACGAGAGCGCTCATGACCTCCTCGCGACGTGCGCGGATTGTCCCCGCGTCGAGATTGCCGGGATTCTCCATAGCAACGAGTGCGAGCATTTGAAGGATGTGATTTTGACCAACGTCACGAAGTGCGCCTATCCCGTCATAGAAGTTTCCACGAGAACCGACCCCAATCTCCTCAAGCAGACGAATATGTACCTTTTCAATATATAAATTATTCCACAGTGATTCGTACAGCAAATTCGAGAAACGAAATGTCAGGATATTTTGCAATGTTTCTTTTCCCAGATAATGGTCGATGCGGAATATCTGCTCTTCGCGAAAAAGTTCTCCGAGCATCCGATCAAGCTCCTCCGCGGTCACCATGTCATTTCCAAAAGGCTTCTCTATGAGAATGCGCGCCCAGCCCTCATCGCCGCCACAGGCTTCCGCGAGGTTTGTACTTGCGACGTGCGTCAGAATAGTCCGGTAAATATCAGGAGGCACGGCAAGATAGAAAAGTTTATTGGTGCATTGCCCGAACTCTTCGGAGAGGTGCAGAATCGCCGCCGACACAGCGTGGTACGTTGTTTCTGCGCCTAAGTCGCCTTCAATGTAAGAAAATATGCTTGCAAAACTCTCCAAAATATCGGACGGATGCGAAGCAGTAGCTTCATTCAGCGATTGGAGCACGTATGCCTTGAGTTCTGCATTGCCCCATGCTCGTCGCCCCACGCCGACGACGCGAAAACGCTCCGGGAGTAGACCCTTCTTGTGTAATTCGAGTAGCGCGGGAAAAAGTTTCCGCTGGCTTAGGTCTCCGGTAATTCCGAATATAGTAAGAATTGTTGGGGCCATGTCGCTTTTAATTTCGGACATATGTTTTGCGTTCTCCGCGTTAGCAGTTTACCATAGTGCTTTGACTGCGAGTATCCCCGTGCATTGGGGCTGCAAGCGTGCTCACTTTCAGGAAAAACAGCTATTGCAAGGGGCAGCGAGCTCTGATAGATTCATCACAGAATCTTTTCAGGAAAGGTAAATATGCTGAAACTGCCTCTCTCCGATTTTATCGGACATGTTGCCGATTTTTGCGCAAAGGACACTTCTGCGGATCCGAGCGGATGGACCGAGGACAACAAAACGTGGGGTCATTGCGCCCTCGTTGCGGTACTTACGCAAGAACTTTATGGAGGCGATATTTGGCGCGCTTCGCTCCTTCACATCCCCCTACTTGCCCATGTGCGCAGCCATTACGGAAATTGGCTGTCCGGGAGGGCGCTGCTTGATCTGACCGCAGTGCAGTTCATCCCGGAATATCCGACGCCCCTGAAGTACGAACTGTACAGCCGCGAACACATCCTCGGGCATCCGAAGACGCTCGCGCGCTACAGAGCATTCCGTGTGCGCTATGCACTAGTCGCAACAAAGCTCTCATTGCACAGTCTACGCAAAGAGGAAAGCAGGCGCGCGAAGCTGTGCGTGAGCGTTCCGCGCAAGAAGAAATAGTCGTCGCACCATCACTCGTGTGGTGGTTTTTTTACCAACGAATACAGCACTCTCGTCGCACCACGTAACAATTCCAAGTTGGCGACAGCATTGATAATTGCGAGCAGGCTTGAAGTACGTTAGTATGCGCACATGCGAATTTTATCTATCGAAACAAGCTGCGACGAGACCGCCATCGCCATAATCGAAACATCGGGCGACCTACCTCATTGCGCGTTTAAGGTGCTCGCCAATCAGACGCTGACGCAGATTGAAATGCACAGGCAATACGGTGGGGTGTTTCCGATGGTCGCCAAACGTGAGCACGCGCGAACGCTCGTTCCATTGCTCAAGGTCGTGCTCAAAGAGGCCGGCCTCTTCAAGGAATCAAGCCGGCATGTTGTAGAAAGTCCCCTACGAAAAGAGTTTGAACACATGCTCCTACGCGAGCCTGAACTGTATGCGCAATTCATTTCGGCTGTCCCCGACTGGAATCCCCCGCCAATCGACATGATTGCAGTCACAAGCGGGCCGGGACTCGAGCCTGCGCTCTGGGTCGGCATCAACTTTGCAAAAGCGCTTTCACTCGTATGGAAAATTCCCGTCATGCCTATCAACCACATGGAGGGTCACATGCTCACTCCATTGCTTGAAAAAACGGAAGACGGCATGCAGCTGCGGGAAACGATGTTCCCCGTTCTCGGTCTTCTTGTTTCAGGTGGGCATACCGAGCTTGTACTCATGAAACATTGGGGAACGTATGAGCTCCTCGGTGAAACAAAAGACGATGCAGTCGGCGAAGCGTTCGATAAGGTTGCGCGCGTCCTCGGGCTTCCCTACCCAGGCGGACCCGAAATTGCAAAAATCGCGCTACTTGGCACCGGAGGCAAGTATGCACTCCCACGCCCGATGCTCCATGCACAAAACTATGACTTCTCTTTTTCAGGGTTAAAGACAGCCGTGCTCTATTTGGCAAGAAATCTTGGCGTTTTATCGGACGAACAAAAAAATGATATCGCCCGTGAATTCGAAGAAGCGTGCGCCGAAGTACTAACAAAAAAAACTTGTCGCGCAAGTGATGAATACGGCGCACAGATGGTCGTCGTCGGTGGTGGCGTCTCCGCAAACAAAAGACTTCGTGAAACACTCGAAAACGTCATGCAAAAAGACGGTGGTGGTGTGCCCGTTTATTTTCCCGAAGCCTCGCTCTCAACCGACAACGCACTCATGATAGCGGTCGCCGCCGCAACAAGGCAGCAGCAGAAACCGCCCCCACTCGAACGTATCATCGCCAACGGAAACTGGCGTATCACCGGCAAAGCATAGAAGAAACAAAAAACCGCACTCTCATGATGTGCGGTTTTTTGTTGCTCAAAAGAATTTGAGGCTATTCGACGTCTATTTCATCGATCTTCGTACGTCTTGTGAAGTAGAACGCAGTAATCAACAGTGTGAGCATGACCAACGTGGTAATGAAGTAGAGAGATGCATTTGAAAGATGCAGTTTGTCCGATGCTGACTCCACTACCGATGCCAACCCTCGTTTCGTACTCGCGCCGGCAACAACGCCCGGCTCCTTGATGATATCCGAGTCAGTTTTTGTTCCGGAAAGCTCATCGTTTACGTGCGGCATTGTTGCCAAGAGATCTGACAACCTGACCTTTCCGCGGGCCACAACGGGTGCCGTCTCCTGTGTTTCGCTTCCTAGAACAACGGTGGCAGAGAGTGTGCCGCCATTCTCGTTTACCGGTCCAACCCACCCATCTGTGCTGCTGACAGAGATACTCGGCCCCTTTGTATTTACTCCAACGAGTGGAAGTATTGGTGTCGTACTACCCTGTATCTTAATTTTATTTACAAGAGCCTGGAACGCGGCGATTTCTGCAATTTGTGAAGTACTGAGCGGAAATTCACGCTTGCAATAGATCTCGTTAATCTTCTTTTGTGTCGTGTAGTACACGTATCCCGTGCTACCTGTGAGGTTCCATGTACCAAGAATATCGGTGCGGTATTTATTCTGGAAGGCGCGCACGGCGGCGTCAGTCGTTGTGTCAAAGAATCCGTTGACCTCGAGGGTTGTGAATCCTTCGTAATTTCGGAGAAACGTCTGAAGCTTGGTTACTTCAACGGGATTGTTGTTTGCACCAAGGCGCATATATTCGTTGATGTATGTACACTCCGTCGATTCGCCGAGTACCCCACCGCGAGTCAACTCAACTCCGACTGCGGATTGTGTTCCGGCAATTGAAACCGGTCGGAAGTACGCAGAGGCAGCAGATGGAATACCTTCGACGGTCATCGTGTGCGTAGTTGTGGGTGTGGTGTCGGTAACTGTTGTGAGTCCGTATCCATAGAGTGGCTGTGTACCGAGCGTTGCGACGGGCTCTAGTCCGTATACGACGCGACCGGTTGCTGCAAGATTTGTGTCCCATGTTACGACCACCGTAGTCGTTCCTGTGGAAGTGATCTTTTCGTTCGAGATTGTCAGTGTGACCGAACCTCCTCCACCACCCCTCTGACACGAACCATCATCTTTATTTGCGAGAGGATTGTAATTTGTTGCGGAAGGGTCGATACATCCATAATAATCAAATGTATTACTTCCTCCACCGCAATTTTGCGTACACACGGCGGGATTCACTGTTACCGCGCGCGTCTTTGGGTCGGCGGCAAGTCCCAGTGAGTCCATCGCGTTGTAACTCACAACATAGGTTCCGACGGCGCCGGTGTTTACTGCGCCACTGACAAGAAGACTACTCGTGATGTTCCCTTCCTCGGGGTCAGCGACAGTTGCGCTTGGCTCGAGATAAGTTGCACCAACGGTGAGCGTCATCGTGGCATCACCCAAGAGTGAGATGACCGGCTTTGAGTTTTCACTTGTGTCCGCCGGCTCACTGCAGCCGGGGTCCAGGGGATAATCAGTGAGACCATCAGCGTCATTGTCGATACCGTCAGAACACACCGATACCACATTCACCGTGCGCGTCTTCGTGTCCGCAGCAAGACTCTGCGAGTCAGTGGCATTATAGGTAATCGTGTAGACGCCAAGTGTGCCGACGTTGACACTTCCGGTGGTCACCAATTTTGTCGCGGTGATGTCACCATCTTCCTGATCGGCGACCGTTGCGGACAAATCGACAAAAGATGCGTTCAACTGAATAGTCAGAGGATTCGTGCCAACCACAGTGACGACCGGCTTGTTGTTCTCATCGTTGTCTTGTGAATTGTCACAACCGGTATCTGCGGGGTAATCAGCGAGGTCATCCCCGTCGTTATCCACGCCATCGTTACACTGTGTGACCGGCGGATTTACATTTACTATGCGCAATACCTCAACTGCGGAAAGCCCGTCCGAATCAGTAACATTGTAATGGATGGTGTAACTACCAAGTACTGCAGTGTTCACCGTTCCCGTTGTGATGGTCGTTGTGCTGATATCGAGATCTTCGGGATCGAACGCGGTTGTGCCGGGGTCAGTGAAGACTCCTCCAGTCGTAATGTTCATCGGGTTTGTTCCGAGTAGTGTGATGACGGGTGGGTCATTCTCATTATTGTCCGCTGGTCCACTGCAACCAAGGTCGAGTGGATAGTCAACGAGCTGATCGCCGTCATTGTCTTTTCCGTCCGCGCAGGCCGCAACTACGGTCACCGTTCGCGTAACTTCATTTGCTGCAAGCGCCATCGAATCCGTGGCGTTGTATTTTACAATGTAGGCGCCGAGTGTATTCATGTCGACGAAACCCGTCGTCACCAGTTTGTTTGTGATGTTCCCTTCCTCCTGGTCCGCGACTGTTGCACTTGGCTCAGTGTATGAAGTTCCAAGCATAAGGCTCATTGCAACATCACCCAAAAGTGAGATGACAGGCTTTGAGTTTTCTGAATCATCGGTCGGATTTCCACATCCGGGGTCTGCAGGGTAGTCAACCAAATCGTCATTATCATTATCGAGGCCATCAGAGCAGCTGGAGACAACGTTCACCGTGCGCGTCTTTGTGTCCGCAGCAAGTCCGTTTGAATCAACGACGTTGTACGAGACAGTGTAGGCTCCGAGCACTGCGGTGTTTACTGTTCCTGTTGCAATAATGCTTGTCGTGATGATTCCGTCCTCCACATCTGATGCGGTTGCTGATGGGTCAACAAACGTTGCATTCCAGTGCACCTGCATTGGATTTGCGCCCACTACCGTGATGACGGGCTTATTGTTCTCGTCGTTGTCATCCTCGTTCTCGCAGCCTGTATCGGCGGGGAAATCAATCAACTGGTCTGCGTCATTATTGATACCGTCGTTGCACTGTGTAATTACCTTGTTCACATGAACGATGCGCGTCTTTGTGTCTGCCGCGAGTCCGAAGGAATCGGAGACGTTGTAAGAAAGCGTGTATATACCGAGCACTGCGGTGTTGACGGTGCCTGTCGTCACAATTTGCGGAGTGATGTTCCCTTCCTCCGCGTCAGCTGCGGTGCGTCCCGGTTCGACAAAGACATCGCCAATCGTGAGCTCAAGCGGATTTGCGCCGACAATAGTAATCACCGGCTTAGTATTCTCATTATTGTCTGTAGGACTATCGCAACCAAGGTCGAGTGGATAGTCAACGAACTGATCGCCGTCATTGTCTTTTCCGTCCGCGCAGGCCGCAACAACATTCACAATGCGCGTCTTCGTGTCTGCCGCAAAATTCTGTGTATCGGTTGCGTTATAAGTGATTGTGTATGCACCAAGCGTATTCGTGTTTACGCTTCCCGACTTTACGAGCTTGTTGGTGATATTCCCGTCTTCGTTGTCGGCAACCGTGGCGCCGGCATCAACGTAGATACCACCCATCGTGACAGCGACAGGGTTTGCGCCAACGACCGTGATGATCGGCTTGTTGTTCTCGTCGTTGTCGTCCTCATTTTCGCAGCCCAAATCGGCAGGATAGTCAGTCTGACCGTCTTGGTCGTTATCGACATGGTCAAAACATTTTGGCGCAGGAATAACATAAATAGTGCGCGTCTTCGTGTCTGCGGCAAGTCCGTTTGAATCAACGACGTTGTAGGAAATAGTATATGTTCCGACAACTGCGGTATTGACGCTTCCGGTTGTGACAATACTTGAAGTAATGTTTCCATCCTCAGGGTCAGACGCCGTCGCACCGGTTTCGGTGTATGTCGCAAACTGCACAACCGTCGTCGGATTGAAAGGGTTCACTGTGATGACGGGCTTCTGATTGACCGGTGGCGGAGGATTGCAACCAAATCCTGAAAGGTCAACGTGCAGTTTATACAGCAGACCAGCAGGATTCGATTGTGGTGATCCTCCCGCTTGTGCCCAATTCTTTACTGTGAAGGCGATTGTGTTGATGCCAACCTGAAGTCCGAGAAGCACATTGTGCGTATCCTTTCCGCTATCGGTAAAATTATATTCAGTATTATCTGCGCCGATAGGATTTCCATTGAGTGCAACGGCGTAGGAATTATCCGCGGCGATAACAAGTGAGCCGGCCACTGGAACTGAGGTGAGATTGAACGTGCGCGTAAAGGACACCGTTTCGTCTTGTGTGGGATTAAGGACGAGATACGAATTCCATATCCAGGTTGCACCGAGAATCTGCGCGGTCCACGCGGAGTTACCACTGTATGTAGGTACAGAATTAACATCTCCGGAGAAACTCGTTTGCGTGTCAGAAAAAATATCAACGGAACAAATTGTCGGAGGCGGTGGCGGTGGGACCGGATAACAGTTTCCGACATTGTCGCCATGAGACAAGTGCGCGACGTAAGACACCGATGATTCATCGACTTCTATACTCTGCACGTTCTCCGGATTTCCTTCAGGAATATGGCAGATCCATACCTTGTGATCACCCTCGCGACCACCGTCTTCGCCATCACCATCATCATTCGATGATTCCTGTGACGAAAAATTTTCCGTTTCAATACTTTCACCCACCTCCCCCTCGGGCTCTGTTGACGTCTCCGTAATGCCACTTTGAATCAGAGTGCCTCCACCCTCATTTGCATATGCAAGAAGAGGAGCAGCGCCACCCTGCAAAACCATAGAGAGCGCCATGAGGACAGCGAGCAATCTTTCCTTGAAACTTTTGTTCTTTGATGATTTGAAAATATTCTGCATGGTGATTGAGTAAGAGATGAGTAAGTCTAGTTAATTAATTGGCGACAAAATATAAAGATTTTCACCTATTTTCTAGGCGAATATTGAGATGAATGCGAGTAAATTTAAATTTAAAAAGAAGAAACAAAAGGTACCAAGATATTTCCCAGAGTATATATTCTATTTACAAACTGTCAATGTGTGTTTCATTTTTAAAAGGCTATGTTGAGCCATATAAAGGACACTTCACATGTCCTTTATAATGTCCTTGATAAAATCTCAAAGACATTTGTTGTAACATAGCCATAGAATGGCAATTGATTAAACTTTACAGTTAATATGCTGATTCTTCATGGTATAATCCCCAAATGGATGACAAATTTCTGAACCCTTATAAACCCGAGGAAACCGAGGGGCGCATATATCAAACTTGGCTTGATTCCGGTTTTTTTAATCCTGATAACCTTCCTGATAGTGCTGCACGGAAACCGTTTACTATTGTCATGCCGCCACCGAATGCTAACGGTAATCTCCACGCCGGTCATGCACTATTTATCACGCTCGAAGATATTATGATTCGCTACAAGCGGATGTGCGGCTATCGCGCGTTGTGGATACCAGGAGCGGATCACGCGGGTTTCGAAACGCAAGTGGTCTATGAAAAGAAACTTGAAAAAGAAGGCCGCTCTCGTTTTGGAATGGATCCGAAGGAACTCTATAAAGAGATTTACGATTTCACCATTCTGAACAAATCAAACATGGAAGCTCAAGTGCGCATGTTGGGTGCGTCATGCGATTGGTCACGCGAAAGATTTACTCTCGAGCCGGAGATTATCGTAGAAGTTCAAAAAACTTTTGTAAAAATGCACAACGATGGTCTCGCCTATCGTGGCAAACGCACAATCAATTGGTGTCCAAAACATCAGACCTCACTTTCCGAACTTGAAACGGTGAGCGTCGAAGAAACGACTCCGTTTTATTTTTTCAAGTATGGACCTTTCACGATTGGTACGGTGCGACCCGAAACAAAGTTTGGCGATAAATATGTCGTCATGCATCCGAACGATGCGCGTTTCGCAGAGTACACGCATGATCAAAAGATTGAACTTGAATGGATTAATGGTCCAATGACTGCGACAGTAATCAAGGACGATTCTGTCGATATGGAATTTGGAACCGGCGTAATGACTATAACCCCGTGGCATTCACAGGTAGACTTCGATATCGCCAAACGACACAACCTAGACGTGGAACAGATTATCGATTGGCGCGGAAAACTTCTTCCCATCGCTGAGGAATTCGCAGGAGTCAATATAAAAGACGCGCGACCAAAGATTGTCGAAAAATTGAACACGAAAGGATTGCTCGTGAAGACTGACGAGGCGTACAAGAACGTCGTGAAGCGTTGCTACAAATGCAATGCAATGATCGAACCCCAAGTGAAAGACCAATGGTACATAAAAATGAAGCCGCTTGCCGAGATGGCACTCGCGTCCGTCGACAGAGGAGAAATCAAATTCATTCCTGACAATTACGAAAAGATATTCCGCTACTGGATGGAAAACACCATCGACTGGAATATCTCGCGCCAAATAGTTTGGGGCATTCCTATCCCGGCCTGGTTTTGTGATTCATGTGGCACGGATATTGCGGACACCGGTGACACTCCCCCTCTCTGCAGCACATGCAACAAGCCAATGCGCAAAGACAGCGATACATTCGACACCTGGTTCTCCTCAGGGCAATGGCCGCTCCTTGTCACGGGCTACCCTGACGGCAAAGACCATGCGGCACATTTCCCCACCGACGTCATGGAGACCGGCCATGACCTCATTTTCATCTGGGTGCCACGCATGATTATTTTCAGTCTTTATCTGACGAAGAAGGCTCCATTTCATACCGTCTACCTGCATGGACTCGTCAACGATGCGAACGGTAAAAAAATGAGTAAAAGTAAAGGAAATGTTGTTAATCCGCTAGACCTCACAAGTAAATTTGGGACAGATGCACTGCGCATGGGGCTCATCGTCGGAAACACACCGGGCTCAGATCTCGCACTCCGTGAAGACAAGATTAAGGCTTATAAACTTTTTTGTAACAAAATCTGGAATATTGCCCGCTTTACCCTATCAAATGTCGAACCCAATATCCTCGAACAAAAAATAGACCTCACTCCAAACGACCAGGAATGGCTCAAGGCACTCGATGGCATAGTGGAGGATGTTTCAAACGATATCGAAAATTATCGTTTCTATCTCGCAGGAGAAAAACTGTATCATCTTGTATGGAACACCGTAGCCGACACACTCATCGAAGAAATCAAATCTCGACTTCTCAGTGAGGATGCAGGCTCGAAGCTTTCGGCGCAATACACGCTCATGAAAACACTTGAAACCTGCCTCATCCTTCTCCATCCGTTCATGCCTTTTATCACCGAAGAAATTTGGGGCAGCCTCCCCAAAAAAAAGCATCTACTGATGGTAACCCCGTGGCCGACGCAAGCAAAAAAGTAATTCAAACCATGTTAATTGTAAAAACCAATAGAGAATGCCTGAGATAACACCAACGATGTTGTTCGTGGCTCTTTTGGGAGGAATTCTTCCTTCCGTGTTTTGGCTTTGGTTCTGGCTCAAAGAGGATGACATTCACCCTGAGCCACGCGGCCTCATCATTCTCTCTTTCCTCGTTGGCATGCTTGCAACCGCACTTGCCTACCCCATCGAAAAATTTATTGCCGAGCACGTGAACGGGAGCGATTTCACACTGCTTTCTCTCTGGGCTGTCACCGAAGAGGCACTCAAATTTATTGGCATTTACCTGATAGCACTCCGCACTAAATACTTCGACGAACCCATCGATGCGGTTATTTATTTTATGACTATTGCACTCGGATTTGCCGCCCTTGAAAATACCATGTTCTTGTTTAACCCTCTCGGCAATGGCGATGCGATGGCGACGCTGTTGCTCGGTAATTTCCGCTTTATCGGTGCAACGCTCCTCCACGTCGCCGCAAGCGGGTTTGTGGGAGTAATGCTTGCGCTGTCGTTCTATGAAGTCCGAGCAAAGAGAGTGGTGGCAAGCCTAATTGGACTTTTCGGCGCCGTCATATTGCATACATTATTCAACTTCTCTATAATTATGAGCGAAGGAACATATCTATATCAGATATTCGTTGCGTTATGGATATTTGTTATTGGAATTCTCTTCTTCTGCGAGAAAATAAAGAGGCTCGCACCGAGAAGTCACATCGAGTATCCACACACCGGCATTGTTATCAATATCCCCCATAAGCTTATCTAACTATGACTGAACGCAAAAAAACATTTCTCGAAAGATTGACAGGGACTTCACCCGCAGATGACAGAAGGGCAGATCAATCCCTTGGTCATGCAAGCACAGAAGAGTCTTCGGATGAAGATCACGATGCCGAGGACAACACAGCGGTCATGTACACAAGCTCAAACGAAGAAACCATCGAAAGTGACCCTGATGAAGATGAGGAGCAGGAGGCAGGCCTTGCGATCGACATGTATGAGACCGACAACGAACTCATCATCCAAAGCATGATCGCCGGAGTAGCCCCCGAAAATCTCCACATCTCCATTACGCGCGACCTCGTCACCATCACCGGAAAGCGCATCGCGCCCGGAGTACCGCAGGACAACTACATTACCCAAGAGCTCTACTGGGGACTATTCTCCCGCGCGATTGCATTACCGTTTGAAATTGATACCGACGGCGCCGAAGCCGTTGAGAAATATGGACTACTCATCATCCGACTCCCAAAGATCGACAGCAACAAAGTGCAGGAGCTGAAGGTGAAGGCAATATAGGGCGCTCGGAGTTTCTCTGTTTGAGTAAAACGGCATCAATTTTTTCCTGCGAAAAATTGTACCTTCGCTCGGCGGGACAGGCTTCACAAGGCGAAGACCAATCCCTATCCCAGTAGCCTCCTCGAGTTTTCTCAAACAGAGAAACCCCCCGCTCACGGGGATGGCGTTTGAGTTTTTTGCTGAATTAAAAAACCGTGAACCATATGGTTGGCGATTTGACGTCGTCAGACAGGAATACTGGGCTTACCTCGCCTCTGCCGACTGAGATTCGCCATGAGGGCTTCGAGTGCCTCACGCGTTTGAGAGAGATGAAATACTGCCTTCATCACATCAGCGCGCTTCTTCACTTTGGCGCCCATCGAAACAAAATAGTGTTGCTGCGCGATGATTTGTTCCACCATGTTTTCGAACGGATTTTCCACCTAAACCTCACTGGTTTGATTTCCATACTTACACTAGTGCGTCGTGCGTAAAATGCAAAAACACCCGCAGGGGTGTTTTCTTTGGTGCCGAGGACCAGGGTTGGCGCAGGTTACTAAGCAAATAGGAATTTACTAAGTACCTCCTGCCCGAGCTCGCATCTCGCAAAGCCTCAATATTGCTCCGCTTTTCAACCCTTCAAACTCTCACAGAGTTTGCCCTCGGCAGAAAACACCCGCAGGGGTGTTTTCTTTGGTGCCGAGGACCAGGGTTGAACTGGTGACCCCTCGCTCTTCAGGCGAATGCTCTATTCGAGATCGTCATCGCAGGTCCTGCGAAGATGGCGAGTTGGGCAGTGCGTCGCCGGAGGGCGACACATATACGAAAAAGCAAACCATGGCCCCTCGTCTTCGAGGGTTTGCTTACCAACTGAGCTAACTATCTTTGTGCCGAGGACCAGGGTTGAACTGGTGACCCCTCGCTCTTCAGGCGAATGCTCTACCAACTGAGCTACCTCGGCAAGTGAGGAACAAAATGAGAATATCATATATTTTCATTTTTTCCGAACGCCGCCGAAGATAGATTTCATGCCTCGGCGCATAGCGTCAAATTAATCGGTTCAACCACATGGTTGCTACGATAAAAGCCAGAATACCTCAACTATCTCACTTTATCAAGCAGGCCCTTGAGATCGGGCAACGCACTAGCGCCCCCCGTTGCGGTCGATATTGCGTGAACAAGATTCTGATACGATTCCAGGTATTTTACCAAGTATGGCTGCATATAATAATATGATGCACCCAAAGCGCCGAGAATGATGAGCCAATAGATAAAAGTAAATATCTGGCTCCAAATCATGCTCCTGTGCATTCCGCGAAGAATACGATTGTTCTCCTTCTCAAGATTGAGGAGCTCGGTGAGTGTGTCATGTTCTGTGTCAGGCATAGCTATATTTTAGCATACAAATGCCCATGACAAGAGTTATGATTTCCACAGGAAATATCTTCGGCGGGAGATCGAAGCTTACAGCCCCAGTACACCTTTGCGATTTACTCAGCACAGGAATGCTTCGTAAATATCGCAAAGCTCTTCGATTCCCGCCGAAAGTGCCGCAGGGTACTTTCTCGAAGGCATATATAAAAAAACGACCTTCGGTCGTTTTTTTAAATATGCCCTCGGCGGGAATCGAACCTGCATCAGCTCGTTAGGAGTGAGCTATTCTATCCATTGAACTACGAGAGCGTGAACATACTCTTCTCAAGAATATAAAAGTCCACGATTGTGGACTTTTATATAGTATGTTTTCTTGCTCGCTTACGCAACAGGCTGAATATTGAGTATCTCCTGAAGTTTTGGTTTGTTGAAGCCGACGATAATGTCGCCGTCCACCACAATAACGGGGACGCCCATTTGCCCGCTCTTCTCTATCATCTCTTGACGCTTCGCAAGGTCCTTACCGACATCAAATTCTTGAAACTCGACGTTGTTTTTGATAAAAAACTCCTTCGCCATCTTGCAGTACCCGCAAGTCTCTGTTGAATAAATTGAAACACTTTTCATAGGTGTTAAGGGTTACTGATTAATCTTGAGCGCATTATAGCATAGGATGGAGGTGAGAATGCAAATGAAAAAACAGACTCACAGGAGAGTCTGTTCGATGGTTTTGGTAAATTTACGACAGGTATAACTCTCGGTCCGGCAGTACACTTCCACCGTTTTGGATACGACAACAATGGCCTCTGTGCAAAGTTGTGCATACGACGGTAGGTCAAGTTGATTGCGACAGCCTTTTCTCGAACCACTTACAACAGACCTCAATAATTCTCTGCTAATATGGATTGTCCGGCAATCGCCGCACATGAAGTACAGGAGATCAAGCATGCGATTCGAGTGGTTCTTGGTACCAATCATCCAGTTTGCCTTTTTTGTGTTCCCGCATTTCGGGCAATTCAGGCTAAATTTCGCCAGTTTCATGCGAACTTCCTTTGGTCAAACGTTCTTTGGTGACTATGGCAAATTTGACCGGCATTTGCTTGCGTGATGCGCACAGGCATAAACGTAGGGAGAATCGGGGTCAAATTACTAAGTAAAAATTTACAGAGTTGAGTAAGGCGGAACGATTTCATTATACTATGCCTATCGTGAAATCAGGCGGGTAAGCAGAGCTTTCCTCGCACGGCAAGCTTCGGAAATGGAAATCGTTGCATGGTACAAAATAGCAAAAAGAACGAGAAGTCTCGTTCTTTTTGCTATTTTGTACCGTGCTAACTTCCGCTTCACTCAACTCTGGTGCCCCATGCCAGTCTGGAACCTTGTGAAGCAAGACCCCGTAAGGGTTTCTTGAGGAATTCCTTGGTTGCAAACTGGGGCATCCTAGTCAGGGTATAAAAGCAGCAACTACTCCAATCCTCAAGATTTAATACCTTATGGAGTCGAACCAAATGTTACAAATGTTACACCCCAAGCACTATTCTGGAAGCAATCAGAGCGAGGTTTTTTTGAACTAATTTCCTAAAATATGGCTTAAAATATAAAAATTTGCCAAAAAAAATTGTGTGAGATAATTAGAGTATATGAACACATCAAAAATGCCGCGATTCTCGGCACGAAAGAAGAACAAGGACCTCATGGCACTACTCCTCTCGACGGAGTCGTTCCAGAAGGAAGTGAAGGAATTCCGTATCAAATTTAACATCGTCAAAGACGGAAACAGTGCTAAGGGAGAACAAGAGAGGTGGGTAGCACAAATGATCCCGAGAGTGCACGAATATCTCAAGGAGCTGGAACAGCTCATCCGCTCATACAATCGCCTTCCCAAACACTTTGACCGCCATGTCCGCGACTATATAGAGCAGGGGCTCATCTCTTGGCCAGTCAACAACTTCGATATCATCCCCCCAAGATACGCTGACCAAGTGAGCAGTCCCAACACCTACGCACAACTTACGCAAAAGGAGGGAGAAGACCTACTCGCAGAGCTCAAGCGCACGGGGGAGGGTCTCCCCTGTGTCGGGCCAATCAAAAACCTCGACGAACTACTCAGGAGTGAGTGGATATACAGTGACTGCAAAGCATACAACCAGAACAAACTTCGTGAATATCGAGCGACAGTGAGAGAATATGCGGAATCGGCAGAGGAGGAAATGTCACCCAGGGTACTCTATGAACACAAGCGAATGCTTGATGAGCACCGAAAAACAAAACTTGGGAAAATTTAGGCTATTTTTTCCCAAATAGCCACGAGGGGTGGACTGAGAATGGAGATGCGGGCAAACAAACCGCATTATTCAATAACCTTTCCCACTATGGCAAAGACACCACTCGTGTGGAACACCGAGAAGCGCACTGTGCGCGATCTCGTTCCCCACACAAAGAACCCTCGCTCGCTTTCGGCGAAACAGCAGAAAGACCTCGAGGCAAGTATTAGTAAGTTCAATTATGTAGAGCTTATCTCTATCAACTCGGACAACACCGTACTCGCAGGGCATGCGCGATTAAAAATCCTAATCGCCCTCGGCAGAGCGGAAGAAGAAATTGAAGTGCGCGTCCCCAATCGCACACTCACGGCAAAAGAGTGCGAGGAGTATCTCCTCCGCTCCAACAAGAACACTGGTTCATGGGATTATGAGCTTTTGAAGGCATTCGACATTGAGTTCCTCCTTGATATCGGGTTCGATGACACAGATCTCGCAAACATTTGGGACGATGTTCTCGAACTCGAAGATGATGACTTCAATGAGGACAAGGAGGTCGAGAAGGCGAAGAAGACCACCATCAAGGTCGGTGATCGCTTCACGCTCGGTGCTCACTCACTCATCTGCGGTGACAGCACGGACGAAGCGGTTGTGAAGACTCTCGTTGGAGATGGGCGCATTGATACTATATATAGTGATAGCCCCTATAATATAAATCTCAGCTATGACAAGGGCGTAGGTGGCACAAAATCGTATGGCTGTGACGTCGATGACAACAAGTCGGATGCGGAGTTCAGGACATTCACCACTAAGACACTTGCAAATGGGCTGTCAGTCGCAAAGAAGGATGCGCATGTCTTCTGGTGGTGCACACAACGATATGTCGGAATGATCCAGACGGTGTATCAGGATCTCGGGATCAAATACAAGCGCACCTGCTTATGGGTAAAAAATGGGTGGTCCCCGACTCCGCAAGTTGCTTTCAATAAGTGCTACGAGCCCTGTATCTATGGCACGATCGGCAAGCCGTATCTATCAGACAAACAGCGCAAGCTTCACGAGATACTAAATACCGATGTTGGAACTGGTAACGCCACAATCGACGACATCAGTGACATGATCGATATCTGGCTTGCAAAGCGCGTGAGCAGTGACGAGTACGAGCACCCCACACAGAAGCCACTCACCCTCCACGAGCGACCGCTCCTCCGTTGCACGAAGGTCGGTGACAATGTCCTCGACCTCTTCGGTGGCAGCGGCTCGACACTCCTCGCCTGTGAACAATTGAAACGCAGGGCTTTCCTCGTCGAACTGAGCCCCATCTTTTGCCAGCTCATCATCAACCGCTATGAAAAGTTCACCGGAAACAAAGCCGTCAAGATCAATTAAGACTGGCGATGTGGTTACGCTCGGCGAGCACACACTCATCTGCGGAGATGCCACGACAATCGACCTCGCGAGTACAGTGAAGGAACCGGTCCATCTCATACTCACTGACCCACCGTACGCAATAGACTATGTGGCAAGCAAGCGCGATATCGGGGATGTATCGAAGGATAAGGACATTGCGAACGATGGTTTCATGAGCGATGCGGAGTACACCGCATTCACCAAGTCGTGGCTTCAGCCAGTCCTCCCACTACTTGAACGCAAGAACAGCATCTATGTCTTCAACTCCGACAAAATGATTTTCGCCCTCAGGCAGGCATTCGTTGAACTGAAACTGAAGGTGGCACAGCTCATCATCTGGGTGAAAGATCGCGCGATTATCGGCAGACTGGACTATCTCCCCCAACACGAACTCATCCTCTACGGGTGGCAAGGTACGCACGACTTCAAGCGTGGCAAAGATAAGTCAGTCATGTTCGTCCCCAAACCTTCGCGCAGCACCCTTCACCCAACGATGAAACCGATACCGCTCCTCCGCAAGCTTATCTTAAACAGCACGAAGGTGGGTGACGTGGTCTACGACCCGTTCGGCGGGAGCGGATCGACGCTCATTGCCTGCGAACACACCAAGCGCAGATGCGTGATGGTGGAAATGGATCCCGAGTATTGCGAGACGATTGTTCGTCGTTTTGCACAGTTGGTTGGTAGCACTCACGATAATGGCACAAAAGCACTCCACAGCACTGCAAAAGAGAATTGATAGCCAACAGCAAAAGGTTATTGAATCTCTCGCCGAGTCCGGCAACATCAGCTTCGCATGCAAGCGTGGGGGTATTAGTCGCGAGACATACTACCGATGGAAGGATGATGCACTCTTTGCCGAGAAGGCGAATGTTGCGATTCAGCTAGGCAAGACCTTCGTGAATGACCTCGCACACACCCAGCTCATCCGCAAGATCCAGGAGGGTGACATGCAGGCGATACGCTTTCACCTTGTGAACTGCCATGAGGACTACCGCCCGAAGTTACCAGAGCGTATTGTACTGGACCCCATTCATCAGACACCAGTCTTGTATAAGGAAATGGTAGCATTTCCTGATTGGCGCGCAAACTGCATTGGCGACATTTTGAGCGC
>JAYSTI010000044.1:0-21005 GCA_043719805.1 Candidatus Lloydbacteria bacterium
GTGAGCTGACTAAAATGTCGATTCGTGGCGCCTTTTTTGATTTTTCGCATAACAACTGAATTCTAGTACAGGTGTTGCAATTGATTGTTGAACTCGGGCTTGCGAGTCTGGACATTTCCTCGCAGCCGATTCCGCAGGACGGGCATTTTGAGCTCGACATTGACTCACTCGAAAGAAGGCTTGCCGCACAACAAGGACAACCAATCTCACTCAACCCCGAGGCGCTAAGCGGAGGCGCCGAGAAGCGCACGCTTGATGTGCGCATCTCGGTTTTCCCGACCGTAAACGGCGACGCGACCGTATGCCGCCTACTCAACCGTGGTGACGCACTGCTTTCCGTAGACCAACTTGGTCTTGACGGAGAATCGCTCCGACGACTAAAGCAGCTCACGAAACGCAGCTTCGGAATGATTCTCATTACCGGGCCGGTCGGGTCGGGGAAAACCACCGCGCTCTATTCCCTTCTGCAGGAAGTTTCAGGTGATGACAAAACGATTGTTACAATTGAAGATCCTGTCGAATTTCGGTTTGCAAAGATACGCCAGATTCAAATACAGGCGGACCGAGGAATGACCTTTGCAGTCGGGATGAAGTCTATCCTTCGCCAAGACCCCGACATCATCATGGTGGGAGAGATTCGTGATGCCGAGACAGCCGAACATGCCATCCGCGCCTCGCTCGTTGGGCGTATCGTCTTCTCGACCATCCACTCAAATACAACCATTGGTACCATCGCCCGCCTCCTGGATATGAAGATAGAGAAGAGCCTCATCGCTTACGCAATGACCGGCATTATCTCAATTCGCCTTGTAAGAAAAAACTGTGAACACTGCAGGGTTCCATATGAACCTGCGGATGAATACCTTACGGACTTCGGGCTTGTGCCTGGAGAGCATCAATTTATGAAAAGTACGGGGTGTGACGAGTGTGGCGGACTCGGATACTTGGGGCGTACAGGAATCTTTGAAGTACTCGAGTTTGACGACACGCTACGCGCAATGATCATTGGAAACGCATCGATGTCAGAATTGAGCGCTGAGGCAATCCGCAATGGAATGAAAACACTTCGTGACGACGGACTCAATAAGGCACTCCAGGGAATTGTGACACTTGAAAATGTCGCCCACGTTATCTAATCCTCTGTCGACGCTACTTTGCACAAGCGCCATCTGCCCATAGCCCCCTCTTCAAAAGGCTGGCTTCGACCTCAGCGGCATTAAAATCTGATTGATATGCATACGGCGTGCGGTAGGTGTACTCATACGCATAACCTTGTTTCACAAGCTCCAGATTCACAAATACGCCGTCCGGAGTGTGGAGATACGCAAGGCGCCGGTGATATTTGTCATACATTCCCTGCGAGGTATCATTTTCCAATCTCACGAGTTCGCCCGCGAGTAACTCTTTCATCTTTTGTGATGCCTCCTTCCCAAAACACTCAACGATCCTCCTTGGGTCGACTGTCTCCGGAGTGTTTATGCCGATAAGGCGTACGCGAACAATCGCGCCATTCTCGATAACGTCGACCGTATCCCCGTCAACCACGCGTGAAACAGCAAGAAATGTTTCGTCGGGAGGATTTTGAGTTGGCCCTTGTACTGTTGAGGTACTCACGGGAGTACGTGCGTGCATATATATACGCGCCCGCTCAAAACTGAGCGTGAGAAATTGTCCGACGATAATTATGATTGCCACAAGGGTTAACCACGGGAAGAAGCGTTTCATGTTCCCGATTTTACCTGATGCGGCTACAATTGCACGTCAATGATGTATGACAAATAAAAAAAACACACGAGGTGTGTTTATCGCAATAGAAAGATGCGGCGGCGTACTGAGCGAATGGTTTCGACGAAGAGCTCGTCATTCCCGCCGTTTTTTGCTTCAAGATAGCGGGCTGTCCAATTGAGGGAACGCGCCATGCTCCCCTTCCCCGCCCAACTATCCGCCTGCTTATCTGCGGCGGATTCGCACAACTCGTAGGCGTCTCTACTTCCGCGATCGTTGCAGTGCACGCCGCGATTCGTCACGAGGTGCGCAACCTCATGGGCGACAATTGCGCGTAGCTCATCGCCGATAGAAAGTCGGAAGTCGGCGTTCAGTGCGACGAAAAAATACTCATCGAAACCGTCTGAAAAAATCCGTGATGCTGCCGTGTCCGCGGAATCCGGCGCGCCGATGCAGACAATGGGAATCGCGCGAATTTTCGCCTTCGCGAGGAACTCAGCCGACTGGCTTTTGACCTTGGTATCATTTGATACGTGCCACCTGTCGCCATTGAAAAACTTCGTGCACAACGTTTCTGCCCGTTGGCTGTTCATCGTCGCCGCTTGTGTCGAAAATGCACAAAGGGACAGTACTGCCACCAAAATATGCACGATTGATTTGCTCATTGGTCACCTCATAAGTACAGACTTGCCTCACGTTCTCACAAAAAAATATTCTGTCAACTGATATTCCAATTGTGCACTAATGGCTCATTTGAGTAAGTGGCGAACATCACGTACACTCTATTTGTGGAATACTTACAAAACATCATCATTGGCTTCGGGTACGCTGGTGTCGGAGCGACTGTTTTTGCGGAATCCGGACTGTTTTTTGGCGCGTTTCTCCCAGGAGATTCGCTGCTCTTTACCGTCGGGCTTCTTGCGTCAAAGGGCAGTTTCAATATAGCAATAATGTGGGTCATCGTTGTGGTCATGGCGATACTTGGCGACAGCGTCGGCTACGCCTTCGGGAAAATGGTAGGCCCAAAAATATTTACCAAAGAGGACACGTTCTTATTCCGCAAGTCCCACGTCGTCAGAGCGGAGCTCTTTTACAAGAAGTACGGCAAAAAGGCAATCGTCCTTGCGCGCTTTGTTCCAATCATCAGAACCTTCGCGCCTATTGTTGCGGGCGTGGCGCACATGGAATACCGCACGTTCTTGGCGTTCAATATTATCGGAGGAGTTCTGTGGGGTACACTTCTCCTTTTTGCCGGATACTTCGCCGGCCAATATATTCCGAATGCAGACCATTACCTCGAGTGGATTATCATGGGCATTATCGTTCTCTCTGTTCTCCCCATTGCCGTCGAATACTATCGAGCGAGGAAAAAATAAATAGGGCGTGTTATTTTACTACGTCGTAGCAGAGATCGGCACCGGCTGCCCCAAAACAGTCTGCGGACGCGCCATCAAATAAGGACGGGGCAAATACGACATCCGCATCTGCAGAAAACCCAATGTGATCGTTACGCTCAAATTGTACAGCAAGAACATATCCTTTGCATGGTTCGGCAGCAGCACATTCCGTTACAGGTGTTCCCTCTTCGTTTGTTCCATGATAAAAATATCCCGTCGATGGTGCAACCACGATAGGGATTGCCGAAAGCGCTCCATTAGCAACGAGCAACTGAAATGCTGCATCTGCACCAACATAGCCAGGCGGTGTCGTCGGAGGATAAGAATCCGTTGTTGTATAATATATATCGAGCGCCTTAGAGACAGAATCAATCTCGACAACTCGCTTTGCGTCCCTCGCTTTCGCACGCGCAGTCGACAAACTCGCGAGCACTATCGAACTCAAAACTCCAATAATAGCAATAACAACAAGGAGTTCTATCAGCGTAAAACCATTCTGACGGAGGCGATAATTCATTAGTATATTATACCAAATTTGTGATAAGAATCATCGAGATATGCAATAGAGCCACAACCGGAGGCGTGACGCACGTCATTACCCAACGACGATAGAGCCGTTGGAGCCGTCAATAGACACATGCATGCCGCTCTTTATCTTTTCTTTCACGCGCGGATCAACAACTACTGGTATCCCCGCCTCTCTCGCCACTATTGCCATGTGTGACAACAATCCTCCCTCCGCTGCTATTATCCCCTTCAATCTGCCAAGGTGAATGGCTATGTCTGGCGTAAGGCGGTCGGTAAACAAAATTGCATCGGAGGGAAATGTTTCACCAATAGTAAAGACGGTGCCCGTTGCACGCCCGGCGGAGACGCCAATTGCCTTCTGCGCTCTTGCCGGCGGAACACTCGCTATCACGGTGGGCATTTCAGAGAGCAGGTCGCGTTCGTGTATCGCTCTTTGTTTTTCAAGTTCACCTCGGTCAAATGTTCCACCCGTCAACTCTTTAATCGTTGCAAAAAACATTGTTTTTTCATCGCTCGAAAACAAGGTATGAAGTGCGGTGCGCAGCTGGCTTATGAGTATGACCGTAATGACGCGGCTCTCTTCGCGCATCGACTGATACTCCGCCGCAAGCAGGAGCCACGTCGTGATTCGCGATTGCGCACGATGCGAAAGTCCACCCCACCACACAGTTAGCTCTCTCGGTGGTGCGACAGGGGCTCCTCCTACAAAGAACGGTTCCGTATCGGCGATATTGACCGAATTTCCCCGCATCACCTTCTGCTGTGCCGCTGAAAATAGGCCTGCTCGCACACCCTGTTCCCCCACGCAAGGAAGGAGGAGAAGCGTCGCAAGCGGGAACGGCAGACCTGCGAGTGCAACTTCAGCGCGTCGAAATACATCAGCAGCCAAAAGATTGACTGTAAAAACTTCTCGGTACGCATCGTCAAGCAGCGTGAGCACACCCGAAACGGCCAATGACGGTGACGCAACTGCCTCTTCTGTCTTTTGGGCGAGTACTCTGATTCTCTCGCGCACTGCGGACGACTCGGCATACGGCAGGTGTGCAAATCGATATGAATTCAGAAGTGTTCTCCAGAGGCCCGCAAAACGCACAACCCGTGGTGTCATCCCGGTGTCAGTCACCACATAACTATAGGCAGGAAAAAACTGCTTCAACTCGCGTTCTTGGTCGACGTATAATGCTCCGCGAATCAACATAAAATTATTTTGTAACTCCACTGTGACACGGAGCGAATGATATGCACGATCAATAGGGCCGTCCAGACGATAAAGAAAGCGGAGTACGTCCAGAGCAAGCGGTGTGCAGGATGCGAATGACTCGCCGACGTCTGCTCGTGAGAAATAGTAGGTGCTCTTCGTTTGAAATATTTCGTCAATAATTTTACATGTGCGAAATGCCATTTCTGAAACAGTAGTGATCGGTCTGGACTGTAGAACGAAAAGCGTTCCGCCTCCGACCGCCCACTCAACGTCTTGCGGCATCTCGAAAAAGCGCTCTATCTTTCGCGCAGCAACAACAAGCTCGCCCATACCGACGAAGCGAGGCGCGACCACCCGTGCATCATCGTTGACGTAAGCACGATGCACCGCACTACCACCCACCACTTCCGCGCCGCGACCCTCCCTCCACTCAATGACGGCCTCTCTTCCGCCGATTGGATTGCGGGTAAAAATAACCCCGGAATGCTCCGCGTAAATGTACTCCTGAATGATGATAGAAAAGGGATGTTCAGATGATGCCTGGCCTTTTGATTTTGCATCGTGAATCACCGAGAGAATTGCGCCACTAAGATCTTGCGGTGCACAGTCGAGTACTGTCTTAAACTCTCCCGCATGCGAGGCTGATGCTCCGTCCTCTACGAAAGCACTGGACCGGACCGCGTACGACGTAGAGGCAAGGGTTTTGACGACTTGAGAGACGAGCGTAGCCAAGGTGGTGTCATCAGTCTTTGCCTCAACGAGCTGAGAAACGAGCGGTTCCGATATCGCGACAAATTTGGGGATGCGATAACCCGCCCCCTCGAGAAGTGCGATAACAACTGTTTTGCCGCCAAACTCCCCTCGGTGTGTCCGTATATATGCGGCGTCGTGACAAAGCATGACTATCGCGTGTTCACTTTTTTCCATAAACATTAAAATGCCCCTGACCTTCAACGTTGCGCACTCCAAGCGTATCCGTAATCACCCCGACAACAAGCCCCTTGTCCTCTTCCTCGGTGAAAGTGCGCACAAGCGAGAGTGCGACAGAAGCATCGGAGAAACTCGGCACGTGCGCAAAAAATCGCGTCGATGTCGACGTGCGCTCGATGCGGGCACCCCCGTCAAAAGCGCGCTTCGTGTACCCCTCCCGATCTTTCATAACTGCCCAATAATGAGAACTGTATGCGGACGAAGTCTCAAGTACATCCGACTTATCAACAAGATAAAAATTACCCGCATCATCCCAGAGGACGAGCTGTATCGTCGTCGAAGGAAGCAACTCTGAGCCGTCAAAGAATATTGTCGGCCGATAATCGGTCGAATAGACACGTTCATGCATCGTATTCATCGCAATACGTTCTTTGCCGATTGCAAGCGTTGAAGTGCCGGTGCCGATATACGCGGTGTATTCCGGCTCATTTTTGACAATAAAGTCCGCGACAAACTCTCCTGTCGTCAGCACGTAAGACTTTCCTAGCCGAGTAAACGTCATCGCAAATCCCTCACGCGCCGAGTGGTCTGTACTTGTCGCACGCTGATACTCTGAAAAAAAGAGGTCGGGAAGCACCTCGTGTCCCCACACAGATCGTTCAAAAGATATCTTATTCTGTTTCGTGCCATCAATAATGTTTCCAAGGTAGTAGTGCGTAAAACTTCCGTCAGTTTCCTGCTTTCTGTTGAGCGAAAGGTCGATGAGTACCGAGCTTCCATTCGCGTGATGCCCTGAAAAGACAAAGCGATCGGAATAGAATGCGAACGGAAGTCCGGCACCCAATGGTGTTTGGGAGAGCGGTGCGGGAGGGAGCGTCGCCTCGCGCACGGTTGCGACATAAAATAAGTACGAAAGTCCGCAAAGCATAATGAATATCCCCGATGAAAGGAGAATGACCCGCATTCTCGGGATTCCCGATATGGTGTTCTTTAGGAATGGAAACAGCGCGGCAAACGTCCCGACAAGGAGCGCGCCAACCCCGGCAACCATCTGCCACAATTGCGCCCCGATGGAAAATATCATATCGGGAGGAAGCACTGCTGCCGCCGTATTGGGAAGAAGCAAAAACAATATGAGCGCAAAAAAGAGATGCATATAACTATTGTACCAGAGAGAGCGGACCAAGAGATGCATAGGCTTGTGCACATTCGTCGGCGCAAAAAAACGGCCCTTTCGCCTCACACGATTCACAGAGAATAATCTTCTTGTGGCAGTCATCGAAGGTGCAGTTGCCGTAGTGCTCGCTCACCGCCTTGCACGACTCGCAAACTCCAACGACATCGTAATTGTCCGTAAATCGCTCCGTGATGCGCCGGTCAAACACGTAGAGCGAGCCGAGAAAATCCTCCCCGGGAAACGCCTTCATGTAAGTACCGATTCCTCCGTCGAGTTGGTACACGTCTTCGAATCCCTGTGTCTTCAGATATCCCGAAGCTTTTTCACAGCGCACTCCGTAGGTGCAGACGGTGAGCACTTTTTTCTTTTTGAGCGAGAGGAGTTCCGGTGTGACCGCTTCCAGATCTCGAAAATTTTCCATCTGCGGATTAATTGAACCTTTAAAGTGGCCTACTTTGTACTCGTAGTCATTGCGCATATCTATAATCTCAAAATCCTCTCCGCGCAGAATCCACTCCTTAAGTTCATCCGGCTTGAGATGGGTTCCGGTCATCTCATTCGGATCGATGTCCCCCTCCTTGCCGAGGCCAAGCGTCACTATCTCCGGCCTCAATTTTATCTTCAATTTCGCAAATGCGTCGCCGGTGCCCGGACTGTGCTTGAACCAGACATCCGAGAAGTCTGCGAGACTTCCCTCTCCACCCGACTCTGCATGCATGCGACGCTCAAATTCGAGAATATTCTCGGAAGACCCCTCAGCAGTACCGTTGATGCCTTCCGGCGCAATAAGTATTCGCCCGCGCAGTGAAAGCTCTTCACATGCGGCACGCATCCACCGGACGAGCTCTTCCGGTCGCGCTATCGGTGTGTACTTATAAAAAATAATTATTTCGGTTGGTCCGTTCATGTCTTCGTAGCGTGAGTGTAAAGCATCGCTGAAATAGAGGCAAGGATATCTCGCGTAACAAAAAAACCGCCCCTAGCGGAGCGGCTTTTTTGATTGCGTCTTATGCGAGCTGCACGTTGACTGCATTCTTTCCCTTTGGAGAGTCCTCTACTTCGAAAGTGACTTCCTGTCCCTCGCGGAGAGCGTCAAACTCAACTCCTACGAGTCCATTGCGGTGAAAGAACAAGTCCTTCTCCATTCCTTCTGCGGTGATAAAACCGAAACCATTCTCCTTCTTTGTCTTTACGATGCCTTTCATACGATTATGTTATGACCAACTAATATACAAACGAAAACAAACAAAATAGCGCTCAAGAAACTCGACAGGTTCCAAACAAAAATTTTGTGCTCAAAGTGTAGCAAATACTCCGCGAAAGTCAATAGGTATTCGAAAGGGCTCAAATACCTATATAATGAGGGACATGATGACGGTAACCACAAAAAAGACACTCCGTGCATGCATCGCACTCTCCGCCATTGGCCTCATCGGCCTCACTTGGTACGGGACGCCTCTGCCCAAGATAAGTGCCGTAGTTCCCGACGTTATCCGTGAGGCGCCGGTGCAAGAATCACTTCCCGGAGACAAAACATTAAAGAGAAAATTTGGCGAGTATGACTACACGCTTACACCGCGGGCAAACTACCAGCTTCACGGACTCGTCGTCTCGCTGCACCATAGCGACAGCTGGGTAGACATTAGCCACGGGAATGACCCCGCGCAAACCGTAGACGTTTGCGTCGTCTGGGGACCGCTCGTCTCTACGGACGCCTATCGAAAGGTTGAGTACGATCACGGCGACTGGACGTGCTATGTAAAACTTAAGGATCAAGGTGATCGGGCCACCTATGACTTTATCAATGAAAATCGCTTGATGGAAAGTCTCTCCAACAACCACCTAATCCCCCATACTGCCGAGGAGGCGCGTACAATAAAGTCCATCAAGGTCGGCGACCAAATAGCTCTCATCGGAGTGCTCACCGAGTATGCGATTTCCAAAGACGGAACGCCTCTCAGTACGCGCGGAACAAGCCTCTCACGTACTGACACCGGGAATCGCGCGTGTGAAACTATCTATCTTTCAAGCATTACCATTCTCAAGCGCAACATGCCGTGGAGAGACCCCCTTTGGTATTTCCTGCTTGCGGTGATTATGTTGGGAAGCATGCGTTACTTTTACCTTAGTATGCCAAAATTTTATACTGCACCCATTCGCGACTTTCCACACACGGAAGATCCGAACGACGCAGAAAATTTCATTGGCAAGGGTGCCGACACGAGCATTCCTAAACCCGCGCATGCACCCTCGCCGGAACCTCGGCACACTGAGGATCCAAATGATGTAAAAAATTACATCAACAAAGGCGTGAGCAAAACAGAAGTTCCTCGTCCTCCGGCGACCTAATGAATGGTGGGGCCCTTAGGAGCACGGTCTTCATCAAGTTCTTGCTCGATATTTTTGATTCGCCGAAGTGCGCCGTCTACCACGGGCGCAGGAACTCCGTGACGCTCTCTGTCTATTTCGGGCTGCACCGGCTGAGGGACCGCCTCAGGAAGCGGAAAACGTTCTCCGGGATTTTGCATATGTAACCATTATGGCGGGCGAACAGATGAAGTCAAGCGCGAATTTGGCCGAGGGCCGAAATGGTCAGTCACCGGTCAAACAGAGAAATGAGATATTGGTCTATGTCCCTCTGCGGCAGGTCATAGAAATATTTATTTTCTTCATGGAGCTGTGACGCCAGACTTTTCCCGACGAACCGCCAGTGCCACGGTTCAAAAACGTAGTACGTATTTTTTTTGGGATAAGAGAGAACAAATCCATACTCGTGCGCATGCAAGACGAGCCAAGAATATGCGGCTTCTTTTTCAAACGTAGTAAATTTTGCTCCGAGTTTTCTCGTCGTAAAATCAATGGTGGTGCCCAATTGATGCTCGGAGTATCCCTGGTCGGCGGAAAACTTGCTCGACGCCCCCGCTCCGTACGTCACCGTATATGCTGACTTGAGAGTGCTCTGCTCCCCGAACGAACGATATGCGGAGAGCACGGTGATGTCGACCCCCTCAGCATCTGCGGCGTCGAGCATCTCAACGAGGAAAGGCAACATCTCACGGAGCACCCGCTTGTCTTTTTCCGGTTGAAAAACGTATGGGGTCGGAACGGACTCAAGCGCCTGAGGAATAAAATTTTCGTTCAAAAAATATACTCGTGAATATTTTTTTAGCAGCTCCTTGTCGGTATTGCTCAGTTTTTCAAGTGTTCCCACTGTGCCGGACACCAACTCAATCTGCATCTGCATCGCATCGATGAGTACCTGCTCCCCGCGGAGATTTTCTTCGAGGTCGTCCCGCTCCATCGTCGTGGTCGCGAGCAAGTGTTTCAAAGCGTCAATATTCTCAAGGAGAAATGCGGACGTTGATGCGTATTCCTCTTTCGTCTCTGAAAGCTCCGCTTCGAGCCTTGCGTTGGCAACAAAAAGCTTCCCGTATTGGTAGCCGGCCAAACCGATGATGCCTGCAATAAACATCGCAAGCAATACAATAAATACAATATCCTTCGTTGAATTATCTGGTTCCACGAACACATTATATCACGTGGATATTCCCCACCTAAAGCTGCTTTAATGTGACAAAAGACGTAAATATGTCCTGATTGTAACCACTTGGACCGCATGCTACATTGTACCGAGGCAGTAGCATTTATTAAACAAATTCAGACAAATCTTTATGAAAAAAACGTTAGCGATACTTATTATGAGCTCGATGTTCCTCTCAGGAGGCACGACGGCATTCGCCGCCACATCGACCGACCAACTGGTCGCACAGTTGCAGCAGCAAATTGCCGCGCTCACTGCGCAGCTTGCGACACTAAGACAAGCGCAAGTTGCCATTACGAGCACGCAGCTGAGCATCAACAGCACGCTCGGGCTCATCGGCAACTTGAGTGAAGGAATGACGGGAGACCAAGTAAAATTGCTTCAGGCAACACTCGCAAATGACGCGAGTATTTACCCGGAAGGAAAAATCACCGGGTATTACGGCAAACTCACCAGGGAGGCTTTGAAGCGCTTCCAGAAGAAGCACGGTCTAAGCGGAAATGGAGCGATGAGTCAGGAGACACTCAAAAAAATAAACGAGCTCTTACGTCAATCCTCAATCGACCAGGAGGACGCAGATGAAGACAACGACGGCAAGAATGAGAAGAAGCGCTTCTGCGATTTCGACGCCTCGTGGAAACAAGAGGAGGGACACAGAGGCAAGCACCGCGGTTGGGACAAGATCAATCTTCCCCGCTGCAAGAATATTCCCGGAGGCACGACAACAACCCCACCAGCCACTACGACCCCTGACACCTTAGCACCTGCAATAAGTGCAATTACGGTCGGAAGCATAAGTTCTTTGACGGGCAGCATGTCGTGGACAACAAACGAAGTAGCCTCATCGAAGCTCTACCTCGGTACGACCTCCCCTGTGGCGACAACTGTCGCAACATGGACGAATATCTCCCTCGTGTCAGCGCACACCGCAACGCTTTCAGGTTTGACTGCAAACACAACGTACTATTTCGTCATTGAGGCGGCCGATGCGGCGGGAAACAAAAGTCTCTCAGCGCAAGGCTCGTTCATGACAACCATCGCACCGGATGTCACCGCGCCAGTCGTTTCGGGATTCTCTGTTGCGCCGACCGGGAGCACTACCGCAACGGCGGCGTTTACCACCAACGAGGCAGCCTCAACCAGGGTCTACTACGGCGTGACTACGCCTCTCAATACGACCACCGCAGCATCGGTTTTTGATGCCACACTCGTCACCTCGCACGGCATTTCTTTGAGCGGACTCTCCGCAAGTACGACCTACTACGTCATCGCCGAATCGCGCGATGCCGCATTGAATGTCGGAACAACAAGTGGAAGCTCTTTCACGACGATGCCCTAGGTAGAACGCGTCAAAATGAATAAAGCGGCCTCTTCCGTAGCAAGCGGAAGAGGCCGCTTTTATTTCTCTTGCAAAAAAAACATAATTTGTTAGTATGCCTGAGGAATTTTGTTCACAACAACAAGGAGAAGTAATGCAAAGAATGCTCGACGATCGTGCCACGATAGCCGCGGTGAAGGTGCTCGTTTCAGGGAAAGACCACTACCCCGCGATCAAGGCACTCCTCGCACGGACGAAAGTGAAGCCGAAGGCGGTTTCCGCCACCGTTCGACTCCTTCTCGCCAAATTGACGACGAGTCTCGGCGGCAACCGCTTCATGCAAAACTACGACTCGCTCGTCTTTGCGCTTGAGCTCCTGCCGCTCTGCGAGCTCAACCGCGGACTCATCGATACGGTCGTGAAGGCCGCCGCACAGGCCGGCTTCTGCGGGCGATTCCCGAGCCTGCCCAAGCGCATGCTAGGACGCAATCCCGACACGGAAGAGATCACGCTCCTTGTGTCGGCGTACGTGCAAAACAAGGCCGTGCAGGCGAGTGATGTGGAAAAGAAACTCGAGCAAATGGCCCGCACGTTCCTCTCGGAGGAAGAAGCCAAAGCACAAATCACACGCATTCGCGTGTTCCAAAAAGAGTGGGCTAGCCACGTCGACTAAGGTACGAACCGCAGCACTTGCTGCGGTTTTTCTTTGACAGAGCAGTTATTATTGCTTTAGGTTTTGTTCAAAAAAAGACCACCCCTACTGGGTGGTCGCTTGGCTGATGGGGACGAGTCGCTACTTCTTCTGTCCGAAGACGTCACTGAAGACGTTGCCGAAGGGAGACCCGGCGGACGACTGCGGGAAACCCGAGAATGCTGGTGATTCCTGCACGGCCGGAACAGGGATGGTCACCTGCGACACCGTGGCGCAAGTGGGGCAGGTGACGTCGAACTTCTTGCCGTACATGGCCTCGTTCACGCCATTCAAGCGGAGCTTCTTCGGGCAACCGCGGCACTTCAACAACCGAAAACCTTTTTCCATGGAGAATCCTTGTGCGAATGAACGCCTCTTTGTGCGGAGGTAGAGGAAAACCTATCAATGAAATGATAGCACAACTGACTAGTTTGTCAACTGGCCTTGAAATTTGCGGCTCTTCTCATTATGCTATGATAAATTTATGCAAATCTCCGGCGACAATCCAATACTGACCGGTGTCTCAATTCAGCCTGACGGCATTATACTCATGACACTGGGAGGAAACATCTCCACCGAGGAACACGGGACGGAACTCATCGCCTGGGTCGAAAAGTCGAAACAACTTATTTCTGAACAAAAAGAGAAGAACGCCGGGAGGGCGCTTTGTCTCATTGACATCAATTCACTTCGTGACTTTGACGAAGGTTCGGTAAAAATCCTAGCAGGCCTCGCATCTATACCGGAGATCTCGGACGTCAACACTGCTGTATTTGGCGCCACAATGTTCACCAAAATGAGACTCAAAATAATCATCCGTCTCTCGGGGCGCAAAAACATCAGACACTTCGACACGACGGGCGCTGCAATTGCCTGGCTGAAAAGTGAGCAAACCACTTGAGGCATACGGCAACAACAACTCACTGGGGCATCCGCTACTCTCCCGGGGAAAGTGAAGCGGTGGCGACGTCAGGCAAACTTGTATCCATAGACATGCTCAGATAGGCTCGATAGACACGCCCCTCCTCGGTCTCCATGCGCACAGAGAGCATGTCGGCTATCTCATTCAGGCGCTTTTCGAATCCATCACCAAGGCCCTCGGCAATATTATCAGCAGTCGAATATTTATTCAAATACAGCGTCACTACTTTCCCGATAACATCCATCTGTTCGATGAATATCTGTAACTGCTCGACGTCCTGATGTGCTTTTCTTTTTTGGTCCAAATAGTCAACGTAGAAAGTCTCATTCTCCAGCTTGAGATGCGCAAGCAGATCAATCTTGAATTTTAATAAATCGGCAAGCACCAATGCGGCACGATTCTCTTCGGTCGATGAGGTGTGCGTGAAGATGGTTGAAATATCAGAGCGAAGCACCTGATGTTGAAATACGAGCGTACAGACAATCTCCTGCTCATTGACGTCACTCATCCTGGTAGCATACCAAAGTAGCGCAATATCTTCCAGCAATGAAAGACTCTAGCGATTGAACTCTTTCAAAGTCCTCTTTATCCTGATGCTGTTGCCGGCCACAGACACGCTCGAGAGCGCCATCGCATCGCCTGCTATCATGAGCGCAGTAAGTGGTGTCGGCCACTCCTTCAAAACCGAAAGTCAACAACCCCGCAGCAAGCTGACGGGAAATATTTGGAATCAACGACAAAAAATGACCTTCACGAAAGGTAATTTTATTTTGCAGGAATCAGATAATCTTTTGAAAATTTGGGCTATACGTCTCTGGGTATCCTACTTTGTCGAGATTGAGCCATGTCAGCAATCGTGGTTTCATCTTGATGGTCGTATAGCCCACATTACTTGCTCGTGCAGTTGGGAGCTGGTCAGGTTCATAGAGCTTTATTTTTTCGACAATCTTTGAAAAAAATCCATAATCAACATCAGTCGTCACTTCGACATCCCCGAACCCTTGGATGGTACTCACTGCGGAACCAAACCCGACAACCACACTCGCGTGCTTATTGGCCAAAAGATTCTTTATTTTCAGTGATTCAGCCGAGGAGGTAAAATAGAAATTGAAATCGTCGTCGACGCCAAAATACAGTGCCGCCGCCTGTGGCTCCCCCGCAAGTGAGCTCGTGGCAAGTACTGCCGTGGTGTGTGCGCGCAAAAAACGGAGTGCGTGCTTTTTTAATTCTTCATTGGGCATAGTGTTGTATTACTCAGGCTGTTAAGTCGTAGGGCCTCCAAAATGGCCCACTCGTTAGCTAAAGTATAGCACTCGCCTCAACTGACGCAACAAATGATGGTTGAATCCTCGATACGCACACCATGGGTGGGCTGGCCTTATGTGGCGTTAAAACATACTATAAACGCCAATGCCAACTTCCTCATCAAAAGAGCCCTCCGTGCTTCTGGATGAACTTCGTTCCTTCATCGCGGGAGTGCGCAAAAAAATTCTCATCGAGGAGGAGAGCGTTAAGGAGCACGTAAAAACGCTTGGAAATATCCGTGCCCCCCGGCCCGTCGACCTCGAGATTACACGAATCACCATAAAGCGCGCACGCGAACTGGAGCAGATCTATGATTCACCATTCTTCACGAAATGCGTACTTGTATACCCCGGAGAGGCCGAAACGCAGACAGTGTTCTTTGGCAAATATCAATTCAGTTCGGAGAGTATCTACTCATGGGTCGCGCCCATCGCGAGCATTCGCTTCGAGCAACCGGGTGAAATCAGCTACGTCCGTCCGAATGGCGATATCATAGTGGCAACGCTCATCGACAAAGAGCAGTACATGATTGTTGACGGGGCGGTGCTCTATTTTTCAAAGGAGTCCATAGATTCTCCGAGAACGCTCATCCATCACGAGTACTTTTCCGCACGAAAGAATTTGTTTGAACTGCCGGAGATTGTCGCCATCATGGAGAAAGCTCAGGACACCGTCATTCGCGCACACCATAAAGGACCGTTCGTTATCTCAGGACCCGCCGGTTCAGGCAAGACAACGCTCGCCTTTCATCGCATCGCATACCTCCTGCAGTCTCCAGACACGACAGAGCTTTACCCCGAACGCTCCGTCGCCATTTTTGTGCAGGACGCCGGAGCAAAGGACTATTTCTCCCACCTGCTCCCGAGTCTCGGCATCAACAACGTCAAGATTGTCACATTCTTTGAATGGGCCTCTCGAATACTTCCCCTCTCAGATATTCGCCTTGTACCTAATTTTGGTAAGAGCGACACACAAAAAGATCTTTATGAATTTGAAAAAATAAAAATTCTTCGTGCGCTTTCAAATGAAAAATATAATACAAATATTTTTTCTTTACTCCGGCGTATCTACAACAAGCACTTTTCGACAGAGTTCAAGGCCCTGCTTCTCGAGCAAGAAAAGGCAATGGTCCTCGATAGAATTGACGTCACCATCTTGCTCCGACTCTTCCTTAACACCTTCGGGAAGTTCGAAGTGGTGCGAACGTACAACATCATCGATAAACATGGCGAATGGAAAAAGAAGACGGAGAAGAAGCTCCTCACGTATTCGCTCATGCTCATCGATGAATTCCAAAACTATCTGCCGGAACAACTCACGCTCTTGAACCGATGCCTAAAAGAGGAAACGAAGGCTCTGATTTATGTCGGCGACATCAACCAGCAGATTAGACTTGGAACAATTCGTTCATTCGAGGAAATAGGCGAACGTATCACCGAAGAGCGAAATGTAGTCCTGCACAAAGTCTACCGAAATACCAAGCAGATACTGAGATACATCGCGGAGCTAGGCTACGCAGTTGAGGTACCGATGGGGATAAAAGAAGGCCCAAGTGTAGCCGAAAAAATTCTTGCGACCGAAGGTGAAATTTTGCAGTACGTACAAAAACTCATTCTCAATAATCCGGAAAAAAGCATTGGAGTACTCTGCAAAGACACAGAGGTCATCGCAAGATTGAAGGAAAGCCTTCTGCCGGAAAAGCGAGTCCATGTCTGCACCATCACAGAATCGCAAGGCGTTGAATTCGACGTGGTGTGCCTCATCGGCTCGTGGCATGAAATATTTACACTCGACAATGTGGAAACACTATCGCCCGAATTTGTCATTGAAAAGAAGCGAATGTTGAAAGACCTGCTGTATGTCGCGCTTACCCGCGCCGCGGAGGAACTGCACGTCGTCGGAGACACCCACCTACGGGAGTGTATTTCGGATTCCTCGCGCTAGGATTCTAAAGATATACCTCGAGCGCACCTTCGCCGCCATCTCCCAACTTCGACTGACTGAAGCGAACATTTCTCGAAGCAAGATAGGTCTTCACGTAGTCACGAATGACCGGACCATTTGTGCCGTGGCTCCCTTTGCCGACAATAATGCGCACGTGCAGAGACTCACCTCGCTCAAATAGCTCTCGCAGAATATGCCCCGCCTCCGCGGTTGTATACCCGTGCAAATTGATAGTCTCGTCAGGTAGCCTCAAGTATTTGTTCATACTGCGCTAATCATGCACGACTCTTCCTGCTCTAAAATTGTCAAAAAGTTTGTTCGCCGTATCGACATTTGTCATCATGGTCGGCTCAACGGCAACAAACGACACGGCGGGAGATGCCCCGCTGATTGACTCGCGAATCTGGTCGGCATATTTTCCAAGCAGCCTTGTGTTGTATGCGCCAAACGCACCACTCGAGCCCTGCATGCGTGCAATTTTTTCGGCTTTATTTTCCTTGTCTTTCGCGCGCAACTCAATCATTCCCCCGCTCCGCCAGACAAGCGGGAAGCGCTTTCCCGTCACGCGCTCCATCGTGCGAAAGACGTCTTTGTGATATTCGTTGTCGAACTGATTGCTCCAAGCGATTACCATTTCCCCATCCTCGGAAACACCGACGCAAAATTTTCCGCTTGTGTACCGCCCCTTCACGAGCCAGTCCTCGGCGAACTCCGGGTGTTCCGCCGACAATTCTTCCTCGGTATATATTTTTTCGCCGAGCGCTAATATCTTCGGAGGGTTCGTGAGTGCTGAACGCATGAGTTCAAGCGACGAACCTTCTTCGCCGTGCGGGATGACGGAAGGGTCGAGCACGTAGCGCATCAGATAGTCTCGCTCAATGCCGGTCGAACGCTCTAGCCCAAGTGCGAGAATCGCGTCATCTTTCACGTCGTGAGCGCGTAGTACTATGTCTGCAACCGTGAGAATTCCTTCTTCGAGTGCATGGCGAACAACTTCGATGTCCGGGCTGCGATGGAAAACACGCTCAACAAGCGCCATGCGAAACTTGCCCGCGTCGACTGACTCGGCGACTTCGGGCAATGTGCGCAATGCGGAAAGAATTGCGAGGCTTGTTGCGACATCTTTTGTACGCTCCGCAATTTTTGTCATTGTCTCAAACGGCGGTGCAGGCAAGAGTAGCAGCCTTGTAAGCACTCCCAACATAGCCGTCTCATCGGTAAGCTTTCCGAAGAAACCATAATCGGGATAGAACTCATTGTCCGCAAGCTGCAGCAGTATCGCCTCAACGTCATTTTCTGCAATATTGCTGTTTACCGCCTCTGCATAAATAGTGGAATTTTTTGGTCTAGAGAAATTCGCATCATTCCACATTTTTTCAACATGCGGGGGCACTGCGATTCCCCTAAGGTGGTAATAGTCGACGAATGTGCACAGGTCACTAACG
The DNA here is from genome assembly GCA_043719805.1 of Candidatus Lloydbacteria bacterium. GTDB lineage: Bacteria > Patescibacteriota > Minisyncoccia > Phycocordibacterales > UBA6899 > MHLP01. The sequence goes on from JAYSTI010000044.1 coordinate 18,125, forward strand.
AGCTCTTTGTGCTTCTCATAACCCAGCTTTGAATAACTTGTTTCACGCCCGAGTAACGCCTCCTCGGTGAGTCCGCGTGAGGCCATTTGTTCCGCAAGTGCATCAATGACGCCATTCTCGTATTCCGCCATCTGCAGCATCGCCTCACTGGGCGACTCGCTCGCATCGACGGGTATCGCGACCAAATCACTATCAACGGGAGTCTTGTTTGGGTTATGCATATCAACCAATACTATGCCAAGCACGGATGAACGGCAATGGGATGTCTATTCCATTTCAGGAATACTGTAATAAAAATATCTTAAACGGGACAGGTATTTTTCCCCAATGCGGCGTAAAGACCCACCAACTGTATATCGCTTCAAATAACGTAAAACCGGGGAAGAAGGCAAGAAAAAAACTCCACGTTTTCATGACCTCCACGAGCAGTAATGCAACAGCGATTGCGAGGCAAAGTAGGCGGTCGGGTTTTTCAATATTTCTCGAGGCGGCGTGTCTACTTGTCGTGGTGAAGATTTGGCTCGCGTGCAATGCGTGCAATTTCATAGTCGACTTTTGCACGCACATCAATGATGTCTTGCGTCGTCTCTATCGAGTTCGCCGTATCAAGGAGTTGCGCTGCTTCTTCCAGATTTTCCTGAAGTAACGGGCGGCCATCAAACACAACGAGCTTATTGACCCGCTGCATGAGCTCGGCTGCTCCAAATCGCGGATCACTTGCTTCTTTTGTTTCTACGAGCGATGCTCTCGTTCCTGCGATATCCGCATCGCGTGTCGTCACACGCAACATTTCCTGTTCTGTCCCCGATCCCCCTTCTCTTGAAGTCATAGTAGTAGTCGTTATTTAATAGCGAGATGTTTTTATAGTACTCATCTCTTTGGGGTTGTAAACAGCAACGAGGCCAGCATGGCTTTCTCGTGTTCATCAATTACGGCGTGTGCCCGGATTGTTCCATTGGCAATTCAATTTTATTGTTAAAATCTAAGCTGGTAAACTTTTTCCGCCCGCGACGTTTTCTGGTTATGTTACAGAACTATAAATTCCAAATAAAAACTGCCCCGCGGGAAACCCGGGAGGCAGCGGAAGAAGTTGGTGAACAGAGTCAGGGAGAATAGCGATCTGGACACAGTGCCAGACTACCCTCGCGCTACACCGGCCCTGTTCACCGTCGATATTATGGCAGTTTATGGAGAAAATGTCAACTATTTTCAAAATTACTTGCGCACTTGTTGGGCAACGCAATAAAAAACGCCCTAAGTTCGGGCGTTGTCGGCAATGACTTGCGGACGGGTCAATTGCGGTATACCGGATGTCCGCGATTGTTCTCGAGGGTGTGGAGGTTCGCACAATCAATCGGAAACATGTGCGGACCGGCAGCGTCGATCATCACGGGGCTTCCGCGTACGGCATGAAGTCCGTTGACCTGCGCGATACGGTCCATGTGTTCCCTCTCGGCGACGGGAATGCTCACGATACCCCAGAGGACTTCTCCCCATTCGATGATCCGCATGATGAAGAGGTCGTTGCGCGGGGTGCTGGGCGCGAAGTGCGTGTGCTCGAGCATCTGGAAACAGTCGGCCACTCCGGGTCGAGGCGGGCTCAGCATTCCTATGAAGTGAACGAAATGCGGGTCGCTGAAGAAAACGCGAACGTCGTCGTCCGACTCTTCGACCTGCACACCACCGTCCTTGAGAAGTACCATGTCAAACCTCCTGTGTGAAGAAAGCTGTGGTAACAGTAACACGTGAGATTATTTTGTCAACGATATTCATTCCACATATCGCTGTCCGCGGAACAAAAAACCGCAGACATGCTGCGGTTTGTATCCTGGTTCTATGGGGTCAGACGGCGTATCCGCTGAACGCATCCCCCATGCACGAGAGATTCAACTGACGCCCTTCGCTGAAAGCGGGAATCTGCGCACCTACTCCGTTCGCCTTCACGCGAAGCAGATTGAGCACACGCCAGATGTTGAATTCATCGCGAGAACCGGCGCTGAATCCCGCACCAACCTTGAGTGCGTAGTATTCGACGAAAGCCCTCTGGCGAGCGGTGCCGTGAACCTTGTCTCGGAAATATGCATCGTACTCCTCCTCAAGAACGATCTTGCGCGAGAGGTAGTCTTCCACGGCATCCATGACGCCGTAGCCGTCTTTCGTGAAGAAGCTTGCGACGTCTTTCGGTCCGGAAAAATAGTAGACGCTGAAATTGTCTCCGAGGTTGTCTCTCCCATCCTCGAGAAGCACGCGCGACCACATACGCAGATAGTCACCACCACTCGCCGGGCACGCTTGACGCAATGCTTCGAGGTCAACGACCGATGCGTCTTGCGTCTCAAGGCTGAGGAGGTGCGCATGACGCTGAATGAGACCCGTGCCGGCCTTCGACTCCATCTGATATTGCGCGGGATTCAGCACCCACAGACTGTCGCCGAAATGCTTCTCGATTGAACGCGTCACATGAACGGAAATCTCGACATTCGTTTTCGTGAAGCCACCGCTTTTGGCGCTGATTGCACAACTGTGGTATGCGATACGTCGACCCTCGGCGAGACGTCGCACGACATCCTGCTTGATGTAGTCTGCGTGCTTCTGAAAGAGTTCGAACCACGCTCCGGTGTGCCACGAAAATTTGAGGGGGAACCCCTGCATTGTGCCGTCGATACGACAATCGACCGGTGACCCAGTCTCGAGCTTCCAAGGTGTAGCCACGATGTTTCCTTCTGTCAGTTTGGAACAACCAAGCGCATCCTAGCATATGCATGTCAGGTGTATAGTCCATGAATCCCGAGTTCAACAATCAATTGCAACACCTGTACTAGAATTCAGTTGTTATGCGAAAAATCAAAAAAGGCGCCACGAATCGACATTTTAGTCAGCT
>JAYSTI010000045.1:0-7269 GCA_043719805.1 Candidatus Lloydbacteria bacterium
ATTCGCACTTCAATTTACAGGAAAATGATGATCCTCACGATTCCAATCGTAATAATGGTTTTATTGTACATAATTATAGCTCCCTATTTATTTAAATTCTTTTTTCCTAAATATATTGATGCTGTACTTTATTCTCAAGTCGCAATCCTATCTTTGCTTTTTTTTCAAAAGAAACTTATCGCCTACACTGCACTTGCGCATGCTTCAAAGAAAATACTTTATTCAATGTCTATTTACGCATCATTTTTTAAAATTTTTCTTTTAATAATATTACTACCGATATATGGAATTTGGGGGGCAATTTTTGCTGAACTTATTGCACAAGCTGCAGGCTTGTTTACATCACTTTGGGCATTACGACGCATATAATTTTATTCCGTGATTTAAAATAAAAAGCAGCGTATCCTGAGATACGCTGCTAAAAACTTTGTCTTTCCTACTTAAAAATTCACAATTCGACGAAGCTTCTTCATGACTTCAACTTCTCGAGGGAACACTTTTTTTACCCCATCCCCCAAAAGGGTGGTGATTCGTCCGCTGTCTTCGGCTCGTGCCCACTCGGCCGGCTTGAGCATCGTCCGTGTACCGCGCCTCGTTTCGATAACCCTGATTTCTCCAATCAGTTCTTCGAACTCGGAGAGTTCCAGACTAGCTTTTTGATCACTGCCAGGCAGTTTTCGGTCAAGCGTGATATGACGCTCGACAACGGCAGCGCCAAGCGATACGGCAAGCCTTGAAGCAAGAGAATCTCCTTCGTGACCGCTGTAACCGACCGGAACATCGTGAAACTCGCGCTGAAGCGAACTCACAACCGCAACATTCCCTTCCTCATCCGTCGACGGGTATGTTGCAGTGCAATGGAGAATCATGAGGTTTTTACGACCCAAGATCTCAACTGCCCGACGTATCTGATCGAGTGAAGAACCTCCCGTCGAGAGAATGACTGGCCTACCGCAGCGCTTCACGCGCTGAAGCAAGTCTTCGTGCGTAATGCACGCAGAAGCAATCTTGTGAAAATCGGGCTGGAAGCCGTCAATTTCAAAGACACTCAGCCCGTCCCATGAGCTCACCCCCCATGCAAGCCCAAACCTTTCACAGTGCAACCGAATCGTATCCCATTCCTTTGGACCAAATTCAAGCGCATATTTGAGATCGCCGTTCGTCGTTCCGACAGATTCACCCCGAAGCCATGCTTCGAGTCGTTCATGCTGCCCACGTTCTGGGAACACTGGATAGGTGACCCCTTCGATCATCGCTCGTTTATGAGCATTCTCGATAAAACTTCGGTCAAATTCCCGCCCCGTCGCAAGCTCCGCTTTGGAGTATACAACCGGAACATCCCGCTTCTGAAACTTCACCGCTTGAGCTCCCGCTCTAGCCGCCCTTTCAATGAGCTCGAGGGCCATATCCAATGACCCGTTGTGGTTGATTCCCACTTCGGCAATGACGAAGCAAGCTGCTCCAGTGCCGACGTTATGGTTTCCTACTCGTACATTTGCCATGTTTCTCTCCTGTAAGTTGTGGCGGAGTAGATGCTACCACCGGCCTATAATAACCGCAAGCACTGTGCTCACTTCATTTTTGGAGCATATCGACCGATATGCTCTCATCTATTTAAACCCCGCACGGGAGATAGAGGTTCTCTGCTCAGTGCTTAATCACATAAAAATAAGCCGAACACAAGCTCGACTTATTATGACAGGAACATTCCCAGGTGAAGTATCAACTAAACGCAAGCATCGTCGAATCCATTCCTCGAACGGCAAGAACAAAATCTGCGAAATCCCGAACAGCACCTTCTCCACCATTTCGCACTGTAGTAAAGAGAGCGATGTCCTTAACGACCTGTTCAGCTTGTGCGGGAGCGACCGGGAGCAACACTTTTTGCAAGAGTGAGACATCAATGAGGTCGTCTCCCATATATGAACACTCGTTCACAGTGAACCCTTCAGTCGTTTTCAAAAAATCGATTGCTGCATCCGTTTTCCCTTCACCGGTCAGTTCTGTGTAGAGGATGATCTTTGACCAACCCCCTTCCTTCGTTGCAGAAGGAAGGTTATTCCAGCGTTCGACAAGATATTTGATTGGCTCAGCACCCTCTCCTTTTTCGCTCGTAAGGAACACGACAGAAATGCCGATACCTCGAAGAAGTGACAATCCAAGTCCGTCGTTATAACTCCACTGTTTTCCTTTTGACTCTCCGCCAGCCATAGTGCAGGCGGGGAAAATTACTCCATCAGCGTCAAAAAACGCAACCTTAATTACACGAGCAGCATCTACTGCCTTTGCAAATTTTTGCCAATTCATATGAAGTCCTTAAAAGATCTAGTGGAAACTCAATTTACTTGTCGCAACAGGTCAAATTTATCACAAACTACATAAAGTTCCTAAACAGGATTACCATGCTGTTTTACCCCCGTCAATAATTAGATTTGATCCAGTCATAAATGAACTCGCATCAGAAAGTAGATATTGCATCGTGGCATTATACTCACCAGGCTGTGCCATACGCATGAGCATATTCATGTTTCCAAATCGCTTAGCAAAATCTTCAGGAACGCCTGGACTCTGTACGCCCCCAATTGAAATTGAGTTCACACGTACATTATGCTCACCGAGTCGTGCTGCCCATTGGCGAGACAGCCCGAGCACAGCTGTTTTACTCGCTGCGTACGCTGGGGACTTGTATTTGTCCGGGCTCTGATAGACACGGTGGTCGTGTGCAATGACCGCGACTTCGGAAGCCACATTTACTATAGACCCACTCCTTTGTTTCATCATTATGGGTGTTACGGCCTTCATGGTGATCATCATACTCACTATGTTGGCATCCATCTCTTTTCGAAAGAGCTCAATAGAATATGATTCATACGGAGCAAATAAATCCGTCCCATCGTCAACCCCAATTGCGGGATTCATGGCTGCATTATTAATAAGTCCATCAATACGTCCGTGTTTATTTATGATTGTCGCAACCGCCTCTTTAACTTCCTCCTCTTTCGTTAAATCGAGTGCAACGAGTGTAAATATTTTTGATATAGAATCATTAAAAACAGCATGGAGCTTACTCTCATTTTTATCCCACGCATATACGATTGCACCAGCGTCGCGTAAAAAATGTGCATACCCACCACCAAGATTTCCCGCTGCACCAGTCACAATGATTACTTTCTCTTGAACATCAAATGGGTGAGATTGCATAAACACAGATATTAATTATTGGGGCTGAAAAAACTTCTTATAAACGTGAGCTGAGTTCGAGCATCATCAACATATTGTTCTCCACGCCAGGCTTGCATCACCAACGTGCCTTCCCAATTAATTTCTTGAAGTTCCCTTATAACGCCTGCAAAATCGGCATCCCCCTCACCAAGTCGCAAAGGAGTAGTTGTACCAATTTTTCGGTCTTTTATATGTATTCCTTTGATACGTTTACCAAGGAATCGAATATCCTCTGGGCAATTGAATCCGTATGATGTGCAGTTGCCAATGTCATAATATACTCCGAACGCATCACTCTCAAATTTTGAAAGGAACGAAACAAGCGCTTCAGCTGAGAGCTCTGTTTCAAAGGCAATCGATATTCCAGCTAATTCAAGTTCAGGAATAAGTGGGCTAAGAACAGAAACGACGGAATCTTGTACATGCTCCTCAAAAATATTATGTGTTTCCAGAAGTGGGACAAGTAATACCTTATTAACAGTTTTCTTAATTCGAGGGAAAAGCGCTCGTATATTTTTTCGATGCTCGTCTGGGTCTCCTTCCCATATACACACTTCCATAAACCAATCGGCACACACTGACGTAATCGGTAGTTGTGCGCTTTGAGAAAGTTTTTCCGCTTTATCAAATACCGAGTGGAAGATTGGATTATGTTCCCACTCCTTTGGATCGATAAGCCATTCAATTCCATCAAATCCAAGTTGATGTGCTAAAACAAACTCATCTTGCCATTTCTCTTTCGGAAAAAATTGATACCGCTTATCGATATCGGGCGACAAACGACCTTGTAAAATAGCAATCGGAAAAGACTTATTTTTCATATGTGTAAGTATAACCAGAGTTATACGAAAAAGTATACGAATTGGTCCAATTCAATGAATGTAAAATATTTGACACAAAACAATATTTGATGTATTAGATACTCTGGATTAGATCCACAGTTCTCCCCATCAACGATACAACTGGAGGTTCTCGTGAACAAGACCATTTGCCTATGTGCGCATGACGCAGCTCCTTCTCAATGTTTTGATCAGCTTGAGTCTGCTTTACATTCGAAGTCTAAAGGTATTACAACCTTTAAGATAACTGGTGGAGGCAAACCGTTAATGAGCTCAGTTCCCGAAATAGAAAAAATCGTGAAACAATCTGACCTCCTTTTACTTGGAATGTCCTCGTCACCAGAGTTTGCGGAAAGTGAAATCCTTGCCGGAACGATTGCGCAAGACTCGGGCATCCCTTATGGCTTTTATAGCGACATGTCACTTTGTCCATATAGAGCACGTGAGGGAGCCTGGTTCCAGAATTTGGCCAAAAATGCATCGTTTCTCTTCGGGTTACTTCCAACCGACATCAGAACTATCACCTCTATATTTCCCTCTGCACGGTGCGTGAATACTGGAAATCCACTTCGCGATGCCATGGCGTTCCCTACACTTTCACGTCACGAAGTACGTGAGAAGCTAGGGATTAAGTTGGACGAAAAGTTCATCTTGGCCCCCGGGGGCAAATTCGCTGCGGGAAACAGCTTGATCTGGATGCTCATCATTAATGCACTTCATGGCTCTGAACTTAAGGAAGATGCTGTAGTGGTTTTTTCACCTCATCCAGGTGACACGGTACTTCGAACAGTTGACAGCGCTTCGGGTAAGAAACTTAATATTTACGAGGAGATTGTTACTGATTCACCAATTCGAGCGCAATACGTAACCAAAGATGTACTTCCGACACTTGATATGGTCGCCGGTGCGGATGTAGTGATTGAATTCACGGGATCTGCAAGTGTGTGCGCTGCATACCAACGCATTCCACTGATTCACGTAACGCCTGAAGTATGGCTCAATCGGTTTAGGAAGGAATCGGGAGAGGCGATGATTGAGACACTGGGGGTTGGTGCAGGGATCCTGGTAAAAAATATTTCAGAATGTGAGCTAATGTTTTCAATCAGAGAACTAATCGATTCATCTTCGACTACAGCACGGCAGCTTAAAATCGCTCAGGAGCGCGCATACCCAGTCCCAACCAGCCACACAGCTTCACTTGCCGCACTTGTGTCAGCAATAGGTGCACAAATTGGTTTATAAATGTTCTTAGGAGTATACAACCCGATCGAAACACTCGTAAGAGTGGTTTCGATCGGGTTTTTTGATATCTACCGATTCATTCATAGCATGCAGTAGGTATCCTAAAATAATAATACTACTACCAATAATCTAGACAAGTTTGTTTTTTGATTGTACTATCATTAATGGATAGTAACTCGACAATTTCAACCAAACTCAATTCGAAAGGATCAAAATGAAGACAATCCCTATTGCTTCGGGAGCAGTTAAAGTGCACCCAAGTGACCGTACGGCAGCAATGAACTTTAACGCTCTCAAAGGTGTCAATGTTTGTTTCATCAATATGCCACTTCGTGAAAGCGCGCGACCCAATACCCCACCGCAAGGACCCGGGCTCATGGCAGCACGCCTCAGAAAGTACGGGGCAACTTCAAGCATCATCGACATCAATGCATACCGGATTGATGACTCTATTTCGCATAATCGTGGTCTTGCGAACGGTCGTCACCTTAATCACGAGGAAGCCGAGAAACTCATCTTGGCGCACTTCGAAAAATATGGAGAGCCTGATGTAATTGGCTTTTCCGGAAAAATCACCACGTTAAAGTGGCAACAGTGGGTAGCGACGTTATGCAAAAAAATCACTCGTGATGCTTTCCTCATTTCAGGAGGTGGTCTTGCCACCGAATTCAAGGCAGGTCTTTTCAACTGGATTCCCGAGCTCGATGCAATTGGGCACTCGGAGGGGGATGACATCATTCTTCTCTGTGCCCATGACGTGAAACGCTCCGGAAAAATTCGGTCGAAGATGACGGACTCACCGTACTACATCGGTGAAATTGGCAGTCGCCATCGTTTCGTATATGCGGGTGACCGTCCACACGACCTCGATGTCTTGCCGTTTGCCGCCTGGGACCTTCTCGAAAAAGACGTATTCGGTAATCCGCTCCTCGAGTGGTATATCGAAACACCCGTGTGGGGTATGGCTGCAAACAACTCGTCTGCAGCAAACTTCGTTACCAAGCGAAGTCTCACGACAGTCTCGTCGCGAGGGTGCCCTCATGCATGTGCGTTCTGCTACCGCGGAGCACAAGGTGAACGTAATTGGGGTATCCGCAGTCCAGGAAACCTCAGGGAGGAAGCGGAGTGGCTCATTAAGACTTATGGTGTCGACTTCATCGGATTCCCCGACGACAATTTTGCAGTTGACCGCAAACGGTGTCAGGCACTCCCTGCAGCGTTTAAAGGACTCGAATTCCGATGGGGAACACACACACGCCTTGATGAGTGCACCATGGACCGTCTCGAACCGATGGCGGAATCAGGGTGCATCTACATAGGAGTCGGTGCAGAGAGCGCAGCGAAAGCAACACTCTATCGCATGAAGAAAGGAGGCCACATCATTCGCAAGGGTGGTGTCGAACGGATGACGCAAGTCGGCGACTATGAGTTCCCCACCATGATGATGGAAGGAATCAGAAATTGTCGTGAAGTGGGCATCCATACAAATGCAACCTGGATGATGGCGTACCCCGGAGAAACGCTTAATGATTTGAAAACGAGCGTCGCTTTCATCAAATGGCAAGAAGAGTACTACACGAAAGGACTCACCCAAGGGACTTCCGAGTACGCAATTGCTTTCGCATCCGTAAATCGAAAAATGTTCACAGCTACAGCGTATCCTGGGACAGACATGTTCAAAGATCCTCAAGTGCAAAAGCTTCTTAAGGACAACTTCGGACTTACGTTCGATGAAGGTGGAACACCAGTTTGTGATGATGCAATGGAGTGGTACGTTCAGGAATTGGATGATGCCACAAAGGTGCTCCATAGCAAGGATGGTGCACCGCTGAATTTCTCGGCTATGTCAGAAGATGTATTCCTTGAGGCAAGAGCGCATATCGATACAGGCGATCTCGATCGCGTGCTCGAGATGTAATACGATCTCTTGACCCCACATGGCAAATGCCAGGTGGGGTCATTTTTA
>JAYSTI010000046.1:0-7182 GCA_043719805.1 Candidatus Lloydbacteria bacterium
CTTCTTAACACGCGTCCGAGGAAGCGACATGGTGGCAAAACGCCACTCGAGGTATTATTCGAATGTACAGGTGTTGCAATTACTTATTGAATTCAGCGGAACGCAATATGCACTCGAGCTCGGATAGCTCAAATGTAATTCGTGCATATTTCTCCCTCGTAGTGTGGGATTACTCATTTTGAAATGGCCTTGCGGAGGACGATTGGCTCGGCCTATCTCCGTCCTCCCTCGGTAGCGAGTATTGCATTTTAAGTGGCTATGGAGCACGGAGAAACTTAGCTCTCCCAAGCGAGGGTTTACTCGTTTTGAAAAACCTTGCGGAGGCACCTAGAGCCCGGCATGGTCTTTGCCTTGGCAAAGCGGGCTTGCCGAGCAGAACCACGATTTTTCGCAGGAAAAATCGATGGTGAGTTTTTCAAAACGAGTAAACCCGAGCGTTACTTTATTGCCTTAATGTAATCCGCCAGCTTCACCACTTTAATAGTCTCCTGTGAGCGAGTGAGCATGTTGCGGACGATGACGGTACCTTCGAGGGCCTCCTTCTGTCCAAAGATGAGTGCGTAGGGTACCTGCATTTTCTCTGCGATGCCGAGCTGTGTCCCGAGAGAATCCTTGTTCAAAGAGTGAACGACGGGAATACGTGCGGCGCGGAGGACCTCGATTATCTCAAGCGACTTCAACTTTGCCTCAAATCCAAGTTGGATGAAATAAATCTTCGGTTTCTTCACAATGCGTGGCGCAGAACCCTTGTAGTTTGGCGACATGAGCACGCGGTCAACGCCGATAGAGCTGCCGACTGCAGGAATGTCCTTCTTGCTTCCAAGTCGTTTCGCGAGATAGTCGTAGCGTCCTCCACCGGCAATAGACATCGGTGCATTCTCAGCGTCTTCTCGTTCGTTTTTCTTTTTTTTGTCATCCTTCTCCTTGTCGGTCGCCTCAAGCTGTGTCGCATTCTCTGCGAAAATCTCCGCCGGCCTGTCGTCGGGAATTTCCGTTATCTCAAACACGGTGTGCGTGTAATAGTCTAGCCCGCGTACAAGGTTGGTGTTGATGCGATAGGTAATCTTAAGCGCATCAAGGAACTCAAGTACTTCTTTGAAATGCTGTTTTGCCGCAGGAGAGAGGTGCGCTATTGATTGCGGCGCTTTCTCTTTATAGACCTGGCACTCGTGGGCTTTGCAGTCGAGGAGACGCAGGGGATTGGTCTTGATGCGCTGCTTGCAGTTCACACAGAGGTGGTTGATGTGCTTCCTGTAGTATGCGGTCAGTTCGCGAAGGTACGGTACACGTGACTCTTTGTCACCGATAGAGTTTACATCAATCATGATGTTGGTGAGACCCACCTCTTTCAATATCATGGCATTCAAATAGATGACCATTGCGTCACTGATGGATTTCGATGAGCCAATCATCTCGATACCGAATTGTTTGAACTCACGATAGCGACCGCGCTGAGGATTGTCGTGGCGGAAGAATGATCCGTAGTAGTAGAATTTTACCGGTTGTGGGTGCGACATCATGCCGTGCTCAAGATATGCACGCATTACGGGTGCAGTGCCCTCAGGGCGCAGCGCGAGCTTGTCGCCGCCCTTTGTCTTCAGCGTGTACATTTCTTTTCCGACAAGGTCCGTGTCCTCGCTCTGCGTCGAAAGAAACACCTCCTCGCGTTCCATGATGGGCACGTCGATAGGCTGAAAGCCGTAATAGAGTGCAACTTCCGCAGCCTTTTCAAAAAAGCCCTGATATTTATGAGATTCGTCTCCTATGAGGTCGCGCATTCCCTTGAGCGCGGTGGGGATATCTTTCTTCTCAGTTTCTTTTTTCGGCATAGATTATGTTGAATGAATAAATAATGAGATTAAATTAGTAGTTCACTCCGAAGCTTTGGGTTCCGCCCGGATGGAGCGCGACTGCGGTAAAGGGAAATAGTCGCACCAACGCCTTTCCGTCCATGAGCCGTTTTGGTACAGGGCCCCACACGCGGGAATCGGAACTTTGTGCGCGGTTGTCGCCCATTACAAAGAACTCCTCATTATCAAGCGTGCGCGTCGCGCTGTCGAACTTCGTATTTTTGACGTATGGCTCACTCAGAATTAACGGTTCTTTTTGCGTTGCACTCGTGATGGAGACCGTACCGTTCTGAATGGTCACAGTTTCTCCGGGGAGTCCGATTACGCGTTTGATGAAAAATTTTGACGGGTCGTTTGGGTAGCGAAGAATGACGACATCGCCACGGTAGTATTCGCCGATGTACTTCGTCGTTTCGTCGACAATAAGATACTCTCCACTCTGGAAAGTGGGGTACATCGAGTTTCCTGATACGACAAATGGCTGCGCCACGAATGTGCGTATAGGAATGATGATGAGTGCCGCAATTATCGCATAGCGCACCGTCTCCCAGATGACCTGAAGTGTTGAGGTTTTACCCTCTTCGCCCTCTTTGTCGCCCTCCTTTGGAGTGTCCTCCGCGCCCCCTTGCTGAGTGTGGCGTAGGTCTGGTACAGGTTTGTTTTCAGTGCTCATTTCCGACCATCATACGGGAAAAAACCTCTTGACACAATAGCGAAATGTGTGACCGACTGGAGCACGCACGATTTTAATGATAAAAATTTTAAAAACAATCTTTACTCGTACAAATGTTCATCAGGATTCTTTCCTGATGTTTTTCTGTGCATGATACAATATGCTCAATAATGAAGACCAAAGACCACCGCACAGTTTCTCATAAGATAAAATTTCATTTGACTTCTTTTCCCATAGAGACGTACGTAATCTTTGCCATATATGCATCGACGTTCGCCGCGATCTTCTTTGCTGATCTGTTTTTTCAGCTGTGGAATCTCGCTATCAACCCGCGCTCTCTCCTGATGGGACCGATGGTTGGCGGACAGCTGCTCCGGTACGCATCGTTGATACTCTGGACCTATGGAGGGTATTTGATAGTGCGATATTTAATTGGAAAAAGTGCAGAGAATGGAGGACAACGCGGAGTAAGGCGTGCCGCGAATGACCCACGAACATTTGCTGTCGCCCGGAGTGTAACTTTTTGGTTTATAGTTTCGACGGCATTTGTTTTCGGCGCGTCTGCCATTATCTCCGTCCTCTTTCGTTCGTTTGGTGCTGCTCCGGTGGCTGAGGCCTCAGGCCTGCTCATGCGGTTCGACATGCTCATCTTCGGCGTCTATCCGCCGTTTTTTCTCAACTCGATATCAATCCCACCTTCGTTGACTTGGTTTATCGTAAATTCATATGCCTATTTGCCCGTCGTACTTGGAGTTCTTCTCGCCTATCTCTTTTGCACGAGCGCGAGGTCTTTTCGTTCCTTGTTTCTTGCAATGACGTTATCGGTATTTCTTTCACTCCCATTCTGGATAATAGTCCCGGCCATTGCCCCGAATGAAATGTATCGGCGCAACATACTCAATCAGGAGCTTACTGCAGATATTTCGGTTGCAATGAACAATATGACGATGTCGCCCTACGTCGCACGCGCTATTACCGCCGTGGAGGCAATGTGGATTGATAAGGCGGGGAGAGCGTTGGCGGTGTCTTCGTTCCCTAGCACCCACGTCATATGGGGAACGCTTATTTTGTACTATCTGTGTCGCGCAAAACCTTTACTTGTGATGGTAGTCTTACCGTTCGCAATTGCAAATTTTTTGGGCACAATGCTGCTCATGGAGCACTACGCCGTAGACTCGATATTCGGAGTGTTCATCGGAGTGCTGGCAATATATTGCGCAGAGCGTTTGTTGCGGTTTAACGACCGATATCATATTGATCGCTTTGGGTTAGTCTCCGTTTTTGAGTCGTTACGGATCGGGAAAAAATAGATGCTGTTAATAATCTGATTTTAGGCTACAATGCTGCAATGAAATGGATCATCGTCGGACTCGGGAATCCCGGAGCGGAATATGCAAAGACTCGCCACAATGCGGGGCGTATCGCGCTGGAGCAACTCCGAAAAATATATGATTTTCCGCAGTGGGAATACAAAAAAACACATGATGCGCTTGTCTCATGTGGGGAGATTGCGGGGCAGGAAGTGATGCTCCTTGAGCCCGAGACATTCATGAATAATTCCGGCAAGAGTCTCGCGACACTCGTGAAAAGCCCCGATCAGGCCGAGCAGCTCACCGTTCTTCATGACGACGCAGATTTACCCGTTGGCTCTTGGCGCTCTGCGCGCGATCGTGGCGCGGGAGGACAGAACGGAGTCGTGTCTATCATCGCCACACTAAAAACACGTGATTTCTATCGTTTTCGTATCGGGGTTTCTCCTGAGATTACCGCGGAATCACCACGCAGAAAGGCGGGGGATTTCGTCCTTGAAAAATTTACCGTCGAAGAATTGTCGGTGATAAAAAGTCGAAGCATCCAAATAGCAGAACGTATCGAATTTTTGATTACACACGGACATAAAGAATTTAAAGACACAATCAAGAAGGTAAAACCGCATGATCCAAAATAATCGTGTATGGTATTTGGGGCGCCATTTAATGGTATAATCTTCCCGCTATGAGTGCAGCCTCTATTTTGAAATGGGGAACCCTTGCCCTGTTTTTTGTTTCCGGGGCTCCCGCACTTCTCTATCAGATTATTTGGCAACATCATCTGTACACCATCTTCGGGGCGCACGCAGAATCGGTGTCCATTATTATTGGTGCGTTTATGCTCGGCCTCGGAATCGGCTCGATTATCGGCGGGGAAGTATCGACACGATGGAAACGGTCGTCTTTCGTGTTGTTTGCAGTTATTGAGTGCCTCATCGGACTTTTCGGTTATTATTCTCTGCAGCTCTTCGATACGATAGGGGTACTGACTACGGGAGTGGGGGTCACTGGTGGGGGAATAGCAACGTTTCTGTTGGTGGTCATTCCTACGACCGCAATGGGGGCGACGCTTCCCATTTTGGCCAATGCGTTGATTTCGCAATCTCGGAACGTTGGCGCGTCGGTGGGGAATCTCTATTTTGTGAATACGCTTGGTTCGGCGTTTGCCGCACTGGGTTCGGTATTTTTTTTCACCGCGGGGTTTGGGCAGCACGATGCCGTATTCGTTGCAGCAATCCTTAATTTCATTGTCGTCCTCTTCGCATTGATCCTTGGTGCGCTCGCAAGCCACTATGATAAACGACGCGGCGCCATCAATCAGGCGGCCGATAGTGTCGAAGAAATTCCCGCGCGAAGTAGTGTGGGGAATTTATTTTCACGAGCACACCTTTTTTCGGCAATGCTTTTGTTCTTCTCCGGTTTTTTTGCACTTTCCATAGAGATACTTTGGTTCCGAGTCATTTATCTTTTTACAAGTGGGCGCGCGTTCGCCTTCCCCGTAGTACTCGCTTTTTTTCTTTTCGGTATTGCATTTGGGTCTTTCTACGCTGTGTATTTGATGCGAAAGATCGACAGAAAAGATAGTGAAAGATTTCGGATACTTGCCGGGGAAATCATGTTAATTTCCGGAATGACTATTTCCGTCGTGTTTATTCTCAGTGGATTTTTTATTATGTATGGTTTTGGTTTCATCTTATTTCTTCTCTCTGCGCTCATTGCATTTCCGCTTGGCATACTATTTCCACTGCTCATGCATGCCGGAGTACTGCCCGATGCGGGTGCCGGCAGGTCAGTGAGTCACATCTACGCGGCAAACATTGTCGGTTCTACGCTGGGGTCGGTGGGAACAGGTTTTATTCTTCTGAACGTATTTAGCTTACGCACAATTATAGGCATTCTTTCCCTGCTCAGTTTGGTACTTGCTGTGTATTTGTTACGTCGCATGAAACTGTGGCACAAGTTTGCAATCATCTCCGCTTTTGCCCTGATTATTTTTTGCTATCGATACAATGCAACACTTTACGAAAAGATTCAGATGGGAAAGGACTACACGAAGGGGATGCGATTTGCGCGTATCGTGGAAAATAGAAGCGGCGTAATCGAAGTAACGGCAGACGGCATGGTGTACGGTTCCGGTGTGTATGACGGTCAGTATAGTACAGATATTGTGAATGATCGCAATATGATAATCCGGCCGTATGCATTATCTGCATTTCATGCAGATCCGAAGCGCATATTGGTCGTCGGTCTTTCGAGTGGTTCTTGGGCACAGGTGCTCGCAAATCTTCCTGGAGTGGAACACGTTGATATTCTCGAGATCAATCCCGGTCATCTGCAGTTGATACCGCAATACCCGGTCGTTGCGTCTCTCCTCACCGACCCACGGGTGAATATCATCATTGAGGATGGCAGGCGCTATCTGGTGCGCAATCCAAGCCAGAAGTATGACGCAATCGTGATGAATACTTCGTATCATTGGCGCGCCGGGGCAACCAATCTTCTATCGCAAGAATTTCTCGAGATACTGCGTGCGCACTTAAACATCGGGGGAGTGCTAATGTACAACACGACCGATTCAGACATCGTGAACAAAACAGGAATGACTGTGTTTCCCTACGCGTGGCGCATCGCGAATGCACTCATTGTTTCTGATTCACCACTTTCGATAGACCGCGAACGCCTACTCTCTGTTTTGAGGGAATACCGAATTGATGGGAGGCCGGTGTTTGATTTCGGCTTAGCAAGTGACACCGCCGTTTTCCAGAACATCGAGAAAGAATTCGATCCCGCTCAAGAATTTTCCCACACTACGTTGCTCGAACCAAGAGCGACTTACCTCTCTCGCGTTATCGAAGCCCCGATGCTCACCGACGACAACATGTTGGTGGAGTGGCAACTAAAGCAGAATAAATAGTTCACCACGGGACCCGCAAGAAAAACAAAAACCGCGCTCATGGCGCGGTTTTGATTTGCTTCAGAATGACGTCCGGTTCGTAGGCCACCCCGCAGGAGTTGCAGTAGCAGGTCACGGTGTCTTTCGTGGGACGTGGCCCATCACCATTCCAAACGACACTCTTCGGAATCGCGGGAACGGTACGCGTCTTCTTGATGATCATCCCATTTTCACAGCTCGCAAGTACGCAATGGAGTCCCGTTGGCTCACGGTTGATTTCAGGCGTCGGCATTTTCTTCCCCTAGTAATTGATTTCCTACCACATGCTATCAGTCATGGGCGCTCTGTCAATCAGACAATGCCCGAGTTCAACAATCAATTGCAACACCTGTACTAGAATTCAGTTGTTATGCGAAAAATCAAAAAAGGCGCCACGAATCGACATTTTAGTCAGCT
>JAYSTI010000047.1:0-20755 GCA_043719805.1 Candidatus Lloydbacteria bacterium
AAAATTTTGCGACATATCTCGATATGCCTTAAAATTTTCTCTTCCTCAGAACCGAGATTGGCGAATTCTTTGTGGAAGAGTTATTTGGAGATGGTATAATTTCTACGCGTAGATTACTTTGAGTAAATTTCCATACGAAAATTACTATACGTAAGTTAGTACGTTAAATTGCCGAGAGAAAATTACGGGCGGGCTGTTTGGTCAGAGGGTTCAATCTTGCCTGTCTCCGCTCCGCTATAAGCGCTTTGAGTGTATTTGTTGGACGGGTCCCAGCTCATCCACGAGTCAAGTCCTGCGTCATAAGTTCCCTTTATTTGCGCACGGACATCCGCCTCGGTGTAGACCTTTCCGTAGTCAAAATCCTGAATCCACGGGCGCAGTTTGTTTGCATAGAGACCGGTGGGGACAAACTTCGCAGACGTCGTCGCCACGCTCTGCGTCGTAGTACTCTTTGGCGTACTCGTACTCACAATCGGCGCAACCCATCCCGACTCTTTCTGCTCGAGCGCATTCGCCCGCGTCACCGCACGAGACATTGCGAACTTGATGATTTCATACGGCACAAGGTTGGGATTTTTCCACCCGTTAAAATTTGGTGGGTAGTGTGACGGATAGACCATCGGTGCCACGTAATCAAAATTCTTGAGCGCACTTTCGAGCACCTGCCCTATTCCGAGGTCGTCGGTATTTGTCGTTGTCATTCCAAAAATGTCCGCCGAGATGGGAATGCCCTCTTTGCGCATCGCCTTCCCGAGATATGTGTAAAACCTATCCATCATCACTGCCTTTGTCGTCGATCCAGTGCGTGGAAATTTTGCATTGGACATATCGCCATCGGAAGGATAGCGGATATAGTCATAATTAATCTCATCAAATCCGAGCGCATAGGACACCTTGCCGAGGTCAACCATGTGCTGCCAATACTCCGAAGCGCCTGGGTCAACGAATGCGAGCCCCTTCTTGTCTTTCCACGTCGTGCCGTCAGACTTTTTCTTGACCGCGGCATCAGGATGCGACTTCGTATACACGCTATCCTGCATCACCGTCACCCGACCGATGACATAGATATTTTTTTTGTGCAGTTCCGCAATATACTCCTTGATGTCGGCAATGGTGCACCCGTTTGAATTGAGCACAAAACGCTCATCATCAAAGTCAATCGAGACCATGCCGGAAAAATCTTTTATATCGATGATTAGTGCATTCAACTCCGTTGTCTCCACTAACTTCGTGAGCGGTGCACGCAATTTTTTACCGCTTGCAATACAGCTGGTCATATACGCCGCCTTTACCGGAATAGGCGTTTTGATGTGCGTCACCACAAACGGAGCGGGCAACACGGGGAGCATCTTCCCAAGTGAGGTTGTCGCGACGACCTGCCCTGCCGTTGTCGTTCTACTTCCGGCATCATATACGACCTCTATGCCGCCGCTTACTCCGGCATAAAAAAGTACTCCGGCAATAAATGCGGGAAGTAGCACGCGAAGTTGTAGCATGCCGTGCAACATGCATTACATGTGCGAACCGCCTCGGGCATCTCCAAGGCCATCGCCACTGTTTATTTTTCTCCGGCGGACGGTAGTGACCTTCTTTTCAACAACAGTCTCTCCGCCCTCACCGTCATCCTGCGATTTTGTGTCTTCGATGGTACTCCGCTCAATGTGCATGCGTGGAGAATCTTCTACTTCAGTCCGTTCGACATGAAGCATCTTGGGGGTCACCTCTTTTGTCTCGTGGACCTCATGGTGCATGCGGCCACGACGCGTCAGTGCGATCAAAAATACAATAAAAAGTCCCAGCCCGGTAAGGATGAATTTGTCGAGTGCTTGCGGAAAGCCGAGATAGGGATTGAGGGCAACGAGGAGCCCGACGACGATGAGGATATTGCGTAACATGATGTTCGGATTATAGCGTAAATGTTTCGTGCTGGGAAACAGCCGGCTCGCTCGAAGAACAGCGGGCTATTTCTTGCCGGAGCTCTTTTTTGCCTTTTTCTTTTGAGCTGTTTTCTTGGTCCAGTAGTCAAAATTGGTGGTGACCTTCTTGTTGTATTGCTTCAATGCCCCCCTGAATCCCACCTCGGAGCGGTGGTCGCCGATGTCGTGATGCCAATCTTGGAGAGCGAGCAATGTATTCGCGTAGGCCGTGTCAATATCAAAAATGACAAAAGTTTGCTCGCGCGTAGAATTACTCTTTGGCACAACAGAAGTACCAAACATGATGGGCTCATGATGCTCACTGAATGCCTGCTCACAGTACGGGGTCGCTAATGCAAGAAACTTCACGTGAAGTGGGATGGCTTTTTTGTACCACGGAGCAAGAAATATGTGCTCTCGTCGGGATTCGCGATATTCCTTGCGCAGCTTGTAACACTCCTTGTCGAGCGCTATTAACTTTGCATTGTAATCAAAAAAAACATTGTCTTCCCTCTCCACCCCTCCCGTGACCCACGTCGACAAATATTTTTGTGTTTTCGTTTTCATTTTCATTTTCATAGAATCATTATACCCCATCTACCACCACCACAAACTCGCCCCTCACGCGGTCCGGATGCGCCTTGTAGTGGAGGGCAACTTCCTGTGCGGTGCCGATGACATGCTCTTCGTGAATCTTGGTAATCTCGCGCGAGACGCAAATCCGCTGTGTGAACACCAAAAATTTCGTTAATGATTCCAGGGTTTTTTCGATGCGGTGCGGTGACTCATAGAAAACGACGGTGCGCTTCGAAAGGGCGATCTCTTTGAAGAGTGTTTCCCTCCCCTTCTTGTGCGGAAGAAATCCCAAAAACAAAAATTCGGAGGATGGGAATCCGGACACGGAAAGTGCGGCGAGGACCGCCGAGGGACCGGGTATGGGTATCATCTCTATTGCGTCGGAAAATTTCTCACGAAGCTGCGCAACCAACATGCATCCCGGGTCGGAGATGGTCGGAGTGCCCGCATCCGAAACAAGCGCAAGATTCTTACCCTCTTCAAGCAGCGAAAATATTTTATCTACTTTGGAGAGTTTCGACTGGGCATGATAGCTCATCGTCGGTTTATCTATCTCGTATCGTTGCAATAGCCGCTTGGTCACCCGCGTGTCCTCGCAAAGAATGAGGTCGACCTCTTTGAGTACACGAAGTGCCCGAAGAGTCACATCTTCGAGGTTCCCTATCGGGGTTGCGACAATGTAGAGCGCTGGCATGTCTCCATGTTATGCAAAATTGGACAAAAAAACAATCTCCACAAAAAACATCGTCTCTTGCGACGACGCTATTTCGCAACGAGGTCCGCGGCAAGCGGCAAGGTGAATGCGAACTCACTTCCCTTTCCGGTCTCGCTTTCCTTCAGCCAGACCCTCCCGCCCATCGGCTCGATGACGAGTCGCGAAATATAGAGACCAAGCCCCGTGCTCTGGGTCATATCCCTCGTGAGCACGCTTTCGCCTGCTTGCTGGAATTTTCGGAAGAGGAGCGTTTGATTTTGCCCTGAGATGCCGACACCCTCATCGCGCACATGAAACTCCGCATATGCATCATTTCGCTCGACGCTAATGCGTATCGTGCCGTGGCTGGAATAGTTGATGGCATTGGCAACCAGATTCGTGAGCACTTGCTTACTGCGATCGCGGTCGGCGTGCACCATCAAGGTTTCTTCGCCCTTTTCAGCGAATATGGAGATACCTTTTGCGATGGCCACTCCCGCGAGTTCTCCCACAACACCATCGACGAGTTCCGCGGCGGAAAAATCATCGTACTGAAAGATGATGTGTCCTTGCTCGAGGCGGGATACATCGAGAAAATCATTCACGATAGTGATGAGGCGCGATGCGGCACTACCTGTATCGTGTACCATTTCGAGCACCTCCTTGTCGGTTATCGCATCCTGGTAATAATCTTCGATCATTGACATATTCCCGCGTATCGCGGTGAGCGGCGTGCGGAGTTCATGAGAGGCTATCGCAAAGAACTCGTCGCGGCCTCGCTCGAGGACGCGGGCTTCGGTAATGTCTTCAACAAGCACCACGACACCGAGTGCCTCAGCGCTATCTTCCTCGAACGCACCCATCGGCGTCATCAGTATCTTTAATATCTTGTGTCCGACCTCAACGTCTTTGACTTCAATGGGCATATGCTCCGATAGGCAGCGCGAGAGTCTTTCGCCGAGCTTGAGTTCCGGAATGGCGAGCGCGATATCTGCGAATGTGTAGTCTTTCTCTTTTATGTTCAAAATACTCCTTGCGGCCCTGTTTCGTATTAAAATGCGATTGGTGTGGTCAAACACGAGGAGGCCGAGGGGGATACTGCTTATGGAGGCGATAAATCGTGCGTGCTCCATAGTGAGTTCCCTCGTGCGCTCTTGTACCCGCTCCTCGACGATATTTTTTTCATGTTCAAGATCCTCA
This sequence comes from Candidatus Lloydbacteria bacterium, assembly GCA_043719805.1. Classification (GTDB taxonomy): domain Bacteria; phylum Patescibacteriota; class Minisyncoccia; order Phycocordibacterales; family UBA6899; genus MHLP01. The sequence continues at coordinate 4,387 of JAYSTI010000047.1, forward strand.
AGCTTGTTCACCGTTGCCATTTTCGCGTTTTCAAAATTCGTCACATCGCGCAATACCCACACGCGTAGCGGCAATTTGGCGCCTGAAACAATGGGGGAGGACTTGCGCTCGATGATACGCCCGTCCCTACAGTACAACAGGTCCAGGGACGGCTCCTCCGCGTTAGTGATGATCTCTTTCATTCTTGCCTCGAGGTCTGCGGGGGAAGACACTTGCCCTCCAACGAACACGATGATCTTCAGCATGTCCCCACTCTGAAGTATATCCATGGGAATTTGCCAAAGTTTTTCATAGGCACGATTGTGCGCGATGAGTGTAAAGCTCGCATCGGTGACAAATATCGCGTCCTCGACGGCGTCAATCGTCGACTGGAGTAGAGAAAAACTTTCGTTGAGTTTTTTATTTACTTCTTCAAGTTCACGTCCGCTTATTTCCGTCGAGCGCTCTAATTGCTTTCGGTCGTTATCAAAATCGTCATAGGTGCTGCTCACTGTATCAAGAAGTGCGGAAAGACCTTCCGATGTGGCGGTATACCCTGGTAATAATTTACGTAGCTGCCTTTCAAGAATCTTGTGCATGAGATAGTGCGCCCAATCCGGGCGAGGGAAACTATACCTCGCGAAGAGCGGTTATTGTCATGGTTTGGTTGTGCAACTGACACTGGTGCTCGCTCTTTGCGGTGGGGCAGATCTCGCCGTATGAGTAGAAGCCGGTAAGGACGGCCTTCTCACCCAGCACGCCTCTCACCGCCTCAAGTTCCTCTTCAGTGCGCTCCTTCAAGACCAACTTCCTTCCGATACAACTAATGAGCAGTGCGAACTCCGAATTCCCTCCACCGAGTTGTTCCGTACTCAGATTCGCGGCACTTGATGCGCCGTCTATCAATCGCTCGAAGTTGGCACGCATCAGCTTGGCATATGCACCCAGAGGCATGTCTCCGGCGAAGGTCATGCTTTGTCGGGATTCATCGACGGCAAGCAATGTGCGCACAACATTATCCTCCTTCTCGGTGCCGGCATTAATGCGCAGATTCATCGGATAGAGCAGTCCTGAGGCAGGAAGATTAGCCGCCTCTTCTCCGAGATACTCTTTGTAAAGAGCAAGTGCGGGTTTATGGTCGATTTCGAGCAGTACGTTCTCATGCGATTTTGTGATGATGCGCTCAGGACCAAAGGTATCCCAACCTCCGAATGAACCGTATCCCACGCGGAGCGCTGCGCCATAGAGACCGATAAGTACGAGGTTCCCCTTCTCCGGATATGCGTCGAGACCAACAAGTGTTTCCCTGAAGCGACCTCCGTCACCGACGAGCCCTCCGGTTACTCGCACGTCGGCAGGAAGTGCGGCGGAGATGCCCTCAACCAGCTTCGTCCCGTTGACCATGAGACCGTCGGAAAAGATGAGTGCATGGACAAGGCCCTCATGCGGCAAACTTCTTGCCATTTTTGCTCCGATGGAAAAACTTTCCGCCGAATTCTCAACGGTTGCGGTTGTGAACACCAATGTTGTTTTTTCAAAATTTATCGCTGTAAGCGCGATGGTGTCGTCGGCGACAGTTGCCCCGAGTATTTCGCCGGCGGTGGAACACAATAAAACATGAGCGTCGGGATACATGCTCTTTACTTCATCGTAGCGTGTATGCTCCTTCAGTACGTCGGTGCCTCCAAACCCAAGCACAAGCTGCGGTGCCAAGGTTCCTACTTTTGGCGCAAGTGTGACTTTCCATCCCCCGCCTTTTGTCCACTGCTGTTGTCCAATGTTCATAATGAATTTTTATTTTACTGACAAATTAATAACAACTCGACTATGCCGCAATGGGTGAGGTCCCCTCTTTGTGTTGTGCCAGAAATGACTCGATGAGGCCGATGAGTTCTTTGGGGGTGTGGTGACTTTTGACGAGATACATCGCGGCGCCCATGTCGAGTGCGCGAATGTGGTCCTCCTTGCTGGCAAGATTGGTCAACATAATGACGGGGACCGATTTGATGTTTTCATTTTCCTTAATAAACTTAAGCACATCAAATCCACTCAATTTGGGCATCATGATGTCGAGCAATATCACCACCGGAAGTTCCGCAAGCCCTGAAAGCAGTGTGATTGCAACCTCGCCATTGTCCGCCACCTTAAGCTCATAGTTATTCAATTTAAATATCCGCTGATACAGGCGGATGATGAGTGGGTCGTCCTCCACTAGGCAAATAAGGCGTGAGTTTATGTTCATAAAATTGAGTTTGATAGAATATTCACTTATCATTATAATGAGATATTTTCACGCAGGCAACAAAAAACTCAACTTACCGCAGCTGCACTACCCAATCTTCTTCCTTGCGAGAGGTAGCGTAAATGCAAATGTGCTTCCCTCTCCGGCAACACTCCGCTTTAACCAGATTTTTCCACCCATTGGCTCGATAACCAGCCGAGAAATATACAGACCGAGTCCGGTGCTTTGTGTGACATCTCGCGAGAGAACACTTTCCCCCGCCTGTTGAAATTTACGGAAAAGCAATGATTGATTTAAGGTATTAATACCGACACCTTCGTCGCTCACATCAAACTCCACAAATTCGTCATCCTGCGCCACCCCCACAGTCACTGTTCCATGTTCTGAGTAGTTAACCGCATTTGAAATAATATTCGTAAGCACCTGCAGGCTCCTATCGCGGTCAGCCCTCACAAGACAATCTCCGTCAATTTTTTCTCTCTTAACTGACATGCCTTTTATCGCCGCGACTTCTGTAATATTTTTTATTACCTCATCAACCAATTCATGCGCAGAAAAGTCACTCACTTGAAATGTGACCCGCCCCTGCTCAAGGCGCGATACATCGAGAAAGTCATTCACAATGGTGATTAGTCGTGACGCCGCACTGTTTGTATCATGGACCATTTCGAGCACCTCTTTGTCGGTAATTTTGTCCTGGTAGTAATCTTCAATAAGCGACATATTCCCTCGTATGGCGGTGAGTGGCGTGCGGAGTTCATGGGAGGCGATTGCAAAGAACTCGTCGCGCCCCCTATCGAGAACGTGCGCCTCTGTAATGTCTTCAAATAGGAGTACGTACCCGATTTTTTCGCCTACAGCCCCTGAAACTACGGGGGCAATGGTCCCCCGAAGGAACTTTTTACCAAAAATAACTTCATTGACGACACAAGCGGATTTATCAGTGAAACATCTCTCTATTTGCATCTTGAGGTCAAAGTGTGCTCCTACGAGCTGTGCGATATTACTAATTGTGATGGGCCCCCCACTTAGCTCAAACAATTCGCTCATTGCACTGTTTTGAAGAATAACGCGATCATCCATATCAGCAATGATAAACCCAAATGAAAGGCTATTGATGGCAGCGAGCAGTCGCGCATGTTCATTTTGAAGATCGCGCGTTCGCTCGACAACAACTCCTTCAATGCGCTCCTTTTCGTTGACCAATACCCTCTCTAGTGCTTTTTGTTTCGAAATATCTGTCTCGAGGCCGACAAAAAACTTTACCGCCCCATTCATGTCAACAATTGGCGAAATAATTGTAGTAGCTGTATACATCTCTCCATTTTTTCGCCTGTTTTGTATCTCCCCACTAAAACTATTTTTTTCTACCTTTATTGTCCTCCACAGATCGGCAAAAAATTCTTTCGACATTAACCCTCCCCACAACGATGGTTTTTTTCCAAGAACTTCCTCTCGTGAATATCCCGTAGTGAGAACGACCGCTGCGTTAGCATAAAGGATCTTGCCCTCCACATCCGTAATTATCACGTGCTGAGAGGTATGCTCAACGGCAAGTTGAAATTTTTGTAGCTCTTCGGAGCGACTTTGCGTTTCCTGAATTTGCAAAGTGAGCGCGGCGGTCTTTTCAATCACTTTGTCCTCGAGAAGACTTTTAAAAGACTCGAGTTCCTTGATGTTGCTGACAAGCAGCGCCTCTCGCTTGTCAATTTCCTCTTTTTGAAACGACAGTGTTTCAACCATTTTGTTAACTCCCATGCCGAGTTGGCCTATCTCATCCTGCGACTCCACATTCATTTTCACCGCAAAATCCCCGGCGCCAATGCGGGTTACGATATTGGTAAGCTTGATAATTGGATTTGTCACCTTCAGCAATGCGAAATATAAAACAGCGATCAAAAAAAGATTGAAGGTGAGAAACCCAATAATATTGCTTGTCGTCAATTGGCTTACCGCATCTAACAATACGCGGGAAGGGACCAGCATCCCATAGAGCATTCCCGCTTCGGTGAGGACGTAATATGCGTCATATGTTATGCCGTCGATATTCGTACTCGTTATTTTGACATTACCCTTTTCCGGCTCGACAAACGCCGACATCCACGAAACCGTCTCCACGCTTTTCATTGTCGATGTGGTAGCGAGTGTATTCGTTAAAATTATATTTGCGTTTGTGTCTACGAGGAGAATACCGCTATCCGGAGTAGGCCTTGAATTTCTGAGGAACGTGAGCATGTCCTCAATAGACCAATCGGCAGTTGAAAGGCCAATAATTACCCTTTGTTCGTCATACATAAATGCATCTACCGTACTCATCAGCATAAACGATCCTGCTTCATCATAGTATGGAGCCGTCCAATAGTGGGTGCGCTCCCGTTTCTTTGTCCTATCCCAACCAAGCGGAAGCGCGGTGGTATACCAACTCTGTGTAAAGTAATCATATTCGGGCGTAGTAAGATCCCACGTAAATAGCACTTTGCCATTTTCCCAAAATACATAGGGGCCGTAATATTTTTTGTCCGGATAAAACTTTTGCGGCTCATACCACAAACCGCCGCCGATTGCGGCAGGAAAAGAAGTGAGATTGTCTGTCAGATACTTCTCCATCTCCGCATCAAGGTTCTTGCTCGGTGTGCCCTTGCGCGCACTATAAAAAATTTCACCTGCAAGTGCGAGGTCGGAGGCCTTTTGCTCCATCATGTGCGTATAGCCGTCGACACTGCTCACACTCAATTTCACCACTGCGAGAATCTCATTCTGTAAAGGCGTCTTAAATAACTTTGCAGTGATGACATTTTGAAATACCAAAAAAACGGCGATACTCAACGATGTCGTAAGAAATATTATCAGAATTATTTTTACTTTGAGCGAATGGGCCATTGACCCTAATTTTACCTGTTCAATAGAAATTCAGCTACTCGTTTTCGTGCACTACAGAGTGGTCTGATGGTCGAAATTTGTGACTCGCATCGGCAGTAAATCACACAACGAGCCAACCGCGACACTCGCGCATGTTACCCAAAACAATTATCACGTCCGCCATTTCCCAATAGACGACTATCCGCTATAATTAGTACGGTCTGAAAAGCCCAATTGTCCTATGCAGCTTGACGAAAAAAACACCAAACAGCTTCTGCTCGCCGGAGATTATCTGCAGGCGGAGGAGATTACCCGCGCTGAGGAGTTCGCATCTCAACACGAAGCAACTTTTATCGATGCAGTTATTGCACTCGGGTTTACCAACAAAGAACTCCTCGGACAAGCAATCGCAGAGTCGACAGGCGTCGACTACACGCCCCTCTTCAACGAATCTCCCGACGTTACACTCGTGACGAGAATCTCCGAAGCGGTCGCGAGAGAATACTCCGCTATCCCCTTCCTGCTCGACAAAGAGGGCGTGGTGCACATCGCATCCTCGCAGCCGACAAACGAGGCGATGTACGCGGCAGTCCTGCCGTTTTTCCCCACTGAAAAGATCGTCTATTCTTTCACCTTTCCGGACGACATCGAAAAGCTGTATCTCTATTTCAAGAAACCCCTCACGACGCGCTTTGCCGACATCATCGCCAAAAACAAAAAGATCGCACCGGAAATAACCGAAGAAATCATCCGCGATGCGCTCGACTACGAAGCGTCGGATATTCATTTTGAGCCGCAGGAAAAAGAGGTTGTTGTCCGCTTTCGCGTTGACGGAGTACTCTCGCAAGCGGGAAAAGTGTCGCGCGAATACTACCAGAGCATCCTGAACCGCATTAAAGTCCTCGCGCAACTACGCGTCGACGAGCATAACCGAAGCCAGGATGGTGCCATTCGCCATCACCTCAACAATCAGATCGTCGACATCCGCGTTTCCGTCGTACCCACCATTGAAGGCGAGAAAGTGGTCATGCGCGTACTGTCTCGACACGTCAATGCATCATCGTTCCTTGAGCTTGGGCTTTCACCTGAGCATCAGAAGGCGCTCATTGAAGCGAGCAAGCGCCCTTCCGGCATGATTATCCTCTCCGGGCCGACCGGATCGGGTAAGACAACGACGCTCTATACTATTGTGAATACCCTCAATACACCGGAGATAAATATCACGACGATCGAAGACCCCGTCGAATACAAGATGCACGGGGTCAACCAGATACAAGTGAACGCGCTGACCGACATGACGTTCGCAAACGGCCTACGCGCCATCGTGCGGCAGGACCCCAACGTGATTCTCGTCGGCGAGATTCGAGACAAAGAAACAGCGGAGATCTCCACCAACGCCGCACTGACCGGACACCTTGTGCTGTCGAGCTTCCATGCCATCGACACGGCGAGCACCATCACCCGCATGCTCCACATGGACATTGAGGCGACCGCACTCGCATCGACCATTGAGCTCATCGTCTCCCAGCGCCTCGTCAGAAAAATATGTGAGACATGCCGTACGAGCGTCCATGTCACGCGCGAAGAACTCTCCGCTCGATACCCTTCGGTTGCAAAATACTTCCCGACGACAAACATCATACTCTTCAAGGGCGTGGGGTGTAAGTCGTGCAATAACTTGGGATACAAAGGGCGCACCGCCATCTTCGAATTTTTGCCGATGACTCCGGCGCTCCGCGAGGTTATCATGCGCCTACCTACACTCACGGAGATAAGGCGCGTGTCCCGCGAAAGCGGCGTCAAATATTTATTTGAGGATGGTATCGAAAAAGTCATCAGCGGTGCAACGACCGTCGAGGAGCTTCTCCGTGTTGCAACCCCCGGAGACTAACGCAAATATATTTATGACAAAAAGCGAAGAGGTAAAAAGGGCGATGGGGCGCTCGTTTGGCATCGCAGCCATATTTGGCTTTCGCGAAGAACGGGACTATTTTCTCGACAATCTTTCGATGCTGCTTGAGTCGGGCTCAGATCCGCTTTCATCGCTATATTCCATCCGCAAAGAACTGCGCAACCCAAAAATGAGCACTCTCGTGACCGAAATGGAAGATGACCTCTCTGGTGGAATGACCATCTCAGACGCGTTTGAAAAGTCGACGCTCTTTTCAACGCGCGAAATAGCACTACTACGCATTGGTGAAGAGTCCGGAAAGGTCACCGATACGCTCAATTTCCTTGCAAAACAAGAAGAAAAAGAGCGTCAGTTTACCGCGAAAATCCGCTCCGCCTCCCTATACCCCGTATTTGTGCTCTGTGCGACATTCGTCGTCGGCCTCAGCGTTGCTTGGTTCATTTTGCCGAAACTCTCCCTTGTCTTCGACCAACTCCACCTCGTTCTCCCCCTTCCCACGCGTATACTCATCGCTTCGGGAAAATTCCTGCAAAACTGGGGGCTCATTGCCGTGCCGCTTTTCTTTTGCCTTATGATTGCTCTCTCTTATTTTATTTTTTTCTTTCATCGCACAAAATTCATCGGTCAAATACTCATGCTGCACACTCCGGGAATAAAGCGGCTCATACAAGAAGCGGAGGTGGCGCGGTTCGGCAACATGCTGGGAACACTGCTCCGTGCGGGGGTACCAATCATCGTAGCATTTGAATCACTTACTGACGCAACGACGATATTTGCTTATAAAAGATTTTACACCCACCTCGGCGAGAAGGTGCTGGAGGGCCTCACCTTTCAGGCGGCATTTTCCTCGTATCCGGAGAGCAAGAAACTTATTCCTCCCGCCGCACAGCACATGATATGTGCAGGTGCAGATTCAGGCCGACTATCAAACACGCTCATCAGCATCGGTGAGCGCTACGAAGCAAAGGTAGAAATAACGACACAAAACTTGAGCACGCTGCTTGAGCCGGCGCTTATTATCCTCGTGTGGCTTGGTGTGGTGACCACCGCATTCGCTATCATCACTCCAATTTATGGTCTCCTCGGCGGAATTCATACCTAATACATGACGCGCAGTACCCCACAATCACTCGCAACAACTGGCGGCTTCACGCTCCTTGAGGTCATGCTCGCGCTTGTCTTCATCACCATGATGAGCGCACTTCCATTCTTCGTTTCGCGATTCACCCTTTCGTCGAACAATCTACGTTTGACGGAGCAAACAATCGTTCACGGCCTACGGCAAGCACAACTCTTTGCCCTCTCGGAAAAACGGGACGCGTCATGGGGCGCAAAAATCAGCAGCAGTAGCATCGTCCTTTTTGAGGGAGACTCCTATCAAGCACGCAGTGAGGGAAGCGACCGAATCATGCAGTTCCCGAGCCCTGTGACGACGACCGGAATAGACGAGGTGGTGTTTGAAAAATTCACCGGCGAACCCGATGTCACGGGCAACATTATTGTGAGCGACGGCGTGACACCAAAAACTATTAGCATCCGCGCTCATGGATTTCTTGACTACTGATATGAAAATAGACACGGCGCAACATGAACGGGGTTCGGCATTACTGGAAGCACTTCTCGGTGTCGCGTTACTTGGGATGTTTCTCGTCATCCTCGCGGGGAGCATTACCTACCTCGAACAAAGCACGCTACGCGCCAACCAACATGCGGACGCGCTCTCGCTTGCGAGTGAAGGGCTTGAGGCGGTACGCAGTATGCGCGATGCGGATTTTGCGCTTCTCACAAACGGGGCACACGGACTCACACATGCGAATGGTGTGTGGGAATTTTCCGGAAGCTCCGACCTCTCCACTTCATCTACGCGCATTATCACCATCTCCCACGAAGGTGCGTCGACGACGAGGATTATTTCCATTGTCCGATGGGGTCAAGCCGGGCACACGACGGACACCAGCCTCGAAACATATTTGACGGACTGGCGCAGAGAAAACTAATATGCAGCACTTTTTTTCACAACGCAAAATTAAAAACACCCTTCGCACCAAGGGCGGTTTCACGCTCATCGAAATAGCACTCACCCTCTCGATAGGAGCAATGCTCACACTCATGCTCGCATCCTGCTTTGTCGTCATCTTCGAAACACAGGCACGCGTCACCGGCGCACGCGAACTCCGGGAACAAAGTACGCAGATCATGGATTTCATCACTAAAAAAATTCGCAACGCCGATGCGATAGTGGCTCCTGCACCGCTCTTTGTTGACGAAACTTTTTCATTCACCGCATTAGGGGCGACGGAGGAAAGTAGTTTCAGCCTCCATGACGGACGATTGTGGTTTATCGACGAAGGGGGCATCGAGACTGCCGTCACAAGCACCGGAGTGACCGTCCTCGAATTTTCCGTAGCCAACCTAACCCAAGGCGCCCGAGGAGGGACGCTCCGCATCAGAATGCATCTCACCATGCCGCTTTCGACGACTTCACCAAATGCGCGTACGTCCGACTATATCCTTAATGCAAGCGCAACACTGCGCTCACAAGAGACCATTCTATGACCACACGCAACAACAAAACGGGAGGTTTTGCCAATCTCATCGGGATATTGTTCGTCACCGCAATCGGCATTAGTGCCTGCCTCACCCTCATTGGCATTGACACTGCATCGGTGGATACAGCAATCACGAGAGATGCATTTGAAAAGTCGCGTGCGAATGCGGACACTTGTACGGAGGAGGCACTTCTCCTTTTGCGTAGCGACGATACTCATGAGGGACAAAATACCCGCTCACTTACGGTCGGTACATGCACTGCCTCGACCATAAACACACTGCTCCCCGATGACACCAGAAGCATAGTCGTCGCCTCGACGGGGCTTGCCGGAGATACGAGGCTCCGCCAACAAACGGCGCTCACAATAATTTATCCCCCACCAAACCTACTTCCGGTCTTTTCGCGCGTCATCACAGAGGCGGTACGGTAGAATCTGCAGGTATCATTTTGACAACGTATCCACAGCATTTGCGTGCCAATTAATTGGGCACGGAGTACACTGACTGGATATGAGTCGCAATGCATACAAAGAGGCGGGGTTTACACTTCTGGAAATATTGTTGGTAGTTGCCGCGATTGCCATCCTCGCGGGAATTGTTATTTTTGCCATCAATCCGGGTAAGCAGCTTGCTGAATTGCGGAATGCAAAACGCACCGCCGATGTCAGCCTTATCGTAAATGCCGTCTACCAATACGCACTCGACAATGGGGGCACGCTCCCGGCCGATCTCGACGAAAAGCCGGACAGCAATTGCGCATCCTATCCGGAAATGGAAATATGCCAGACCGGCAGCAACGGATCGGAGTGCAGTATCGACCTCAGCCCCCTCACAAACAATCAAAGATATCTCGTGAGTGTACCCGTCGACCCAAAAGGCGGAATAAACGGTTCCGAGGGTGCAGGGTATTACATTTTTAGAAATCAAAACGGGCGCGTCGTTGCCTGCGCACCAAGCGCCGAGCTCGGCGTAACTATTCAGGTCGTCCGGTGACCCTCACGACAGCATAGGCCTGCCGCTACTAATCGAATCATATTGACCTTTTAGGAGGGGATTCCACTACCAGCGAAAACCGGACAATACGAGATAGAGGTCACCAAGTGCGAGAAGCGCCATGAGAAAAAAAAGTCCTGTTGTTTCAAGATGCTTACGCAGCAGCAACACACTGCCCGTGGAACGCCTGCGGAGAAATTTGAGCACCCAGAGCGTAATTGCCATCAGGAGAAATACAATTGCCTGAAGCGGGAGCAAGAAAAAATAGATAATAAGTGGAAGGTAGTCGTCGCCAAGTAGTGCCCGCTGAAGTTCGTTAAAAAAACTCAGCCCGGTTGCAAGCGACAAAAAGTGGACAAGCGATGACAATGCGAATAATGCTACGGCGAGCGCCATGACCCCCACCCATATGCGAAACCAAATGGACCGTGAAAGATTCCACACCGAGAGGAAGAGGAAGAATGCCGCCGCACAATTTACAATGTGCGTGAGTGAAAATGCGGCGAATACAAGTCTGTTTTCGAGGTCTCTTCCCGCGCCGAGCACAACCAACGTTGCCGAAGAAACAAGAAAAAGGGCGAAGCCAACAAGCAGGAGTCTCCACGCCACAGTTTGCGGCGCTCCCAAAAACTGCAACCCAAAGATGTTCATCATCGATATCGATTGATCTGCCTCCCCCGCGGGAATCACCGCATCAATGTCTTCTCGTTTCCAACCTTTTAACCCAAGCTCCGCCCGAATTGACGAATCGGCAACCCCGCGGGCACGCTCGTCCCGCACATAGTTAGCTATTGCTTCATTGTTCATATTCCATAATGATACATTGCATTTCCGTTTTGTTAAAGCAAAAATCCCGCACGCGGCGGGATAAGTGCGAACGACACGACGGATGGAGCGGGCCACTAGGAGGCGCCTTCCTCATACCCCAGCTTGGGAAGTACGCGTACTTCAAGCGGCGGAAATCCGTTGAATCCAATGGAGCTGTAACTCATGGTGTATGCGCCGGTCGTCAGAATGTAAACACGCTCTCCTTCTTTCAAATTGTTCGGTGCCTTATATTTGTAATTCTCATAGAGGATGTCTGCGCTGTCACATGTAGGACCTGCGAGGATGACTTCGCTCCAATCCTCCTTGCCATAATGTCCCGGAAAATAAATCGGGTACTTAATTGCCTCATCAGTCGTCTCTATCAGCCCGCCAAATTTTCCCACATCAAGGTATACCCAACGCGTGCGATTTGTTTCGGACTTCTTTGATATCAGGACGACCTCCGTGGCAATGACTCCTGCATCGGCAACAAGCGAGCGTCCCGGCTCGATAATGATATCGAGGCCGCCATTGGGAAAATCTTCCTGCATGTATCGCATGATGGACTCCGCGTACGCCGGCACACCCTGCGCAGCCTTCAGGTACTGTGCGGGAAAACCTCCTCCGAGATTGACGCAGGCGAGTGCAATGCCGTCTACCTTGAGCGCATCAAAGAGGTATTTCACGAGGGCAATGGCGTTGTCCCATTGACCGATGTCGCGCTGCTGGCTTCCCACGTGAAATGAAATGCCATATGGCACCAATCCGAGGCGTTTTGCCAATTTTATCAACTTATAGATAGTGTCCGGATGCGCACCGAACTTCTTCGACAGTGGCCAGTCAGCCCCTGCCCCATCGAGCAAAAGCCGAAAATTCAGCTTCGCGCCGGGCGCACTACGTGCCAACTTCTCTATGTCAGACTTTGAGTCCGTCGAATAGAGCCGAATGCCCTTCTCATAAGCATACGCAATGTCCGCCTCTTTCTTTATGGTGTTTCCGTAGCTCATGCGCTCCGGTGCTATTCCCAGTCGGAGTATATGGTCTATCTCGTAGCGTGAGGCAACATCAAAATAGGACCCGCGATCGGCGAGAAGCCGAATGACTTCGTCCATCGGATTTGCCTTCATTGCGTAATAAATTTTTGCTCCCGGCATCGCCTTCACGAGCTCGTCGTAGCGCTGCGCTATCATCTCGAGGTCAACGTATAAACACGGAGTCGGCTTCCCCTTAGCAAAGTCTTCAATGCGCGCGAGCTGATCAAGGGAGATGAGCTCTAAGGCGCGAGATTTGTTTCCCACAAGCGTCGTTATGTTGTTAGCGAAAAATGAAGCTGTCCAAGGACACAGTATGTGCAAATGTCAGCTTGTCCCGTTTGTAAAAAGGATTACGTGAAAGTATATACTTCTCACCCCGTGGGTCAACATGGGGACAACCGTAACGGAGGACTGAAGCAGTCTTCGCCTGTGAGTAGCGCACAAACACCGAGAGAAACGTTAGACTCAATTGCATCATAACCAAGGTGCGCGACTTTGTTTTCTTGCGAACAGAGTGAGTTAGAAAACAAGAAATACCCTTGTGGTGCATGCCCCATCTACGCAGACATGCAAGAGCCGAACACATAGTCAGCGTTATTACCATGCAGGAAAGAGTGCTCGCATCTATGTCCTCTCTGTTTGATATAGCTTCTTGAAAACTCAATTTCTACACATTGTGCGCGTGCCAAGACTCGAACTTGTCTCCGTACCGGAGCTGTACACCTTTTGGGTTTCTCAGAAGAAACCTCAAAAGGTCTTGCGGAACGGGTCCCTACCCGTTCCTCACCTCATCATTATCAGTGACGGCTCTAACCACCTGAGCTATACACGGCAGCGAGGGACAAATGTATAAGTTTATTTTGAAATTCTGTGCTGTGTGCGCATGCCAAGACTCGAACTTGGGACCTCGTCATTATCAGTGACGCGCTCTAACCACCTGAGCTACACGCGCACACAGCGCAGAATTCTTAAACAAAATAAGCTTATGCATTTGGACCGAACGAACCGTTTGCATACTTTGATACACGCGCGAATGCGTAGCGAAAATATAGCAAAAAGGGCCGTTTATCGCAATGCTAAGCGAAATTGACAAAAAAAATGGGCCGGGCGCTTGCGCGTCCGGCCTCACTGTCTCGACACCGCTACTTGGGCATCGATAGTGCAGGTTGCCACTCGAATGTGGAGAGCTCGTCAGCCGTATAGGACTCACAGGACGTGACGCCATTGTCGGTTTCAACCTGAGTGCAAATCTGATTCCCCGATGCGTCCTCATCGTATAGAACAACCGGGCGGCTTATGGCGGTCAACACGCCCCAAAGACAAGCCGCAATGGCCAGCATGACCAGTGTGAAACCGAGCCAACGGGGGGTGGAAACATCTCGAGTAACCATTGGAACCTCCAGTAAAAGGACGTAGGGCAATATTCGAACATTTAAATTGTAGCACATATTGACAATTAGCGCAAGTACTGTAAAATAAACGTCAGTAAGGCTGTATTGCCCTTTTGTGATTCACGCAAAGGAACGACAATGACAACGATGTCGCAGGGTAACTTCGCAAGTGCGTACAAGAATAAAGTCAAGGAAAAGGAACTGCAGCGACTGAAGGACCTTATCGCAGGCGGCACTCCGTTTCATGAGCTGTCCCAAGAAGAGCGTGACTTCGTTCACATGGAAACCAGTGAGGAAAATGTCCTCTACTGGAAGAACGAGAATGAGCTTGCGGAGGCCGACGACCGCTGCATGCACTGCCAGGCAATTGCACGCAACATCATCGCGGCACTCCGTGCACTCGACCCTCCGGTCGATGACTCACTCGACAACCTCCTCAGTACTGTGCTCGAGGAAGCCGACGCGCTTCCACAAACACACTGAGCCTCGGCTCGAACATCCCCGCACGGAAACGTGCGGGGAAAGATTTTTACCATAATGCTATACTTTACGAATGAGAAACGAAGCGGAGGGAGCACCAGTGATGCCGACGGAAAATGATTCTCCGATGGACGAGGTCCCCTTTCGAGGCGGGCTCAAACTTCACGTTGAACACGGGACGCACTCCACGCTGAAGCAAGCTTCGGGAAATAAGGACTATGTCATACGTGAGGCCTCATATACCCGAGAGCCTCTCACTGCCATCGAGATTGCACAAGCGCTCAAGCGACACTTCGCCCTGCTAGCCGAGTATGGAATATCTGCGCCGGTCGACCTCGTAGTCGGAAAAAATGCCGCCGGAGACGAAGTGGCGTATGTCATCACAAAAAACATTACGGGTACAAACCTTAAGGCGCTCATAGAACAGGGGCTCAGCAAAAGTGAGCGAGAAGAACTGCACGACATACTGCCCGCCCACTATGACGGCCTGCTTGAATATTTCGCACAAAAATTCCGGGATAAAACAGAGTTTCTTGCCGACATCAGCCGCGCTGACCAATATGTCCTGGGCACGCACGACGACGCAACCCACTCGCGCATCTACCTTGTCGATACCGAAGGGCAAAAAAGGTCAGACGCCGGAGATCTCGTTTCTGATTTGTTTGAAATTGGAGAAGAGCTTCTTGATCTGGAAAAAAACGATATCACGCTCACGGAAACAAAGAGGAATCTCTGCGCACTCCTGTCCGATATCATCGCGGAGTATCAGGGGAAGCCAAGGGGGCTCGGGATGGCCTACAACGTGGCAAAAAGCAAAAGGCTTATCACAAAACTAGGTGGTGGGGCCCAAGAAGAAGACGAGGACGAGTAGACTATTTCTTGCTTCGGGCTACAAGCAATTCAGGCAGGAGGGCCGTCTCCGAACCCTCCGGGAGGATGGTGACGTCTGCTCCGCTCTCGATAATTTTTTGCGTCTCAAGAATACCAAACATTGTTGCGAGTACCTTTGGGTCAACGGAAATTTCGCGGAGTGCGTCGCCGACTATCTGAGGGCGCACCATGGTTGCTTTTGCGAACTCTACCTCAGCCCCCTTCACAACCGTTGCGATATCCTTGTCGGGCTGTATCGACACGCCTTCAGATAGACTACTCTCGTTGGTCACCATTAAATCGTACTCTCTCAAAATAGAGTCGGTCAAAGAAATTAACGTGAGGGGGAACTATTACTCCCAGAGTTCTTTTTTCCGATACCCAATCCTTTCAATGGCTGTTGAAAAAGCTGTTTTGGGGTCGGCACGAGCGTGTCGGCAATGCCTTTGCCGCCCGTTCTAACACTTTGTCATAGGCCGGTCCAGATATAGGAGTTGTTTCTTGTAGTGTTTTTTGGCGTCCAAATCAGCCATTGAATGCTTTAATTCTCCTGTTATTTTTTCAATTTCCCCGGCATCTGCACTAGACTGGTCTAATTCCCCAACTTGATAAATATCAATTGGTGATTCATCAAAAAGCGACGTCGCTCACCGGGATTACCTCTTGAACACCACCCACGCAGTTTTCTTGTGTACTCATGAATACACTTTAATTACTATCCTCCACGTCTACCCCCACCCCGATGGGCTTAGTCAATGCAACAATACTATCCTCACCTCGTTGTCGTACGACAACGAGGTGAGGATAGTGTTCGCATAACAAAAAACCTACTCTTACGAGTAGGTTTTTTGTTTGAGATTATATAGTGTGTTACGGGAATCAATTTATGTTATGCAATTTTTGAGAAATGGTTGAGATAAAGTTCTTTCTTTTGTCTCGCTCCACTTTACCTCTTTACGTATTGAGAGGCCTTATCCGGTATGCATCGCTCGCATACTAAGCAGTGACCTTTAGGGTGTATCACCATGACCATAGTTCTAGGAACTCATCGACTATCAGTCTTTACACTCCGAAGAATGTATTAACGCTCCAAATTGGAATTGATCCACGAGCAGCTTCCGCTACCCGTGCCTTGTTACGACTTACTCCCTGTTACCGAGCTTACCTTAGGCCCACGCGAGGTGAGATTTCGGGTACTCCCGGCTCCCTTGAGTTGACGGGCGGTGAGTACAAGACTTGAGAACGTATTCAC
>JAYSTI010000048.1:0-1015 GCA_043719805.1 Candidatus Lloydbacteria bacterium
GGCTTAATGGTAAAAAGTGATGCTATGCTCTCCCAAATAGTATCGTCATCATCAATTTAATCTGTCGCGCATGAGGTAATCCTGAATGAATTCCTCGCGCCAGCTTCACCTTTTTAAACGACCCATCAAGTGAGTTGGTGGTGTTGGGAATATTGAGTGTGGGGTGTCGCTCAAATGTGAACAGGAACGGCAGATGCGCACGCACACTGTCACGTGCCTGCCGTATGCGCTTGTGTGTCCAGTGCCACCTTCCAGTGACCGGATCAACAGTCCTCTCTTTTAAAAAAGCATCCCATGTATAACAAAATAATTGAAAGGCATCAGTAAACGATGCTGCGTCATTGGTGGGGAGTGTGCGGATAAGGGAAAGTAATTCTTGCCCAGCAACGAGATTCGGGTTTAGCGTCGTATATCGAATGACAATCTGCTCCATGTGGAAGTGGCACATCTGGATGGGGATGCCTGGAAAGAGCCATGGTGAGCCCACAAAGCGACCATCGCTCACGATGGCGAGGAATGTGAACCCACGTGTCGTGCAATCCGCATAGGCAGCTTGATACGCACTTGTTGTTTCTGCGGGGACCTCACGCACATACACATTCTCACGACGATGCGGGTCGCGAATCACGAGGAGCCATGACAAACCGACCTTGGTTGCGTCGATGACTGCAACCATGCTTCTCGGGGTAGGCTCATGTATGGGGAGTGCGTATGCATTCAGTCGTGTACGTACCGTTTTCTCGCTCAAATGAAAACGTTTTGCCAGCACTGGTATCGTCGCGTGTTCAAAGGCGAATGTATTCCACAGCGTTGCTCCCGATGCCGATGTGTCATGCACAAACTGCACACCACAATCGTTGCAACGGTAGCGTTGGGTTCCCCTAAATGTTCCGTTTTTCTTTGTTTGAAACGAACCGCACGAGCACTTTTTTTGAAATCATGACCTTGTTTATGAAAATTATGTTTGTATAGAGCCACTATATCCTAAAATAGCATCACTTTTTACCATTAAGCC
>JAYSTI010000049.1:0-7017 GCA_043719805.1 Candidatus Lloydbacteria bacterium
TGCCTACGAGTGAGATTCGAAAGGCTTTGCGTTATTTACAAAGGATTCTTATCCTGAGTAAATCGCAAAGGCGTACTGAAACTGTAAGTTTCGAATCTCACCGCCTCCGCAGATTGAGCAAAGCGAAAAGCTGAGAAGGCGAGAAAGTCGACTGCTCGACTTTCGCGTGAGATTCGAAAGACTTTTCATTATCGGGTCCTCGAGATTGAAAAGTACCTGCTGATGTAAGCCAAGTCCGCAAAGCCGGACACCAGGTTGGCTTTTTCGTAGGAGTGTCGCCCTCCGGCGACGCACTACACAACTCGCCATCTCCACAAAGCCTTCGATAACGACCTCGAATAATCAGCGAATCTCACCGCCTCCGTCCTTGGTTTTTAGTGTCGGACTACGTTGAGTCCTCACCACAGAGGATGAGACTACTCCTATAAATAACCGTCGGCTATCCCATCACCTGTTCCGCGCTAAGATTACGGCAATGAACGATGAGGACGGTGTATTGATAAAAAAATATTTTGACGGTGACGAGGGTGCATTCACCGCGCTCGTGGAAAAACACATTGATTCCGTGTATGCATTTTCATTGCGCCTCACCGGAGATGCGCACATCGCGGAAGACGCAACGCAACAAACATTCATCAATGCATGGAAGCGCCTCGCCTTATATGACACGAAACGGCGACTCATCACCTGGCTCCTCGCCATCGCGCGCAATGCCTCCATCGACATCATGCGCAAAAAGAAGGGCGTGCCGTTGTCCTATTTTGAATCTGCCGAGGGCGGCAATGTGCTCATCGACACAACCGAGGACCCGGAGCCTCTCCCTGACGAGCTCTTTGCACGAAAAGAACTCGGCGAGGAACTCAATCGTGCAATCGCAACACTCTCATTTTCCGAACGTGAAGTGCTCACACTTCATTACGAAGAAGGGCTGACATTCGAGGAAATAGGAGAAATGCTCGGCAGGTCATGAAACACAGTTAAAAGCCAACAGCACCGCGCCGTCCTAAAACTCCGCACACTCCTGCTTGCGACTTCCCCACAAGTGACATGGCAAAGTACGAAATTATATTATAGAGTTTGAGTACACTTCAGTAATGACACCCATGCCTCAAATACGAACCATCACGATAGGATTGCCTGCACGAAACGAAGAGCGGACAATCACGAAAAGCATGGAATCCCTTCGTGATGCCATGCACTACTCCGGTCGGGAGAACATGAGGCTTGTCGTATGCATCAATGGTTGCACGGACCAAACATTATCAAAGGCAGAATTGTTTCGGGCACAGTACGCGGATATTACGTGTGACATCATCATGGGCACAGAAGGACTCGTGAACGCACAGCGCATGATCGTAGAAAAATACCCTGCCGATGTGTACATTTTTCCGGACGCAGACAATGTGATAGACAAAAAGGCCATCGCGCTGCTTTTGACAGAAATGGAACAGCACCCCGAAGTCATCGTCGCGTACGGTAGAACAATCTCGCTGGAAAACACCGAGAATAGATCTCTTTTCTACAAGATGGGGCTATTGTATGACTCACAAAAACTTCTTACTCCTCGGCACTATTTTCATGGTCGACTGTTTGCGACCAAAGACTGGTTCATTCCAAAGGAGGAAGACATTTTAGTCCGCGCCACCAAGAATCCGTACTGCAGAGAATTACTCAGATACTCCCAACCGCACATCCTGCTTTATGCCGACGACGTATTCATGTCGAGCTATATCATCGACCGATACGGGCGGGGGGCAATACGACAGGTGGATGATGCGCATTGCTACTCATGGACAGTCGGCTCTTTCCGCGATTGGCTATATGTATATCGAAGAAGAAATATTGAGATGGAAAAAATGTACCGGTGGTTCCCTGAGTATAATTACCTCTGGCCACTTCTCAACAGAAAAACCGACTGGCAGAAATGGCAAAAAGCTCCGATCTCCAGTAAATGCCTTTGGCTGATCTTTCGAGTCATGCAGACATATTTTCTTCTCTACCTAAAAACGGAATTATTCCTCATAAAGTTCCACTGGTTTCATCCGGGCAGTCAATGGCAGGTCACGCAAACTACAAAAAATGAAGTCTCCAAATAAAATAATTTTTTTTGATATTGACGGTACGCTGGTGCGCGGCAATCACCTGCTGCCGATGGCGCATTTGCGAAGTGTGATCAAGGCAAATATTACTGACGGTATTATTTTCGGCATCAACACAAACAGACCAATAGGGCAAACGCTGCCAATTTATCGCAAGCTAAAACTAAATGGCCCAATCATCACCGAGGACGGTGCGTGCCATCAACGACACGATCACGCACCTTCTCACGCCGCTGTTTTGGGTCTGCATAAATTGAACAAAGAAGTGACAAACCTCATGCGAATGAAGATGAATACTGATAAAAATTTTATTATTCGCGTTAGTGGAAACAAGCAAGTGCTGAGTGATGCATCTATTCCGTTCCTTATTCAGATCACACCGGAAAGGATATACACCGCAAGCATTTACGTTCGGAAACATGGTAAGAAAAACAAGCGCGCACTCCTCTATATTTTTGAATGGCTGCACTGCGAACTACAGAAGAAATTTCCCGTAGCAACCATTAAAAAGATTGACGCTCATGGGAAGATTATCATCGCACAGGCCCATATCGACCGACTCAGAACCCTGCAAAAAGTTACCGCTCATTTCCGTGACGTTCCTGATATACTAGTCATCAGTGATGACGAGAGCGTGCCGAGCCACTTTTCGAGATAACATATCAGTTTTGCATCGGTAAAGAATGGTACGACGGCATACAAGAAACAGTGCAAATACATCGCAACAAAAGACGGCACAGATGGAATCATCGAACTTATAAATAAATTTTAAGATCATAATCTATGGACGCCGAGAGATTGCAAAACGCCGTGGAAATAAAAGAGGCATTTCCCAAAAGCGAGATCGCATTTGCCTTCATTAAACCCGATTTTCTCAATGACCTGCCGGCCATCGAGGAAATACTGCGTAGTCACGGACTAGAAGTAATCTACTGCGACAAGGTCACCCTAAGTGAGCCGGTCATTGACGCCCTCTACAAGGACGCAAAAGATGAACACTTTTTTCCGGCGATGAAAAGGTATCTTTCTTCGCACGAGGAACTTGTTCTCATGGTCGGAGGCAAAGGTGTCGATGCGCAAAAAGTACTGCTCAGCTTAAAAAAGGACGGTGGCAAAAACGGTGTAATAAGGGAGCGACTCCAAAAAGAAGTCCCGGCGTCAGCGGAAGATTTGGCGTTATGGGAAAAGGGTGAGCATCCGGAGCAAGATGAGTTTTCTGTGCTACTTACTCAAAAAAATGTCATCCACACCGCTGACACCACAGAGGAAGCACTGGCTAATTTAAGTTTAATTTTGGGAGATAAGTTTGAAGAAATGAAAAATAAAGGCAATTTGCCGGCTGAATTATGGAAAATATTTGAGGATGATACTATGTCTACCACACCCATTAATCATGAATAATTAATCACACACACTATGCATCCAAAAGAAACATTGGTATTTGACGGACGCGAAGTTTTCCTCGAGTGGATCGAGTCAGAGGTCATTCCTAAAGGCATTTCAATCTCACAAGTTACCGGCTACTGCGTTGATGACGGCGGCAGGGTGTTGTTGGTAAAGAACAAGCGCGGATGGGGCTTCCCCGGTGGACATCCCGAGTCAGGCGAGACACCCGAGGAAACACTGCACCGTGAGGTGGGGGAAGAAGCATGCGTCAAAATAAAACAGCCCGTACTCATTGGGTATATGGAAGTGAAGGACCCCGAAAATGAATCCGTCGAGGGCAAGCACTACATTCAGCTACGCTACAAGGCGCTCGTCGACGTCGTTCAGGATTTCCGTAAAGAGTTCGAAACTTCGGCGCGCACGTTCGTTGATACCGCCGCATTGGGCGAGCACGTATCCTGGATCTCCTCGCCGACGGGGCAGGGACAAATGGAGACACTGTCCAAATACTTACTAAAAAAGTAAGCTACACACCATGAACATCGCGATATATCAGCCACGGGCAAGCTACTACGTCGGTGGCGGAGAAGTCATACCGCTTGAGCATGCCTGTTTCTTGGCACAACGCGGACACCATGTGACATTGATGACAACAAGGTCTTCGTTTATTTCCGAGAGCGATTATTTTGAAAAATTTCGTGCGGAAAATGCAAACATCAAGATTGTTTACTTCACCGTTCCCGAGAGCCTCCGCTTTATATACTCGATTCCCCCCGGCTCCGACTGGAGGCGTTGGCACATGGAAAGCCTGCGTATCGGGCAAATGGCATTCAAATATTTTGTCTCCCATAAATTCGACATTGTGGTGGTACATAATGTGCTCGATACCATTGCCATTCCCGACGGACAAAAATCGGCACTACACCTGCACGGGTACCCGCCACATATAGATGCGATACACGAAGCGCTCCTTGCCCTCCCCAGCCGACTGATTGCAGTTTCAAAATATATCGGGCACAAGTGGAGTATTTCGATCCCCGGTCACAAGTGTGATGTGGCGACCAATGGCGTTCGCCCCCTTCATTTTGCGCCGAATGCAATAATAAATAAACGGGTCGACGTCCTCTATGTGGGGCGCCTTATACCGACGAAAGGTGTGCGCTATCTTATCGAAGCAGTAGCAAAACTACAAAAATACAAATTGGATATTCATGTCGTTATTGCAGGCGAAGGACCCGAGAGAAAAAATCTTGAGGCTCTTTCGAAAAGGCTCAAGGTCTCACAGCAGATACAATTTGTCGGCTATGTGGAGACAAGGAAACTCCCAGCCCTCTACCAGTCTGCGCGTATCGCTGTTTTTCCTTCGTATGACAGGGAGGGAATACTGACAACAATGCTTGAGGCAAGTGCATGCGGAGTACCCGTCATCACCACGACGGCATGCAGCATGCACGAGTTCTTGCGCGACAATAGAACTGGGATACTTGTACGACCACAAAATAGTAGCGAACTTGCACGGGCTATGCTGATGCTATGCCGCGACGAAAAATTACGGTCAAGACTTGGTTCTGCGGCAAGAAAAATGATCGTGACCAAGTGGGATTGGAGTATTAAAATTCTTACAGTTGAAAAAATTTATGAAAAAATATTACATCACAATTGATTCCGCGGGTGCCCAAGTACAAGTGTCTTCAACTAGTGCGGAGTGGATTCACGCTCTCGCATCATCTCCATTTTTGAAGAGCTACGTACCAAACTGTCGCATACTGAGAACATCCGCAAAAAGAGCATCAAACCTGAGTATCGCTAGTGGCGCCCCCTCATTTCATCTCAGCCATCTCAAGGCAACATACATGAACACGTCATACGAAGACAGGGATATTGTTTCGATAGTGGAACTACTGCTTGAATACAAGCGGCAAGAGATGGGCATATACTGTCTCCACTCATCAAGCGCCATTCTTGGTGGAAAGAACATCATCTTTTGGGGCGGCGCAAGTGGTATGGGGAAGACCCGCCTATCAATTGCACTCAGTGAAAAATACGCGGCGGAAATGTTTTCAGATGAAAAGACTCTACTGAATCTTAAAAAAAATACTGCTCGCGGTGGGGTAAGTGCGATATATCTTGCTAAACCATATTTGAAAAATAAGTTTGAAAATGTTGACTTTCATCAATTTATTCGTAGCAAAAGCGTGGTTCCCGTGGATTTTTTTGTTTATCCCAATGTCGAAAACAACAGTAGGTCTCTTCACGTCGAGCGCTGGGATACCGAGAAATTCAACTGGCACCTCTATGAGGAGCTTTCGCGAAAGATTCGAGGCACTTCCCGAAGAGTTCTCCGCAACACCCTGCCCGTACTTTCGATAGACTCTCTTTCAATCGCAAAACGCAGATCAGAAGAGGTGAACGCATACACCAAAAAAGTCCCCTGCTACTACATGCGGGGGAGCGAAAAACTCATTTGTGAACAAATACTCAAATTAAACACTGCAAACCGAGCCATTCGCCCCCTCCCGGCATAAGACAGACCGCGGACCGTGCACCCAGAAGCATTGCTCAGGCGTATAGATTTTATGAAACAAACACATTATCAGGAGCTTTTCCGGAAGCTCCCAAGGGTCGTGGCGCCACAAGGGTTGCATCGGTCGGTCATTATGGGAGTTAATGAAGCGCGCGTCCGCGTGATGCGCATCAAGTTTGCCGTATTTTCCGTACTGGGACTTGCTTCAGGCGCGACCCTCTTCCCTCTCGTCTCCTTGACCGGCACGAAAATGCTGGAATCGGGATTTCTTGATTATGCATCGCTCGCCGTCTCCGACAGCGGTGCAGTGCTTTCGTACTGGCGGGAGTTTAGCATCACCCTCATCGAGTCACTCCCCATCCTCGGACTGACGCTCATTCTGTGCGCACTTCTCACATCGCTCCAAACATTTCGACTTGCCGCAAAGAACTCGGATGCCGTCTTTACTCACCGCTTTATCTAGCTCATCACCATCATGAATATCAAAGAATTCTGAGTTAAAGGAAAATAGTAGTTGCTGAAAACATGCTATGGTGGCTCTATTAAGAGCTATTCTCCACAATAATTAATATGCCCCTTAAAAAACGCCAAAATATGCGTTAACTGTGGTGCCCGGAACACCAAGAAACATGGCAAGCAAAATGGACTGCAACGCTATTGGTGTCATGGGTGCGATTCAGCATTCTCCTCTGCGCGCAGAAACACAAAGGTGGGCAAAGATCTCCTCCATGATTATGTATGGAAGCGCCAGACACTCGCACAGCTCGCCGAGACATCTGCACACAGTGCACGATGGGTGCGCACACAGATCGATCGCACAAAAGAGCCCATGCGCCCTCTTCTGCCAAGGCAAACAGTACTCGCTGCGGACACCACCTTCTGGGGCAGACAGTATGGAGTGGTGGTATTTCGCTCACCCACACTCAAAAAGAATCTCTGGTGGGCAGAAACGACACTTGAAACACCTGAGGTGTATGCACGGGGGTATGCCACACTCAAGGAAAGAGG
>JAYSTI010000050.1:0-6982 GCA_043719805.1 Candidatus Lloydbacteria bacterium
AACCGTCGCCGCCTTCTTCACCGCAACCACCTCAAGCGTGAACACCTTCCCCCAACTTGCCTTCACCAACGCCACAGGCACGAGCATTTTTGCCTCCGGCTCCTCGACACTCCAGAATTTCAACAGTGCAAGCTCCACTCTCGGCTTAGTCCTCTTCGGCACTGCGACGAGTACAAACATTTTCTCCACCTCTGCCGATTTCACCACGCTCAACTTCACGAATGCATCAGGGACAAATGCATCAACAACGAACGCCTCCACCACGAATCTCTTCATCAACAGCAAGCTTGGCATCGCCACCTCCACCCCCGGACAATCCGCAACCTTCGGCGTCGGTGGTGATGTATTTATCAGTGGCACGACTACTGTCGGCGCGCTACGCGTTATTCAAGTCGCTTCGACCACCGGAGCTACCCCTGTGGCCAACACGCTATACGCAGATAATGTGCCAAAGGGCTGGGTTGTCGTGCAAATGATTGGAGGCACCGTACCTACAATTGCTGCCGGATTTAACGTTGGATCCATCACGGATACGGCTGTCGGCCAGTTTACGGTGAATTGGATCCGCGCATTTGCAAGTGAAAAATATGCAGTGGCGCAAATGGCGGGAATTACAACCGACGAAGGATATTGTTCAATCCGTGGTGTTGCAGGAATGACCACGTCAGGATTACAAATTAACTGTGTCGACGATGTTGGAGCTTTGGTAGATCAGGCAATTTGGTCTATTATAGCATTTGGACATCAGTAAATATCTCTATTATGAAAACTCAAAACACAATCCCTCCTCTCCTCTTGCTGCTTCTTCTGCCGTTTGTCGCGTATGCAGATGAGCAATATGTGCGTGCATACTACATGCCTGATACTACAGTGAGTATTGTTATTCCGGCGGGAGGGCAGTGCGTTGTGAGTGAAGGCCACACAGAGTGCCTTGATAAGATAACAGAGAATATTCCTGAGCGCGTACATCCTCATGAGGATATGCCGATTAGCGCACTTCCTACCAATCGCGCAGACCGGGATAAGTGGACTGGTTCGGTGGGGGGCGGAGTCTACGTGGACCATCAACGGATTACTCGCGGAGGAAAGGTCGGGGAATTTCAGCAGAAAATCGAAGAGGAGATGGACAAGGATAGACCCGATGCTGATCTCATCATTCAATATCAACGACTCGCCAAGAAATACTCCGGCTTGGAGTCTTCGCTCGTAAAGCAGGACGATGTTGACCGTATTGAAAGACGAAACCAGTCGCGTATCAAGGGCGCAGTGTCAGCAGTTTCTGATTTCATCGGAGGAGTGTTCGACGGACTTCGTCAGGGGGTGCTTGCAATTACGTCAGTGTTCACAAACACCTTAACGGTGGGAACACCGGAGGCACCGACCGGCATTACTGTGTACGACAAGGTAACAGGTGCTCCGAACTGCATTATCGTAAGTGGTGGCCAACTCAGCACGAATCCGGGCGAGTGCGCGAGTCCTTCGGTGGGCGTAACCGCAGGCCCGACTCCCGAAGTACCGCAATCGCCCCAAGAGGGGACACAGACGGCGATAGAGCCTCCCGCGGACGCTACTTCACCCGAGGTCGTATCCGGGGAGTTACCACCCATTGTTCCTCCGAGTGAGGCAATCGACACCGGCGAAGTAATCCCGGCTTTGACGCCGATTGAGACTCCGTTACCCGTGGAGGCTACCCCACCCGCCGTTGTGGGTGAGTGATTTGTCTCGATAAATAAAAGCCATGCGATCCCTCTTTTCAAAAAAAAAGAATTACACACTCAATCTCTCCCCAAAAGAAGAGAATCACGCAAAGCCCAAGGTCTTCACGTTGAGCGTGGGCGTGCTTATTTTTGTGAGTTTGTGCCTACTTTGGTCGACGGGATATTACTACAAACAGTACATAGATTTGCGCAAGGGCATCGAGTCGCTTAATAACGTAAAGCCCAAAACAGGAACCCGCATTAACGATGCCTCATCCACCATGCAGAGTGCAGTACCGCGTCCTCCTGACGCTGAAGTGCTTATGCGGATTTCTCGTCTCGTATCTGCTCCCAAGGGGGAGGTCCCGGTGTACGCAGAAATAACATCACTTGAGTCACTCCGTGGGCAGCCGTTCTTTGCCGACGCGCACGTGGGCGATCTTATGTTGACGTTCTGCAAGAGCAGGATATCTGCACTCTATGCAGTTAAAGAAGATAGATTAATAAGACAAATCCCCGAGGTAGTTGCTGAGTTGTGCCAAGCAAAGTGAGCTTTGCGAGCGAATGAGTCGGACGCCACCGCCTAGTTCAATAAATGCATTCACCCGGCGAGTCGTGCGGATGCGCAATGCCGCGTCGCCGCAAGGTATTTTGGCTTAAGCATATTGGTGTTACAATACAAAGTAATGATGCGTAGATATAGTATGGGGGCCAAAGTGCACGAGGGTGGTTTCACGCTTCTCGAAATCCTCCTTGTTGTCGCGGCAATCGCCATTTTGGCGGGTATCGTCATCTTCGCCATTAACCCGGGCAAACAACTAGCGGAGCTCAGGAATGGCAAACGTCGCGCGGATGTAAATCTCATCATCAACGCGTTATACCAGTACTCGATAGACAATGCAGGTACCAATTTTGCCGATGAAATAAGCGACTCAGATGATCCTGCGTGCACAGCGCATGCTAATATCGAAATATCATTATGCACGACTGAGAATTGCGGACTGAATCTTGCGTTTCTTCTATCAGACCAGAAGTATCTTGTTTCTATGCCCGTGGACCCTGCGGGTGGCGTGGAGAGTGTGAATAATGCGGGGTATTACGTGTGGGTGAACTCGAATAACCGCGTCACCGTCTGCGCCCCTCGTGCCGAACTCGGCGTCGACATCTCCGTCACCCGCTAATGCATAGGGGTACCCTACACACTTTGAATTGAGTATTCATATTTCAAGCCATATTTCCACCGCATTTTTATTACTTCGCCTTGAAGTCGGGAGATATTGTTTGGCAAAATTTTAAAAAAGAAGTAGGATGAAACCATGAAAAAAAAAGAGCTAATCTATTCCTACGACGTAGTCTTTGAGCCGAATGGAGATGGCTACACCATTACCGCACCCAAATTACCTGGCCTCGTTACTGAAGGGGGGAATCTCAAAGAGGCACGCATGATGGCGAAAGATGCTATCCGGTGTTATCTTGGTGCAATTCTTAAAGAAAAACAGGGGAGCGCGCTGAAAGCATCAATGCATAAATCAAAGATAAAAGAGCGCGTACTCGTCATCGCATAGACAAGTCATGCCAAGACTGCCACGAATTCCGTCGATCTTGGTCATGCGTACTCTGAAGAAGGCGGGGTTTTATGAATTCCATCAATCAGGAAGTCATGTTCAGTTGCGCCATGAGCGTTTTTCCAATTTGCATGTCACTGTGCCCGCTCGCAGAAATGATATTGCTCCGAAAACTTTAAAATCGATCATCGCTCAGTCTGGGTTAACGGTCGATGAATTTATAGCCCTGCTGTAGGCGGGTCATAGCCGCATCACCGTCTGCGCCCCAAAGGCCGAACTCGGCGTCCCCATCTCCGTCACCCGCTAGCAGGCAATTTGCCCAAAACAAAAAACCACCCCAATCTTAGGTGGTTTTTTGCCAAAAAATTCTACAGTGCTTTTATGTGTAATGGTGAAATTATGGCGAATGGCAATGTGACCTCTGTCACTGGCATGGTCATAAGATTCTCATCAGCATTTACACAAATATTTGAATTCCCAGGATACGAGCCTGAATCTGTGAAATATGATTTGATCGGCCTGATTGTTCGAGTGGTGATCGAAACCAGAAAAAGTTTTTGATTGTATGAATTATTAAAGATCACTTGTGGCTCAACCGTCGGCGCGCTGCCGTCTGCGTCTAAATACGCATTCCCACTGCAATTTATTGAATCATACAAGACACGAAGGACAGGGTTCGAATTATATATTGTTGGTCGGTCCTCTTCTGATGCCTTTGATAAGTTTAGTGTCCCGCCTACTGCAGAAATGTAAATTGAATAACTTGTCCTGTTGCCTGTCCACCCACGACTATCAGCGCTGAGTAGAACCCCCATAAATTCATCATTGCCATTAAACAACCCCAACTGTTTTCTGTCTTCCGCGCTCACTCCTCCTGCTTGCGCTGCATAAAGATACCCGCCCGAGAGGGAGGCAAGCACAAGCGCCACCACTCCCGCCACCATTAATCTCTTTTTCATAATTATTCTGCTAACGACTAATGCACTCATCTTGCCCCCCCCCTGCAAATTTACGCAAGCACCCCCGGCACCTAAGCTATAATTGTCCAAAGTCCGCCTTTTGACAAAGTGGCAATCGCCACTATATTTCAAACCATTATTCACAAATTTTCGTCAAGGCCTCGCTTCGACAATTTTGTTTGACAAGTGGCACACTTTTGATACACTCATGTTATTATGGCAACAATAAAAACACGCATTAACGTAAGTATTAGCAGTGATGTTGAACGAGCACTTATTGCACTTGCAAAACGCGACCAAGTTCCACATGCAACAAAGGCCGCAGAACTCCTTCGTCAAGCACTCGAAATTGAAGAAGATCAGGTACTCGATCGGGTCGCAGTAGGGCGAGATTCCGTATCGTCGAAGTTTCTCTCGCATAAAGCAGTATGGCGATAAGATTTGTCCTGCTGTATCATCCGAAGGTTTTAAAGGAGGATATAGCAATCATCTCGCTGACATGGAAGGGGAATATTCGACTCGCCATTGAGGAAAAGCTCGTCGTTGCTCCGGAGACCTTTGGCAAGCCGTTGCGTCAGTCGCTTCGTGGGTATCGTAAACTGCGCATTGGTGACTACCGAGTAGTATTTCGACTTGAGGGAGACGGGGTATTTATCCTCGCCATCCTTCATCGTTCTGTAGTATATAAACAGGTCGAGAAAAGGGACAGAGAGTAGGGCTGCTCATCTCGTAATCTGGGCGACGCCCTATCGTGGACACACTTATTCGATGGTCCAAACATCGTTGTCTCCGGATGCTGATTTGTGATAAAATCACCACATATGAAACCCGCCAAAAGGAGGTTCGCGGTTGCGGTCACTGCTCTGCTCATTGCTGGAGAGGTGCTTTTTGCGGGCGGGGGAGTGGTGTTTGCGCAGACTACAACAGATATTCTCGATGTGCCAACTGTCGAAGAAGTTCTTGTTTCTGACGAGGTGACCGAGGATATTCCCGTTCCGATTATATCAACCGATGGGGACATCACTTCGGGTGCACCGGACGAAGAGACTCCTGTCGAAGTTGCTCTTTCTACCGATGACGCAGGAGGCACTGATCTCCAGGGTGCTTCCTCAACGCCGCAACTTCAGGAGACATTTAGTGACCAGCAAACCATACCGCTTGCTGAAGCATCGAGTACTGTTGATGTAATTCTTGCAACCACGACCGATGAGATAATTCCCGACCCTCTGCCACCTCTCGAAGATGAAGGTGCCACAACGACGACCGAAGAAGTCGTCGTCGAGGAAGTCGCTCCTGTAGTTGAGCACGAAGTTGTCCCGCTTGAAGAAACTCCTCCGCCCCCACCACAGGTGGAGCAGGAGCAAGCTCCAATCGTGCTGAGTGCCAAAGAGCTAAGACCCGAGTCGAAGTACATGTTCTCCTTTTCCGGGAAAAAGATATCGACATCAAGACGCGTGGGACGCACGCGCATGGAGAGGTCCCAACGCGTGACTTCTGTGGTTTCTGAGGTTGTTGACGTCGCACCGACCGTTGCGGTCAACAATACAACCGGCGTGATGAGCGTCTCCGGCGCATGTGAAGATAAGTATTATGTTATTTTGGTTTACAAACACGAAGAAGATTATGCCCAGGACCCGGGGTCCTACGTGGTGAATCGTTCTTTCCCCTGTGAAAATGGTAGCTTCACCTATGGCGTTACCAATCTTCCTCCATCGCTGCCCGATGGTAATTATTACCTCCTTGTGGGAAGCATGGGTGAGACCACTCCGTGGGTACCCATCACGAGCATTACCGAAGTGACCCTCGCGCGAAGCCACTGATTACCTGCAATTAATCTTCATCAATTATTATGTCCATCCTGAAATGTCTTTCGTCGCAAAATAAGCTCCTTGTTATTTCTGTTGCGGTTCTACTTTGGGGATTTCTCGGGTTATTCGGATTTTTTCCGATTGGCAATTTTCCGAATGCGGCAGACAGCGAATGGCAGGCGGTTTTTTTGAATAACAATCAAACTTATTTTGGAAAACTTGAGAACGTCAATTTCGGCTATGTAAAACTGACGAACGTGTATTATTTGCGGGCGGGTGGGAATCTCCAGGAGGGGAGTACCAGTGCAGACAATGTGAGCCTCGTGAAACTCGGTGGTGAGCTCCATGGTCCTGAGGACGCGATGTACATTCGCAAAGACAGCATTCTCTTTTGGGAAAACATGAAAAGTGAAGCGCGCGTTGTACAGCTTATTCGCTCCGCGCACTAAAGACATATGGCACTCTTTGGAAGTAAGAAAAAAAGCCTTCAGGTGAGTCTTACTGCTCGAAAAAGAGTGGCGACCGGTCCCTCACCACTTCCTCCACTTTTGAACGATGCCCCAGAGAGAAAACTGTTCAAAAACGGGCGTAAAACGGCACTAATTTTTTTCCTCTTGGCGACATTTGGAATTCTTTCATTTTCATTTTCCCAATCATTTGAGACGTTCGCCTCTCAGGTAGCATCGAATTTAAGATTTGGGAACTTGAATCCCGCACAAAGCCCACTCGAGGTTGTTGTGAGCGAGGTGAAAAAACAATATCTCGTCCCGGAGGGGGAGACGCCTACGCTTGCGGTAATAACGAGTCTCGAAGAGTTGGCTGGTCAGCCCTTTTTTGCGAAAGCACAAGTAGGAGATGCCCGAGTTCAACAATCAATTGCAACACCTGTACTAGAATTCAGTTGTTATGCGAAAAATCAAAAAAGGCGCCACGAATCGACATTTTAGTCAGCT
>JAYSTI010000006.1:0-45706 GCA_043719805.1 Candidatus Lloydbacteria bacterium
CCCTCTTTCCTTGAGTGTGGCATACCCCCGTGCATACACCTCAGGTGTTTCAAGTGTCGTTTCTGCCCACCAGAGATTCTTTTTGAGTGTGGGTGAGCGGTATCGCTTCACCACTCAATCGGAGCGTACGATTTAGTCTAAAGCCACCACGCGCTACACGCGTACGATTCAGTCCTCGTCAGGATTCAATTCAAAATACATTCGAACTTTGTTTAATACACACCGCAGATTGAACGAAGTGAAAAGCTGCGGAGGGCGAGAGATTCGCTGATTACATCAGCAGGTACTTTTCGGACTCGACGACTCGTCATTGAAAAGTCTTTCGAATCTACAAGGAGGCAAGCAGTTGCCTCCTGCCCTCCGCACAACAAAAATGGCGCCAGATGGCGCTCATTTTTGAAGGTGCGGAGGGCGAGAGATTCGAACTCTCGAAGGCTGTAACACCTTGCCGCCTTTCCAAGGCGGTGCACTAGACCGCTATGCGAGCCCTCCAATGTGTTATTTTCATTCGAACAAAAGCACTATATCAAATATCGTTTCGATTGCATAGATAAAACACATACAAGTTATGGTGTCAAATTGACAAACCCAGAATGAGTGCTAGTTTGGACATCGGAGTCCCCGTGTTCGTCACAATCTGTGAAAGGTAAACCAGTGAACCAATTAGTCACTACTGTTCAAGATGCAGAGCAGGCAATTCGAGAGAAGTTTGGCAACCAGCTCAAGCAAAACCTTCGAGCAAAACATCTCCTTTACGGTGGTGTCGCAGTTGCCGCTCTCGTCGTCGTTGGCGGCCTTGTCATTTCGGCACTCGTTGCCGCGGTGCAAATTACCGTTCTCGGCGGCCTGCTCGGGGTCCTCGCTCTCGGAGGTGTCATTGCGTGGAAGAAGATTCCGCGCTGGCTCCTTTCGGTCGAGAATCGCGAAAAAGAGCTCGTTCGAGTCGAAATGAATCGTCACCTCTCCGCACTCAAGGCAGAGGCGAAGAAGAATCCGATTGATCAAGCTCAAAACGATTTCCTCGCCCGGAGTGCGCAGTACGCACAGTTCAAGTCGGCGATGGAGAAGATCGGCGGAAAAGTGGGCGCGTTCAAGAGCAAGCTCGACCGCACGAAGAAGGATAAGCCTCAGTACGATCTGACGCAAGAAACCGCGGCATACGAAAAGATGAAGCAGTTCTACGACAATCGCATGTCGCGACTCGCAGATGCCGTCGTGAAGCTTGCGAAGTTCAAGGAAAAGATTGAAGAGGCGAGCACCAAGTGGGAATTCCAGCTTGATGCGAATGACGCCATTCGCGCGATGAACACGACCGACCAAGAAGCGAAGATCAACGAGATCCTGACCGAGGTCGCATTTGGCACGGTCCAGCAAGAGTTCGATGCCGTCTTCGCGAAGCTCGACGTCGATGCCGCTGAATTGAGCGCGACTCGCTCGCTCGAATTTGGCAGTGGTATGACCATCGATGTTTCCGCGATTCGTATCGAAAATCGCGAACTTGTCCCCGTCCAACTCGAAGCCGCAAGGAGGTAATCATGGACAACCAGACTGAACTGAAAGCAGAAGTCCCGCAGGGTCCTGCAAAATGGATTGGCTATGCCGTCGGCATCGCCCTCCTGCTCATGGCTGCTGCCGTGGGTGTCGCTATGGTTGCATCCCATTCGGGAAGCAGTGCGCCACCCGACTCTACGAGTCAGCAACAACCCTCCCCACCTTCCTCCGATGACGATGCCTTGCGCAGAAGTCTCGGCGGAAAATGATCACTCACCCCAACCCACCCACTTCCTCGAAAGGGAAACCCATGAAATTGCAACACTCGTTCGTCGCCATCGCCTCCCTCGCCATGCTTGGCGCAGTCACCTCCGCTTCGGCCGAACTCAAGGTCTCGACCGGTGGTCCGAAGGGCACTTATCACGCGTTCTTCGTGAACATCCAGCAGGTCTGCGGCGACAAGGTGACCCTCGTTGAAGTCCCATCGAAAGGTGGCGATGCCAATCTGGACAACCTGATCAACAAGGAAGCGCACGTCGGCTTCGTGCAGACCGACACCCTCAAGTTCATGGCGATGAAAGACCCTCGTGTGAACGAGGCCGATCTGCAGACACTGCTGCCTCTCTACAACGAGGAAGTGCATCTGATCTCGCGCGGTGCCTCGAAAACGACCGGTGGCTTCCTCGGAGTGGGCGGCAAGACTGTCGTCGTGACCAAGCTTGAGGACCTGAAGGACATGAAGGTCGGCGCCTGGGGTGGTAGTGTCACCACGGCTTCGGCGATGAACATCTTCGGGAGTGTCGGCATGAACATCGTGCCGTTCACGATGGAAAACCCCGACGTTGCCGCGAAGGCCGCACTCGACAAGGGTGAGATCGATGTCATCTTGGCCGTCGGTGGTCAGCCGCTCGGGTTTGCGAAGACGCTCACCCCGGCATACCGCCTGCTCGACATCAGCGGCGCCGCAAGCTCGAAGATGAGCTTCTACGTTCCGGCGAAGTTGAACTACGCCAACATGAACGCATCGGTGAGCACAATTGCGGCGCAATCCTACATGGTCACGCGGAACATCCGTAGTGCCGCCATCAAGGCCGAACTGTCGACCCTGAAGCAGT
Organism: Candidatus Lloydbacteria bacterium; assembly: GCA_043719805.1. Classification (GTDB taxonomy): domain Bacteria; phylum Patescibacteriota; class Minisyncoccia; order Phycocordibacterales; family UBA6899; genus MHLP01. The sequence continues at coordinate 2,607 of JAYSTI010000006.1, forward strand.
GCATCGTGGACAACCTCGACAACCTCGTGGACGGGAGCTTCCATCCGAAGTGGAAGGAAGTGAAGCCCGATGCACCGACGGTCTGGGCGAAGTACGAGACGGTTCCCGTTCAGGCAGCACCCGCTGCCGCGGCGGCTCCGCCTCAGAAGGCCACCAAGCCCGCCAAAAAGTAACCTTTCACAAGTCACAAGTAGCATTTGAATCGCGCGCCGTTCCATTGGGACGGCGTTTTTTCTTGCCAATGTTGGTGTTGACAAAATACATCTTTACTGTACAATACACGCAGGCGTTTTTGCCAATTTAGGAGCTACCATGCAGACACAGTCAACGGATTTCTTCTGTACCGCAACGGTCGCGGTGCTCGCGCTCTTCGCGGGTTTCATCGCTTTAATGATGTTGGTCTGCGGTGTCCTCACATCCCTCGGCCTGGGCCACAGCGTGGAGCTGATGGGCATGCCGGTTCCCGACAACAGCATCTTCCAGGTCGCCGTACTGTTCGCGTTCCTCGGCTATTCGCTCCAGCAAACAGCACTCAACTCTGCCCGTTTCTGCCGAGCGCTGGACTGACAGTTCTCAGGGTCCGTCAGCGATATTCGCCGACACACGTTCGACGCCGTTCCATTGGGACGGCGTTTTTTGTTATAATTTGACTATGAAAATAACAATTCCCGATGGGACGCCATTTCAGCAAAAAGTGTGGAGTGAGCTCTTGAAGATTCCGAAAGGGAAGACTATTACATACAAGGAACTGGCTGTGAGAATAGGGAAGCCTCGCGCGATACGTGCCGTAGCGAATGCAGTTGGGGCAAATAAAATACTTGTCACCATCCCATGCCACCGCGTTGTTCGCTCCGATGGTGGAATCGGAGGATATTCCGGCCCCGGCGGAGTGAGAAGAAAGCGTGAATTATTATTAAAAGAAGGAGCAATAAAATAATATGTCTATTTCAAAAATCATCATCCTCTATCTGCTCACCGTCCCTGTGTTTTTCGCTATCGACATGACGTGGCTCGGACTAGTGGCAAAAAATTTTTATAAAACTCAAATTGGATTTCTCATGCGCACCGATATCATTTGGTGGGCGGCCATTCTTTTTTATCTCTTGTTTATTGTCGGAATCATCTATTACGCCGTACTTCCCGCGCATGCCGCGGGGGATTGGACGAAGGCACTTCTCTACGGGGCACTCTTCGGATTCTTCACCTATATGACATATGATTTGACGAACTACTCGACGCTCAAGGACTGGCCGCTCACTATCGCAATTGTCGATACACTTTGGGGGACGGTACTTTCGGCTTCCGTCGCGACAGCGAGTTTCTTTATCGCAGGACTTATCTCATAAACGCCTATTTTTCACTGCCGACCGGGGCATTGCCTATATCGGCGATCCATTTGTTCTTCTTCATTAGCATGCTGTTTTGCATCGCACTTTTGAAGAAAGATAACAGCATAGCGGACATTGGTTATGGACTAGGTTTCATCGTTGCCGTTCTTACTCAATACATTTTGCCCACACCCGTATTGCAAGGTGTGGGTTGTGCGCAGAAGCGGGCGTTGTCACTTGCACGAAACGACACTAACTGGCAGGATGAAAAAAGAGTTATAGTACATAGCACTGAAAGGGTCTCGTATGGCACGAAATAAAAAACCGCCGAAACCAGTGCAGAAGTGGTTTGCGGTCACTTATCTGTTTTTCATCCCGGATGAAACGTCAGAGTTTCTGGCCATCCCCCTCCCGTCGTTTCGCGCTAAGACTGAGGCCGATGCAGTCGAGCAGGCGACGCAACACATCACCCGAAAGTGGTACGATATTGAGTCGCAGCAGTATCTCATGGGCGATGACGACGACCCCGATGACAAATATCCAATGTTGCCGTGGAAGCTCGTTGCAATCGAGATTCCCGAGCTGTTTGCGAAACGCCTTGAGTCGGAATGGCAATTTGACAAACGCGAGGAGCGTCGTGAGGCAAAGATGCCGACATCACAACCGGCGACGATTCTTGACTTCCCGGTACGGCTCGCAGTCGTGAGTGGAGGTACTCCTCCAACCGACGTGCCGGACAAGCCCAAAACCTGAAAGCCAAACCCATGACACATTAGTGCATGGGTTTTTTGTAACCATTTTTCTTCCGCCGGAGTTCTGTTAGTATGCGAAAGAACATGCAGGATACACCCGTCACATTACTGTGCGTAAATATGCGGAGAGATTTTTTTGAGTCCATTACCAATCTGATTGCAGGGCGCAACCCCGACATTATCTGCCTTCAGGAGGCCCAAAGACCCTTCGTAGAGCGTCTTGCTCGAGAATTGGGCTTTGCATCTCAGTTTTCACTCAGGGCCTACAACTGCTCTTTGGTGAATGAGTCCGGGTACATTGAGGAGGGCACAGCAATCCTTTGGAAACCGCCCATTACACTTGTTGAAAGCAGTGTGTACGCCTACCAAGAGGAGGACAGGCTTGCTCCGGGTCGAGCTTCGGAAGCCCCAAATGACGTGCGTAGAACAATGCTCGTTATTGCATTCAGTGTGGGCAAGGAGGTATTTCGCATCGGCACGACCCATTTTACGTGGACACCGGACGGGAGCGCCTCAGACGAGCAGCGAGGGGACATGCGCCGCATGCTTCTCGGGCTCGAAAAATACCACGATGAACACGGCCTTGTGTTTTGCGGTGATTTTAATGCGCCACGTGGGGGAGAAATATTCAAGATGATGAGTGATGTGTACGTCGACAATCTGCCTCCGCATATCACAACAACTTTGGACCAAAAGCTACACCGCGCTGCACCATTATTCCATGCCGTTGATAACATTTTTAGCACTAAAGAATATAGCGTTGGCAACGTGGAAGTCATAGACGGCGTTAGTGACCACATGGCACTTTTTGCAAAGGTGTCAAAGAATGTGATGTAGTGGTCGCTATCCACAACTATACCCTTGCGTCATATTTATTAATTGCTAGACTTTAAATCAGGGAGAGTCGTGTGATTCTCCGTGGAAAGTCCTGTGGGACCTTAATTATGAAACCGAGACTTGAATGTCCCGGTTTTGGTTTTTTCGGGAGACCCTAGCATCACATTTTACATTTTGGGACATTTTAGCCGCTATCTGATAGAATTTTTGTATGAAAATGGAAGCACTTGGAGACGTTGACCCCATTGCCGTAATGCAGGAGGCACAATTGGGTGTTGATTTGGACATTGAAGAAATGAGAACTGACCCCGCTCGCAATGAAGCCGGTGGAACGCCCTTCAACTGTGAGGCCACTCATGACCCAGAAGAAGTCACCGAGCTCGCAACTTCGATAAAGAAGCAAATGACTGCATCAGGTTCGGTGGAACCCAAAGAAGCACCACGAGTCTCGTGGCGCAAGGGAGGCCCGTTTCTTTTTGGAAACATGAAGCCGTATGATGGTCCGCACGATTTACCAACCACCGCACTAGTGAGAGCACTTTTTCCGGAATGGTCGAAACGAACAGACGAGTGGGGGCATAGAATGATAGATAAAATTTTTAGTTACTTTGAGAGTCGAAAGAAATAAAATCTTTGCTACTCTCTTCGAAGCGAGGGCGATACATCATTTCGGAGACTCCACAGGTGCGAAGCTTGGTTCCGTCAAGGCATTTTACTTTGACGGATTCGCGCCGAGGACCGCCTTGTCGCTCCGCAGGAGAGCGACAAGGTTGCTCCGAAATGATGTATCGCCCGAGCGGTATCCCCATGTTGTCCACTGCTTAAATCCTCAGAAGCACCACATATTGATACAATATGTCTAGCTCTTTATGACCGAAAACGCTAGAAAAATTCCGATACATATTCGCAACCCGAAACATGCACCTGACATTCACGTACGTGACAAAGCTGGCGCGCGTTTGGCGAAGCGCGAACACGCAGCAGCGCTACCAAAAAAACCTGCGGCAACAAAATCGAAATCACTAGCAGTAAGGCACGTGCATAACGAACCCGCCACTCCATCCGCCGTTGCCAATGTGCCAGTTTCTCATAAGCTCGTTATACCCAAGAAGCCTGTTTTGATGGAGGGCATTTCGATGGGCGCACTTTCCATCGCATATTTCTGTATGGAGCTCGGTATCGAAAATTCCATACCTACTTATGCAGGTGGTCTTGGTATTTTGGCCGGCGACATGCTTCGCTCTGCCGCTGATCTCAGCGTTGATGTCATTGGCGTTACGCTACTTTATCGAAAGGGGTATTTTCATCAGCGCTTTGATGAATCCGGTTGGCAGATTGAGGAAGAAGAAAATTGGGATCCTGCACAAGAACTCATTTTGCTACCCGCGTTGGCAAATATTGTCGTTGAAGGAAGGGTGGTAATTATCCAGTCATGGTTGTATAAAATGCGGGGGGTAAATGGGCAAATAAATCCGATTATCTTTCTCGATACAGACGTCGAGGGGAACAGTGAGGAGGATAGGGCCATCACCTCGAAGTTATATGCTGGCGATCGGCGGATGAGACTCATGCAGGAGGCGGTACTTGGCGTGGGCGGTTTTCGCATGTTGCAAACATTGGGTGCGCTCAACATCGAAAAATTTCATATGAATGAAGGACACTCCGCACTCCTCACACTCGAGCTTTACAGAAGGCATCTCGCAGCAGATGAGCCCATAGAAGAAGTTCGTCGACGCGCAGTATTTACAACACATACTCCAGTGGCAGCCGGGCACGACATGTTTGATGGAGACCTTGCTTTTTCCGTGCTTGGAAAAGAGTTTGTACCTGAGGAAATTCGCCATTTAGCTTTTGTGGACGGAAAACTCCACATGACTCATCTCGGGTTTTCATTCTCCGGCTACCATAATGGCGTAGCGAAGAAACATAGCGAAGTAACCCGCGAGCTTTTCCCTTGTTATCATATTGAGTCAATTACTAACGGCGTTCACGTAGGTGAGTGGGTAAGTGATTCGATTGCTGCCCTTTTCGATAGCTATATTCCCGGATGGCGTTTGGATGCGCACAATCTTCGGTACGCACTGGTAATACCTACCGAGGAATTAAGGCTGGCGCATGCCACAATGAAGGCGCGCATGTGCGAATATGTGCACAAGCAAGAACCGAGTGTCCTTTTTGACCCGCAAGTGTTTACAATCGGATTTGCCCGACGGGCAACTTTATACAAGCGAGGTGATATCCTTTTCCATGATATTGAGCGCTTAAAGCGCATTGCCGAAAAATGTAAAGGCATCCAAATCGTATATGCAGGAAAGGCTCATCCCAATGATCGCGATGGTAAACTTATGATGCAGGAAATCATCCGACTCATGGGTACGTTGACCGCGTCGAAAGTGAAGTGCGTTTACCTCCCCAATTACGATATTGAACTAGCAAAACTTTTGGTTGCCGGGGTCGACCTTTGGTTGAATACGCCAGTTCGCCCTATGGAGGCGTCGGGCACGTCGGGAATGAAAGCAGCCATGAACGGCGTGCCGCATTTTTCAACACTCGACGGATGGTGGCTTGAGGGGCATATCGAGAACCTTACCGGCTGGTCAATAGGCCCACATCCCGAGGACAAAATTAGTCACGATGTTGATGCAGAAGATGTTGATGATCTCTATAAAAAACTCGAGTACGTGATTATTCCACGATTCGAAAATGATCAACATGCTTGGGTGAAGATGATGCGCAGCGCAATAGCAATTAACGGATCATTTTTCAATACACAACGGATGGTGGAGCAGTACGTCCTCGGCGCCTATTTTAAGTAACAGAAATTTGGTCCAACTTCACCTATGCCGACCCGCCAACGGAATATTATGTTCACTTTTGCAGTAATGCTGGCCTTGCCGCTTGCATTTCTTTTTGTCATGAATGAACGAGACCTTGCTCGTGTCCGTGCATTCTGTACGCGCGGGACACATCTCTTGTACCACAATGAGCGGCCTCTCGTCGTATCACTGCTTAAAACGGCCGAGGAACGTGCGCGCGGTCTTTCGTGGAAAGTGGGGCTTCCACTTGATGAGGGGGTAGTTTTTGTATTCGATGCGGATGGTCCTCAAAGTTTCTGGATGAAAGATATGCAGTTTACGATTGATATTATCTATTTTGATAGCGCATGGCGCGTTGTACGCATGTTTCCAGATATACGCCCCGACTCGTATCCCGCGACGGTTGACTCTCCGGACAACACACGTTTTGCACTCGAAGTAACGTCGGGCTTTGTCGCACGGGAAAATCTTGTCGTTGGTGCACAGTTGCGACTAGAAGCGTGTGAATAATCTCACTCTAGGGAGGAGAGATAGTGCATGAGCGTTTCTCCGACAAGGGTCATACTATTTTCACTGCAGCGCTCGGGTGAATCGTTTGTTGTGTTGAACCATGGTTCATATTCAAAATCGATTACGAGAAACGCGGGTATGCCGGCGGCAATGAAGGGGAGATGGTCGTCGCCGACCGTGTGTTTGACTTCATGACTGAAGGCGCGCGGTGCGAATGCTCCGCCGATACCCCAAAATCGGTCCATTTGTTTCTTTGCCCCTCCGTTCGAATAGACCTCTTTATAGAGACCGAGATTTTTGTCGCATACCATGTCGAATATTACCGCATGGTCCGGCTTTCCGCTGGGGTAGATAGAATCGAGCATTTTGACAAAATGTGTTGATCCAAGCGGCACCCAGTTTTTGTCACCTGCGCCCAGTGCGGTTTCGCCCTCCTCTCCATCGAAGAACACAAAGTCGATGCCGAGCGTACTTGTCGCATGCGGGGATGTCAGCACCCGTGCCGCCTCCAGGAGAAGCGCGACTCCTGATGCGGAGTTGTTTGCACCGGGCATATACGCATTCGGATTCTCCTTGTCGCGATAGGCGCGAACGATGCTGTCGTAGTGGGTACCCAGTACTATTCTCTTTTTCGCTTCAGGATTATAGCGCGCAATGATATTCGAAAGAACAATTTCTTTGCCCTCTTTTGTTACATGTGTCCAGTTGTCGCTTGCCACGTCGATGCGGAGGTCCTTCATGCGCGCGACGATGAGTTCACGCTGTGCAATATTTCCTTCGGTGCCGATGGCGCGAGTGCCGAGGCGCACAATGGCACTGATGTCGGTCATCGCTTCCTTCCCGGAAAAGGGTGAGAAAAATCCTTTCGCCAGTCCTTTTTTTGCCGGCTTCGCAACCATTTGCTTGTTGATGAAACGCGTCACAAGATGGTCGACGGGCGCGTAGTCGTCGGTGAGGATGTCATACTTCAACAGCATCTCGTCGCCCACGGGATAAAGGTGCGGTGCAAGTTCTTTGATGCGAGGGTCCTGACTCTGCTTTAGTAGCACATCGAAGTTTGGGTTTTGCGTATCCGCCATTGCGACAATGATGAAATTTTGGGTTCCTGTGCTCGTCGCAGACTCTGCGGCAAATACGTGCACATGCGGGAAGACTTTCTTAATCGTGCGAATTTCTGAAAAAAGAAGTGATTCATCCGACTCATCGATTGCGCCGATGATGTTTGCAACAAAGATACCGTTTGTCGCGAGTCGCGATTTTGCAGACTCGAAGAACTCCACTGTCGTGAAATGTGTTGGGATGGAAAAAAGCGAGTAGTACACATCGCTGTAGATGAGGTCGTACTTGTCTTCGCGTTCGCGTAGATAGCGCCGCCCGTCCATGATGTGCGTTCTGATGTTCTCTGTGTCAGGTAGGTCAAAATATTCTTTGGCAATCGGCTCAAGATTTGGTTCAATCTCTACAACATCAATTATGGCGTTCGGGCGTTCTTCAAGTATCGATTTTGGAATGGTGTAGATGCCGCCACCGATGACGAGCGCACGCGAAAGCTGTGGAGCGGTGAGGTGGTAGAGTGCATAGTATTTTGTGTAGTCGAACGCGAGGTCTTTGCCGTCGAGAAACATTCCTCCCGATATTCCTTTATCCTGGAGAAAAAAACGAGCGGGTCTTCCCGCGTACATTGTGTCTATTACCGTAAGTTTTTCATACATGCCGTCCTTAACGAACCGGACGCGTGGGTCAACTGTTGCGCCTTGTATGAGTACAAACGCCGTGGTGATGCTAATAAGCAGTACCAGAAGAAAAAATATCGCATCACGCCGCTTTTCGCCCGTAGATGTGGCTATCTTCCCGCATCCTCCAAGCAGTGCGATGAGGGCGGTTGTGCCATAGAGGATTGCACTAATGCCGAAGGAAGGAATAAGGACGAACCCCGCAAGAAGGCTTCCCACAATAGACCCTGCTGTTGACCAAAAAAAGATATTTCCGCTCATGCTCCCGAGCCCCATATGCGGGCGGAGCTCGTGTCCAAGCTTGATAGCAAAAGGTGAGAGCATGCCAAGGAGGTATCCCGGCATAAAAAAGAGGAGCATCGACCAAATGAGCGGGCCGCTTTTGGCGGAGAAAATATCGCTTGCTGCGGGAAGCACGGTAAGTGCGAGGATGAAGAGCGCGAAGAGACTCACCCCACCGCTAAATATTATGCTATAGAATTCATGGAATGTCGGTTTTGCATCAGCGCGCTTGCCTCCTCTCCAGTAGCCTAAGGAAAGTGCCGCCAATATGACGCTAATGACCGAGGAGACTGTATAGATAGTATTTCCGTAAAAAGGCGAGAGGATGCGTGTGGCCGCTATTTCTATCACGAGTATCGCCGCACCGGTCACAAAGACGATCGCCTCTAAGCGATAGTGATACAACCAGCCCAAAATGGACGCTTTTTTCATCAAAATATTTTAACATAAAATCAGTACAAACAAGAGTAAAAAAGTGGGTTGTAATTTTTTTGAGCAATGCGTTGATTAAATGCAAAAAAATGCCGACCTTAGACACGCGAATGTCCAATAACTCAGACTTGGCCGCATACAAATTCACACGCTTTTCATAAGTTATCCCCATTAGGAAAAATTTCCGAAGTGGCGATACAATGGGCAGATAAACACCTCGAAATTCTTGCCTTCGAGGTGTTCATTGTTAATTAAGCCCCGCCCAAAAATTAATCTTCATCTCATTATTTTTTGGACGGGGCTTTCGAGTCAGTCGAGGTGCTATGGGTTATGCAAATGGATGAAATTCGCGGCGCGGGGTGAGCAGTGGTTTTGGGAACCCATTCAGATGGGAACCGCTGCGCAAGACCTTGTGAGATTTTTTCAGAAAAATCCACAAGGTGTACAGCGCAGGTACTGCGAGCGATGAGGAAGACATATTCTTATATGTAGACCGAATCGCAGGGGCATAAGTGCTCCGCCTTACAACAAAGAAGTTCGCCATTTGCAGAGGCCATATTTATTCATTGTTCATTATTCCCACACATTATGTCGAACGCTCCCACACGTAAGGCAGCAGCGAAGAAGCTCTCTCCAAAGGGCACTATATTAAAAGAAGTTCGGAAGCGTGACGGCACTACCGCACCGTTTGACCGCGAACGTATCAAGAGCGCAATATTGCGTGCGATGAGTGTTTGCGAAGAAGGTGGCGAGGAGGCCGCGGAGCATGTTGCAAACGCCGTTGTTTTGGCGCTTGAAAAGTCGGTGAAGGGCCGCAAGGGGTACCTTCCGACTGTTGAAGACGTTCAGGATACTGTTGAGATGGAGCTCATTTTCAAAGATTTCGCTAAGACGGCGAAGGGCTATATTCTCTATCGCGAAGAGCACAAGAAAATTCGTGACATTGCCGGAATCATCCCCGAGTCAGTCAAGGATCTTGCGCGAGAAAGTAAAAAATATTTTAAAAATTCACTTGCGGAGTTTGTGTACTATCGCTCCTATTCACGCTGGATAGAGGACGAGCAGCGTCGCGAAACATGGATAGAGACTGTTGACCGATACATGTCGTTCATGCGCGAAAATCTTGACGGAAAACTTTCACAAAAAGAATACGACGAGGTACGCGAAGGTATTGTGAGTCAGGAGGTCATGCCGTCGATGCGTCTTATGTGGGGCGCAGGGAGTGCCGCGCGAAAGACTAATGTTACCGGTTACAATTGCTCATTCATTGCGCCGTCGAAGTTGCAGGATTTTGGCGAGGTCATGTATCTCTCGATGTGCGGCACGGGGGTGGGATTTTCTGTTGAGAGCAATACGGTGCAGCAATTGCCGCAGATTAAAAAGCAAACAGGAAAGATGCTGAAGACGCATGTCGTCGGTGATTCGAAGGAGGGTTGGGCCGATGCATTCGTCTATGCGCTCGAGACGTGGTTCGACGGCAATGACATCAAGTTTGATTACTCCCAGCTACGCCCTGCGGGAGCGCGACTCATGACGATGGGCGGCAAGAGCTCCGGGCCGGAGCCATTACGCAGTCTTATCGACTTCACGCGTGAGAAGGTATTGCGAAGGCAGGGGAGACGCCTCTCCAATCTCGATGTGCATGACATCGTGTGTAAAGTGGGAGAAGTGGTGGTCTCAGGAGGCGTTCGACGCTCCGCGCTCATTTCACTTTCCGACCTCGATGATTACGATATGCGCAACGCAAAGGACGGACAATTCTATGTGACCGAACCACAGCGCATGATGGCAAACAATTCCGCCGTCTATACGCAGAAGCCTTCAACGGCAGAATTCATGGATGAGTGGATAGCGCTCATGAAGTCGGGCTCGGGCGAGCGCGGTATCTTCAATCGCGGGTCCCTCGCAAAGCAGATGCCGGAGCGCCGCAAAAAAGTCTTCATGAAGGACATCGATACGTGCGGCACCAATCCCTGTGGCGAAATCATTCTGAAGTCAAAGCAGTTCTGCAATCTCACCGAGATAGTCATTCGCGCCAACGATACGCGTGCGAGTCTGATGCGGAAGATGCGCCTAGCGACCATCCTCGGTACCTACCAATCGACACTCACCAACTTCAAATATCTTTCCAAGGAGTGGAAGAAAAATTGTGAAGACGAGCGATTGCTTGGAGTGTCCATCACTGGGCAATGGGACAATGCTGAGCTCGCACACGATGCAAAATTGCTCCGCGACCTTCGCGATGAAGCAATCGCCGTCAATAAGATGTATGCAAAGAAGTTCGGCATCAATGCGTCGACTTCTATCACCGCAGTGAAGCCTTCAGGCACGGTGTCACAGCTTGTTGACGCATCATCAGGAATGCATCCACGCCACGCACCGTTCTACATCCGCCGCGTTCGTATTTCCGCGACCGACGCACTCTTCAAGATGCTTCGCGATCAGGGGATACCGTACAATCCGGAAGTGGGACAGAGTGCAGAAAGTGCCGTGACCTATGTTGTCGATTTCCCCGTGAAGGCGCCGAAGGGTTCCGTCTTCAAAGACGACATCACATCGCTCGAGCAGCTTGCACACTGGAAGCTCATCAAGGAGAACTACACCGAGCACAATCCGTCTGTCACTGTTTCGGTGAGTGAGAGCGAATGGCTTGCTGTCGCAAACTGGATCTACGACAATTGGGACATGGTCGGAGGACTTTCATTCCTTCCGCGCAACGACTACGTGTATCAGCTCGCGCCATACGAAGCGATATCCGAAGAGCGATTCATCGAGTTGTCGAAGAGGTGGGAGGGCGTGGATTTCTCGAAGATTGTTTCTTATGAAAAAATCGACGAAACGCAAGGAGCAAAGGAGCTAGCCTGCGTCTCCGGCGTCTGCGAGATTTAATCCATTTTCAGCGCATTACATTGTCGGCGTTGTCGCGAACCCCCGAGTAATAGAAGACTATTGCCCGGGGGTATCGCTTCCTAGCCTTCGCGTACTGCATCTGAAAATGAATTAAATTAAGCGGCATAACGAGCACATGGCATTGTTGTCATCGTCGTGAGTTCGGCGAACGTACCAGAGTACGTCCGCTCGAACATCACTTCCTCGACGTCATAGCCCCGCATCTCGTTCTCCTCGCTTAAATCGACCATCTATAATAACGGACTAAGGTTGTTCCTTGGCTTTGAAAGGGGCAACCTTGAAGAAGTTGCCCGTTATTAAAGCTTTTCCCTTGGAACGGCTCGAAGAATCGAACAAATCAAACACCTCAATTCCTAGGAATTGAGGTGTTTGTGCTATCAAGAACAGCCCTTATCTTCTGCGCGACCGCATACAAATTCACACTCTTTTCATAAGTTATCCCCATTAGGAAAAGATGTGCGAGCCGATATATAATGAATAGAAGAAAAAACCGTTATTTTACGGCATTATTTCTGGAAACGTTAGCACTGGGGGTGACCGATATCCAGGTCCAAACTGGTATCGAATGAGATAACTGATAGGTTCAACGCCATGGCATGAAATTCCAAACTTCATGCGACAAATATCAAAAACCTCTATCGCCCCCAATGCTCACGTTTTCCTTACTTGTTGAGTATACCGCGGCGCCATGACGCCATTGCGTCGTTGGAAATTTTCCTGTGGATAACGCAAATTATATGTTGTAAGTAAAGGACAATTGCCATGCGCGATGATATGTTGTTTTTTTGACTGGGGAATAAGCATAGCTGCACTCCTTGTTGGAAACGGGGATAAGTCCGTTATTTTGCTGAAATGTGTGGTATATTATTTGTATGCCTCGCATGAACCGCCTCGCCTTTGGCGACACCATCTATCATGTTATCAATCGTGCGAATGGTCGTGCCACAATCTTCAAAAATGATAAGGACTATGCACACTTCGAATCACTCCTCGAAGAAGCAAGGGCAATTTCTACTAACAAATACACATCATCAAACAACTCGTGTGCTATGATTGGTGTACGTTAATCAACAAAAAACATATGCACTATATTTGTACCGGGGGATGTGAGGGGGTTTCTGAGACAGCGGGGGTGTGTGGGGCGGTGACTTGTCCGAAGCATGGCGTGCCACTGACGCCGTGTGATTGCTCCGACGGAAAGCACAATGGGAAAATGGATCAGGATGCCGAGGAGAAAGAAGGCGACGCTGCACGACAGTAGCCTGCAAACGAAAACTGGGACAAGTCTCAGTCAATCGCGAATTCACGAAAAGTGAGAATATTTCAGTATATTAACTACATAAGGGTCCCAATGTAGTTGACTGTGATATGACATTCGTATATACTTTTGTCATATGAAAACAGCCATCATCAATTTTAAAAGTGACAAGTCGCTCAAAGAGGGGGCGGAGCAGTTTGCGAAAGGGCTTGGCATTTCTCTTTCTGATTTGCTTAATCTCTCACTACGTTATGTACTTACCACGCAGAGTATAACGCTCGACTTGCGTCCCACACCAAATCCGGAAACAGCCGCTATTCTGCGCGCGGAGCTTGCGGATATCAAGGCGGGCAAGCGCTCGTCACCCGCATTTACTGACACGAAGGTCGCGTTTGATTGGCTCAAGAAGTCGGGAGGAAAAAAATAGCATATGCAGATAATTTTTCGAAAGTCTTTTCAAAAAGAATTTGCAAAATGTACGGGGAAAATTCAGTCGCAGACCGAAGAGCGGGTCGCACTCTTCATTTCTGACCGCTTCAACCCAGTGCTCAATTTTCACGGACTTCGTGGCAAGTACGTTGATTGTTATAGTATTAATGTGAATGCTGACTCCCGTGTCATATTTTATCTTTCAGACAGCACGATGCACCTTATTCGCATCGGCACACACAGTCAGCTCTACAAATAGCGGAGGACCAAGGATGGCGGGAGGTGGGGATAGGTCGCATGGATTTGTGAACCATCAGCTTTCACTATTCTCCAATTCATCTCAGTGGCACTTCCACTTTTATCTCCCTCTAGTCTTAAAAGTTAGGTCGCGCGCGAATAGGCGAATGCACCCCCGACTTCGCCTCTCCGTGGGGGTGTTCCTTGAAAGAACGTGCGCTCATTATGAGTTATACTATGGCGATGAGAACTGCGTATTTATTATGGGGCGTTATGTGTGTATTTTGGATACCAACATACGCTTATGCTGATACGGTTCGCGGGATTGAGTTTCCCGTTGGTGGTCCCAATTATTACCGCGATGACTTTGGAGACTCGCGCGGTGGAGGGACACGGAAGCATCAAGGCAATGACATTATCGCCCCGAAGATGACACCACTTGTTTCCACAATAGACGGCAAGGTGCTTTTTATCGTTTCGCCTGAACCGGCATGGGGTTATGAAGTTTGTCTTATCGACGCGGAAGGATATTTGTATGATTACCTGCACATGAATAATGACAATCCTGGAACAGATGATAATAGAGGAGGGGAATTGCACGCATATGCGCCGGGAATCGAAGCAGGCGTTTCAGTGCGCAAGGGGCAACTTATCGGCTGGGTCGGAGACAGCGGAAACGCTGAAGACACTGTGCCACATCTGCACTTTGAGATGCGTGATCCGAGCGGCTCCGTCATCAATCCATATCAAAGCCTGATTGGCGCGACCGGTGCATACAAGAAGAGCGACCCCAAGCTTACCATTACCGCCGATGTTCGATCGAAGCTTCTCCAGACGCCGGACGGCCATCCAGACGATATTTTTAAAACTTTTCTTGAGCAAGGCTCGAAAGGTGAGGAGGTTCGTCAGTTGCAAATCGTCCTCAAGGTTCTCGGTTTGATAAAAAAAGAAAATATTACGGGCAATTTTGATGCGACAACACGCAGTGGGGTAATAGCGTTTCAGAAGAGGCAACAAATCGACCCGCTCGGTATTGTCGGCCCTATGACGCGCGCACATTTAAATAGGGGAATTGCTTCTGGGGTCTTAACCGAATACAAACCGTTCTACTCTGGGGCGGAGGAGAGAGCGATGCAAATACAAAAGTTAATTGGACAGATCAAGATATTAACCGATCGCCTTAACGCGATTCAGGGTACTCGGTAGTTTCGCCCCAACTTGGTCGGCCGTGGGGTAAGGAGAAATAAGAAGGCCCCGCGATTGCGGGGCGATTGAGGGGCACAGGCCGTGCTAGCGACGGATCAGCTTCCGGGTGCCTGGGCCGGTTCCAGGGCGGCGCATGTTGCCCTGGATGTCGCCGGTCTTGCCCGCGAAGTTGAGGTCCTTTGTGGCTGCCTTGATTTGCTGGGTGTCGCGGCCGAGCTCCTCGATGGCTTCGGCGGTGAAGGCCATGATGCGACCGCTTTGATTCCGGACGATACCGTTTGACTTGGTCATGACTGGTCTCCTTGGTGAACTGGTTTATATCGCAATTATACACTGTAAATTTAGAACTGTCAATACCATCGAGCTTTGCCTGCTCGATGGGTCGGCAGTCCCTCCTGTGGTGCAAATTACGAGGTCTTGAAAAATGTGAACAACACCGAGATTCACATGAGAAGTGTTGGTGAAAAAAACAAACGCCCGGAGGGCGTTTCGTGAAAGAGGAGTGACCTCAGAAGAAAAGCTGAAAGAGAGCGATCAGCGGCTGGAACACTGCTTCCATGAGCCAGATGACAATGGACCGCAGGAACATGCCGATCCATGCGACGACCCAGATGACCGCGCAGACGGCAGTAAGGGCTGCGTAAGTGCCGATGAAGTTTCTGATGGACAGCCAGAACACTTTGCTGCCGTCGGCATCCCATGCGGCCGCAATGGCCACGATTGCGACCAGGACGAGGACGATCAGGCCAAAAATCATTTGTACGGTCATCAAATAACTCCTTGTGCGTACATGACGCTAGTGGTCAAGAAACCTAGCAATATGATACATGATACTTCATGTTTTGTCAAGCTAAAAAACCCTGGATTAAATGAGGATACAATTGCTCTACCCGCGCGCCTGCTAGCTAGAGGCCCCTTGTTTCAAGCAATGTGATGATCTTGTCGAGCTTGTTTATCTCAATCCTTGAGAGGTGTGCTTGCATTGTCTCGATCTCCTCTTTTGCCTTTATGTTTGTCTCATAATCGTCAAGCGCTTGGTAGCGGTCACGTTCTGCGTGGCGGTTTTGGCTCATCATAATGATGGGAGCCGCGTATGCAGCTTGTGTAGAAAAAAGCAAGTTCAGCAGAATGAAGGGGTACGGGTCCCAGTGTGAAACAAAGGCAACGATGTTGAGACACATCCAGATGAGTACGATTGCCGATTGCCAAATAATGAACGTCCATGAACCCATAACTTGTGCAACCTTGTCGGAGACCCTGTCCCCAAAGGTGAGCGTCTCTTTGTGCTTATGATGCCAAGTCTTTTTGTGATGTATGTGATTTTCCATAAAGTTAAGTTTGTCTTATAAAAACAGTAGCATAAACGTAGGAACCTGAGAACAGAGGAGCGGACTGGGCTGTTACAGAAAACATCCAAAGCAATACCTTGGATGTTGTGAGTTACACGATGGGGAACCGTGTCACCGAGAGACGGTGCTCGTTGCAGGAAATGGTCCAGCAGCTAAGGATAAGTATCTTGTCGGACAAAAGTACCCTCTTGATATCGCAGATAAGCTCTCTTGCGAATTTTTTCTTTTTTTCTTCCGAGCAACCGGTGATGCGTGCTGCAATCTCTATTTCCAGGCGGTCGTCTCCTTCCTTTCCGAGACTGAAGTGCAGTAGCGTCCCACCTGCCAGAGTTTGCAGTGTCGCAGTGAAAGAGTCTTTGATGACTCCGGCAAGTTCAACCTCAGCGCGTGTTTCGCATATGCGACTGCCATTCATGAGGCGCCAGAGCCAAACAAATCCTCGCCCGTTCCGCAGGCTCCTAAATTTTCGCACGACCCCGTGCCCAAGGTCGGAATGGCTGAGAACGAGCATCGGCCTGCGTGTCTGTTTGCCGTATCTGACGACCATGGATATATCCTATTTTGTGCAGCTTTTTCGATGATAAGCAAGACACAGGCAAAATGCAAGAATTTTCAGGACGAAGAAGGAGAGGTGCGTGATGAAAATGTGATAAAATATTCTGATGAAAACTGACGGGACTCCAAAAAAGAAATTATGGTTTGTTGCAAAGTGTTACGGGTACGGGTGGACACCTGCGAGCCTCGAGGGCTGGCTCGTGCTCGCACTTTATCTTTCCGCTATTTGGGGGGCATATGTTTGTCAGTACACAAGAGACCTCACTGGTTCATATGAAGATTTCATTCGTCATTGGTTTCTTCCGCAGGTCTTCGGTCTCACCTTCATGTTGTTTGTCATTTGTTTTCTCAAAGGTGAGAAACCGGGGTGGCGCTGGGGAAATAAAAGTGAAAAAGCAAAACGGGGATAGGCCCTGATGATTTCAGTTAATTGAATAGAACATGTTTATGGATGAGAAGAAATCACATCGAGGCAAGAACATTGTATTCATCGTCGTGTTTATTTTGCTCGCGCTTCTCGTGTTGCTGACACAGACAATATACGAGTAGTCTGCAAACCGGCATGACTATATTATCCCGCCTTCAGCATGTGGCTATTTTTTCTCTGCAATTGAGGCCTCCGCCCCCGCAGACTCGAGCAGCTTGAACCACCGCAGTGCTACTTCTCGCGTCTCAAATTGTCGAATATTTGTCCGGCCGGTGAGCGAAACAACGGCGTCGAGCAGGGGGCGAGTGAAGCCTTTTGCGCCGACGATTGCGCTCTGTACGGGATACTGTTTATTGAACTCAAGCAATTCACGAAGCGCCATAATCGGTTTTCGCTCAAAATGAGAAATACCACTCACATCGCTCAATATAAAAATATGTCCCTGTTTTCTTTCCGACATTTCATGGACAAGTTTTTTGACCTTTTGGCCCAGGCGACAAAGGCAATCAAGTATTCATTCATGACATCACCCCCAACGGTAATATATATGATACCATCGGCACCGATGCTTGCTTCAAGAATAATATCTTTATGTACTCCCAATTGTTCAGTCACGCATCAATTATCGAAAATTATTCTTGTTTTGTGGAGTTGAAAAAGTTGTCATGGTGCGCTGGTTTTGCATATGTGCGTTTGCGAGAGGAGAGACACGGGTTTCATTATTTAAAACACCCAAGAATCGTCTTGGGTGTTGCACGTAGCACTAGCGACGCAGGATGAGAAGTTCGCATTCACTGAGGAGTTGCTCCTCTGCGTGGAGGAGCATTTCTCCTGCATGCTCTCTTGCGATTGCCAGCAGAAGCAGCTCAAATTTTGGGGTGTGTGTGAATTGGCCATGCCCCACGCGCTCGGTAAGTCCGAGAATTTGAAGTACGAGGCTTTCGGTTCGTTCGCCCTCGCGTAGTTTTTCTCGCGCGGAGGTGTGGTTGTTCAAGAAGTTCTCCTTCCTATGTGCCAGTCTCAAAACAAACTAGCACGCTCGACAGTTTTGGTGCAAGGAACTTTTAAACTACGTTTTACGGCGTCGCGCTAAGTGGCTTTGGCGAATCGCCCTCCTTTTACAAGAAATCCTTGCGGCGTAGCATGACACTGGAATATTTCGTCCGTTATCGGAGGACATCACGTCCCAAAAAATGCCGGTCACAGGGTCGCTCATCGCAATGTTCCGCGGCTACGAAGAATTGCACACATGGGAAGACCATGAATCAGGAATGGTGGGAATCATCGCCATCCACAATACCAATCTGGGCCCCGCGCTCGGTCGTTGTCGGAGGGCCGTTTACCCAACACTTCTCGATGCATTCTTCGATGTTGCACGACTCTCGCGCGGTATGACCTACAAAGCGGCCACGACCGATTACTACAACGGCAGCCTCCCTTTTTTTTGGGGGGGGCAAGAGCATCATGATTCCGATGCGTCAGGCAAAGCGCCTACGGAAGGAGCAGTATCGCTCGATGGGGCGGTTCATTGAGACTCTCGGTGGTCGTTATATCACAGGCGAGGACGTCGGCACCTACGTGGCCGATGTGCATGAGATGCGCAAGTTTACCAAGCATGCCGGCGGAGAGATGGCGGGTCATCCCTATGGTGGCGACCCGTCGGCAGTGACGGCGCTCGGAGTCCTCGCAGGAATGAAAGGTGCATTGCATGCGACCTTTGGCTCGAACGCGCTCGAAGTCCGAAAAGAATCCGACGCCGACGAACGTGATTGCCGACCGCATGGCGGAGGCCGTGTTCTTGAGGAAGGACTAGATTCCCCATACGTTATCCATAACCCCGCACTGCCTGCATGCGCAGACATGCGGGTTTTTATTTTTATGATTTTTTGCGAAAATTGTCCTGCCGATGTTTGCCCATTTGTCTACATATAGGATATTTGGGAATGCTTGAATATTTTATGATTTATTATATAGTAATAAAACCTTGTACGAGGTATTCGCGCTCCCCGCAAGGGAAGTGAGGAAAGTCCGAACTCTCACCGCGAAAGTGGTAAGAGGGTAGCGGGTAACGCCCGTCGTGGGCAACCATAGAGGTGCGAGCAGTGACGCCCGGAGCGAAAGCAATGGGATCCGTCCGGATTTATCCGATGGATAATCCCGCCGAAATGCGGGGGTGAAACGGCTAAATCCTTACCTGGGTGCAAGGCCGTGTCTTAGCGTAAGCTAGGAAGTGCCGCTTGAGCTTTTGGGCAACCAAGAGCCTAGACAAATGGATACCACCCAAAACGTGCGTTTTGGGGACAGAATTCGGCTTATAAGTACAAGGCGCATGAGGGGTTCGTCCGAATAGGGCGAACTTTTCTTTTTTGATCAAAAAAGTCAGCTTTGCACAAGTTACATTTTGTTGCCGAATGTGCATGTTGTTCACATTTTTGATGAACTAAGGGCTTTTTCTCATGCTATAATCATGCGTAATCTACTCCTGGGAGGGGGAGATTGTTTTTTGGAGGCTAAACCAGTTTGAAGCAAATTGGTCACCCGAACAAATTTTTTGAAAATTTGTTTTAGGGAGAGGATTCGTGCGTATATATTATTTATTAATTCATTTATTTCTATGTCTGAAGAACAACAAGGAGGAGAGGGCACGCGCGTTGCGTCATCAGCAATCGCAAAGATCCTTCTCGGGAAAGTGCTTTCACACAAAGTATTTTCTGACCGCTCATTATTTTGGATATTACTCGCAGTTTCGTTTTTGCTACCTATTTTCTTTGTCCCGGGTCAGTTGGTCGCACCTGAGTTTGCAAAGATGATATTGCTTGAGGTCCTCGTGCTCGTGGGAGTGCTCATCTTTGCGGCGGGACGACTCCGCGATGGAGAAGTGAATATTCCCAAAAGCTTACTCCTTTTGGTCACGGCGCTTCTCGTTGTGCAGTTTGTCGTTTCGGCCATCATGTCTCCGGCTCCGATGCTTTCGTTCATCGGCAGCGGATATGACATGGGAACGGTCAATTCGTTCATCGTGCTCTTCCTCCTTATGTTCATGGGGTCCGTTGTTTTGACGAGTCGCGACCGTATCCTCATGTTCTATGCCTCATTCATCGCCTCCGGACTTGTTGTGATGCTCTATCAGATACTCCGCCATTTCTTTGGCGCAGATTTTCTCGATTTTGGCATATTCACGAGCGACGTCTCGTCGCCCGTCGGAAAGTGGAATGACATGGCCTCATTGGTCGGAGGATTGATACTGCTCATCCTCTCGGTGCTCTATTTCTTTCCTCAAAACAAAACCCTCCGACTTCCTTCGTACCTCATTCTTACGTTGGGACTCCTCTTCCTCGTCATGGTTGACTTCACGATATTGTGGCTCATCCTCTTTGCCCTCGTCGGAGTGATCACTTCGCTTGCCGTATTTGAGGGAGAACGAGCACACAAGAGTGCAGTTCGCGAAGTGGCGGCGACCGGTGGTAGCCATCCGCACAAGCCGGTGCACAAGCGCGTCGCGGGCCATCTCCCTATGTTTGCCGTTGTGTTCCTTGTAGTTTCACTTCTCTATGGAAGTGGTATTTCGACCATCTCTTGGGGGAAAGACAATACGACCATTGCCGGCGCTGTTGCAAAAGTTCTTCACTCCTCTCCGTATTCAGAGGTCGTACTTACTCCTCAATTCACGTACGACATCGTTGCCAATACGTTGAAAGAGTCACCACTCTTTGGAACAAGTCCAAACCGTTTTTCGACCGGATATCTTAAGTTTAAGACAACGGACATGAATCGCACGCCATTCTGGGACTCAACGTTTGATTTTGGCCTTGGTCGCATCCCGACATATTTCGGAACGACGGGCATAATCGGAACACTCCTGTGGCTCGCATTCATCGTTCTCTTGCTCATGAAGGCAAAAAGAATTTACGCGCTATTTGCGAAGGATCGCATCTCCGCATTTATTGCGTTTTCACTTTTCCTTCTCGTAATTTATTTCTGGAGTCTTGCCTTCTTCTACCTACCGAACATCGCAATATTTGCTCTCTCGTTCCTCTTTACCGGCGCACTCATTGCTTTCCTTGCAAGTGAGGGGACAATAGGGAGTTTCAACATACGCTTTGCTGGAGGATCGAGACTTTCTATAGTGATGACACCCATAGTGATAGTGATTATCGTCGGCGTTGTCGCATCAAGCGTTCTTCTCTATCGCCAGGTTTCGTCCTTGGTTGCTTTCCGTGATGCACAACTTGCCATTGCAGCAAGCAATGTCGATCAGGCAGAAGCTGCACTCATACATGCAAATTCACTCGCAGAGCGAGATGTTTACCAGCGTGCAATCTCGAATCTTGCTCTCATTAAACTCCAGCAGCTCACAGGAAAGAATTTGCCCCAGGAGCAGGCGGTGGAGTTGGCGCAGACATACATTCTTTCCGCTCGCATGAGCGCCGAGCGTGCCGTTACTCTTGATCCGACAAACTTCGAGAATTACCTCCAGCTTGGAGGGGTATACGATACACTCGGTTCGCTCGGTATTCAGAACACGGCGGTGCCCGCACGGGAGAATTATGTTCAGGCATTGAAACTAAACCCAAAGAGTCCGCGCGTACTGTTTGTGCTCGCACGTTTAGAGTTTGTTGCCGGCGAGCGAAACAAAGCAAAGGAATATTTGTATCAGGCGCTCAATGAACGACCAAATTTTCTCGAGGCAGTTTCGTTCCTCGTGCAGATTGAAGTGGGGGATAAGAATCCTGACGCGGCCATAAAAGTTTTGCAAAATGGTGTAGCATCAGAGCCGACAAACTTCTTGCTGCGTTTTGCTCTCGGGTATCTTGAATACGCAAAGGCCGACTACTCTTCCGCCGTCAATGAGTTTGAGGCGGCAGTGTATCTCAATCCTGCATACGCTGACGCAAAGTACTTCCTAGGATTAACCTATGAAAAATTGGATAGGGGAGCAGAGGCGTTGTTGCAGTTCCAGGATGTGCAGACGTTGAATCCTGACAACAAGGACGTAACGACAATCATCAAGAATTTGAAAGCGGGACGAGGCGCATTCGACAAAGAATATGTTGCTCCAACTCAAGCAGTTGATGATGCGTTGAAGTCGCTAAATGACGGTAGGGGGGCTCAGTAATCCGATTCCGCGTCCGAGTGTGAATTATGGATCGATTGCTTCGCGTTTTTAATAGAGAATGGAGCGGCCTACACGAGGCCGCTTTTCTCCTTGCCGGAACCGCGCTGCTTTCACAAATATTGGGGCTTGTGCGCGACAGGCTACTTGCGTCGCATTTTGGCGCGAGTACGTCGCTGGATGTTTACTATGCGGCATTCCGTGTACCCGATTTTTTGTATGCATCCATAGCATCATTTGTCGCAGTGACGGTGCTCATCCCGTTCCTTCTTGAACATATTGCCGAGGAGCACAACAAGGAGAGGACGAGACACTTCATCGATTCCATTTTCACTGCATTTGTTATCGGAATGTTACTCATGTGTGTAGCCGCATACTTTCTTCTTCCATACCTCGCGCACTTTGTTGTTCCGGGTTTTTCGAAAAGCGCAGAGGAAAGCTTTATTCATGTATCTCGAATCCTCTTACTTTCCCCGTTTCTCCTTGGAATCTCAAACTTGTTTGGTGCCATCACACAGTCACTCAGACGCTTCTTCGTCTTTGCACTCGGTCCGGTCCTCTACAATATTGGCATTATCATCGGCATAATATTTCTCATGCCCACGCTTGGTATTGCGGGTATCGCGTATGGAGTACTTCTTGGGGCGCTTATGCACGTTTCGATCCAGTTGCCGGTGCTATTGCATTCGCGTTTAACGCCACGACTTACCCTCAAAATTGACCTCAGCATTGTGCGTCGCGTGACGAAGCTTTCCATCCCTCGTACGCTGGCGCTCTCAGCGACTCATTTGGGCACAATGGTGTTGATTGCGCTTGCCTCACAGATAGAGGCGGGTTCGATTGCCGTATTTATGCTCGCAATGAATTTGCAGAGTATACCGCTCGCCATCGTTGGGATGAGTTATTCTGTGGCCGCCTTTCCGACGCTCGCGAAACTGTGGAATGCGGGAAACCACGAAGCCTTCTTTGAGCAAATTACTACCGCGACGCGGCATATTATATTTTGGTCGTTTCCTGCAATTATACTTTTTATTGTGCTGCGTGCGCAGATTGTCCGTACAATTCTTGGCTCTGGCGCATTTGACTGGACGGCGACAAGGTTGACGGCGGCTGCACTCGCCCTGTTTGCCGTATCGGTTATCGCACAGAATCTCGTGCTCCTTTACACGCGTGCTTTTTATGCAATGGGAAAAACGCGCATCACCGTCTATGCAAATGTGTCGGGCGCATTGCTCATCGTTTCCTCGGCATACGCGCTCCTGTACATTTATTCTCACCAGACCACCTTTCGTTTCTTTGCCGAAACACTGCTTCGCGTGAGTGATACCCCCGGAACATCAATATTAATGCTTCCGCTCGGGTATTCAATCGGCATGATTGCCAATCTTTGTTTCCTTCTTAGCGCCCTGCGAAAACGTTTCCCGCAATTTGGAGTACGAATAAAAAATGCTTTTCTTCATAACTTTACCGCGTCCATTGTCATGGGCTTCGTGGCATACCACAGTCTTCAGGTGTTGGACGGTGTCTTGAACACCGACCTTTTCGTTGGTATTTTCCTCCAGGGTCTCATTTCCGGAATTATTGGTATCTGTTCGGGCATATTCCTCCTGCGTCTCATGGAAAATGAAGAGCTTGAGGAGGTCTGGGTTTCTCTCCATCATAAGTTCTGGAAAGCGAAGCCTATCGCCGCTGAACAGGAAAGACTATAAGATTCCCATTTTAATGCCATTTGACGGATGATAACCATGCGCTAGACTGACAAAGGAGTGTTTCTTGTCTCGGAGATAAGCATCATGAACCAACTTCGCACGGAATTTGTTTCTCAACTGGCGCGTCAGCTGAACGATACCGTGGACTACGAGAGGCAGGCAACTCGTTGGCTGTGCCTTCTGCTGTCTCCGATGGCGACGTTGGCTATTGTGGCATTCATTCCGAGTGCCTTTGTCACCCCGGTCTTTGCGCTCTATTGCGCAGTCTATCTGTTTTTCTATGTTCACATGGCGACGGAGAGCCTCGTGATCACCAGAGAGTGCATCAACAAGGTGTTGCGGCGTCGCCCTGAGATGCATGTTGCGCTTCTCCTGACTGCCGGTGAACAGTGGTCAGACGTAGACGAGACATCCGTTGACAGTAGTCAATTGCATTTCAGTCATTGAGCGAATGAACAAACGAGGAAATCCCCTCGTTTTTTGATATCATTTTTTAAAAGTTTTTCTTCTTAAAAACTATGCTAGTATGGGTTTCATGTCGAAAAACCTTATTCGAAATTTTTCAATAATAGCCCACATCGACCATGGGAAGTCAACGCTTGCCGACCGCATGCTTGAAACGACGCATACGATAGAGAAGCGCAAAATGCACGAGCAAGTGCTCGATTCCATGGAACTCGAGCGTGAGCGTGGCATAACCATCAAAATGCAGCCCGTGCGCATGTATCACGAGCACAAGGGAGAGCAATACCTCTTGAACCTTATCGATACGCCCGGTCACATTGATTTTTCTTACGAAGTCTCCCGCGCGCTGAAAGCCGTGGAGGGGTGCCTTTTGCTTGTAGACGCAACGCAAGGAGTACAGGCGCAGACACTCACTACGCTCACCATGGCGCGTGAGCACGGGCTCACCATCATCCCCGTCCTTTCAAAAATTGATTCTCCTCTTGCGCGCATCGATGAGGTGCGCGAGGAAATAGTAGCGCTCTTGTCAGTTGCACCTGAAAGCGTCATGCTTGTTTCGGGGAGAACGGGGGAGGGGGTGCCGGAGTTGCTCGCGGCGATTATCGACCGCATTCCACCACCCGAAGAAGAGTTTCCGGAAACAAAAAGCGCACGCGCGCTCATCTTTGATTTTTCATATTCAAATCATCGTGGGGTTATCCTTTATGTGCGCGTACTCGACGGCACAATCACGAAAGGCTCAGAGCTCACTTTTTCTGCTGCGAAGGAGAAATTCTTTGCACTCGAAACGGGATATTTTGCCCCGGGAGAGGTGCCAAAGCCCGATCTCTCGCATGGAGAGATTGGCTACATCGTGACAGGCATCAAGCGCCCCGGCGTCGCGGCAGTTGGAGACACGGTGACTTTTCACAAAAATCCTCTCCCCGCTCTTCCCGGCTATGGAAAGCCTCGCCCCGTCGTTTGGGCCTCGGTCTACCCGGAGAGTCAGGATGACCTGCCGACGCTTCGACTCGCACTGCAGCGTCTCCAGCTCTCAGATTCATCGCTCACCTTTGAGGAAGAGGCATCGGGAAACCTTGGGCGAGGATTTCGCTGCGGCTTTCTTGGGATGCTCCATCTTGAGATTATCACCGAGCGTTTGCGCCGCGAATTCGACCTTGAACTGGTGGTGACAACACCGACCATCACCTACGAGGTGACGCGCAAAAGCACAAAAAAAACTGACATCATTTATTCCCCATCACTTTTTCCGGACGACAGTGAGGTCATCTCGGTGCGCGAGCCTTGGATAGACGCGGAGATCATTCTGCCTCCTGACTATGTCGGGCCGGTGACCCAACTTTTGTTTGAGCATGAAGCGGAGACGGGGAACACTGAGATATTCGGAGAAAATCGCTTTAAGATTGAGTTCAAGATGCCACTCCGCGAACTCATGCGCAGCTTTTTTGACAAGCTCAAGTCCATCTCATCGGGCTTTGCCAGTCTCTCATACGAGATAGGCGGTTTTCGAGATGCAGATGTGACGCGTTTGGATATACTTGTGAACGATGAGGTTGTGACGGCGTTTTCCCGCGTTGTGTCGCGAAGGCGAGCGCAAGAGGAGGCAGAGGCTGCCACCAAAAAACTCGCGAAGTCGATGCCTCGTCAGATGATTGTGGTCAAAATGCAGGCGAAGGCGATGGGCCGCATCATCTCGTCCGAGCGTCTTTCTGCTCTCAAGAAGGACGTTACCGGCTACCTTTACGGTGGTGACATTACGCGCAAAATGAAATTACGTGAGAAACAGAAGAAGGGGAAGAAGAAGATGCAGGAGATGGGGAATGTGAATATTCCGGCTGATGTGTTTATCAAGATGATTCGCTCCGACGAGTAGCAGCCCTTTTGGGCGCACTACTTGTCCTTCATTCGGCGAGCTTGGAAGCAGTATCGCTCATACAGCTTCTCAATCATCGCCTCAGTCCAGGACTTCGCATTGCATCTCAAAAGAACTGCTACCTCGTGATTTTGAGCGCATTACTTCGCTAAAATAAAAATATGCGCTGCGCCTTACTCCGAGTAATGCTTGCTTGCATATTTGTATTTTTCTCGCACTGCATCTCAAATTGAAACTTTACTAAGTGCAACATAAAATAATATAAAAATAGGCCCGGTGCAGAGTGCAACGGGCCGTTTTGATATCGAGTCTCTGACTTAATTGGCGTCATTTCACAGGAGGACTCACGCTCCTGTGACCACTTCGGCGCCAAACAAGCTTCTGAAAGCTGGAAGATCCATCGATCCCACAGTTTCATCGGTCTCCTTTTCGTGGAGATAAGAATACAATACAGCGAAAATATCCGCCGTCAAGGGTCCACACATGATTGTTTGGGGATGTTATTGGAGGAAGGCGGGGAGATAGAGGAGAATCATGCTCCCTATGACCAAGATACCCACTACGGTCCAGACCATATTGAACCATTTATCGTGCTTTTTCTTTCGGAGGAATAGTGACATATGTTTTTGATGTTGTTTAGCAGTATACCCTGTCCGAGGCCATACGCGCCAATTGATATATAACTGATATTTTACTGATAAGGCAGAAATACGCAACCCCTGAATTATTGGGTCAAGGAGCACTACGGGGTATAATATATTCATGTCTCATATGCTAGATTTGAAAGAGCGCCGTCGCATGAGGCGGGCAATATATGCGAAACCGACCATTATTGCAGTCGCAGTGCTGTTCGTGTTCGTTACTCATGGTGCTTGGGGTATGTATCAAAAAAGCAGGGAGGCCGTCGATAAGACCGACGTTACAACAGTACGCCTCATGCAGCTAGAGGCAAGAGAAAAAGAGCTTTCTGCGGACATCTTTAAATTATCTTCTGAGCGCGGGATAGAGGGGGAGATACGAGATAGGTTCATGGTTGCGAAAGAAGGGGAAAGCGTTATGATAGTAGCTGACCCCATCACGGAGAAGGTTCACACCGTCACGGTGCCCGATGAAACTCCGGGAGTCATGCAGAAATTTTTAGGAGCAGTTGGGATTTCGGATTAGTATTTGCGGGTATGGTTTAGTGGTATGTCCATACATTTGGTTCGCTCGGTCGAAGAGTAAACGAAGACGTTTCCTCCTCATTCCTCGCTGCCAAGCGTAAGCGCAGGTCCGCAGAGCCGGATACCAGGCTGGCTTTCTGGTTGGGGAGTCCGCCACCGCGAACGCAAATCACAACTCGCCTTCTACGCAAAGCCTCCGGAGGCGATCCCCAGTAGAATGCGATAAGAGTATGGTGTAAAATATTATTTGGGAAAATATATGCGGGTATGGTTTAGTGGTAGAATGCGACCTTCCCAAGGTTGAGACGGGAGTTCGATTCTCCCTACCCGCACCAACATATGCTAAGTCAAGAGACTGAGATGCGTCACGACTCAGGCAGTCGAGAGTTGCATGCGTCAAGGCTAGCATATACAGAAAAACTGCTTCATTTCGAAGCGGTTTTTCTGTTTTACTACGTTATTGCAGTAAAACTTTTCGGTCCTTCAGAATAAGCTGGCTCTTGAGGCACACCAGTAGCTCACGTTTCTCGGTGATCGTGCCATCTTTGAGGAGGTACTTAGCGTAGTTGCGTACATCGACATCGGTATTGCGCTCCTTTGTTTTCATCCCGAGCACTCCGATACGAAATTTGTTGTAGCGCGCCATTTCGTCCTCGATTTTTGACTTCATCCCGATCTCGTCGAGGTCGATGGTGTCGAGGAGTCCGGTCAATTCTTCGATCAGGTCCTTCTCATTGATGGGTGCGTTCTTGCACTCCACTCCCTTTCCCTTGGTGCACATATAATAGACATGGCGATTAGTACCCCCGTCTTTGAGCCGCTTGAACTTCTCGTCGGCAGTGATCCCACTCTCGCAATAGCCGCATTTGATCAGTTTTGTGAAGGCGAATTCTTTGCTCTCTGTTTTGGGGATGTAGTGGTCTTGAATTGAGGCCTGCACTCGATCGAAGAGTTCCTTGGTAATAATGGGCGTTTGTTTCCCTTGATACCAATTGCCGCTCCCCATCGGATATTCAAATTCACCATAGTAGAAGGGATTTCGTAGCAATAGGTATATGTTCCCGAGCACCAGTCCTTTTCCGGTTTTTGTTTTAAACCCGATCTTCTTGAGCCACTTGAATACCTGCCGCCCGCTCCATCCGTCGTTGCCCACTTTCTCGAATATTTGTCGCACCGCGACCGAGCGCTTCGGGTCGATTCGCACTTGGCCGCGCCGGTCAAGATGTACCTCTTTAAGATAGCCCGTTGGCGCAGGCCCAGGTCGCCAGCCCATATCACAGCGCGCTCGCAAGCCACGCTTCACATTGATCACTTTCTGGTCATTCTCCAACTTGGCCTGCGATCCGAGAATCATGAGCATGAATTTCTCGTTTGGATTATTCGTGAATCGTTGCGAGAATGTCCGGATATCAATCAACTTACCTTGATCGATGAGGTCCACTACCGCACCCAGATCTCCTGCATTACGACTCAACCGATCCGGTGCCCACGTGAGGATGCCGTTGAACTTGCCTTGGCGGATTTCCGCAAGCAATTCGTTGTATACCACGCGCTGACCCACCTCCTTGGAAGAGTGTGATTCGCGCTTGATCTCGGTGATATGCAATCCTTCGCGCTCCGCGATCGCCGTCATTTCTCGCACTTGCGAGTCGATGGATAACGCCTGCTTGTCCTCTTCCTCGGTACTCTTGCGAGCATAGAGGCAGTACTTCACTGGTACTGGCGGTGCTACTGGTAATGTGCCCGAAACCCGAACCCTGCTGGAATATCTATTTCTCATATACACCAAGGGATGACACAACCCTCCTAGGGAGTCTACGGGGGGTGAGTGGTTGCTCAAATGTGCCCAGGGGGTTGATCTGGTGCTTGAGCTGCAAGTCAGACAATTTATCTCCCTCGTAAATGTTTCGTTGTGGTCTGGTCCCCAAATTGCGGCTTAGAGCCTATCCCAGTAGGAACTTTCCTGCTGCACCCTGCGATCTTCTGCAAAAACAGACAAAACCCTTGTCGCCTTGTCTCGACAAGGCTTCGCGGGTTTCGTCCGTTTTTGCAACAAATATCCCACGGCTCGCGACGGAGGCCCTACTGGGATAGGCTCTTAATGCCGTTTCATTGCTGATCTGTGACATGAGATGGCATTTTTACCTACCGTCTGCGCAATACATACCACAGTGACAAAGCAAAAGCTCCCACAACCAAAAATTCTATCTGGTAGATAATCGGAAGTGTTCCTGCATAGGCGAGAATAAAAGCAAAAGGTGTCACACCGATGAGTGTTGAAATAAAATATGTATTGCTCTTCATATGAGAAAACAGACCCAACGCATACGAAAGTACGTCGACGGGAATGGTCATGCGGAGTAGCACGACAGACCAAAAAAGGTGATGCTGAGGGATTCGGTCCTCGATTTCTTTCAGTTTTTCAATCGAAGTTATCCTGCGAATGAACGACTTACCAAATCGACGCGCAAGATAAAATGCAATCTGCGACCCGATCGTCCAGCCAACGATCGAAAAAAAGCCCGCCCAGAACCACACCCACAATACGGTCGCTATAGGCATAAGAGGGAGCGTCGAAATTGGGGCGACCACAACAGCCACAATAGTAATGAGCACGTAGCCAATCACACCCATCGCGCCACCTTCGTTGACGAGAATACGAATTTCATTTTCATGCCTCGCCGCGAGAATGGACGCAAACACAAAAAGCCCGCCAACAACAGCAAGCGCAAGGACTCCGCTGATTATTTCCCTCTTATTGAGGACTCTTTTCATGTGTTACTCCACCATCGTTACTTATCGCATATTTAATGATGTCGAGATTGCAACTGTGGTGTTCAACACACCATGCCTCGCACTTTTTTGCCAATTCCTCACTTGGGTACTTAAGCTTGCACGCAGTGCATTCACAGGTTTTCATTTTTTTTATTTTATTAATAATACCATCCGCAAACGATAGTAGCGCATCTGCCATTTATGAGTTTGAGTAATTATGCCGTAATATCTGTATGCCCGACATGTCCTCCGAACATATTGCGCATCGTTTGGATCAGTTTTCCTGCATAGCTCGGATTATTCTGACTATCGACACGTGCCTGAAGAGCATGCTGAATGCCTGATGCTTCAACACCGAACTCTTGAGCGGCATCAAGTGTCCACTGTCCCTCCCCGGACGCTCCTGCAGAGCTGCTCACTTCGATAAGATCTTCTCCATAAGTGTCAAAACCTTTTTTCAGCCAACCAATAAGGCGACTTGTTACCACGCTTTGCTGTTGGTAAATATCTGCCACGTCAGCAAGTCGTAATTTAAATGGGGAGTTCTGCAAGACGTTGAATCCCTCCGCGATCGACTCCATCATCCCGTACTCGATGCCGTTATGCACCATCTTCACAAAGTGACCAGCACCGCTCCCTCCGAGATACCGATATCCATTTGGTGTGGCGATATCACGAAACAATTTTTCGCTATCCTCAAACACCTTACGATCTCCACCGATCATCAGGCAGGCGCCATTACGCGCCCCTTCAGGTCCTCCGGATACTCCCACGTCAAGATATGACACACCAGCATCCTTGAGTGTCTTCGCGCGCCGCATCGACTCCTTGTACGGAGAATTTCCGCCGTCAATCACCACGTCTCCTTTTTCGAGAACGGGAATCAGTGTATCAAGAACGCCATCAACCGCATGATGCGGAACCATGAGCCAGAGCACGCGCGGATGAGGCAGCATGCTCACCATCTCGGGAATTGTGTTGGCGCCGCGCACTCCTTCCGTTCTAAGGCGCTCCGTCGCAGCGAGAGTTTTGTTGTATCCGATGACCTCCCACCCCTCCTCGCGAAGATGCAGTGCAAGATTTGCTCCCATTTTTCCCAAGCCGATGATTCCTACCGCCCCTCTTTTAGGGGTTATTTTGTGGTGCACCATGTCTGATTCGACACGAAGTAGTTCTGGAGAGGGATGTGTTCCAGGATCATATTCCGCAAGCGGAACTAATCCGTACTCCCATGCACGGGTAACCGGGTCGATGAATTTCCAAAGTGCATCGATCTCCTTATCGCCAATGAAATATTGTCGCTCTCCCCGCATTGCAGCAAATAAGATCTTCGCATATTCCTCGACATACTGAGTTTTGTCCTCTTTTTTGTAAAGAAAAAATGAAAGCGTGCGTTCTTCGAGCGCGTGTTCGTAGCCCGGTTTTTTTGCCCAAAAGTGAATGATGATCTCATCATTCGGCGCAAGTCGAAAAATGATCTGGTTTGCTCGATGGGGTCCAATCTCACACAAATGACAGAGAGCGGGGTGTTTGAGTGTGAGCACGATCTCCTTTCGGTCTTCGGGCAAGCGTTTGCCCGCCTCCATAAACAACGGAACGCCTCCCCACCTTGTTCCAGTGAGTTCGGTTTTTATTGCAAAATATGTTTCAACCATTGAGTCGGGGCGGACCCCCGCAACTTCCTTGTAGCCACGATACTGAGCACGGAAGGTGTCCTTTGTGAGTGTCTCACTCTCCCACGGAGCAAGGGATTTTAACAGAGTTGCGCGGTCATTGTGGATACTCTCTGCAGTCATTCCGAGTGGATATTCCATCACCACCGCAGCAAGCATCATCAACAAATGGTTTTGTCCGACATCCCGAAGCGCGCCGACTGAATCATAAAAACCTCCGCGACGATCGACACCGAGCGTCTCGTGGAGACGAATATCGATGCGATCGATTATTGAATTGTCCCACGAATGTTCGAAAAGATTATTGGAAAAGCGGAAATTCTCGATTCCCTGAATAATCTCCTTGAAGAGGTAATGGTCAATCCGAAACACCCGTTCTTCTGTGAAGTATTTCGAGAGGAGACCATTCAATGCTTGTGCGCTTGCAAGATCAGTGCCAAATGGCTTTTCGACAAGCAGACGGCTCCACCCCTTCTCACCTCCACAGGGGAGATTGAGTTGTGATTGCGCCAAGTTTTCAAGGATTGCTTGATATGACGAGGGAGGAACAGCGAGATAAAAAAGTTTATTTGCACACTGCCCCCACGTTGCCTCGATCGATGTCATATTTTTGGCAAGCGTTTTGAACGCAGAGACGTCTTCAAAAGTCCCTGAATGGTAGGTAAACAAGGAAAGGAAGCGTTCAAGCTCACTCGCATGAATATCCGTCTCGTCGTTCTTTTGAATGAGCTCGCGGATACTTAAACGAAACTCATCATTTGAAATACTTCTTCGCGAAAATCCGATAATATGCAAGCGACAAGGAAGACGATCGTGTCGAAAGAGATGCCAAAGGGACGGCAAAATCTTTCTCGTTGACAGATCTCCGGTAACACCGAAAATAACTAGTATTGACGGCTCTCCCGAACTCATTCTTTCGTTCATGTATGTTTAAAAGTTTTCATAATAAGTTTTTGATCGCATAAAGTAATCGGAGCAGTTTTTTGTTCCCCGCGGTTAATTTACCGGTAAAGTGTTGCGCTACGATACGTTTGTTGATTCGCGAGGCGGTCGGATACGGGTATGTCTTTTCAAATATATTTTTGATTGAAAGGCCTGACGTATTCGCGAGAATAAGCTCCTGAATTAACTCTCCGGCATTGGGAGCCACCATCGTTCCACCGAGGATCCTCCCTTTCGGCGAAATGAATAGCTTTGATTTTCCATACTGATACTCATCGGTAATTGCACGGTCATCTTCCTCAAAATTAGAGGCGAGGACGGTATGTGCGATATTGCGTTTTTTCAGTTCCGCTTCCCATAATCCGAACGAGGCCACCTCGGGGAATGTATATGTCGTCCATGCGATGTGATCGCCTGAGAATTTCCTCTTGAATGGTGAGAAAAAATTACGCAAAATGAGCCCCGCATGCATTTCAGCGGCATGAGTGAATTGAAAATTCCCTGCAATATCCCCACAAAGAAAGACATTTTTGTTCGTCGTACGGAGCTCGTCATTCACCGTGATCCCACCCCGTTCATTCATTTTAATTCCCGCCTTCTCGAGTGCAAGCCCTTCGACATTGAGTACACGTCCGATTCCGATGAACACCGCATCAAAAGAAACCGCTATTTCTATCCCTAAATCGTCGGTAAGAATTGCCTGATTGGAGGAGATGAACTCTTTCAGCTTGCTCCCCATAAGAAACGCAACACCCTGCTTTTTCATTTCTTCCATAAGCACATTCGCGATCTCCGGATCTTCTTTACCAAGTATTACTTGCCCCGGATCCGACACGGTCACCTCAGATCCGAGAAATGCAAGTGACTGCGCGATCTCTATGCCAATCGGGCCACCGCCGATTACAAGTAATCTTTTCGGCACCACCTCCATGTCAAAAATATTCTCGTTGTTTAGCACGCGAGAGACTTTTTCAATTCCTTGTTCAGTAAGCTGTCTTGGGCGAGAGCCGGTCGCAATGACGATATTCTTTCCGGTGTATTCTTTCCCGTTCACCGATATGCTACTACGTGAGGCAAACTCTGCGCTACCAAGCACAACATCCATCCCTTTCTCGCGAAACCAGAGTACATTCTCGTGCGCACGAAAGATGCCTTGTTTTTCCTTGATGTATGAACGGACTCTTTTCCAATCTGCCGATCCGCGCACATCGAGTCCAAACTTTGTTGACTGTCGCGCCGAATGCACCGTACGCGCCGCATGGATAAGCGCCTTCGACGGAACACAGCCGAAGTTGAGACAATCCCCCCCGATGTGTTCATGGTTTTTGTCGACAAGAAGTACACGAAAACCAGCACGATTCATGAATCCTGCAACATTGAGTCCTCCGGAGCCGGCGCCGATCACGATGATATCGTATCTATGAGAATTTTCTTGCATAGAGTTTTCCAAGATAAGTTAATAAAACGATTCCCATGATCGCGAGGGCAATATTGACCGGACTTAACATGCGGAGCGATTCTCCAAAGTACGCAAAAGCAAATGTACCGGGAATCATGCCAATGAACGACCCAATGACATACTTCCCAAACGGAATACTCGTCAGCCCAAGCATGAAATTAAGCGCATTGAACGGAAAGAGCGGGATCAGACGCAGGGCGATAACCGTGGCGAGTGCTTTCTGTTCGATCTTTTGATCATACTCTTTGATACGCGGATATCTTAATTCAAATTTTTCACGAATAAAATCCCTAAGGATATACCGAGAGAGGAGAAACGCAAACGAAGCTCCAAGTGTGTTTCCGATAAGTGCAATGACTGTACCAAGGAGCTTGCCAAAGAGTGAGCCAGAAAGGAGCGTGAGCGGAGTGCCGGGAAATCCGAGAGGCGCACTCACCGCTTTTAGTGCAATGAGCAAAAGTGCTGTGGTGATCGGCATCGAGACGCTTTCCTTTTCAAGATCTTGAACAACCGAAAGAAGCCCTTCGCGATGGAGAAATGCCGTAAATGATATTGCAATGATGAATGTGGCGAGAAGGGCTTTTTTCATGTTTTTATTTTACAGATACCTATGCCGCGCATGTATGTGCCCCTGCCCCAGATTGACATGACGAACAAACTCCCGCGCCTTCCTTTGCGTGATGCTCATGCCCATCCTTATCACTGTGACCCTCTCCATGATTATGTTCACCCGTACCTGTTTGACACGCTGAACAGACATGGGACGCAACATCTTTCCTTTCCGCACCGCAACACGTACCGGGCGTGCCCTTGGATTTCGAACTACATGATGCACAAGTAAATTCTTTTTCCATATGTTCTTTTTTAATTTTTTATAACGAAGCTCCTTCTTTTACGAATATGCATTGAGTGTTTGGTGATTTTTGTTGTGATAAAATTAACGAATAATGGCTATTGGTATAAGTCGGTTTCTGGGTGTGTAACCGCCCACGCAAACCAGAAAGCACTAAATGGGTTTACGCGCTCGGCTTTTCCGTCGGAAAGTTTTTTGTATACGCGAACGACATCAAGTGTTTTGTCGTAGGAGAGCACAAACGTTGTATCCTCGAAGGTGTCTTCAATTGCTCCTCGCTTTTTTACCAAGTCGATCGGATATGCTTTCGCCTTGTCACTTACCACCAAACCGAGAACATGGGCGTCATTGGGGATACGAACATCTTTCGTTTTGACCATCGATAGAGAAAAATCCTGAACGCTGAAATAACTTCCATATGGATTGCGGCCATAAAATCGTGTTGCACCAGTCTCTCGCGATAATACTTCGCCCTGCGGGTGTGCATTTTTCCAGTTGCCATATTCCATCTGATCTGAAGAAAGGAGCGTGAGTTTTGCTCCAGTCATCTCACCTCCGATTGCTTCACCCAACAACTGCGACCAGAGCGAGTCGGTTTTTCGGTCATACATGACAAGATTTGAATTCCAAAGTTTTCCCGATGTCCCGAATTCCACCAGCTCACCAGCAACTTTGGGGTCAAATACATAACCCGTCATACACAGTGGGCAGTAGGTTACTAGAATACGCTTTCCCAAGACAGTGTCGTTGACGATCTCGTGCCAAACAAGAATCTGGTACGGATAGAAGCGATTTACTCCCTCAAATGAAACTGCAATTCCTGGTTCATCATCCTTAATCCATAAATCAGCTTCACGTGGTGTAACAAACTTTGGACGATCGATCGACGGGATGCCATCTTTTGCCGGACCGCCACCGATAATTTCCTCGAGCGGTACGCTGTGTTTATAGCCACGCGTGACAACAATCGGTCTACGGCTCATGGTGGAAGTTGAGGAGTCGCCTCCGGTAAGTTGAATTGTTTTTGCAGCATCTGTATTTTGCAAGAACTGGTTATTCCCCTCAAGACGCACTTGATACCAAAAAATTGCGATAACGATAAGTGCAAGGGCGACGATGGTGATGGTTGATATTATCCTCATGTTATTTTCTATACACCAAGGAGTTCCCTGAGGCGCGGTTCATCGAATCCCATCACGAGCTCGCCGTCAACAAATATTGCCGGCACACCCATCTGCCCTGTTTTTTGTACCATCTCCTCGGCTTTTTGCTTATCTTCCGAAACATTGTAGTCCGTGAAGGGGATATTGTGTGTTTTAAAGAAATCTTTTGCACCATGGCAATAGTGACATGTCGGGGTCGAGTAGATAATTACATTTTTCATAGTTTTCTATTTATTTTCGAGTAACTTTTCTTCGATCTGAATGATCGGGCTGAACATGTTGGAATTAATGAGCATTGTTTCGATCTTCTTGTCAGCGCCCAAAAGGATGAGTGTCCCAATGACCAAGAAGAGTGCCCCGAGCGCACGCTTGAACCATCCATGGGGATCCGATGCAAGATTCAATTTTGCGACGATGCGTTGACCAATGAATGCAATGAGGATGAGCATCAACGAAAGTCCGAGTACATAGGTGAGTAAGTACAGCATTCCCAATGCAAAACTCTGTGGGAGCACCGTGGCCAGAATGACCACATACGTTGGACTGCACGTTGAGAAGATCGGCCCGAGGGCAAGTCCCATGATGATATCCCCGGTGACACCCTTTTTCTGGTACCCTTTTGCAAGTAGCCTATTCGCCCCCGCGCCAAATCCGATTCGGAGAGCGACCCATTCCCACAGTCTCGGGAAAAATGTCACCAATCCAAAGATGATGAGAATGCCTCCTGAGATTCCGCTCCATACTGATTGTGGAACAGCAATGAACACTGTGCTCGCCTTTAGTAAGAGCGTAAATACAATGATTGATAGTCCGAGCGATGCAATGATGATAAGCGGAGCAAAACGGTTTCGGACATCTCCCACAGACACTCCAATAACCACTGGTAAGAGCGGGAGAATACACGGTGCAAGTACCGTAAGCATTCCGGCAAGTAATGAGACGAGGAGGAGTGTCATATCATGTCTGGTTGTTTACCTCACCTCCGCAACGAGAGCGGCGAGCGTCGGACTCCCACTCCACTTTTTTATCAATTTTCCCCCCGCGTCGACCTGCACGAACGTGTGCTGAAAAGTGACCCCGTACTGTTTTTTTAGAGCAATCGAATTATCGTAGTCAACATCAAGAATGGTGAGATTCTCCGGAATTGCACCTAGATGTAACTCTATGTCCGAAGTGAGTACTTTGCATGATGGACACCATGAGGCATGGAAAAAGAGCACCACCTTGCCAGTTGTTGCCTTGGCGATCTTTTCTGAAGCGTATGACTCGTATGTTCCGGCGTCCATCATGTTTTCGTCGCCTATTGATGCTGACTCATGTGTTGCAACCAGTTCCTTGTCAGGAGGCACCGATGCAACTCGTTCGGATTTTGAGGACGAATTGTAATATGCGACTCCTGTGAGTGCCAATACGGCGACAATAGCAGTGATGATAATTCCCGCTGATCCTCGTTGGGTATTCTCTTTATACATATATTTTATTATTTATTAATGAACGTGGATATTTTTCTATTATCCGCATATAATCTTTTCAAGCTGCTTGGTGAAATCATTCAGCACGAGCTTGTAGCACACATTGTTCCCCATACGCTCAGTGGTGAAGTAGCCATTATCTCTCATTACCTGGAGATGGTTTGAAATGTTCGCCACGCTTGTGCCAAGACTTTCCGCAATGTCCGACACGCACGCCTCCTTGTACTCAAACATGAGACAGAGGATGCGGATGCGCGTATCGTCCCCAGCAAGCGAGAGCAGCCTTGCTTTTTTTGATGTCATCTCGTCAAGGGGGTATTTTTTATACTGCATTACAGTGTTATTATAGTCTACTAATAACTGTAATAGTATAACAGTATGATTTCTTGGTCAAGGATTGCGTCAGCGCAAATAAAGCTCCCCAGGGCAAGTTCTACCCCCACTCCGCTACTGCTCCGTATCGGCGGGGTATCCAGGTGCTCCGCACTAGATTATTTTGGAAACCAAGGTTTCCAAACCATCCTTAATGGAGTCCCGCGCAGCAAAGCTGCTGGGTATATGCTTCGCTAATAAAATTATATTCGGAGTCGGAGGAGTTATTGTCGGGTTATTGTTAGCGGGTATTTTCGGGCAGTCGATGTTTTCTGGATCTAATGTCAGAAATAGCGGAATAATGGGTAATAATCAAATGATGAGTAATTTGGACAAACACTTTATCGAACAGATGATCCCACATCACGATGGAGCTGTAGCAATGGCAAAGGTAGCTCTCGAAAAGTCTAATCGCTCCGAGATCAAAACTCTTGCAAGTGCAATAATCGCAGGTCAGACTAAAGAAATAGAAGACATGACAGGTTGGTATAATAACTGGTTTGGAAAAGATGCTCCAAGGGGAAACATTGGAATGATGAGTGGCGGGATGATGTCAGGAAGCGGAATGCACATGGGAGGACAAGAAGATATGACGAGGATTGAAAATGCTACTGATTTCGATAAGGCGTTTCTTGAGGCAATGATTCCACGTCATCAGATGGCACTTATGATGGTGCAGATGCTTGAATCAGGAACGAACCGCCCAGAAATGATACAATTTGCGAAAAATATTAACGCTTCACAATCACAAGAAATACAAGACATGCGGGGTTGGCATGAAGCATGGTACGGAAAATTAACCAATTAACAACATGAAAACGGAAAACGTAAACGGGGACAGTTGTCCCCGTTTACCCGTTTATGTTTACGTTTATCAGACACGATTGAAAAACGACTGAAGGCGGAAGAAATAGGAGATATCCGGGCTAAACGTGCGGTTATCTTCGCTCGCTCGAATTCCATGCGATTCCTCGGAAAACCGGCGGTGTTTTTGATCGATAATAAAGAGTCATTGAGAAAATACCTCCTTGAGTCTCCTGAAGATCCTCGATTCACCCCTGACTTTTGTGAGAAAGCCAACAAAGTAATTTTGCTGAAATAACTTGTCAGTCAGAGTGCTCTAGCGGGTGCGTGGCTCTGTTGTCACAATCAATGACGCAAAACCACCGAAACGCTGAGAAGGTAGTGTTGGTAACCTGTCGACAACCCTTGCTTCGCAAGACGCCTGATCCACGCTATGGTTGAGATGTCCTATTTAGCCTGGAAATCCTTGATTTTTAAGCGAAAAAATAGGATATTTAAGCAGTAATGAGAAAAGATATCGAAATCGATAAGTTGCTCGTCAGCCATGAAAACTATCGCTTTGATCCTGTGGATAACCAGGGTGAGGCGATTGGTTTGATGCTCGAAGAAAAAGGTGAAGAGATTTTCACCTTGGCGAAACATATTCTTGAATATGGACTAGATAAAGCAAAAGACTTGAGAGTGCTTGAGATAAAAAAGAACCTTTTTCTTGTCTTGGATGGAAACAGAAGAGTAACAGCGATTAAGTGTCTGCATGATCCGTCGTTGGTCAAGGATGCTACGCTACGAACAAAATTTCTCAAAGCGTTAAAGGAGGGGAAAAATCCTCCCGAGCATATTAGCTGTTTTGTTTATGCGAACGAGAAAGAGGCGGCAGAGTGGATCAAACTTGACCATACAGGGAAAAATTCTGGCATTGGACAAGATCCGTGGGAACCAGCTGGAAAGGAGCGCTTTGATTATAAGTTTAGTGGCAAGGTCTCACCCGCAATGCAGGTCGTCGACTTATTTCAAAGCGAGACAAAAAAGCACGTTGACACAAAAACGCTAAAAATTTCTACACTCAATCGTATCTTGTCCAACCCCGAGTCCCGATCATATTTAGGCATCGGAATAAAAAACAGCCAGATAGTTTTGACCGCCCCAAAGAAAGAAACGATTGAGCGCTTGAGCAAATTGTTCGACAAAATCATCGTTGACGATGTTGCGGTCAAGGAGGTCTATCATACGCAGGATTCCATACGATTCATGAGTAAGCTGTTTGGCGATAAGCCGAAGGTGTCAAAAACAGTTACCCCTGTCACCGTTAAAGGTTTGAAGGGGGCGGTAGTTAGCACACACAAGAGTCTGCCTCGATCAGCTGCAAGAAATGTCCTTATCCCGCCAAGCTGCGTTCTGCAGATACACGAAACAAGACTGAACAATATTTACCATGAGTTGCGTTCAGTTCAACTTGATACTGCGGTAAATGCTATTGCGGTGCTGTTTCGAGTTTTTCTTGAAACGAGTATCGATTGTTACGCGGCAGAAAATGGAAAAGCATTTGCAAAAGACAAGAAACTTGCCGGGAAAATTACTATAGCAGCTGACGCACTTGAAAAAAGCGGACTCGCAACTACTTCTCAGCTTAGCAATATCAGAAGGGTTGCAACAAAAGGAAATTCAATTTTGGCCATTGAGAATTTTCACGAATATGTACACTCGTTCTCCACACACCCAGTTCCACTCGACTTAATCTCCAAGTGGGATAATTTGCAAGGATTTTTTGAAATTCTATGGGGAGATATTGCTGCAAAGCATGCAAAACCAAAGAAAAAACCATGAAATTTTACTCCCCCCTTCGATATCCTGGCGGAAAAAGCAAAGTATCAAAGTTTGTCAGCCAGGTAATAATAAAAAATGATCTGAGTAATGGAACTTACGTTGAGCCTTATGCGGGGGGTGCTTCTGTCGCACTCTCACTCGTTATTGAAGGAAAAGTGCAAAAGGTGATAATTAATGATTACGATCGATCAATTTATGCGTTTTGGTATTCCGTCCTTCATCATACTGATGAGATCTGCAAAAAAATATCCCGTACCCCCGTTACGATAAATGTTTGGCGACGACAAAAAGAAGTTCAAAAAAATAAGACTACCGTAAATTTGTTAGATTTAGGTTTCTCAACATTTTTTTTGAACAGAGCAAATCGCTCAGGAATAATTGATGGCGGCCCGATTGGTGGACTAAAACAAGAAGGCGAGTGGAAAATTGACGCGCGTTTTAATAAACAAGAATTAATAAGTCGGATCCGTTTAATTGCAGAATATAAAGAAAATATCAAGCTGTACAACTCTGATGCGGTTGAGCTCATGAAAGCGCTTGCCAAAAAGTTGCCAGAGAAAACTCTTGTGTATCTTGATCCGCCATATTATGTGAAGGGTAAGGATTTATATGTCAATTATTATGACCACGATGATCATCTTTTGGTCGCGAAAACCATTCGAGGAATTCCTGATATAAGCTGGATAGTTTCTTATGATCGTGTCCGCCCTATCACCAAAATGTATAAAAATTATAAGAAGCGGATTTACGAATTTCGCTATACCGCCGTCCACGGAAATGAGGGGAAAGAAGTTATGTTTTTCAGTAAAAACCTTAAGGTGCCTACGAACGTACTTCAGTAAGTCTAGAAAATGTAGCTGTTGGCAACTCGTACTTCGCAAACCGCTCGATCTAAGCTAAGGTTGAGCGGTTTCTCTATATGCCGTACAATACGAGATACAACTTAATAGTAGACCTAACCCCAAAAAGCTCGCTTTTCGGATATGGTCGAAAACCCCCGCTAGAGAATAAAAGACTCCCAGTCAGAGTCGCTCTAGCGGGTCGTGTCTCGAAAGGGATACGGGTGGTCGCCGAAAGGCACCATCGCAATGGCTGGGAGCCTTTTGCTTACCTCCCAGCTCTAAAACCCGCTAGAGCAAAATATGGATACAAAGACACCTTCTTCGGAAGACAATTTTCAGCGCCTCATACATGAGCGCATAAAAAACTTTTGGGGATACGGAAATTTAAATAGTGACGTGTGGTTTATTGGAATGGAAGAAGGACTTGATCCTGACGCAACGCTTACGCATCTTGCTGAGCGATTTCAAGTAGCAAACGGCAAACAGACAACCGACATGCGACGAGGAATGGAGAAGGTGCACGGTCATGGTCGCTGGTTTAATGTGAATGCGACGGCCCAGCCAACTTGGAAGTATCCGATTGCGTTATACCTGTATCTAAAAATTGGTCACGCAGCAACAAAGGAAGAAATTCTCGATTATCAATCACTGAAGCTCGGTGACAGCGAGGCGGGGGAAACTATGACCGTGGAACTCATGCCGCTTCCGTCCAATAAAGCGCACGAGCATACATGGTTGTATGGCGAGCTCGGCATTTCCGGACTCTCCACACGCTCCGAATACATTGCAACATGCAAGCCTGAGCGCGTAAAAAAACTCCGAGAACTTTTTCATGCACACCGACCAAAACTCGCCATTTTTTATTCCCTCACCTATCTCCCTGACTGGGAGGCGGTCATTGGTTCCAAACCAGAAGAGGTAACAAAAGGCATGTACTTCGCCCAAGTAAACTCCACAGCATGTTGTATTATCCCGCAGGGCGTGTCGTTCGGGATGTCATATGCTCGACTATATGAGTTTGCCGAGAAGGTGCGTGGAAGGATTCAGCCCTCATAAAATCCTCCACACTCAAATTATGGGTCTTGCTTCACGACGTGAGTACGTCAAGAAATACAAACTCGAACGGGTGCAGAGGATTCGCGAACTAATCACGAAGAACAAACCCAAGCTCGTCATCTGTTACTCCGCACTCTATCTTGAAGACTGGAAGCAAGTCACCGATGCGCCATTTCAAGAACTGATCACGAAGAAACTGTATATGGCAAAAGACGACAGCACTCTTTATGCTATCGTCCCTCACTCAGTGGCACACGGAGTCTCGAATAATGATTGGGCACAGATCGCGAGAGCTATCATGGAGTCGGTTGGTCTCGAGTAGCACTGCAGTCATGTGGGGCAGTGGTAACTACGATGCTTTTAACGTCACCCACCGTATCAATATGGTCCGGTCCCCAAATTTCAGACACTAAACTTGTAATTATTCGTTAGAATAGCTACATATGAAAAAGCATCGCATCGCTCCTGATATGAGGGAGCA
>JAYSTI010000051.1:0-123545 GCA_043719805.1 Candidatus Lloydbacteria bacterium
AAAATTTTGCGACATATCTCGATATGCCTTAAAATTTTCTCTTCCTCAGAACCGAGATTGGCGAATTCTTTGTGGAAGAGTTATTTGGAGATGGTATAAAAACTCCGTCCACAAGATTGGGACGGAGTTGCGCTCATTTTTGCGCGAGATAGCTGACGATAACGCCCGCATTGAGATTGCCGGACAGGCAGATGGCAAATACCCACAGGATAAGCGAAATGTCGTAGATGTACATTCTGACACTTCGGGGCACGGTGCCCTTCGGTGAAACGCCGAAGCGACGCCGTGCCCATCCGACATGGAAGAACATTGCAATCGCAAGGGCGGCGAAGAGTAGTGGGTTTGCATGGCGCACATACGCAAGCACAAATGTGCTCGCCCAAAGCATGACGGTCACATCGTAGGCGTTGACTGTGAGGACCGGGTAATTTCCCCCTCCCTTAATGCAAAACATGTGCTTAAGAAGCATGTTGTGCATCCCGAAGAGGAGCAGTGCAGGCGTCGCAGCGATTGCGAATACTGCCCAAAATGCCAATTGAGAATTTTGCATGAACGTTGCTTCCTTGTCTGTGAATGAAGAGTACTCTTTGCTTAAACTACAACTTTATGCTATCTTGTCAAGGATGAATTTTAATCTGAAAAGTGACTGGGAGCCCGCGGGTGACCAGCCGGAAGCAATAAAGAAGCTCTATCAGGGGCTAGGGGCCGGTATGCGCTACCAGACGCTTCTTGGTGTAACCGGCTCAGGAAAGACCTTCACTGCGGCAAACATCATCGCGAAGGTTGATAAGCCGACACTGGTGATTGCGCACAACAAGACGCTTGCCGCTCAGCTTGCACAGGAATATCGCATGTTCTTTCCGGACAATGCGGTGCACTATTTTGTCTCTTACTACGACTACTATCAACCTGAGGCATATTTGCCGACGAC
This sequence comes from Candidatus Lloydbacteria bacterium, assembly GCA_043719805.1. Classification (GTDB taxonomy): domain Bacteria; phylum Patescibacteriota; class Minisyncoccia; order Phycocordibacterales; family UBA6899; genus MHLP01. The sequence goes on from JAYSTI010000051.1 coordinate 932, forward strand.
AGACACATATATAGAGAAGGACGCGCAAATCAACGAAGAAATTGATCGGCTTCGCCACGCATCGACACAGGCGCTACTCTCACGCAAAGACGTGATTATTGTCGCATCTGTCTCGTGTATCTACGGCCTGGGCTCTCCCGATGAGTATCTTCGCGTGAATCTGAAGCTTGCAGTAGGCGAGCGCATCTCGCGCAATGATGTGATACGAAAGTTGGTAAACGTCTATTTCGAGCGCACAAACGCCGACCTACGCCCCGGAACATTTCGCGGCATTGGCAATACGCTTGAAATAATGCCGACGGGCGAAATCATGATTTACCAACTCGCGTTCAGTGGCAGCGAAATTTTGGAAATACGAAAAATAGACCCAATCACAAGGGCGATAGTGTCTGAAGAGCAGTCGGTGTTTTTCTTTCCCGCAAAACATTTCGTTACCAATATCGAGGAGCGCAAACGTGCACTCGTCGACATGAAGATCGAGCTCGACTTGCGACTTAAAGAATTTGCAAAAGCAGGGAAGCCACTCGAGGCGGAGCGCCTGAAGCGACGGACAAAGTATGACATGGCAATGATTGAGGAGGTTGGTTACTGTAGTGGAATTGAAAATTACTCCCGACATTTTTCAGGAAAAGCAGCAGGAGAACCACCTGAGACGTTGCTCTCCTATTTTCCCCATAAGGCTGACGGCACGCCCGACTTCTTGACTATTATCGACGAGTCTCACGTCACGGTGCCGCAGATACGTGGGATGTATGCCGGTGACCAAGCCAGAAAGAATAATTTAATTGATTATGGTTTTCGTCTTCCTTCTGCGCGTGACAACCGCCCACTCCAGTTTTCCGAATGGGAAGCTCGAGTCGGGCAAATAATATTCACCTCGGCAACTCCCGGTGAGTATGAGCGATTGCACGGCGAGCAGGTGGTGGAGCAGGTCATACGCCCTACCGGACTTGTGGACCCCGAGATAGTCATTCGACCAATTGTAGAAAAGGGAACATTTCGTGGGCAGGTAGCGGATTTTATCGAAGAGGCCATCGATGTTGTAAAAAAAGACGAGCGCATATTGGTCACCACGCTCACTAAAAAAATGGCGGAAGACCTCTCTGTGTATCTCAAGGAAAAAGGCGTGAAGTCGGAATATCTCCACAGCGACGTAAAGACGATGGACCGTATAAAAATTCTCACGGAATTTCGTAAGGGGACATTCGACTGTCTTGTCGGAGTGAACTTACTCCGCGAGGGACTCGATCTTCCCGAGGTGTCCCTTGTCGCAATTCTTGATGCTGACAAAGAAGGATTTCTTCGTTCAGAAACATCGCTCATTCAAACAATGGGACGCGCCGCGAGAAATGTGTCAGGGAAAGTGATCTTGTATGCCGATGTGATGACCGGGTCAATCAATGCGGCGGTGAAGGAAACGGACCGACGTCGTGCGATACAGGTCGCATACAACGTGAAACACGGGATCACTCCGACGTCGATCAAGAAGAAAATTCACGACATCACCGAGCAATTTCAGACTATCCATGAAAAGACATTGCACGAGCTCTATCTCATAGACCAGAAGGCATTCATCAAAGATCCGGCGAAACTCATAAAGCAAAAGGAAAAACAGATGCTTGCCGCAGTAAAAGAGTTGGATTTCGAAACAGCGGCGCTGGTGCGCGATGAGATAAAGATGCTGAAGGGAGAGCCGGTCAGTCCGCGTGGTGACATTGCGAAGCGAAAGAAGAAGGCATAGGTTTTTGATATCGGGATATATCATGGGACTATCGTGATATACTTATGCATATGATTGCCGCAAGCGTAGGAGTCGGGACGGGGCAGGATCCGCAAAAAGCGGGACGAGAAGCGTGCATGGCTGCGCTCGCCGGCCTACCACAAGACAAAAAAGCAGACGCGCTTATCGTGTTTGGCTCTACGGCGCTTGACCAGGACAAGATGATAGATGGAGTGTCGGAGATAGCACCGGACGCCGTCCTTATCGGTTGTTCAACTGCAGGAGAAATCTCAAGTGAGGGAATTTCTGCAGACGGAAGTGTCGTGGTTTTGGCACTCAGTTCTGACCAGGTGCATTTTTGGGGCGCGGTGGGAAGCCACATTCTTTGGAACCCAAAACAGGCGGGAGAAGAATGTGCGAATGCGCTCCAATATAATTCTCACGGATACGTCACCTCGTGCATCGCGTTTCTCGACGTACTGTCGGGGAATGGCGATGCTACTGTGGGTGGATTCATGAATAAGATAGGCGCATCATTTCCTGTTCATGGTGGAGCGGCAAGTGACGATCTGTTGTTTTTTGAAACATATCAATATTTGCAGAACAAAGTTTATCGCGGTTCGATTGTGGGGCTGGGCCTTTCCGGAGAATATACTACGGCCTCAGTCGCCATGCATGGATTCCTTCCGATAGGAATTGCTCGCACTGTCACTCGCTCCGAGGGCCCAACACTGTTTGAGCTGGACGGTAAACCCGCTGCATCTATTTATGAAGAATATTTTGGCGAGGAGCATGTTCATGAATTGCATGAAGGATTACTTCCCGCGCTCGCTGTCTCGTATCCATTGGGTGTGTTTATGCCCGACTCCGATGAGGTAACATTGCGCAACCCCATATTTGTAGACCAGAAAGGAGCAATGACTTTTGCATCCTCAATACCTGTCGGCGCCGAGATCCGTTTGATGATTTCGGATATCGAACGAGGATTGAAAACGGCCGAGCTCGCGGCTTTGGAAGTATTAAAAAAGTTGAACGGCAAAAAACCCAAGGCTGTAATTATTGTAAACTCAGTCGCAAGGAAGAAGATGTTGGGATTACGTGCAGATGAAGAGATTGAGATCATTCAGCGCATCATTGGGCGGGATGTTCCCATGGCGGGATTTTATAGTTATGCACAGCTCGGCGGTCAACTGGGAGAGGAGATCCAGTTTCAAAGCGGCTCCCTGCTTATTTGGGCTATTGCCGAATAGGGCCCTAATCACGTAGTATTGTATGAGTATTATGCAAAATGAACGAAATGGTGAGGCTCGGTTGCAGTCGACGGGCTGGATCATTGATGCCCGTTGGTATTATGCACCGCTCGCATTTTTTCTCGGGCTCATCGCACACGAAAATACCAACGGCGTGAATGCAGTGGCGCTACTCAGCGTGTCGTTCATTGTTGTGCTTTTGTGTAATGTTTTTTTCTTTTTATATATCAAGAAAATAGATAAGGAAAACTTGCCGGCAGGGAAAGTGCAGGCACTCAATATGGCGCAGATTGCCATAGATCTGATATATTTTTTTGTTGTAATGATGTTCACCGGAGGTGGAGTAGAAAGTATTGGGCACTCATTCTTCTTCGTCCCGATAGTCGTATCGATGATTATATTCGGTTTTCAGGGTGCAATAGCAGTTGCGCTCGCGTCGGGTTTCCTCATATTTCTTTCCGTCATGTTGCATTCGGGTGTCATGACCAGTCTGATTCTCGGCGACACATCGCTCATCTTTTCTCGTCCCGTAACGAATGCTCTACTGCAGTCGAGCATCATCTCAATTCTTTACATTCTTACCGGTTTTTTTGGCGGACACATTTCCCGGTTAATAAGGGCAAGGGATACTCAATTGCATGAGCAGATAAGCCATGAGGAGGTGCATGTTAATCGCCTTGAGAAATTAACAAAAGAGTTCGATCAGAGTGCTAAGCTGCTTGTGCGACGCGATCTAGAACTTACGAGTGCGAACGATAAACTTATTCAATTGGACAAAATGAAGTCCGAGATTATCTCCGTTGTTGCACATCAACTGCGCACTCCGCTGTCCGCAATCAAGTGGACCCTGAAAATCCTTCTCGATAAAGACGCGGGCGACCTTACTGCCCAGCAGGAAGAGTTACTCAGCAAAGGATTTCAATCAAATGAACGGATGATTATGCTCATCAATGACATGCTGGCGGTTGATAGGCTGGAATCAGGAAAATTGAAGTATAATTTTGTTCCCGTACAGTTTGAAGACGTTGTTCAGGACATGATCAGAAGTTTACTGACGCTTGCCACGCAGAGAAATATTCGCGTTGAATTTTCCTCCCCCAAAGATCTCTTGCCGAAGATAAAGGTTGATATTGATAAGATCCGCGACGTCCTTCAGAATCTCATCGATAACGCCATCAAGTATACAAGGAAAGACGGCGTAGTATTAGTCGGTGTCGCACAAGAGGGTGACGAATTCCACTTTTGGGTAAAAGATAACGGCATCGGTATTCCGGAAGATGAAAAGGATAAAATATTTGCACGTTTTTTCAGAGCATCAAATGCGGCGCATGCTGCAACCGATGGGTCTGGATTGGGGCTTTTCATCGCGCAGAGCATCGTTAAGCGTCATTCAGGAAAAATGTGGTTTGACAGTGTTCTTGGAGAAGGCTCGACTTTTCACGTTCTACTCCCACTTAATTCCTGATATATTCAAGCGTGCTATAATGATTCCCAATACACCATGACCGACAACAAGCTAAAAAAAATTCTCGTTATTTCAATTGATAAAGAATTTATCGCTAGTATTTCCGCAATTCTTACCGGGGCAGGTTTTCAGGTACTTCTTGCTCATGATGAAGCGACGTTGGCTGATGTTTTTACAGAGGCAATACCGGACATGCTCATTGTTGACATCGGAGTAAGCAGCGAAAACAATATTGCTATTCTGGGTGCTATTCGCGCGCAAACAGACATGCGCATTGCACAGATTCCGGTCGTTGCAGCCTCCCAAAATGGCGACCTTATTGAAATCGCCGCCGCGATAAAGTTGGGTGTTAAGGACTATTTTGTAAAGTCAAATATTGATTCCAATCAGGTGTTGACGAAAATTACAAGGCAATTTCCACCGATTGAATCGAGTGAGGCGACCCAACAATCTGTATCGCAAACCATAGCAGCGACACCGAGCATACCTGCAATTGCAAAGCCCGTCATTCCTTCGACGCCAGTGAGTATCAAGCTTTTGATAGTTGAAGATGATAAATTTTTACGTGACCTCGCCGTACAAAAAATATCCAAAGAGGGTTTCAACGTCGTAGCTGCGGTCGACGGTGAACAGGGAATTGCTTTTGCCGAAAAGGAATTGCCGGACATCATTCTGCTCGATATCCTCCTTCCCGGCATAGACGGTTTTGAGGTATTGCGTCGCGTACGGGCGAATCCGGCGCTTGCAAAAACAAAGGTTGCAATGCTCTCGAATTTTGGACAACGTGAAGATATCGAAAAAGCATTGAATGCCGGAGCAGACCAATTCATGGTCAAGGCAAATTATACTCTTGACGAAATTGTTGAAGAGGTAAAAAAGATAGTTGCGGCTCCACGCAAGAAGGTTTAGCGACACACTGAGCAACGGATCGTATTTCTTCGTATGATCAATTGTGTGCATACTGCTCTTCATCATACTGTTCTGTGCAGACGTTGCGGTTGATTGTTGAACTCGGGGTTTAGATTTGTCTATTTGTAAAAAATGTGTTAGTGTTCCAGAACTTTATGACCGAGAAACACAAAACAAAAGAACTGGGGAGTATCATCGTGCGCGGTGCGCGGACTCATAATCTCAAGAATATTACGGTTGAAATGCCACGCAATAAGATGGTGGTCATCACGGGCCTTTCCGGCTCCGGAAAGTCATCACTTGCCTTTGACACGATATTTGCGGAGGGCCAGCGACGCTACGTAGAGTCACTTTCTGCGTATGCACGGCAGTTCCTTCATCAAATGCAGAAGCCGGACGTCGATGAGATAGTTGGTCTTTCCCCTGCCATTTCCATCGACCAGAAGTCCCATTCGTCCAACCCGCGCTCGACGGTCGCCACCATAACGGAGATCTACGACTACCTGCGTGTGCTCTACGCGCGCATCGGTATTCCGCATTGTCTGACGTGCGGAAAGCCCATCAAGCGATTGACCAATGAAGAGATTATGAATTTTGTCTTCGAGAAGGTTGAAGATATAGGCAAGCATGACGTGAAAGATGTGGTGATGGGCGTAGCCTATTCGACACTGAAGGTGGGAATTTACGCGCCGGTCATTCGCGGGAGAAAAGGGGAGTATTACCAGCTGCTTTATGATTTTCTTTCAAAGGGATACGTCAAAGCGCGTATCGACGGAAAGCAGAAGAATCTCCGTGAGCAGATAGTCCTTACGAAAAACAAAAAACACGATATTGATATTCTTGTTGACGAGTTTTTTGTTTCCGAATTTACCGATAATGTGAAGGGGGTACGTGAGCGACTTGCAGAGGCGGTGGAGCGAGGGCTTGATGAAACCGAAGGTCTTGTGCGCCTTGTCATTGGTGACGAAGACATCCTCATGTCGGCAAAGTTTGCCTGCCCGGACGATGGTTTTTCCTATCCTGAAGTGGAGCCGAGACTTTTCTCTTTTAATTCTCCCGCAGGAGCATGTCAGGGGTGTAACGGTCTTGGAACAAAACATTTCTTTGGAGATGAATCCTGCGAGGTGTGCCACGGTGCACGTCTTCGCGAGGAAGCGCTTCACGTGCGCATCGGAAGTCAGACGATGAAGAGTAAAAAATCAAAGCAACAGACGGTGATGACCGAGCAGGGTAAAAATATCGTCGACATCACGGACATGTCGATAGAAGAGGCGAATGAATATTTTAAAACGCTTGAACTTACACCGACTGAGAAGGAAATCTCCAATGTCGTCATAAAAGAAATTCAGTCTCGGCTTTCATTTATGCTTGATGTGGGTATCGGCTATTTGACGCTTGGACGACGCGCAAATACTCTTTCGGGTGGGGAGGCGCAGCGCATTCGTCTCGCGTCGCAGCTAGGCTCACGCCTCGTCGGGGCACTATATGTACTCGACGAGCCGACCATTGGGTTACACCAGAAGGATAACGACCGCTTGATTAAAACGCTTCGTGAGCTTTGTGACATCGGTAACACCATCATTACCGTGGAGCACGACGAGGATACAATTTTTGCATCAGACTACCTTATTGATATCGGCCCCGGTGCCGGTGTGCATGGCGGTCACGTGGTAGCAGCGGGATATCTCGATGATCTATTGCTCAGCAAAAAGGAAAAATCGCTTACGCTCGATTATCTCCGCGGAGATAAGGTTATTCCTATTCCTGAAAAGCGTCGCGAAAAAGAAAAAGGCTCCCTTCAGATACGCGGCGGAAAGGCGTTCAATATCAAAAATATGAACATCGATATTCCTTTGGGAAGACTCGTCACAGTGACGGGGGTTTCAGGTTCCGGTAAGTCGACACTGCTCTACGAGCTCGTACACAAGAACCTTCAGGCACGTTTTGACCGAAAATATCGCTCGGCAAAGACATATAATTGCTCTTCATTTTTGGGTTCTGAATATTTGCATCGCACCATTCTTATCGACCAGTCCCCAATTGGGCGAACACCGCGCTCAAATCCCGCGACCTATACAGGAGCCTGGACATTTGTGCGCGATATTTTTGCGGAAACCGAGGAGGCGAAGGTGCGCGGCTGGAAGCCCTCGCGGTTTTCCTTCAATGTGAAAGGAGGGCGCTGTGAGGCATGCGAAGGTAATGGCATGATTGCTGTTGAAATGCACTTCTTGCCAACGGTATACGTGCTTTGCGACGTCTGTCAGGGGAAACGTTTTCAAAAGGAGACACTTGAGGTCAAATTCAAAAAGAAAAATATTTATGAGGTTCTCAAGATGACCGTCGAGGAGGCGACAACCTTCTTTGAGGATATTCCTGCTATTTCCGACCGGTTGAAGTCGATGGGCGATGTTGGTCTTGGGTATCTCGAGTTGGGACAGTCTGCGACGACACTCTCAGGTGGCGAGGCACAACGCGTGAAGATTGCCTCCGAGCTTTATCGCCCGCTCATGCAGCGCACGATGTATCTCTTGGATGAGCCAACCATCGGACTTCACTATGAAGACGTTAAAAAATTAATCGAGATACTGCAGACGCTTGTCGACAAGGGGAACTCCGTGCTGCTTATCGAGCACAATCTTGACGTGATAAAGTCAGCTGATTATGTCATCGACATCGGGCCCGAGGGTGGCTCTGGCGGTGGTGAGCTTGTCGCGAAGGGAACCCCTGAAGAGGTGGCGAACAATCCGAAGTCACACACGGGACGGTATTTGAAGCGCATGCTCGCGAAAGGTAAGCGTTAGTCGAATTCAATAGTCTTGGCAAAAGAAAACGGGGCACATTGTGCCCCGTTGCGATTTATTTGTACGAAACTTCGGCGAAGACCTTGCTTCTCGCAACGATGTCGGGAAAGTCTGTGACGTAGTCCGTGACGCTGAGATGGTCCTTGCGCGCAGCGTAGAAGCATTGCGCTTCATGAAGGAGAACGTCCACTGCAAGGATCTCAACTGAGCCTGGGTATTGCACTCCTTCGGCGAGGTGCAATTCAACGTGCTTATCAAGCAGCCGATCATTGAGCGCTCGAAACACGTCACGACGCTCGCTGTCGTCGACGCCAATCACCCCGGAGGGGAAATGACGGGTCATGTCGGCCTGGATCGCCAGCTTCCGCGAGTCGGAGAGAGTTGCCTTGTCTGGTGTTGCCATTTTCTGTTCCTTGTTTGATTGGAAGAATCCGAACTCTATATAATCATTTTATTTATATTTGTCAATACCTCATAAATCCTTTATGATATTGGCATGACGCAAGACGAACTGAAGTTATTAAAACTCCCGGATGAGCCGGGGGTCTATATATTTCTCGATGCAAAGAGAGAGATTATGTATATCGGCAAGGCCACGTCGCTCCGCGATCGCGCGCGAAGCTATTTTGCGAACGATCTCTTGCACACACGGGGAAAACACATCGTCGACATGGTCACGCTTGCCAAGACGGTGAAATACACTGTGACAGATTCTGTGCTCGAAGCGCTTATCCTCGAAGCAAGTCTTATAAAAAAACATCAGCCCTATTACAATACTAAAGAGAAGGACAATAAGAGTTTTAATTATATCGTCACTACCGACGAAGAATTTCCTCGAGTGTTTTCGATACGTGAGCGCACAATGCTTTCTGGAGACAAGGACATAGAAAAGAAGTACAAATATATCTTTGGGCCATTCCCTCAGGGAACAAATCTAGTCATGGCGCTCAAGTTGATACGAAAGATTTTCCCGTTCCGCGATACGTGTACTCCGCTGCACGATGGATTTTTGCAAATGAGTGAAATTCGAGGCGCGGGGAAGGTGACAAAGAAGACATATTCATATATGGCGACTGAGACACCGGGGCCCCGCAACGAAGAAGTTCGCCATTTACGGAAATACAAACCTTGTTTCAATAGGCAGATAGGGCTATGTCCTGGGGTCTGCGACGGCGCAATTTCCGCAAAAGATTACGGAGAACAAATTCGCAATATCGCGCTATTTTTTGAGGGAAAAAAGAAAGCTGTTCTCGCGCGGGTGGAAAAGGCCATGCACGCACACGCGAAGAAACATGAATTTGAAGAAGCAGAGGAGTGTAAGAAAACGCTCTTTGGGCTTCAGCACATTAACGATGTGTCGTTGCTCAGTGAGGATATGCGCGAGATATCTCGCGAGTCGTCGCGCAAGCGGGCTAAGCCATTTCGCATTGAAGCCTACGATATCGCACACATCAGCGGCAAATATACCGTCGGGGTAATGGTTGTTTTGGAAGATGGAGTGCCCAAAAAGTCTGACTATCGCAAATTTAAGATTCGCATTGAAAGCGAGCGCTCCGACGACACGCTCCATCTTGAGGAGGTTCTCAGGCGCCGTTTTGGACATAAGGATTGGATGCACCCCGACCTCCTTGTCATTGATGGTGGCACCGCTCAAAGACGGCGAGCCGAGAAGGTTGTGTGGGAGCTCGGTATTTCTGTGGATATCGTCAGCGTCGTGAAAGACGAGCGTCACAAGGCAAAGGCCATCTTGGGAAATGGGGAAGTGGCAGAATCATATATGCGCGGAATTCTCATTGCGAACGCAGAGTCTCATCGTTTTGCTGTTGCCTACCATCGCTTATTAAGAGACAGGATAATACTTCCAAAAAAGTAACCAATGAAGTCCGATTTGCGTTATAATGTTTAGGACTTTCATAAGTGGATGAAATTCGAGACGCGGGGATGGTGGAGGGGAAGACATATTCATATATGGCGACCGAGACACTGGGGCCCCGTAACGACGAAGTTCGCCATTTGTGAGAGTCCTAACATATGCAAAAAATAAGAGTAGGGGTAGTACGCGGCGGTCCATCAAGTGAATACGAAGTGTCGCTCAAAACGGGTGACAATGTTTTGCGCAACCTCGACAGAAATAAATACATTCCCATTGACTTACTTTTGACTAAAAGCGGGGAGTGGTTTATGAACGGCGTACAGACAGAATTCGCGAGTGTCTCACCGCACGTGGACGTCATCTGGAATGCCCTTCATGGTACATACGGTGAGGACGGGAAGATACAGCAACTCTTTGAGCAATTCGGCGTCCCTTACACCGGCTCGACATCACTGCCGTCCGCGATTGGCATGCACAAGGGATTGGCGAAGGAGCGATTTGTAGAAAACGGACTACTTGTTCCTCGGGGAGAGATTGTAATGGAGGGGGCAAACGTTGCCGATGCTGCGTTCGAGATCTACTGCAATCGAGGCATGCCGCTCATCGTCAAGCCTGTCAACGGCGGCTCCTCTATCGCGACGGCCATCGTGCACAATCTATTAGAATTGGCTGCTGCAATAGGGCAAGCGGCACAGTTTGGTGACGTGCTTGTTGAGGATGTTATTTCAGGAAAAGAGGCAACGGTCTGCGTCATCGACGGAGGAGGAAGTGGTCAGCATTTTGTGTTGTATCCGATTGAGATAGTGACACAAAGCTCCAAGGTATTTTTTGACTATGAAGCAAAGTACGAAGGGGGAACGGAGGAGATTTGTCCGGGTAGATTTACGCTTGGAACACATGGCACCCTTCGAGATCTTGCCGTTCTGGCACACAGTGCTATTGGTGCACGCCACTATTCACGTACGGATTTTATCATTTCAGACGACGGCATATACGTATTAGAGATAAATACTCTTCCTGGTCTCACCACCGAATCTCTGGTCCCAAAAGCATTAAGAGCAGGAGGCGTAGAATTTCAAGATTTTCTCGACCACGTCATCGGACTAGCGCTTTCAAATAAGCAGTAACGGGAGCTTGTTTTTTGTAAATACATGCGTTATGCTACCCCAGTATTTCAATTGGGCCGTTAGCTCATCTGGTAGAGCACTACATTTGCAATGTAGGGGTGGCAGGTTCGAGTCCTGTACGGTCCACAAGCGTCAAAAAATCTGCCTCAGGGCAGATTTTTCGCTTGTGGACAGTAGCAAGCAATCCGCATTGCTTGCGTAAGGACTCGAAGCCGTTCTCCCATATTTTTGAGTGATTCCCATCACAAAGAAATGGGCGACCAATTTTTCTTAGCAGTACTCCGCCTTAGAAAAATGAAGTACACTCCGTGGTGAAATGGGTGCTGACCGTGTAACGGTCGAGATTCCTGTACGTAATGACGAGAGAGACTTTGCGATGTTTTTGGGTAATTCCTATTACAAATAAACCAAAAAGGCATACTGTCCTCGTAGAAGAAGAGTCCTGCACGGTCTATAATTCATAACTGGTTGCAATACTACTGCAAACGTGCTATAATGTAACAAGGTAAGATTTTGTATGGCTTGTCAGTTTTATTGTAAATGCATTATAAGTAATTTCAAACATATGAGAGAGAGTCAACCATTTCAAGATGAAGGCATTGGCGCAGATGCAGAGAATCCGGCAATTATCATCCCCGGAACATCTGGCGGCTACGAGCACATTGATATTCCACTTGGTGATGATGGTACCGTTGACCAAGGCACAATTGATGCGTACGCATCGATGGTTAAGGCCAGTTTTCCGCAAGACGGTGAGGCGGTGAGTGTCGGTGAGAATCTCATCATACCGAGCACCTCAGGACGGATGAGTCAGACTGAACACATTGACCTACCAATCGGAGACAACTCAGAGCCAAATTATGGTGTGTACAAAAGAATGGTTGAACGCCCCGGTTTTCCTCAAGAAAATCAAAATGGTCACGAGCAAATCTCCTAAGGCAGTGACAAATTAGTTTAGCAAGAAGCATTTCGGCCCTCTCCGATGCCATTTGCACCACTATGATAAATTCGCTACTATTCGCCCACCGGGCTCATAGTAAAGTGGTATTACGCAGCATTCGCATTGCTGAAGCCGGGGTTCGACTCCCCGTGAGTCCACCAATTTAAAAACCGCTTATGGCGGTTTTTAAATTGGTGGACGAAAGCAAGACAACTGCTTGTCTTGTGGCGGGGAGTCGAAGAGCTTTGCGATATTTACGAAGCATTCTGATGCTGAGTAAATCGCAAAGGTATACTGAAGCCATAAGCTTCGCCTCCCCGCAAACTCATTGAACTAAATAGCTTTCTGGGCTATCATCTCACTACTGGGCCTATAGTATAATGGTAATACACGACCATGGCATGGTTGAGTTTGGGGTTCGATTCCCCATAGGTCCACAAAACGTCCACCCAGCTCTGCAAGAGTTGGTGGATACGTTTGCGAGACATATGGGGAATCGAAAGACGGAGCCTCTTCCGAGCCAGCAGGCGAGGAGGCGAGTCGGGGTGAGCATTGGGATGGGACCCAATGCGCAAGACCTTTTGAGACTTCTTCCGAGAAGTCCAAAGGGTGTACAGCTCCTGTAAGGAGGCGAAGTTTTCGAGTGACGACGAGAAAATTATCCGTGACAGATTCCCACGCCAGAGAGTCGAAGAGCTTTGCGATGTTTACGAAGCATTCATACGCAGAGTAAACCGCAAAGGCGTACTTGTTACCTGAGTCAATCGCCGAGCAACCTCTAACTCCCCCCGAACCGCCAACGGCTCAAATGGAAAGAAATGAGCCGTTGTTGCCCGAAGTTACACCAGAACCTGCAGCGCAGGGGGCTGTAGTCCCCGAAGTGGAAGCACTAACGCTTACAGCAACCCCAATTCCGAGCGGGGAGCCCCCACGCTGTGTACACCTGCAACCCTTCACCGTATAATACGCCTAGCGATTTCCTCGCGGCTGCCGCGATGACCGCTAAGAATGGGTCTGGGAAACCATTGGTTTCCCAGTATATTGAAGCAACATGGCCCACGTGCATACGTTCCACAATGTCTATGACACTCACTACCACATCGTCTTTCCTGTTAAATACCGCAAAGCACTCCTCACGAACGATACCCCGCTCGCTATTGTTGCTATTGCGCAGGAAATCAGCGAACGCTTCAATATTCACTTTGAAAAAATTGGTTGTGACCAAGACCACATCCACATTCTTGTTTCATTTCCACCGAAGCATAGCGGTACAGCAGTGGTCAGAATGCTCAAGAGCATTACCGCCCGAGAACTTTTCAAACTATTTCCTTCGCTTAAAAAAGATCTGTGGGGCGGGGAGTTTTGGAGTGATGGCTTCTACATCGCCACGGTCAGTGAGCGAGGAAATTGGAAAACAGTCGAACAATATGTTGCCTACCAAGGAAAGACGATGGATTCACCACCACAGTTACGATTATTCACTTAAGGCCATGTTACTTCGGCCATACCCCGTCGGCTTGCCGCGAGTTGCTGGTTTTATGTCCATAAGTCAGAAGTTGGGAGAAAATATAAAAAAGATACGCACCCGCAAAAAAATGTCTCAAGGTGACATTTGTCGAGCGCTTGATATGGACAGGGGTTATATGAGCGCAATTGAAAATGGAAAAAAGAACATCACTATTTCTCAATTTGAAAGATCGTCCCAAGCACTCGGCGTTTTGGTTGATAAGTTGTTGAAAAAGTAATCAACTGTATGCAAAATGCTGAAACCAACAAAATACGAGATGCGGAGCTTGTCAGCAGAACTCTCAAGAATACAGACGATTTCATTGAGATAGTTCGATGCTATCAAGCACCCATTCGTAGATATGTTATCCGCCTTGGATGCAGGGATTCTAATGACGCGGACGATCTCCTGCAAGATATCTTTCTCAAAGTCTATATAAACTTGAACGAATACGACGCCGTGTTGGCATTTTCATCATGGCTATATCGTATTGCACATAACGAGACAATCAGCTTCTTCCGTAAGAAAAACGTTCGCCCCATGCCGGTTACAACAGAAGAAGAGCTTCAGTTGTTTGAAAATATTTCTGATGGTATAGATTTCACCAAATCTTTAAATTCAAAGATCAATGCAAGCCTCTTACATAGCGCACTTGCAGAATTAGAAGAACAATATAGCGACGTTCTCATACTTAAGTTTCTTGAAGAGAAGAGCTATGCTGAGATATCAGATATTCTTAAAATCCCCATGGGAACGGTTGCTACACTTATCAACCGAGGCAAAAAAAAATTGAAAGATGCTTTAGTTTCAAAAAACATAACCTTATGAACAATAAACTACCCGAAAAAATTATAGAGGCGATTAAGAGAGAAGGCATTGAGCCGCGGCCAAGGTGGCAATTTCTCTTAAAACGTTCCATGCTGTGGTCACTCGCGACAGTAGCGACTGTTCTCGGTGGTATCGCCATCGCTGTTATTATTTTTATATTTATAGATCACGATACAAACGCGAGAGCGTATCTTAATGAAAGCATTTTTGTAGATCTGCTAGAGACCATTCCGTTTCTTTGGTTTGGCACGCTTCTTCTCCTCATCGTCATAACGCAATATGCAATTCGTCATACAAAATCTGGGTATCGTTACACAACCGCTCGCATCGTCGGAGCAGTTATAGTAAGTAGTGTAATGCTTGGAATAGCATTAAGTACTATGGAAGTTGGCGAACGTGTGCAGGATTTCCTTGCTGAGAGAGTGCCGTATTACAATGAACTTACCTCTACCTCAAAAGATGTGTGGTCGCATCCCGCAAAAGGTTTGCTAGGGGGCACTGTTACTGGTGTTAATAGTTCGGAAGAACTAAAGCTCACTGACTTTCTCAACAAAGATTGGCTTGTGGATATCGGTGGAATAGATGTTGCCGACAGATCGATTATTCGAGAGGGGTTAATGATAAAAATGATTGGAACCCAAGAAGACAACTCCACATTTCGCGCCATTCGAGTGTTGCCTTGGAAGTAGGTTTGAAAGAAACTTTCATAGTGGTGCGTAGTAATACGTGAAGGGTCGATATAGATTATCAAACTAACTACATTCATTACAGCACCATGAAAAACAAATCATTACTCGCACTTATCGCAATTCCGCTCATTGGTCTTAGTATCGCAGGGAGCGTTGCATTTGCTTCAACTCAGAATTCATTTCCAGCCGAACCTATTGAGAACCAAGTAGCAATCACTGGTGATGCGCTCAAGACTGCTTCAACGGTCGCGCTCGCACATATAGGAGGTGGCAGGGTCACCGAAACCGAGGTCAACGACGAAGAAAGTTATTTCGAAGTGGAGGTCACTCTCGCAAACGGCAATCAAGTTGATGTGCAACTTGATCAGAATTTCAAAGTCGTCGGAGATAAAGTCGAAGGAACTGAAGGTGCAAGTGAAATTGGAAGCTAATCACAAAACAAGAATCCTACCATCATGGTACGCTCTTACTCAATTCCCCCGTTGCTTTGGAGCGGTGGAATTGAGTGCTAATTTTTAATCCTATGAAAAAACAAACCATAATCATCACCGCTGGCGCAGTTTTCGGACTTGCTGTGATTTACTTTGCCTTTCTTTCTCCTCAGAATTATATCTCAGACGGAAAAATCCCCCAACCCAACCTCGCGAAAAGCGAGCTGAAAGATTTGCCCGTGGCTCCACAAAATAAACGTGTTGACTTAAAAAAACCAGTCTTTTCAAACCCAACAAACATCACCAACCCGCTCTTCCCGGTAAATGACTTGAAGCAAGCAGTCCTCCTTGGCAATGATGACGGAAGGCCTTTGCAAGTTGTCTACACATTGTTACCTGAAAGCAAAAATAGAACCATCACCTGGGATGGTAAAAAAATAGAAACGCGGTCAATTCAATATTTGGCATTTTTTGATCGCCGCCTCATTGAATACGCATATGATTGGTATGCACAAGCTGATGACGGATCAGTGTGGTATTTTGGTGAGGACGTCTTTAACTTGGCTGATGGAGTAGTTACCGACAGGCACGGAACGTGGCTTGCAGGCAAGGACGGCCCTATTGCGATGATTATGCCGACGAACCCTAAAGTCGGAAATGTGTATCGTGTTGAAAATATTCCCGGTGTTGCTTTTGAAGAAGTTGAAGTCAAGTCCGTGAATACGACTATAGACGGGCCACTGGGGCCAGTAACTGGCTGTATGATTGGTACGCAACTCCATGATAATGGGAGCTACTCGGACAAGAGCTTCTGCCCTGGATATGGAGAATTCTTCACAGAAAAAGATTTGGATCTTGAAGCGGTGGCCCTCGCTGTGCCGACAGATGTTTTGTCGAAGGCAGTGCCCTCAGAACTTTCTGCTATCACAAGAAGCGCACTGCGTATATACGATGCTACCATGAATGACGACTGGAAAATTGTGCAAAAAGAATTGACGAGTTTGAAGGTAGAGTGGAACACTCTCCGTAATGGTCCTGACAAGATTTCGACAAGATTTGAAACGCAAATGGATCGAGCAATCCATGGTCTTGAAGGTGACGCAATGGAGCCGGCGGTTCTCGCTCGACACAAAATAGGGACACGGAACGGAGCCCTGGACGTGGTATTTGCTGGTCTCGACCTTGAAATGCGCTATCGTCCATACTCTGAAATCGATGTCGACCGTGCTACCGTTTGGGCTCGCAAAACTATCATTGACGCTACTGCCCTTGAGCATGGGTTTGTCCTGAGCGACACCAAAGTATTCGAGCTTCTCTTTGAACGAATTGTTCACACGCTCCCACTTGACACAGCTGGCAACATAACTCAACGTATCAAAGAATTACGCATAGCTGCTGATGCTGAAGATTATCTGAAGGTATCTGACATCGCCAAGCAAATCTTGACCGGACCACTTTGCGAAAATGTATGGAAAGGAGATTAACTATTTTATTTAAACACCATGAATGGATTTGAAACTCCGAGTGAAGCGAACGGGGTTGCGGGAGCCGCACTAGCGGAAGTGGGTTCCAGAGACTTTCGGAGGACGGAGGGTGCCGAGGCTTTGCGCTAAGAATTTGGTGATTCGTGATACACAGCATTGGCAAAAATATAGGCGGTAAATGTGCTAAAGTGAAATGGGGCGCGACGCCTCACGCTATGGCACAATCTTCCGATGAACATCAGGAATCTCTACGATTGTCCGCACTTGTGTCCACTTTTGTGAATATGAGGCGTGCTTGGGCTCTCGCTTGGAAGGGGAGGCCGATGCTCGTTTCTTCTATTGGAGTGCTGTATACGTTTGGCGCCATGATGCCATTTGTTCGCACTGGAGCAGTCGCGCTACTCGTCAACTATTTGGTGATTGCGGCAGGGAAGGGCTCTTTCGATACACAGGCATTCTGGCTCGTCGGCATCCTCGTCCTCGCGGAAGTTCTCCCTTCCGTTGTATATACGCTCCAGTGGTATTTTGACAAGGTATTCAGATTTTATTTTGAGGAGTTGTTTACTATGCGAGTTTATCGGAAAATGGCAACTCTGGACGTTGCAAGTCATGAAGACCCTGCACTTCAGGATATTTTTTTGAAAGTGAAGGAGAGTGGCATCTGGCGAATGGAAAGTTTTGCACATCGGCAAATTTATATTCTTCAAAATGTGTTCGAGGTTGCTATCGCCATGGTGGTAATCGGGTACACAACGTGGTGGCTTCTCCTCTTGCTCGTCATCGGCACCATACCGGAGCTTTACGTTGAGATAAAATACGGCAAGGAGGTATGGGGTATCTACGGGTCGGGCGCGGCGCGGCGCCGGCGCTTCTGGTCGCTCGTTGAGCATGCGACGCATCTTCGTCACCTCATCGAGCTGAAGCTTTTTCAAAATATTTCGAAACTCATAGGGCTTATCGGCGAACTTTTCACTTCGTTTCTTTCAATGCAGGTTGTCGCTGACCGTCACAAGCTTAAGCTCCAACTTGCGACACAGTTTTTTTCTCAACTCACAATCGGAATATCGGCAGTTTGGTTTGCGCGAGAAGTGATATACGGGCAAATAGAAGTGGGTACCTTCGTGTTTCTGCTTGCAGCGATGGGGACCCTCCGCCAGTCGCTGTCCGGTTTTTTTTCCAATCTCGGCGTGCAGTATCAGGATAATCTTTTTGTCACTGACGTATTCCGCCTCCTTGATCTCCCGAACAAGATAAATGCGCCGGAGAATCCTATATTTTTGAATCCGGACAAGACGCCGAATATTGTCTTTGAGGATGTCTCCTTTAACTATCCGGGAAGTACTGCGCTTACATTAAAAAATATTTCTTTGAATATTCCCGCAGGGACAAAGCTCGCTATCGTTGGGCTGAATGGTGCCGGAAAAACAACGCTCATCAAATTGCTCGCACGATTCTATGACCCGACTTCTGGAAGAATTACTGTTGAGAAAAATGACCTTCGCACAATCGATCTGGAAAGTTGGTACACGACAATTGGTGCCTTGTTTCAGGAGTATTCAACATACGACAGCTTTACAATCACTGAAGCTATCGCGTTGGGTAATTCGCGGATTCCTACAGATGAAAAACTTGCAAAAAAAGCGGCGCAAAACAGCGAGGCCGAATCATTTATTAATGAATTTTCGAAAGGATATAATGCTGTCCTCGGAAAGGAGTTTGACGACGGCATCGAGCCTTCGATAGGTCAGAAACAAAAGCTGGCAATCGCGCGAGTCTTTTATCGTGACCCACGTATATGGATATTTGACGAACCAACCGCATCCGTCGACGCTGAGGCCGAGTCACGCATTTTTGAAAAACTGGAGGCACTTCCCAAAGACCGTACGGTCATACTCATCTCGCATCGTTTCTCGACTGTGCGCCACGCAGACAAAATCATTGTGCTTTTGGACGGGACCATCAAAGAATCGGGTACACATGATGAATTGGTCGCACTTGGTGGCGAATACGCGCGACTTTTCTCCCTCCAGGCGGTAGGATATAAATGAGCATGAAATCGTATTCACCAGCATTGAATTTTCTCTACCGAACACTCGTCGGTGCGGAGTCGCTATTTGGCGTGAAAATAAACGGCGCTCAGGCAATTGTCGTTCGCAGTGGTGAGGTGTTGCTCATCAAGACAACATACCGACCGCACTGGGAATTTCCCGGAGGGAAGATTGAGCCGCTTGAGGCACCGGAATCGACCGCGATACGAGAGACAAAAGAAGAGGCGCGAGTTTTTATAAAGAATATCGCGAGGAAGCTCGGTACATATTCTGACAAACGTCTTTTTGCAACCGTCACAATGCATGTGTATGTGGCGGGGGATTGGGACGAACTTGATCTTTGGCAACCGAATCTTGAAATTGCCGAACGCTGCTTTTTCCCCCTTAGTCAACTTCCGGAGGATATTTCACCGGCGACGAAGCGAAGAATTAGAGAATATCTTTCGGACGAGCCGACCGAGTTCTCAAATATTTGGTGATGCGTTATAATGGCAATATGAAATTTCTCTCATCACCCAAGCTCGGCTGGCCACTGTTTCTCGTACTCTCATTTGTGCCGCTCCTGATGTGGATGCTTGTCCCAGTTTCCTTTTCTGAACGATTCATGAGATCGGGGAGTTGGAATTTTGCAATTACCATGCAGGCAATTGGGCAGGGGCTTGGACTTGTCGGCATGGCGATGTTCTCACTCAATTTTGTCCTCGGAGCGCGCCTGCGGTGGCTAGAAAGTATGTTTGGAGGAATGAACAATGTGTACATCGCTCATCACATTCTTGGGGGGCTTTCGTTTATATTTCTTCTTTTGCATCCGCTTTTTTTGATCATTCAATATATTGGTATGGGGGCGAGAGGCATAAGGAGCACCTACACCCTCTACGTCGCGAATCCGCACTGCCTCGCGCATTTCAGTTTCGTAAACCCTGAATGCTCGTACCTCTTTGGGGTCATTGCACTGGGACTCATGATACTTTTTCTCGTGCTGACGTTTTTTGTGAAGCTGCCGTACCACATATGGAAGTCTACGCACAAATTTCTCGGGCTTGCGTTTTTCTTCGGTGCATTGCACGCACTATTCATTTCCAGTGACGTGACGCGGTTTGCTGTTCTTCAATACTATATGTGGTTCCTTGTGGCAATCGGTTTTGCAAGCATTTTTTATCGTACAATTCTTGGTGCATTCCTCGTGAAGCGTCGCGAGTATGTTGTGGACGAGGTGAAGCAGGTGAATCCCACTATCGTTGAAATAGTGATGCATTCCAAGGACGGCAAACCGATGAACTATACACCGGGACAATTTGTCTTTATCGGATTTCCTGATAGTGCGGGACTTGAAGAGGTACACCCATTTTCGCTTTCATCCTCTCCGAATGGCGAGAAGCTTTCGATCGGAGTAAAGGGCCTTGGCGATTACACGAAAAAACTGAGTCAGCTCACTGTGGGTGCGCGTGCGGTAATCGAGGGACCATTTGGGAGAACCTCGTATGCTTATTACCCGTGCAAGGAGCAGATATGGATTGCGGGAGGGATTGGAGTCACGCCGTTTCTTTCCATGGCAAGAAGCCTTAAGGAAGAAAGCGGCTATAAGGTGGATATGTATTATTCGGCGGCGTCACTTGAGGATGCGGCCTTTAACGAAGAGTTGTGCTCAATTGCCACGACCAATCCCAACTTCCGCCTCATTCCCTGGTACGGCAAAGAGAAGGGCTTTCTTTCTGCCGACGCCATCGCCCTCGAAAGCAAGAACCTTCTCGGAAAGGAAATTTTTGTTTGCGGACCACCGCCCATGATGAAAGCAATCAAGGCGCAATTTTCAAAGTGGAAGGTTCCCGTTAGTTGCGTGCACTCGGAGGAATTTTCAATGAGTTAACACTTTTGTATGTGGCTTAAAACAACCGTAGCAATCACCCTTGTCGTATTTACTCTGGCAATCATCGGATTTGTTGTGTTTAGCGTGATGTCGCGTTAACGAACAATCGGGTAGCCTTCTTTTTCCCAGGCAATCATTCCTCCTTTGATGCTGAAGGTGTTCTTTAGGCCGGCACGCTCTGCGATGTCGCATGCTTGCCCGCTTCTTCCCCCGGAGCGACAGATAAAATATATTTGTCGATATTGTTTCCACTCGGAGAAGTAGTAATAGATTTCAGCAAGAGGGACGTTTTTGAACCAGGCGATGTGCCCCTGATCCCACTCAGCCCTTTCTCGTACGTCCACATACAGCACATCGCCCTTCTTGTTGTCATGACTTTGTAGCTCAAGCACGGAGACGGTGTTTTGTCTTAAATTTTGTAGCATCCTCAACATGTCGTCATTCTTTCAAAAAATGGAATAAGTTGCAATGAGAAAAGTTGACCAATGGGGTAATACTCATTAGAGTGACGGCAGAAGTAATCGGAGTAAACATTATGCATAAGATCAGTTGTGATCGCTCTGACGTCCGGCTTTATCAGGAAGATTTCGTTGCGGAGATTCGTCGGCTCGACGACCTTGTCTTTGTCCAACACGGGCATCCGCCGGCGACCATCGTTTCGTTTCCTGAGTACCCCGAAGGAGGTATGCCCGGGATACGGGTCGGCATGATTGCCAGCCTCTTGAAAAAAGTTCCCGCCGGCGGGGTCGATGCGGCAAACGTCATCACGTTCCCGAAGAATCATGAGTGTTACGCATTGTGGCAGTCCGGCATTGCGCGCAAATTGCGTAGCCCTCAATTTTCCGGGTACGGCGACGTGCAGATTCGGCAGTTCTGGTTTCTCTCCGCAATAGCGCTTGTGCGCAGTCGGGTCATTCTTCGCCGCAAATGGTTTCCTGCTGCGACGTTGCGCACCGTCAAATCGATGAGGCGGAAACATTCTTCAATCTTTGGTGAAGACGCCTTTATGGAAATGCGAAAGCTCGCTGACATGTTTGATGGAAGAGAGTTGAGCGATGTCGAAATGGACATGCAGCTGACGATGTTCTATGCGGCTGCTGCAATCCAAAATAAAGTCGTCACGACCAATCAGAGTCTGTACGAGCTACTTATATCCGACTAGAACCGCACTTGTGCGGTTTTTCTTTGGGTTTTCAAATAATGCCCCCTTGCTTTTCTGCCGTGGTACAATCGTTCCATGCCGAGGACGCCACAATTTGATGCCGCTTACAGCAATCTCAACCCTGAGCAAAAAAAAGCAGTCGATACCATCGACGGCCCAGTCATGGTCATTGCCGGCCCGGGGACAGGGAAGACGCAACTTCTTGCACTCCGTGTCGCAAATATTTTGAATAAGCGGAGTGTTGCTCCGCACAATATTCTCTGTCTTACGTTTACCGAGAATGGCGCACTCAATATGCGCGAGCGACTGCACAAAATCATCGGACAGGATGCGTATCGCGTCGGCATCTACACCTTTCACGCGTTTTGCAATGCCATCATAGGTCGCTATCCGGAATATTTCTATAACGCGGCTACGTATACACAGGCGAGCGACCTCGACCGAGCACACATCATTGAGTCTATCTTTAGCGCCCTGCCGCACGATCACCCACTCGCGAGCTATCATCCTGCGGAAGGTTACGTCTACCTCAGAAATACGCTTGACCGCATCAAGCACATCAAAAGTGGCGGATGGAAACCCGATGAGTATCTTGCAATCCTCGATTCGCTCGATGCTGAATATGAGGACATCAATAAAATTCTTGCTTCATGGCCGGAGGGGAGGGCGAACATAAAAAAGATAGAGTCATTGCTGCCGATATATGACGCTCTTCTGAGGCTTGGTTCAACGACGGGAATTTTTCTTGCGAAGACGTTTGGCATGGCCATCGAAGATGCGCGCAATCAGGAAAAGATGGAGCCGGTATCTGCGTGGAAAAAGAAATTTACGATGACCGATGATGACGGCATCGAGCTCAAAGACGCACACAACCAAGCGAAGATACGTGCGGTCGGGGAAATATATAAACTGTATACGGAAAAATTAAATGAGCAGGGTTTGTACGATTATGATGACATGATTATTGAAGTCGCTCATGCGCTTCGCGATAACACGAGTCTGCGTAACGAACTTGAGGAGCAATACCACTATATTTTGATTGATGAATTTCAGGATACCAATGAGGCGCAAATGAATCTTGTACGGCAGATTACCGGCAGTTACATCCACGAGGGAAGACCCAACGTCATGGTTGTCGGAGATGACGATCAAGCGATATACAAATTTCAAGGTGCGGAAATCTCCAATATCGTCGAGTTTCGCGATAAGACGTATCGGGATGTGGTGACGATTGTCCTTGATACGAATTATCGCTCTCATAAGGAGGTATTGGATTTTTCCCGCAACATCGTGACGCAGGGTGTAAATCGTCTTGAGCGACGTTTCAAAAATATCTCCAAAGTTTTATCGCAAGGTAACGCGTCAATCGTGAAAGGAAGGGTGAAAATCGCGCGATACAATTCGGATATCGAAGAGTATGCGACTGTGGCAAAGACTCTCCGAGGGTTACTTGGTGATGGAGTGACACCTGAGGATGTTGCCATCCTTGCACGAAATCATCGTGAGCTGAAAACGCTTCTTCCGTATCTCGATCAGCTTGAGATTCCGTATGAGTACGTGAAAAAGGCGAATGTGTTTGATGAACCGCATATTAAGGAGATTGTGGCCGTTTGTGAATATGTGGCATCGTTTGTTGGAAGCGGGGAACGAAAGGACTACCTTCTGCCCGCCATTCTTTCATATAAGTATTTCGCGATTCCACGACCGGTCATTTTTGAGATCGCCGTTAGGGCAAAAGAGGGACATCGCTCATGGGCAGAAGTTATCAGCGGTCACACTGATCCTGCCGTCGCAAAGATGTACGCACTCTTGGTCGAGCTCGGCGCAGATGCTGAGACGACGCCGCTTGAACAAATACTCGATAGATTTATGCGTACTTCCGGATTCAAAGAATTCTATTTTGGAAAGCAGCTCATGAAGGAACACCCCGCAACATATGTGCAGTTCCTTGCGTCACTCAAAACATTCATAGAAAGTTTGCGTGAATGGCGCGAGGGAGAACTGCTCTTCGTTCGCGATGTAGAGCCCTTTGTCTCAATGCATCAGGAGCACGACATTACACTCGTCTCCGAGTCTCCGTTTATGAAGGCGGAACATGCGGTGCAGATAATGACTGCACACGCTGCAAAAGGACTTGAGTTCGGTACGGTCTTTATAATTTCCGCGCATGATAATTTGTGGACAAAGGGCGGTCGCACAAACAAGGCTCCGATACCTGCGCCGCTCGTTCCCATTCTCACACCAGCGGGTGACGAGGAAGATGATTTCATCCGCCTTCTTTATGTTGCCGTTACACGAGCCAAGCATTCACTCTATATATCCGGACATAAGCCACTGGTGCGCTACCTCACCGAGGACGTGGGCGAATCAAAGAAGGGCGATAGCGATGAGGAAGTAATTGATATTCGCGCTCACGAGAATGCGCTGGCAATCGTTGCGGCGCCGTATAAAGAAGACGAGTGGGCAATATTGAAGCGATTGGTGAAGGGCTATCGCATGTCGGTGACGCACATGAATAATTTCGTGAATGTTACCGAGGGCGGTCCACTCTATTTCATTGAGCAGAATTTATTGCATTTCCCGCAACCCAAAAATGTTGCCGGAGTGTTCGGTAGCGCCGTAGACCGTGCGCTGACGGAGCTAGTCATGTATCCCAAATACAACGCGGGCGAAGCACCCAAGCTCGAGCACGTTGTCGGCATATTTACTCGCGAGCTCGCGAAGGGGAGGCTCGCATCGCGTGAATACAAGAAGCAAGAAAAGCGCGGCGTCGATGTTCTGACCGCCTATCTCGAAAAGCGTGAAGGTTTTTTTCTCCCGACCGATCAGGTACAGGTTGATTTCAAGAATGAGGGAGTGGCTATCGGTGACGCATTGCTTTCCGGAAAGATTGACCTTCTGCGCACGGAAGGTGGTGCATATCAGGTCATCGACTGGAAAACGGGCCGCGCATACGAGGACTGGGAAATGCCAAGGCAAAGTGATGCCGATAAGATTAAGCTTCACCGCTATACGTGGCAACTACTCTTCTATAAAGTGCTCCTTGAACATTCGTCGCATTATAAGTTGCCCGTCGAATCCATCTCGCTTGAATTTGTTGAGAGCATTGTTGGTAATGATGAACCCATTACGCTTACCTATGAATGCGGCGAAGAGGAGGTGGGGCGCACGAAGAAGCTTATTGCCGCTGTGTACAAAAAGATTGTCACTCTCGATTTCCCCGACGTATCTAAATATTCCTCCGACCTCGCCGGTATTCTGCAGTTTGAAGAAGACCTTATCGCCGGTAAGGCATAGTGCACCAACGTCCAATCTCGTGTAAAAAACGTAAATTGACACTCGGCTATGTGTCGTAATACTACGGACACAGAATCTCTACCGGTAAACAGAAAAGGAGTTTGAAAACGAGAATCATCAGTGCGAGAGTCGCCAATGGCGTTCTCGAAGTTGCTACAGTAGAGGGTAGATGGTACCGAAGTACTTCATTTGGAGAATCGCCATCAGACCGCGTGGCTGCTATTACGCAAGTACGTTTCGGGAGTTTTTGAGCACATGGTCGAAGGGTGGTCCGTCCCTCGCGTTTTTAGAGATGCACCGCCACACAGCTCTTGCCTACTTTCCTCACGAAAACAAGGCGTACCTCACCAGTCCTGGTGCACCTTTGGTGGCTCGCGGTTGGGCACGCCAATTGCTCGCACCGAACCATCTTCCGAATGGCGTTGTACTCTCCGAATGGGCGCAGCGTTGGGTGAGTTTCGTGAAAGAGGCGGGCGTACGCGGTGACGTCGTTGATGACGTTGTCGATGGCCATCGATTTCTTCCGCACGACGTTCATTAAGGAAGTAGTATTGTGGGCACCACAGAGTGGATACCCATTTTTTATATTTGATAATTTACTACCCATGGTGTATCAATATATAGGATTATCGGCAGAATAGTGAGAAGGAGACGACGAATGCGGATTATTGGTACGAAGATGATTGACGACGTCCTTGCGGTGGCTACGTTCGACGGCAAGCTCTACCGATGCACGGTGTTTGGTGGTCGCCTGAGGTTCCCACAAGAAACGTGTGCGATAAAATGTAAGAACGAGTTTTGTTCTCTCTGGAGGAGCGATGAAGTACCGCAGACATTCATGTCTATCGTTCCACTTCGAGTCCTCGCGTACTTTTGGGAGGATGAAAAGGCCTATCTTACCCACGTTAACGCCGCGCGAGTCATTCAAGGTGCCATATATATGCTTTGTGCTCATGCGGACCTTCCTGACAATGCGAAGTTTTCGGAGTGGGCAGAGCGTTGGATGACTTTCGTAAGTGAGGCGTGCGCGCGAGGAGACAGGAGTGAGGATGTTGTCGACGGTTGTCGATTCTTGTCGCACTAATTGACGGCACAGGCAAATGTAGGAGGATCAGGGCCAAACGTGGCTCTGTTTTTTTATATCGTGAAAATGTTACAGTTACCCTATGAGATTATTTTAGTCCGACATGTGGAAACGGATGCGAATCGGATTCTTGGACATTCCGTTACCGGGCCGATGCACGATGAGCCCGTCACTTTTAAGTCGGGTGACGATACTAACGTTGCACTCAACGTGTATGGCCGTGCCCTCGCAGCTGAGGAGGGAATCCTGCCCACGGACCATAACGACAAAATGTGCGCGTCACCATTCATGCGCACGACAGAGACCGCTGCAGTCATTTTTTAAGAAACTCCAGGACAGCGGAAGAGACAAAGACGTTGTCGTGGCGTAACGAGTGGAGGAGTTATTCGCATGGCGTGCATGATCTTTTTGTCTGAAAAGTCCCCGAGCATAACAAAAAATATCATGGTCAAAAACGGTTCGGTGAATGAGTTCACGATTTAAACGTAGTGTTTGTCTTCTTTTACTCCGCGGGAGAAAGTTGTTTTGACAAACGATTGTTTCGTGGTAGTTTCATCTCAGATACAGACAGGAGGATATAAATGAACCAAGGCCAAGTAATTCCAATCAGCGACGCACTTTTGGTGCTGCTGCGGACATGTAGGCAGTACCTCGATTCGGACAAGGAGCTTGAGGCGAAGGTCACCTACGGGAACGTCATGACTCTCGCGATGGTCTACGGTTCCTCGGACGAAGTCGTTCGTGAAATATTCGCCGTCGCGATGAAACTTCCTGGTGCACATCCTGAGCTACATTTCTTTGCGAAGCGCGCAACGCACGAAGAGCTCGCTCAGCTTTACCAGCATCAAGAAGGGCACACAGGTGCCGCGCTCGCCATTCGGAAAGCATCACGTCCGAACCCAACACCTCCGCTCTTGGGATGAACCAAGCCGCCTGTCAGGCGGTTTTTCTTTTGGTGCTTTCTCTCGTACAATGTGCAGATGGCGAATCTACGAAGCGTATTACATGCATGGAGGGGGAGTGAGGCGGCAAAGAAAGGAGTTGAGCTCTTTCGTGTTTTGCCGAATAGTGCCATCGACGATATCGTGCGCGCAATGCCAAAGACTAAGGAAGAGCTGACCGCAATTAAAGGCATAAAAGATGCCAAGTTTAACCAGTACGGAGCAGCAATCCTCGCTATGGTCAAAGAGGGTGGTGGGTCAACTCTGTCTAGGGTACCCCTCGTACAAGCGCCTGATGCAATGACTTCCATTTCCTATATCGCGAACGGCATTGTGTTACCTAAACCAAAAGAAGAACGCATGCTCTATTCTGTCAGCACCTATCTCGATATTGTGAATCGCGAACTCTGGAGAATGCGCGCGACAGTGAAAGGGGAGGTCACGAGTTTTAAGGAGCAGGGGAAGGCGGTATATTTTTCTCTCCGCGATGCAGAAGATGGGAGCACGCTCTCAGTCTTTATGTGGATGAATGATTTTGCACTTGCAAACATCACACTCGTCGAAGGGCTTGAGGTCATTCTCGAAGGACGAAGTGAAATATACAAACCCTCCGGGCGCTTTAGTTTTCGCGCCGAAACCATCGAACTTGTTGGTGAGGGAGCATTTCAAAAAGCATACAACGAACTCAAGAAGAAATTGGAGCTCGAAGGACTTTTTGCGCTGGAAAAGAAAAGGCAACTCAAAGAGCATCCCGTACGCATCGGGCTTGTGACATCGCGCTCGGGTGCAGTCATTCACGATTTTCTCAACAACCTCGGGCGGTTCGGCTATCACGTGACCTTTGTCGACTCGCGCGTGGAGGGAGCAGGTGCAGTGAAAGACATTCTTTCTGCGCTCACCCTACTTGAGTCGAGGGACATTGATGTCCTCGTGCTCATTCGCGGCGGAGGGTCGCTTGAGAGTTTGCAGGCATTCAACAATGAGCATGTGGTGAGAAAAATAGCGATTTTTCCTGCGGTTACCATTTGCGCTATTGGCCACGACAAAGACGTGCCGCTTGTGCAGCTTGTTGCGGACTACGCACCTTCAACGCCGACGGCGACAACCATCCTTCTCAATGCGTCATGGGAACGGACGATACAAGAGTTGCAAATACTTTCGCGAGAAATTATTTCTCGATTCGAGCAGGATGTGTGGCACACAAATGACGTGCTCCGAAGTACGAGCAACGAATTGGAGGAACGACTCGAGATTATCTTTCGGCCATTTCGCCAATTGATAACCGGTTTTAATGATTCCGTCGTATCACTTGCCCGTAGTCTCTCTTCCAGAAAAGATGAGTTACGCTTCGCGGAGAAAACCGTACGCGGGGAGTACAAGCAGCAACTTGGTCGTGTTTTCGACGCATTGGTCGTCGCAGGGCGGTCCCTTCAGCAGAACGACCCGATTCGTCAATTGAAACTCGGCTACAGCATCCTCGCGCATGGTGGAAGCGTAATACGTAGTGTGGCAGATATCGCACCCGGCGAGCGTTTTGAGGCAAGGCTAGCGGATGGTACACTGGTGAGCGAAGTAAAAGAAAAGCGTCCGATAAAAGACAAATAATATATGCAAAAAGCCACAACCAACATAACCGAAATGATGAAAAGATTGCGTGCCATTACGGAGTGGTTCGAGGCGCAAGAAGAAATTGATGTCGAGAAGGGTATCGAGAAGGTAAAGGAGGGCGCCGAACTAATTAAGGCAAGCAAGGAGCGTCTGAAGGAGCTTGAAAACGAATTCGAGGATGTTAAGAAAAAACTTGGCGACAATGAATAGCCGACGCATTCTTCAGGCCTTTTGTGCATCTCTTTTTATTCTCACTCCGCTATTTGCATTTGCCGGTGAATCGATAGACGCTTTTTCTGTGCACATCGAACTGAAGCCGAACGGTAGTGCGGTTGTTCAAGAAGAGATTTTCTATAATTTTGGAGAAAACGCAGTCTCGAGGCACGGTATCTATCGTCGCATTCCGCTCACGTACACACTCCCAGGCGAGCGCAAGGAGCGCACCATTGAGATTTCAAGCATCATGGTCACCGACGGCACGGGGAAGCTTCGCCAGTCAAAATATTCAGGTGGCGGGAACTACATGGAACTCAAGATAGGCGAGCCGGATGTCGAAGTCACAGGAAGCCAGCTCTATGTCATTCGTTACACGGTGTGGGGTGCCATCAATCAAGACTTGGAGGACAAGGATGAGTTTTATTGGAATGTTACAGGTAACGAGTGGAAAGAAACCATCGCCGCCGCCCGTACCGACGTCATTCTGCCTCTTTTTATGAATGAAAATTTGGTCACGAAGTCATGTTATGTCGGACGCATCGGCAGTACGCAGCCTTGCTCCGCATCGTCTACTCCGCAAGAGGGAACGGGCGTTATCAACTCCGTGCGTTATACCTATGCGGGGGCATTGCACACCAATGAGGGAATGACCGTCGCAGTGGGAATTCCTAAGGGCATATTTCTCATCGCCCCGAAATCCACCACAAAGAAACTCGCGGATAGTGTGGGAATCTACCATTGGTGGAGGAGTGATTTTTTTGGCGTGAGCGCACTGATTCCTCTCATCGTTTTTGCGGTCATGTTCCGGGTTTGGTGGACGAAGGGCCGCGATCCCGCCGATGGGACGATCATCGCAGCCTACGACATACCGGAACATCTCACAACGCTTGAACTTGCGTATCTCTACTCCGGCGGACTGAAACCACAGGCGATATCGGCTACAATCGTCGACCTTGCCGTGCGTGGCTTTATCACCATCGAACGCATAGAAAAAAAGATACTTTTTATTACTACGGATGATTACCGACTCAATTTTTCTCTTGATGCCGACACCGCAGTGCTCACTGTGCCCGAGAAATTGCTTTACGATGCGCTTCGCGCGAGCGGAAACACCGGTCTTGTTTCTGCACTTGCGCACAAGTTAACTCAGGTGAACACTGATCTTACAAAACTCATTGCAGCCGACCTTACCGTTTTAGGGTATTTTGAAACTAACCCGCAGGTAGCTACGCGAAACTATGTATTGACGGGATTTGCGCTCATCTTGCTCGGCTCATTCTTGCCGTTTGCGAATCTCGCACTTGTTTCATCGGGAGCGGTCATATTGGCCTTCGGATTCCTGATGGCCAAACGCACCCCGAAGGGCGCCGTGGCACACGATGAGATCGAGGGATTTAAAGAGTACCTTTCTGTTGCCGAGGGTGACCGTATCGTATTTGCGAATGCACCCGAGGCGGATCCAAATACTTTTGAGAGATTCCTGCCGTACGCAATGATATTTGGGGTTGAGAAGGCATGGGCAGGAAAGTTTGCGAATATGTACACGGAAAAAGACTCCGGCCATTGGTATCACGGGGGCGGAAAATCACTTAATGCAGTTGCACTGGCGTCCACTATGGGCTCATTTAGTACGAGTACCGCTGCAGCATTTGCGGCAAGGGGAGGGGGTTCGGGCGGTGGGGGGTCTTCGGGGGGCGGAGGGGGTGGCGGTGGTGGTGGAAGCTGGTAAAGAGTTCCAGAAATGCCCCCGACTGCTTTGTTGTGGGGACCCCTGCGACTCGGTTAACTTATATGAATTAAGTCCTCCTCGTCGCCGTGCCCACGCCTCGCATTCGAGGCTTTTTTTGGGAACTCTTTGTAACAATGTTATTATGATTTCAACATGGAGACAGAAATAAACAAAAAACTTGATGCGCTTGAAGTGAAGATTGACGCGATATATGTGTCAGTAGAAAAAACAAGAAAGTATTTCTTCTGGACGATGGTCATCACGGTGGTAGTTCTCGTAGTGCCGATCATCGGGATGATGTTTGCAATCCCCGCATTCCTGAACAACTATTCGGATGCCCTCGGGGGCGCAGGCCTCGTGATGTAGCACAATGCAGTATTTGCGAAGTGTTTTTTTGCAAAGTAAATCGCGAAGGTGCTAAATTGCGAAGACGTAGAACAGTTCATCTGCGAAGTGAAGGTGGGCGAGTAATTTGGGGTTTGTTAAGTTTGGGTCAAAATACTTGTTACCGCTTCCGCTAGGAAAAAACACCGTCATTAATGATTTTGAATTGACCAAAAGGTAAACGAAGACTACTATAAATCCCATGAAAAATGATAAACTAATAAATTTTTTATTGAAGCATAATGAGAAGCAGAGTGCTGAGTACTCAAATCCTGATGCAATGCTCGAACGTCGACTTTATCGCGTAAAGCATCCCACAGAAATTTCCGCATGGAAGTGCATGGATGGGAGACTTCACCTGCCAATTATCACCGAGACCCCGCTGGGAATCATTCAGCCTTTTCGAAACATCGGTGGTCAGTTCGATCTCGGGTGGCCGTTCTTTGGGCTATTGGTCAAGGAGACCATAGACTATGCCATTAGCCGCGGGAGAGAATCAATGATCCTTGTAACCTATCACTATTCCAAAAGTGACCAGCATCTTGGCTGCAAGGGATTTGGTTACGATAAAGAGGCCTCACTCAAATTTACTGCAAATCTCGTAAGTCAGGTTGAGCGCGTGTTCGGGAAACTCCACGCAGTTGTTTATCCTATTCATGCTGGCGTTGAAACAGACGAAGACGCGCTGGTGTTTCATGGGAGAGACGGAGAGATATTTAATCTTGCAAAAGTTACTGATGACAATGAGGAGAAATTGAGGATTCGAATTTCAAAACTTTATCCGGACATGCAAAGACAAATGATAGAAGATCTCCTGCCGCTTGTGTTGGGGAATTTGCGTCATATTGCGGCAAAGCGAAAGGAGAAGAAGCCGAAAGAGGTTAACAATCACGAAGAGCAGATTCTTGGTGTCGGGCGAGGTTTCGATTGGCTTCACCTGCACAACAAGGCCCTCCTGGTCGGTCCCTTTAGTTATGACCTCGGAGACCCGATTGGCAAAGCGGCAGGAATCTTGCTTGATAATTTAAAAAATAAACGCATACCAATGCGAGAGGGCGTCGTGCTCATGACCTCAGCGGTTTACCGGGAAGAGGTTGGAATAGAGCGACAGCTTGCAAATGAAAAAGCATTGTCGCTGGCAAATTTTGCAATGGCGACAATCAAGGAAAAAGTCCCCGAGCTTTTCCCTCACCTAAATGTGCTTGTTGGTACCGTGGACCTTAATACGAGAAAATTCAATCGCATGCCATATAAGTTTTCCACCAAGAAAACAAAATAATTATTTGCGTAATAAAAAAGCCGCGCATTCGCGGCTTTTGGTCAAAACAACCCTTTCAGCTCAGCATATTTCCACCAGTCCTTACCTTCAATTGAATAAGTGCGCTTACGTCCGTCGCTGTGGTGTATCTGTGCGAACACTGCAACTCGAAGGTTGGGCAGTCCAACTTTGACAAATGTCTTACCCAGGAAGGTGTGGTGGAGTACGTGATGGAAATTGAGCCCCTTAGCGTATGCTGCCCCACAAGGCGCATGGCACTTCGAGACGAGAAGCTCAAGACCCTTCAGTTCCATTGCGTCGGCAATGTGCTCCTTGAAAATCTGATGTTCGGCGCCCTTTTTGGTTGGCGATGAAGGGGAGAGGAGCATGCCTCCGCTGTGGCAAGAAAACAAATGCACACGTTCGCTCCCTGACTGGTCTTCGCAGAGCTTGGAGAGAAACTCGAATTTGTCACGGATGTGGTCGCAGTCCGAGCACACAAACGCCATGAAGCCATTTGGCGCATGCATTTTTTTTGCCCGCACGCTTTTGAGCACGCCCGCGCTACGCAGTTTGGCGATCATTTGTTCGTCTTCAACAGAGAGCTTGAGGCTCATGTATTTCTCCTTACTTTGGATAAAAGAACTGTCGTCCATACGGGCAGCGAGTGCCTCATGTGTCCGAAGGAGCGTTCTAGGGTGTACTGAAATCATTTCTCTTTGACTGATTTCAATGCACGATACAATGCTCCTTTGGACATATATTCCTGACTTCCGGAAAATGGAACTTTCCTCCCCGAAAGTGGGGAAGGGGTCATTATCATCTTTTTTTATTTACAGTCAACCCCCAATCAGGAATAATTCTATTGTACACTATTTTTTGATTCTGTCAACCATATTTTCATCAATTTGAGTGTTGTAAACATTTGATTTTCTCAAGGGATATGTTACGTTACCCAGCATGGAGGAAGGAATTCATGTGTCTATTAAAGCAGAAGAGCTTACCCAATGGATGGGAGTGCCTATAACGAACACGCTTATTATGAGCTGGATAGTCGTAGCATTGCTGGTGCTTCTTGCATTTGTGATAAAGCGCAACGTCAAACTCGTTCCCGGGAAATTCCAGATTGTCATGGAGACGATGTTTGGCGGAGCTCAGCAATTCGTCGCCGACTCCCTCGAGAGCGAAACATTGGCGAAACGCTTCACACCATTCCTTGTGACGCTTTTTTTGTTTATCCTCATTGGTAATTGGCTTGAATTCATCCCCGGCGTAGAAAGTATTGTTTTTCATACGGCAGAAGGTCATGAAGTTCCTCTTCTGCGAGCAATAAACACCGACCTTAACATCCCGCTTGCGCTTGCCATCATCGCGTTCATCACGATTGAGATAACAGGCATCACGGTGCTCGGTGTTTGGAAATATGCCGGCAAATTTTTCAACTTCCACTCACCTGTCGGTTTTTTTGTCGGCTTACTCGAGCTTTTGTCTGAGATGATTCGCCTTATCTCGTTTTCCTTCCGTCTTTTTGGTAACATCTTCGCAGGAAGTGTGCTCGTCATGATAATCACATTTCTCGCCCCCTACGCTATTCCTGCCCCATTCATATTATTTGAGGTGTTCGTCGGCTTGATACAAGCTGCGGTGTTTGCTCTGCTTACACTGTTCTTCATCAAGCTTGCGATCATGGATACCGGTCACTAGGACACGCACTATTATTAGTTATTATTTTAATTTTAATTGTATGGAACTCGAATCATCAAAATTGTTCGCAATGGCAATCGCCGCAGGACTCGGAGTCATCGGCCCCGGGATCGGTCTTGGAATCCTTGTCGGAAAAGGACTTGAGGCTATCGGACGCAACCCCGACGCATACGGCAAGATCTTCTCAACGATGATCTTGGGCGCAGCGCTCACAGAGGCACTTGGCATCATTGCGCTCGTCGCCGCCTTCCTCATCAGATTCCTTTAATCACCAATCATAGAGAACGCGCATTATGGAAATCTTTCACGCATTTGGAATAGAATGGAAACTGCTCGTCATTCAAATGATCAACTTTGGGATCGTGCTTTTTGTCTTGCATCGCTATGCGTACAAGCCAATAATGGCCATTCTCGCAAAACGCGAAAAGGAGATCGCAACAGGACTTGCAGCAGCCGAGAGTGCAAAGAAAGAGAAAGAGGCCATTCTGAGTGAAAAGGAAGGCATCCTACGCCTAGCTCGTGAAGAAGGAGGAAAAATAGTAGAGGGATTACGCAAGGAAGGCTCACTCCAAGAGCGCGCGATGGTGCGCGACGCCGGAGAGAAAAGTGCCTCTATGTTGGCCGAGGCAAAAGCAAAAGCCGAGGAAGAGCGTGCCTACATCCTGCGTGAAAGCGAGAAGGACGTTGCGAAAGCAGCCATCCTCGCCGCGGAAAAAATATTACGAACTAGTGCGCACGCCGCCTAATCATGCGCGCTTCATATTATTCACGCGCGTTGCATGCGGCGCTCAAAGAACATCCCGAGATGGAGGAGAAATTGCAGAAGCAATTTATGGAAACCGTGTCAGCAAACGGACATTCCTACCTTCTGCCTAAGATAGTGCGCTCTTTTGAAAAACTACAAGAGAAGGATGAAAAAGCCGGAACGATTGTTGTGACGAGTGCTACGGAAATCACCACAGAGCACACTCAGGAACTTCTCAAGAAAGAACCCTGGAAGCACGCACTTTCGACGTCACACAAAAAAGTCATTCGCACCGTAGACCATTCGCTCGTTGGTGGAGTCGTTGTGAAAACCGGCAACACGCGCATCGACGGAAGCTACAAGCGTGCGCTACTGGACCTTTATCAACACATCATCGAATAATTATTCAACTCACCACATACCATGGAACATATTGTAGAAAAACTGAAAAAGCAGATCGTCGACTTCACTCCAAAGGCGCGCTCCGAAAAAGTCGGTGTTGTCGTTACGGCTTCGGATGGTATCGCCGAAGTCGACGGACTCGATGACGTGATGATGGGTGAGATGGTGGTGTTTGACACCGGAGAGGGAAAGTCCCTTGAGGAGAATTTGAGCGGAGAGAATGCACTACTTGGCATGGCACTCAATCTCGAGGAGGATACCGTGAAGGTGGTTGTGCTCGGTGATGCAGTGAAGGTGAAAGAGGGAATGACCGTCAAGGCAATGGGAAACATTCTTTCTATCCCCGTCGGCCCCGAGCTCGTTGGGCGTGTCGTCAACTCGCTTGGTGAAGTACTCGACGGCGGAGTACCTCTCAATACAAAACAGCAGAATCCCATCGAGCGAAAGGCGTACGGTGTCATCGAGCGAAAGTCTGTCTCGACACCGCTTCATACCGGTATCAAGGCTATCGACGGCATGGTGCCTATCGGTCGCGGGCAGCGCGAGCTCATCATTGGTGACCGCCAGACCGGAAAGACTGTTATCGCCATCGACACCATCATCAATCAATTGAATGAGCCCGCGAAGGATAGACCCATTTGTATCTATGTCGCTATTGGGCAGAAGGAGTCCAAAGTAGCGCGTATCGTGCAGCAGCTCCGTGACCGTGGCGCGATGGAATACACCATCGTCGTCTCTGCCTCTTCTTCATCGTCCGCAGCACTCCAGTTTTTGGCGCCATTTGCAGGTGCTGCTATCGGAGAATATTTTATGGACGCCGGAAAGGACGCGCTCGTCATCTACGATGACCTTTCAAAACATGCCGTTGCATATCGCCAAATGTCGCTCCTCCTTCGCCGTCCACCGGGACGTGAAGCCTATCCCGGAGACATTTTTTATCTTCACTCTCGCTTGCTCGAGCGTGCGGCACGCCTTTCCGACAAAATGGGCGGAGGGTCACTCACCGCACTTCCGATCATCGAAACTCAGGAGAACGATGTGTCCGCATATATTCCGACGAACGTTATCTCTATTACCGATGGACAGATTTATCTCGAAACCGATCTTTTCAACAAAGGCATTCGCCCCGCAATCAACGTCGGAGTCTCAGTTTCCCGCGTTGGTTCGTCCGCACAGACAAAGGCAATGAAGAAAGTCGCAGGAAAGCTCCGTCTCGAACTCGCGCAGTTTAGAGAGCTCGAAGCATTCGTACAATTCTCCTCAGACCTCGACGACGACACCAAGCGCCGTATTGAGAAGGGTAAGCTCATGGTGGAAATTTTGAAGCAGGACAAGGCAGTCCCGATGCCGTTTGAAAGACAAGTCGCAATGATTTACCTCGCAGGCTCCGGCGTCTTTGACGATGCCGACAAGACTCGCGTTGCAGAACTTGAAAAGGGCTTCTTCCTATTGTGTGAATCGCAATATGCAGAAGTGCTCGGTGTCATCGCGGCATCAGGAGAACTCTCCGACGTGTCACAGGCATCTCTCAAAGAAGCCGCCGCCGCATTTAAGGCAAAGCAGCCCGAGTTGTTCACCGACGCATAACACATGTCACTCAAAGCCGTAAAATCTAAAATAAAGTCGATCGACAAGACCCGCCAAGTCACGAAGGCAATGGAGGCGGTTTCGGCTGTGAAAATGCGCAAGAGCCAAGCGAGTGCAATTGGTGTTCGCCCGTACGCACTTTCGGCGCTTAAAATCCTCCGTAGTATTTCAGGCTCTATCGAGGCGACCAATCATCCGCTTGCAACAGTCCGCCCGATAAGGCGTACATGCCTCATCATCATTTCCGGCGACAAGGGATTGGCGGGTAGCTACGGCTCGTCACTTCTCAAGCAGGTGTATAAGTTCATGGAGGAAAAGAAACTGACCAACGAGAACACGAGCCTTATTTGTGTCGGTAAAAAAGCATATGAACATTTCAGCAAGCGCGGCTTTGAAGTCATAGCGCATTACGAAAAATGGAGCGATGCCATAAACTTCACCAACGTTGAGCCGCTCGCGAAAGAGGCAAAGAATCAGTTCGAGACCGGCCGTGCAGATCAGGTGTTCATCGTCTATACGAATTTTATTTCAACAATTATTCAACTCGTGTACGCGCGTCAACTTCTCCCTGTAACATATAAAGGTGTCGAAGATGTCGTTCGCGGCATAACTCCTGCGAAAGGAAAATTTTCCGAAGTGGGACGCGATATCGACGCGAAAGATCCCGTTCGGGAATATTGCTTTGAGCCAAGCGCGGAATCCGTCCTTTCCCACTTGATTCCTACGCTATTTAATGTACAAATATACCATTCCGTACTTGAGGCAAATGCATCCGAACATTCCGCTCGCATGATAGCCATGAAAAATGCCTCGGATAATGCAAAAGAAATATCGCGAAGCCTAAAACTTCATTATAATAAAGTGCGGCAGTCGGCGATTACGAGAGAGGTTTCAGAAATCGTAGGAGGCATGGAGTCGATGAAAGTTGTAGATGCATAAACATATTAATAATAAAAAATAGATATGGCCATAATTACTAAAGAAGATATCATCGACGCAATCGATGAGAAGAACGAAAATAGACTCGACTTGCTCACCGACTACTGGCAGCTCCAGCTCGAAGAAGAGGGAGGCAAGGAGCCGAAGAATATCGTTGCCGCCACTTTTGTGTGTGCAAAAATGCTCTACAGTGCAAAGGCGTATCAGGATACCCTCGATTGGTTGGATACTGCGGGATTGGACATCGCGAAGCTTTACGGCGAGGAAGGTGAAGAGTATGTCGCATTTATTGAGAGTGAAGATATCGAGAATCTTCGCATGGAAGCACTTGATAAAAGCAGCATCGAAGAGGAGGAAGAGGAGGACATGGGCGACGACGAATAGCGATAACCCTTATACATAACGAGCGACCAATACATATGCAAACCAAGACAAAAACAGAAACGCAGACAGGGACCATCAAGCAGATCATTGGCGCTGTTGTGGACGTGCATTTTCCGGGTGGAGTGCCCGAAGTCTACACTGCAATTGTAGTCAAAAGCGGTAAGGGCGACAAGACCAAGAACACAGTGCTCGAAGTCGCTTCTCACCTTGGAGGTAATCAGGTGCGTTCAATCGCCATGGAATCGACCGACGGACTCCGCCGTGGTGACGTCGTGACGTCGACCGGAAAGCCGATGCAGGCGCCTGTGGGTATCAACGTGCTCGGCCGTATTTGGAATGTATTGGGTGAGGCTATCGACAACGAGCCGCGGCCGGTGGATCTTTCATACTCAAGCATCCATCGTGCTGCTCCGTCTTTCAAAGAGCAATCAACAAAAACAGAAATTTTTGAAACAGGCATCAAGGCCATAGACCTTATGACACCATTCATCAAGGGTGGAAAGGTCGGACTTTTTGGGGGCGCCGGAGTGGGGAAGACCGTCCTTATTCAGGAGCTCATTCGCAACATTGCCACAGAGCACGGAGGCTACTCTGTCTTTGCCGGCATCGGAGAGCGTACACGCGAAGGCAACGACCTCTACTACGAAATGAAGGAGTCAGGAGTTTTGGCCAAGACTGCACTTTGCTTCGGACAGATGAACGAAGTCCCCGGCGCTCGTGCACGTGTCGGCCTTGTTGGTCTTACAATGGCGGAACATTTCCGTGATGTTATGAAAAAAGACGTACTTCTTTTCATGGACAATATTTTTCGCTTCACCCAGGCGGGCTCTGAGGTTTCCGCACTCTTGGGTCGTGTTCCGTCTGCCGTGGGATATCAGCCAACCTTAGCTGAGGAGATGGGTAAGCTCCAGGAGCGCATCACTTCAACAGCAGACGGTTCTATCACCTCGGTGCAGGCAGTCTACGTTCCCGCCGACGACCTTACAGACCCCGCACCGGCGACAACATTCGCCCACCTCGACGCAACCGTCGTGCTCTCACGCCCGCTCGCATCCCTCGGCATCTATCCCGCCATCGACCCGCTCGAGTCTTCATCGCAAGCGCTCGATCCATTCATAGTTGGTGAAGAGCATTACAATGTCGCCACAAAGACCAAGCAGGTGCTTCAGCGCTACAAAGACCTTCAGGACATCATCGCAATTCTTGGTATTGAGGAGCTTTCAGATGAAGACAAAACACTGGTCTACCGTGCACGCAAGATTCAGAAATTCCTTTCGCAACCATTCTTTGTCGGCGAGGCATTCACCGGCACACCGGGCAAGTACGTCCCTCTCGCAGAGACCGTCCGCTCGTTGAAAGAAATCCTCGAAGGAAAGCACGACGACAAAGAAGAGCAGGCCTTCTATATGAAGGGCACCATCGACGAAGTTGCTTAGT
This sequence comes from Candidatus Lloydbacteria bacterium, assembly GCA_043719805.1. Classification (GTDB taxonomy): domain Bacteria; phylum Patescibacteriota; class Minisyncoccia; order Phycocordibacterales; family UBA6899; genus MHLP01. Next base: position 40,748 of record JAYSTI010000051.1, read on the forward strand.
GTTTAATTTCGCGAATAATGAAAGCCTAAGGTCATTCTTTAGCCTTGGAAGGTGTGACCTTGAAGAAGTTGGCTTTCGCAACAAAGACTCGACCTCGCTCATTATCGAAATATATACACTAAGTTGGAAGCAAAAATATGAAACTCACCATCGCAAAAATAGACAAAATACTTTGGTCCGGAGAAGCGGAGTCTGTCTCAGTGCCCGGCACCGACGGCATGATGACCATCCTTAGTCATCACATGCCACTTATCACTACGCTTGAAAAAGGGGAAATACGTGTGAAAACAAAGGAGGGAGGACTAGAGTCATTCCCTATCGAAAAAGGCATGCTCGAAGTCAACAAAGAGGAAACTGTCATCCTCGTCTAATCTAAACTGCAGAGGTCCGTCCTCTCTAGTTTTTGGTTAAGTTGCTCTTGCATAATGCGGCGTTTTGCGGTAAAACTTTCATATTAATATTTTTTTAAAGCTTTATGAATAAAAAGATACTTGTATCGGCGACAATGTTCGCGCTTGTGCTCGCGTATGTGCTACCGTTTTCAGTCAACGTCGGCCACATGCCCGAGGCATCAGCTGCGCAGTCAGACTATTTACTTGAACTCGACGGGATTGACGGAGAGTCAACTATCGAAGGTAAGGAAAAGCAGATGCAGATCGAAAGTTGGAGTTTTGGCGCATCAAACCCCACATCGGTAGGGAGTAGTGGTATGTCAGGAGGCAAAGTCTCGTTTCAGGACTTTCACTTCACCAAGCAAGTAGGCAAGGCTTCCCCGAAGCTCTTACTCGCGTGTGCAAGTGGTAAGCATATTCCTAAGGCAACACTTTCTGTTTTGCGCCCCGGTGCAGACCGTTCGATGATGTACATCAAGTACACATTTACAGACATCATGGTCACTTCCTGTAAGCAGTCTGCAGACCCGCTTATGGAATCAATCTCGTTTAATTATACAAAGATCGAGATGTCATACACCCCAATGACAAGCAGCGGCACCGCAGGTACGGCGGTTACAGCAGGGTGGGACCTCGGAAAGGGCAAGGCACTCTAGAAGTTTGCGGAAAATTTGAGTCAAAAACCCCCCTAGATTCTACCTCAGATTTTAGGGGTTTTTTGAACCAGAAAATACATTTTATCCAAGGGTACCTCTTGAAAATTTGGAGATACATACAAGTTTCCCACAGGATATTCATGAAATGTGCTTGCCAAGATGCACATTTTCTGCTATATTCCTCGCAAGTTCATTTCTATAAGGATTTTTGGAGGAAACGAACCGAGATCTCAAGCGCATAAATGCGTTTATGGTTTCTCTTATTTTGATTATCAAACCCGGCGCAATTCCGGAAATAAATTTAATAACAATACATGACCAAGTCATTATTTGTATCGTCAGGTTATCGCACAACGCTTCGTAAGCTTGCTGCGGGTTTTCTCATGCTCTCAATCAACCTCACCGGAGGCCTCGGAGCACTTTTTTTAACAACCGAGGTTGCGTATGCAGTAGATGCTCGCCCGGACCTTACAATTACGAAAACACACGAAGGAAATACGTACCTTAATGGGAGTTTCAAATGGAAACTCCGTGTGGCAAATGTTGGAAATGCAGATGCTGTTTTCGGTAAAAACAACACGCTACTCCATGACAACATGCCGAGCGTTGGTGTTAATGATTATGGCTCACCAACCTACACCACTTCATCGGGAGTATCAGTGATTGGGTCTATTTCTTGTACTCAAGGTGGAAGTGACAATGAAAATTTAACTTGCAAAGTTAGTAACACAAATGGTGATAGCGTAAGAATGGCACCAAGCAGCTTTTTTGATGTATTTGTAGATGTGAATCCGAACTCCGTAGGAACACTCACAAATCCACGCTCACAGGGAATCTGTGTTGTGGACAAAGCTAATTCGAGTGGAGATAGTATTGTAGATGAGTCAAACGAGAATAATAATACTTGCTCCAACAGCGTAACGGTAATAAATTCACCAAAGACATTGGAGGTAACAAAGACTGGCAGCACGGGACTGGGCACTGTCTCAGCAACGGGTATCAACTGTGATGTTGCCAATACAGACTGCTCAGAAACATACACGCACGGAACAAACGTTACGCTTTCTGCGGTCGCTGCTGTCGGCTCAACATTTACAGGATGGTCAGGTTCTGGTTGTTCAGGCATCAACCTCTGCTTCGTTTCGATGACAGCTGCAAAGACGGTCAACGCGACATTTACACTCAATTCGTATTTGCTCACTGCTGCTAAAATCGGCAATGGATCAGGTGCTGTTTCCTCCAATCCTGCGGGCATAAATTTTGGTGACGACTCCTCTGAGTCGTACACTCACGGCACGGCAATCGTCATGACCGCTACTCCTGCTACTGGTTCTACCTTTGCAGGTTGGTCAGGAGGTGGATGCACAGGCACAGGCAGTACATGCACCGTGACACTTACGGCAGCAACGACGGTCACTGCATCCTTTACTCTAAATAGCTACGGTGTCACTGCAGCAAAAGCTGGCAATGGTGACGGAACAATAACCTCAACCCCCGCAGGTATTAACTGCGGTACAGCTTGTAATGAAATATTTAGTTTCGGAGCCCTTGTCACACTTTCTGCTTCATCGATGACTGGTTCAACATTCGCTGGCTGGTCAGGAGGCGTATGTTCGGGTGCAATCTGCTCCTTTATTGTTGATGCAGCAAAGTCCGTTATTGGAACTTTCACGCTTAATACGCACACGCTCAATGTTGGTACAGTAGGACTCGGCTCAGTGTCCTCAAGTCCCGGACTGGGTATTTCTTGCCCTGGTGTCTGCATGGAAAGCTATGCACACGGCACTGACGTTACCCTCATCCCAACACCAAGCACGGGCTACGCATTCTTCGGATGGAGCGGCGCATGCACTGGAAGCGGTAGTTGCGTCGTTGACATGACAGAAGCAAGAGAAGTTGTCGCGACATTCTCTGCAATTCCTGCTGAGCCTTGCCCTTCGGGAACAACTGGACCAGGCGTACCAAATTGTGCACCAATTCCCCCACAATCGTGTGAGGAAAACACTTCGACAATGACCCGTGTTTCAAGTACGACAGATGTGACGGTGGGTACACCAACTGGCGGGGCCGCAGTTGCAGTAGGATTCATTCATAGCGAATGGACAGCTTCAATCCCCGGTGCAACTTGGATATGGAGTGAAAGCCCCGTCAGCAATATCGCAGTTGACCACATCGAGTCATTCTTTGATGTCTTCACAGTTGCAGGGACTCCAACAGGAGGTACGCTTACGGTAGCTGGTGATAATTCATTCGAGGTATATCTCAATGGCACGCAGATTTTACAGGACTCTTCAGGTACAACATTTGGCTCTGCAGTCTCTACTTCTACAGGTGTGTCACTTGTGGGCGGTCAGAATACACTTGAGTTCCGTGTAAAAAATTGGGGAGTAGGTAGTACACAAGCTAACCCCGCAGGACTTCTCTATAGCCTTACCGTAAACAAAAATGCTTGTGTGCCGGTAGTAGCTCCAGTCTGCGAGCAACAGGTTAATCTCATAGAAAACGGAGGATTTGAGGTACCCACAGTTTTATCTTGGGAGATCATCCCGTTCACTAATGCTGCGCTCAAGTGGCTTGGTGCATTTGTTACCCCGGGCGGCCTAGGCAGATTTGGCCTCGAACTTCAAGCGGGCGTGGCAGGTGCACCGCATAATGGCAGTGCGCAGCTTGCTGAACTCGATGGTGATCATCCCACACGCATCTATCAGGATGTCGCCACTATCCCTGGCAATGACTATTCATTGACTTACTTCTTCTCGCCGCGCCCTGATACGCCTATCTCCGAGAATATTCTTGAGGTAGCGGTTGGGGGTACAGTTATTGATACGCATACTGGGACTACCTCGGGAAACACTGTTTGGACACCGCACACCAAAACTTTTGTTGCAACGGCAACAGTCACGCGCGTCGCATTTGCCGATATTGGCAATGACGACAGCGGTTCAACTGGTGGCCTCGGTTCATACCTCGACGACGTGAAGTTCAGCTGTGTTGGCGTGCACGTACCAAAGGCAACTGTTGTTGCAACAAAGATTGTTTGTGACGCTGAGTCCTATCTTCCGGACTGGAGTGGGCAGTCGCACGTGATTGGCGCAACAACAGCAGCGGACTTTGTCGCAGCAAGCGGCGGCAAGTGCCGCATCGCCCCTGAATGGAAGTTCCAGTGGTCTCCGACCTCAGCAGGGAACCCGGGGGACAATGTCACCGGGGAAGTTTCCGGTTGGACTACATTTACGTCTTCTGCGGTCATCACACTTGGTAGTATGACCAGCGTCTGGGTCCGTGAGGTCTATGATGCTGCGTACGTCGCGTTCGCCGGTATCACCAACACTAATCCGGTGGTGAGCGCAGAAATGTACTGTAATGGTGATGTGTATCACTATGACAACCTCGACTATGCAAACGGCCTCACTGATGGTGGAACCGTCTACTGTGTCGCATTCAACGCACTGAAGCCCGTGGCTGATACCTCTATGTCCGTCACCGTCATAAAGCATGTCATCAATAACAACGGCGGAACAAAGGATGCGGAGGACTTCACACTTCACATACGACAGCCGGCTGTTGACATGTGCACCAATGTAGATGGCATGCAGGAGACCGTACCCGTGGAGATGTATCGAGAAGGTGGAATGTGTTTCCCGTATAGTCAAAATACGCTCAATACTATCTTCGACTGGTTCTCTGTAAAGACTGCTTACGCAATGCCAATAATGCAGGTACTCTTTTCACCACAGACATTCCAAGGAAGCGAAGGGGGAACCATGGTCTCCGTTGCTTACGAAACCGACTATGTCGTGACTGAAGACGCTGATGCACTGTACACCACAACCTATAGTGCTGATTGTACCGGTCATGTTTCTCCAGGACAGCACAAGACATGTACGGTGACAAACAACGATATAGCTCCTGTTGTGTCACCACCAGGCGGTGGCGGTGGAAGCTCGACGTTTGACTATTGGGGTTGTACCAATCCTTCCGCATCAAACTTCAATGCGCTTGCAAATCGTGATGATAATTCCTGCAAGATCGGCGGAGGCAATGGCGGAGGATCTGAAATCCCGCCTCTAGCTCCTCAGGGTGAAGTCTTGGGTGCATCCACTGCGGAGCCTGAGCTCCCACTTCCTGCAGGTTGCTCCGCGTACATTCTTACTTACCAGAAATTGGGCAGGAAGAATGATGTTGAGGATGTGAAGCGCCTCCAGACATTCTTGAACGAGAGCATGAGTGCAAATCTCCCTGTGTCCGGACTCTTTGGCTCAATGACGAAATCCTGGGTCAAGAAATTCCAGAAGGCGCATAGTGCCGAAATCATTCAGCCTTGGATTGACGCAGGTCACGACATGAGTGGTCTCAAAGATGGTTCAGGTGTCGTCTACAAGACGACAAAGCGCGCGATCAATATTGCAAAGTGTGCAACGCTGAACGAGCCAATGCCTGACCTTGCGAACGACGGCGGAATGACAAATTAAGACTCATTTCACCTTATGCAATAAACCCCTCAATCTGAGGGTTTTTTGCTTACCCGCAAAACATTAGTTGTGCTATTTACAAATCTGTGATATAGTTTTTCAATGATTAAGTGGACAAAAAGACACTTCATTCCGACAAGTGAAAATCAGTTCCAGCCGCACTTCTTGCGTCTCAAGGTGGCGCTCTCCATCTTTCTTCTCGTCGTAACCATTGAGGCAACGTACCTTCTTGCAACAATAGCGCTCCTGCCTAGGAGTGAGCAGTTTGCAGCAATTTTTGCAGCCGTACTTATCGATCAGACTAATCAAGTACGACAAACCGACAGCCTGAGCACACTGCGTACCAATCCTCTCTTGGAGAATGCGGCGCGCATGAAGGCCGAAGACATGGCTGCTAAGGGATACTTTGCGCATAATGCTCCGGACGGTAAAACCCCCTGGTACTGGTTCGACATAGCGGGATATGACTACGCAGCGGCGGGGGAGAATCTTGCCGTAAATTTTACCGACTCAAAAGACGTGACGGAAGCGTGGATGCGCTCACCGGGGCATCGCGCAAACATCATGAGCGGAAATTATACTGAGATAGGCGTTGCAACCGCCGCAGGCACCTACAAAGGGAAGCCCGCTATTTTTGTTGTGCAAGCATTCGGCCGACCTTCCATCATTGCGCGACAGATCGAGCAGACATCCTCGACGGTGGCATCATTGACCGCACTTATCACCGGCAGTAATGCGCCTACTGTAAAGGCCGTACCGTCGGCCCTCGTCATAAAAACTGTTCCACCGCCACTCGCTGTGCCCGTAATGCGGATTCCGCAGGTGACCCCGGTGTCGCGCGAGGCGAACATTCCGACCACAACCACCGTCGCCGGAGCAGAAACTGCAAAGCTTGATGCAGGAAATATTGTTGTCGCTTCTGCGGCTCCGGTCGTTGCAGCCCAGCCCTCGCAAGTCGCAAGGATTATCGCTTCCCCGCGCAGTATGACGACGACAATCTTCCTTATTTTCGGTGCACTTTTGTCGCTCGCACTAGGACTAGCGATATTCATCAAGATACGTATTCAGCATCCGCACATAATCGCCAATGGCGTCTTGCTCATCGCCATTATGATTTCACTCACGATGATAAATGCCATACTTATGGCGTCACGCGGTGCAATATAGGTCTTGAGTTATTCAAATAATAAATTTTATGGAAAAAAATATAAATGCCGTCGTTGTGATTATGGGAATTGTCGCAGTAATCGCCCTCGGGGTTTATTTTTTTGGCACTGAAACAACTATGCCTCCCGGACTTATTCCTTCTCCCGTTGCGACAGATACCGTTTCCTCCGTGGTCCCTACTGTGCCCGTAGTGCCGGCAAATTTACGAACAACAATCGTGAAGGAACCCGTGATGACAAAAACAAAGTCAGCCGAAATAGCAATTGCAGGCAAGCGCGCACCTGAACTTGTCCTATCGTCTGGATTCTCAAATACTGACCCGCTACTTATGAAGGATTTCATCGGGAAGAAGGTAGTCTTGGTGAATTTTTGGACAACCACTTCGGTGAACTCGCTGCGCACCATGCCGTATCTGAATCAGTGGCATTTTAAATACAAAGACAAGGGCTTGGTCATTCTTTCCGTACACACACCACAGTTTGCCTTCGAGCGCTCCAAGGTCACCGTCGACAAGGTGGCATTTGTGCACAACATGCTCCATCCCATCATGCTCGACAATCAATTTGGGACTTGGAATGCATGGCATAACACCATCTGGCCTTCACAGTACCTTGTTGATGTCAGCGGCAATATTGTTTACACGCACATGGGAGAGGGTGGTTACGAGGCTATGGAAACAAAGATCAATGAATTACTGACTGCGCGTGCAAGGAAATTAAATTTGCCAGTGGAAACATATGGCGCTTTCGAGGTTCCCGCCGCCGCACAGTTGGTGGATCTCACGAAGATTAAGAGTGGCGATATGTACTTCGGTTCAGCACGTAACAACACGCTCGCGAACGGCACGCCGCTCACCGACGGCGCACAGTACATGAAACCATTTACGACGGTCTTGCCCAATAAGATATACCTCACGGGTTCCTGGAATATTTCAAAGGAATTTGCACGGTCGGCGATTGAGAAAGATGTCATCACCTTCAAGTACAACGCAAAAAATGTTTACGTAGTACTTGGCTCAACCAACATGACAAAAGTGCGCGTGACGCTTGATGGGCAGCCCCTTGGCGACAACGCAGGAAAAGATATTCGTCTTGAGAATGGCATCAGCAGCATATATGTTACCGATGAACGAATTTATGAGATTGTGAAAGGTGTCGACTACGGAGAGCATACCGTTGAGTTGTACGTAGAGGGCTCCGGTCTAGAGGCGTTCATTGTCATGTTCGGTTAATCACAATCAACATATACATAAAGAATATCCACATGTTCAACCTGTGGATTTTTTTATATAATATGACAATGATAAACGAACAACTCGTAGGATACGTATCGGGGGAGCGTGTGCGTGGAGTTTCCGATGAAGCAATTAAGGCCGCACTTGCTGCGCAGGGGTGGAAGCCGGAGGACATCATGGCTTCGGTGGGTGGAGTTGGCGCTATTGCAAGTGGCCCAAGAGAATTATCATTCGGGAATTTATTTGAAGGACGATTGGGTCGCTGGCAATATTTTTTGACAAGCCTTTTGCTCGGCATTGCAGTTTTTGCAGTAGCCCTTTTGGTTGGTGTCGCCTCTCGTTCTTTGGGCGGGATATCTTTCTTAGTAGTAATAGCCGCTTACATAATTGCCGTACCGATCAGCATCTCACTCTCGGTGCGTCGCGCGCATGACATGAATTGGAGCGGTTGGTATGTTCTGTTCATGCTCGTTCCTTTTGTGAATTTCGTGTTTGCCCTGATCTTTCTTTTCAAACCAGGTACAGCGGGGGCAAATACCTACGGCCTACCTCAGGGAGACCGCAATTTCAAAGATACGTTGTTAAATCAGTAGTTTCCGGCACATAAGGCAGCCTTATGTAGTCTGTTATCCACAGACTGTGAACAGCTTATGCACAATTTTAAAGTGCGTTACTACTATTTTTCTCTTGCCTTGTTATAATTCTCGTACAACCAAATAGTGCTTTTATCGAGAGTGTGGAGTAGGGAATTGGCCCGACGATACCACCAGCAACCACCTTTGGAGAGGACCGGTGCTAAATCCAAGCCCCTATGGGGAAGATGAATGTGGTTGGAGGAATGATGGCAACCAAAAAAGTCTTTCTGCAAAGGAAGGCTTTTTTGTTTTTTCTTGATTGCGCCTTGGATGTATTTTATTTTTTTAATCGCTTCGTCTATGTCAAACGTTCAGAGTATTTATACGGTGGAGAGTGTTACAGAAGGTCATCCTGATAAAATGTGCGATCAGATATCAGATGCGGTTCTCGATGCATGCCTCGCGCAGGATCCGAAGAGTCGCGTTGCAATAGAAAGTTTTGGCGCGCATGGTTTGCTCGTCATCGGGGGGGAGCTCACAACTGATGCCACGATCGACGCCGAGACAATCGCGCGTGAGGTGTACAAGGACATCGGGTACGATGATGACCTAGAAATTATCACACGTATCGTGCAGCAGTCACCCGACATCGCGATGGGGGTTGACACTGATGGTGCCGGCGATCAGGGTATCATGTATGGCTACGCGACAAATGAAACGCCCGAGTATCTTCCCGGCGGAATTACTCTGGTTCACAAGCTCACAAAGGGTTTGAGTGAACTTCGCAAAAGCGGGGAATTGGACTGGCTTCGACCCGACGGAAAGGCGCAGGTGACCATCGAAAACGGAAAGGTGCGCACCGTGCTGGTTTCAACGCAACACGCCGATTCGATTACTCAGCAGGAGATACGGCAGGCGCTCATCGATAAGCTCATCCGCCCACTCGTCGGTGACGTCGGTCGCATTGAGATACTGGTCAATCCGACTGGCAGATTCGTTCAAGGGGGATTTGAGGCAGACACGGGGCTCACGGGCCGAAAGCTCATGGTAGACACGTATGGCGGCCTTGTGGCGCACGGAGGAGGGGCATTCTCGGGGAAAGACGCCACAAAAGTCGATCGTTCTGCGGCCTATATGGCCCGCTACGTCGCCAAGAATCTCGTTGCAAACAAACATGCAAATGAGGCTACGGTATCGGTCGCTTACGCCATCGGGCACCCTCTGCCGCTTATGGTTTCTGCGATTGATGAAGATGGGCGCGACATCAGTGAGGCCGTCAAAAAACGATTTGATTTTCGCCCGAAAGCAATCATTCAACAATTGAATTTGCGCCGCCCCATCTATCGGCAAACTGCTTCATATGGTCACTTTGGTAAAGCAGGTCTTCCGTGGGAGGAGGTCATCAAGATGTAAAATAACCGAGTAGGCTTCTTACTGGAATTCAGGGAATGGCCGATTTCTTAATCGGAACCACTCCCTCCCAGTTTGCCTTGTCTTCAAGGCTAGGCACTTCGGGAAACCCGGGCTTCCATGGGAAGAGGTCATAACAATGTAAGGTGACCACCGTAAAAAAATAGGATATTTGAGAAAAAACACCCTACATTAAGTAGGGTGTTGTGTTTGTGGGAGCGGGTCGCACGCATCAAGCAGGAGGCATGCCCAAATCAGAATGGCGGTCAGGCTTGAAACAGCCATGTAGACGAGAATAACCGTGTCGCCGATGCGTTCCGGGAAGCTGAGCGCAAGGAAGCCGAATGAAACGAAGAGGAGGACAATGCTCGTTAGCATCGAAAGTCGAATGCGCATGAGGATGTAACTTTCTCGAGCGGGGTTCGCTTCTTTGTTTGTCGCCCGCCCTTTTGATTTTGCGAGTGCGTTGTCGCTATAGAAAAAAGACAAATAAAAAGAATAGCCGCACATCGCAAATATAATTACGTTGCGAAACGTGCCTTGCGATACGTGATGCATTTCGTCGAGTAGTACGAAGAGCATGAGAAATGCTGCAAAGAATCCTGTGAGCAGCTTGAGCCAGAAAAAATTCGTTTTCCCTGTCACTCGTTCGAATCGGTGGCATGCCGTTTCAATGGTCCGAACACAGATGAGATCAAAGAGCGTGAGCGTGTTCATGAACACCCTTTCGTGTGTTTCTCTTACCCTTTGATACCATCTGGAGAATAGTTGTCAATGAGTTTTCAATAAAAAAACCGGATCATGTGATCCGGTCAGTGCGTTAGAGCACTTCTTCTGCGAACGATGCCAACCGCGAGCGTTCACCGCCCTTCAGTGTGATGTGCCCGACGAAAGGACATCCCTTGAAGCGATCAACGACGTAGGTGAGACCCGAGCTACCTTCCGTAAGGTACGGAGTGTCAATCTGCGCCAGATTGCCGAGAAGCACGATCTTTGTGCCATCGCCGGCGCGGGTGATGAGCGTCTTCGCCTGCTTCGGCGTGAGATTCTGCGCCTCGTCAATGATGACCCACTTGTTGAGGAACGTTCTCCCGCGCATGAAGTTGAGTGACTTGATCTTGACGCGATCGCCGAACCCCTTGTTCTGTCGGACGTCTGCGGCGACACCGGAGCCCTTCGAGCTGTGAGCTTTCAGGAGTGTCTCGGGGTTGCCGTTAAGCACCTCCAGATTGTCATAGAGTGCGCCCATCCAAGGCTCCATCTTCTCTTCTTCGGAACCGGGCAGGAAGCCGATGTCATCTCCGACAGGAACAGTTGCTCTTGTCATGATGATGTCGTTTTTCCCCGCAAGTCCTGCTGCGAGCGCAAGGAGCGTTTTGCCGCTACCAGCGATGCCGACAAGGCTCACGAAATCGACGTCAGGATTCATGAGCAAGTTGAGCGCAAAGTTCTGCTCGCGATTGCGCGCGACGATGCCCATGACGCTGTGCTCTTTGGATCCATGACTGGTTAGCACCTGAAGAACTGCCTCTTTTGCCGATGCTTCTCGTACGACGGCATGAAAGTCTTGCTCAGCACTTTCGTGGAAGACGAATTGGTTGACCCGCATTTGCACGCAGATCTTTCCTCGGACCACGCACACTTTGCCTTGCTCCGTCCAATCGACTTCAGTGGTCATCCAAAAGTTCTTCGGCAGTTCCAAGGAGCCGGTATACAGGAGGTCGATGTCCTGGAGCACCTTGTCGTTCTTGTAATCTTCGACCACAAGTCCGAGCGCACGAGCTTTGACGCGCATGTTGATGTCGTTGGACACCAGAACAACATTGCGTCCGGGTTCACGTAGGCGGAGGGCTTGGACGACGCCGAGAATTTGGTTGTCCGCCTTTCCGTCAGGAAGATCTGCCGGAAGTTTGACTCCGGGAAGATTCGTCTGGAAGAAGAGCCTTCCGGTGGCATTGAGATGCCCGGTTCCGTTCAGTAGATAGCCCTTCGACATCGCCGTGATGTCGCTACTCGGAATCTTCGACAGAAGAGCGTCGAGATCACGAGTTACTTGGCGTACGTTGCGCGCCTCCTCGGTCATGCCTTTCTTGTGGCCATCGAGCTCTTCGAGCGTGATCATGGGCAGATAGACGTCATGCTCTTCAAAGCGGAAGAGTGCTGACGGGTCATGCATGAGGACGTTCGTGTCGAGCACGAACAGGCTTGCCGGTTTTTTGCTCATAGCCCCTGTCTTTGTTGGTGAGGGCGATTTGGTCGCCTTTGTTACCTTTGTGCTTGGCGCAATCTCGCTTTGTGCGAGGACAGAGGAAGGCAGACTAGCAGCCTTCTTGACTGGCGGCTTGGGCAGTGGCATGTGATACCTCAGGTTGGTTGATGAAAATGAACTCCCGTTCTCAAACTACAACGATTTCATATTTACGCAAGGCCTAACTATGCTACAATGGTTTTCAAGTACAAAAAGCACAAATGGATCAAGCACCACTACAACTTGGAAGGAATGTTTTGAAGGAAGCAGGGCAGCCGCACGGAGGGGCTTTCATGTTGGTTCTCACCCCGATCATTCTTTTCGGATGGGCCATTGGCATTGGCTGGCTCTCATACGTGCTCCCCGGGTCTGCCTACTCAAGTTACACATGGGAGATAATTAGTGGGATTGGTGCAATTCTTGCTTTTATTGTTACATTCATCCTTTTTTTAATATTACCGAAGTACCTTCAATTTTCTAAGCGTGCGAGCGTGGCGGTCGAGAGCACTGCAACAAAGGGTGCGCGCTATGTCCGTGCTTTAATAGGGTCTGGTCTTGGATTCTGGGATCTCGATATTAAGTCCGGTGAACTGTTCATGTCCGGAAGTATGATGAGCATGCTTGGTTACGCTGACCGTGACAAGCTTGCGAATTTTCAATTCTGGCTAGAGAACGTGCATCCGGAAGATGCTGAGGGCCTCAAGCGCACAATGGAATACGCAATCGACAAACGCACTCCGGATTATTCCATTGAGTACCGCATGAAAAGATCAAATGGGGAATACGTATGGGTTGCTGATAAGGGGCGGGCTATTACCGATCCTGCGACCGGGAAGGCTCTCCAACTCGCAGGTGTAACGCAGGATATTTCAAATGTAAAGCGTGTTCAGGAGGTGCTCGAAAGCAGAACACTCGAACTCGAAGGGGCACAGAACAAGATTGAACAAGAAATCCAAAACGTGCGCAAGTTCCAAAGGGCCGTTGATTCATCAACAGAAGCCGTGTTCATTACTTCTCCTGACGGAGCGATTGTTTACGTCAATCCGGCCTGGATGGCCCTCAACGGCTATACCGAAGACGAGGCGCTCGGAAGAAATCCACGCCTATTGCGTAGTGGCGACTCGAAACCGGACGTTTTTATTGCTATGTGGGAGAAAATTTCCGCAGGTGTCCCTTTTCATACCGAAGACGTTGTGAATCGTCGTAAAGACGGTTCAATCTATCAGGCGGAATTGTCTATCTCCCCGATACGAGAAGGAGCACAGACGTTGTTCTACGTTGCCCTGTGTCAAGACATTACACTTCGTAAAGACGTTGACCGCGCCAAGACGGAGTTTGTCTCACTTGCATCGCATCAGTTACGAACCCCGCTTTCCGCTATTCGCTGGTATTCAGAGATGTTGCTTTCGAAGTACGTAGGGGAGTTGAACGAAAAACAGCGTCAATACGTAAAGGAAATCTACTCCGGAAATCTCCGCATGGTTGAGCTGGTGAATGCACTGTTGAATGTTTCACGCATCGACCTCGGCACGTTCGCCGTTGAGCCGGAGCCGGTCAATCTCGTCGAAATATGCGATAGCGTCATATCGGAGCTTACGCCGCAGATAAATGAGCGCACGCAGACTATCGAGCGTATTTTTGGTGGCGCTCCGGCCACGTACATCGCAGACCCGAAGCTTATTCGTATCGTATTTCAGAATTTTCTCTCCAACTCGGTCAAATATACACAGGCGGGGGGTCACGTCATCGCAGAAATCGGAACACGGGAGAACAGCTTATATATTCGCGTGTCCGACAACGGTTATGGCATTCCAAAAGCGCAGCACGCCAAGATATTTGAAAAGCTTTTCCGTGCAGATAACGTAAGACAAAAGGATACCGAGGGTACGGGGCTTGGTATGTATATTGTCAAAGCAATAGTGGAGTCATCGGGGGGCAAGATTTGGTTTGAGTCCGAGGAAAACAAGGGGACTACGTTCCATGTGATGTCGCCGATGAGCGGTATGACCAAAAAGACGGGTATGCGGGGGCTAACTTAGTGGATAGCCCTATTCGCTTAAAAAAGAACGTGGTAGGATGAACAACATGGAAGAAGTTAAAAAAATGAAAATATTAATTCTTGAAGATGAGCGACAGCTTGCAAAAGCGGTGCGCGATGCTTTTACGGAGCGCGGATTTGAGGCGATAGTTGTCGCGACGGTGAGTGACGGAATAAAACAGCTTGAAAATCTCAAAATGGTCGACATCGTCTGGCTCGATCACTACTTACTCGGAGCAGAGAATGGCCTCGACTTCGTTGTTCAATTAAAAAATCATCCCACCTGGAAAAATATCCCCATCTTTGTTGTATCCAACAACGCATCGACGACGAACATTCGTTCCTATATTCAGCTTGGTGTCACAAATTATTATACAAAAGCAGATTACGACATCAGTCAGATTATCAACGACATCAAATACTCACTGCAGCAAAAAACACCCGCGCAATAACGACTTGAGACCATGACAGAACTACTCAATAAAAAAATATTAATAGTTGAAGATGAGGCCCCGTTGCGTAATGCGGTCACTGATATTTTGACATTCGAGGGGTTTACTGTCTTTCAGGGAAAGAATGGGCAGGAGGGACTCGACATCGCGCTTCTCGAGCACCCCGACCTTATCCTCCTCGACCTTATGATGCCCGTCATGGACGGACTTACGATGCTTGAGAAACTTCGCCAAGATCCGTTATACGGGAAGAGTGCCGCCGTTATTTTGCTTACCAACATCAATGACCCGGACAAGGTCGCCCAGGCGACCGAGGCAGGGTCCTATGATTTTTTGGTGAAATCAGATTGGAATATCGAGGATGTTGTGAAAAAAATAAAAGGCCGTCTTGGGCTTCCTTTGTAGTCTTTGTCGTCTTTGTCGTAAAAATATAATTTTAAAAGAAATAAAAATAATTATGGACAAGAAGCACATTTTAGTTGTTGAAGATGAGTTGCCACTTAGACAAGTCCTTGCAGACAAGCTCACAGACGAAGGTTTTGAAGTGACGAAGGCGCTGAACGGTGAGCAGGGGCTTAAATTGGCATTGGAGCTTCACCCCGATCTCATTCTTCTTGACCTCGTTATGCCCGTTATGGACGGACTTACGATGCTTGAAGAGCTGCGACGTGATGAAGATTACGGAAAATTCGCGCCGGTTATTTTGCTCACAAATATCAACGACCAAGACCGAGTTGCGCAGGCGACCGAGGCGGGTTCTTATGATTACCTCGTGAAGGCAGACTGGGACCTCAACGACGTCGTGAAGCGCGTCAGAGCCAGACTGTCTATCGGATAGTGTTAATTCGGTCAAAATACGTGTGCCGCTAGGCGCATAGTATTTTGCAAATATAAAACAAAAAGATTATACTCCCACCATGTTTAAAGAATTTTTAATGAAGAAGCTCATTGCGTCCAAGCTTGGCAACATGCCAAAAGATCAGCAAGAAAAGATCATTGGTCTTGTCACCAAGAATCCAAAATTGTTTGAAGAGATTGCAATAAAAATTAAAAAGAAGACCGATTCCGGAGCAAATCAGATGATGGCAACAACGACCGTCATGAAGGAGTACGCGCCACAGATTCAGAAGCTGATGTCGGAGTAGTCTGGAAACCTCCCTGTCATTTCCCGAATCGTGTGGAATACCAAAAGTGAAACTCACTTGTCGTCACTAGTTGTTTTTTTGCTTAAAAAAGACCCAGGCCACTTGCTCCGATGATTGCAATCGTAGACGGATAAAACAAGTCGCGTAGTTTCACTACCATGACATTTCTCCAGGGTTTGCTCCGGCGGGAACGGTAAGTTACAAGGTACTTCTTGCCCCGATTTACCACAAAAATGTTTTTGGCAAAAAATATTTCGTCAATGAACGATGTTCATTTTCGACAAATTCTTTATTGCAAAAAATGTGTGTCCGTTACTTTTTTTTGCGTAATTCAGTTTTCGATGAATAGTATGAGAATGCCACAAAAAATAGTCCGATGAGACCTGTGAACACCTCGGGGATAGGCACGATGAGTCCACCGAGCATTGCGAGTGCGAGTCCAAGTATTGCCCAGTGCGCGCCGTGCTCCAGATAGGGAAGCGCATCGAGCATGCGTTCACGAACGAGAAATATGGTAAGTGACCGCACGAAGAATGCACCTATTCCGAGTCCTATGCCGATGACAACGAGGTTGGTTGAAAGGGCAAAGGCGCCGACAACACCGTCGAGAGAAAATGCGGAGTCAAGAATATTGAGATAGACAAAAAGCGCGAGACTGCTTCCGGCAACATCTTTTGCCTCAACGTCGAAAGAGCTCGCAACGCCTTCTATCACAATAAAAAGTATTGCCCCTATCAATCCTGCAAAAAGCACCGTCGCCTGGTGAGACGCGTCGACGAGGGCTGAAAGTCCCGCGAGTGCAATAAGCGCCAGTGCGACCTCAACTGCCTCAATGCTTCCCCAGCGCGCTAAATGACGTTCAATCGCCCGTATCCAATGCACCACCTTCCGTGCATCAAAGAAGTATTTGAGTGAAACGAGAAGGAGAAACATCCCGCCAAATGCACCGATTGCATAGTGCGCATTTGCAACCATCGTGGCATAGGTGGTCGGGTCGCTAATGGCAAGTTTCGCGATAAGCCAAGGCGATGCGCCCACGCTTGCCGCAACAATGAGGATAGGAAGAAATACTCGTGTTCCAAAGACTGCAACGAGGATGCCCCAAGTAAGGAAACGCTTTTGCCACACTGCGTTCATGCGTTTCAGAATCTTTGCATTCACAACGGCGTTGTCAAAAGAAAGTGTGACTTCGAGGATGGCAAGAAGTCCCGTAATGAAGAGCGCCCTTACTCCACCAAAATAATACGCGCAAAATAACCCAAGTACCGTTACAATTCCCGATGTAAGAAAAAGTCTGTATTTCATGAGCACAGAATATCACGAATGCCAAAATTTTTCATTCCTCCCTGCATAATCCTAGATTCTTGTCCGGGAATGTTCTCCTCCGTTTACTATGTCAACATCAGTAGTCATGGAGAGAATTCTACTCAACATGCTTCTGAAAGCTCTGCTCCGAAGGTGATTCCGTTCTCATTCACGATAAATCCCACTCCGCCATAGTGGTGGCGACCGCAACATTTATAACCCTAAGATTGTGAGATGATTTGGGCAGATGTCCAATTATCGCAAAATATGCAACGGCTTACTGATTGGCAAAATGCAAAAATTCATATTACAAAAACAAACTTATATTCTCGTCGGACATTGCGCTAAAAGGCAATTTTGTGTTCCACTGGCACCAGCTTGTAATCATTTCTACTTTGATACGGCATATATAATGGAATTACTCTTTCTTAAATAAGCGAACATACATGGGAATTATTTTGTAGATAATATTTGGGGCGCTGGTCGGCTGGATTGCTTCAATGCTGATGCACACAAATGCCGAACAAGGAGCACTCACGAACATTGCTGTTGGAGTGATTGGTGCTGTCATTGGCCGTTGGATTATGAGCGTTATCGGGAAAAGCGGGGTAGGAGGATTAAATTTGTACAGTTTTCTCGTTGCCCTGCTCGGTGCGTGTGTACTCATTATCATCCTGAAAATGATACGGCGGTGATATAAATTACTTTTATCACCACAAACATGGACTCATATAACTCTCCGACAACCAAATCAATATTTAGAGGGACTCAAATTACCTGGTACCCCCTTTCACTTCTTGAGGTGTTGCTGTCATTCCGCTTTGTTCTCAAGCTCGTTGGGGCAAACGCAGAAGCAAGCTTCACAAGTATTATTTACTCTCTTACGTGGCCATTTACCGTTCCGTTTCTGTCGGTATTTCCAAAGACCACAATGCTCGGTAGTATTCTGGAGTGGACAACCCTGCTGGCGATGCTCGTCTATTGGATGATTGCTATTGCAATTATTCGATTGCTCGTACTCAGCAAAACGGTCTCTACACCCGAAGCTGCCGCAAAACTTGATGAGCAGGCAAAAATATGAAAAATATTATTAAAAAGTATACACGTGAAATCATTGCGGTAGCCGCTGTGTTGTTGATAGTGTTTACCTTGGCATTTGCCGACAAAACGGCGGAACCCAAACCGGAACAGTTCGCATGCAGCGAAGAAGCGAAAATCTGCCCTGACGGTAGTTCGGTTGGCCGCACTGGCCCTAGCTGCGCATTTGCAGAGTGCCCCGCACCTGCAGCAACTACCTCAACAACAGACCCCGCAACACCCCCGACACCGGAGCCTACGAAACCGCAAATACTTGCGTACGGGAATGTATTTCTTCAGGCAGGGGAAACCATCACATATCCTGATATTTCCGTGACACTACTACGCGTAACCGAAGACAGCCGCTGTGCGCCAGATGTGACCTGTGTCTGGGCAGGAACACTGAAAGCAGAGTTTCAGGTCGTCGCGCGTGGCAAGACGAGCACCACTATGATAGAGCTGGGAAAGTCAGTGGCCATAAATAATCTCACACTGACGATTGTTTCCGCGTCACCATATCCCAAATCAACAAAACAAATTGCTCCTGATGAATATCGCTTGACTTTGAGTGCGCAGAAGAAAATCACGGTGAGTCCAACTCCAGCAACGAAACCCATTCAATCCGCTTGTTATGTCGGAGGGTGTTCTGGGGAGATATGTTCAGACCAAAAGGATATGGCGTCTAATTGTATGTACCGCGAAGAATTCGCCTGCTATCGCATGACCACTTGTGAGCGCCAAACGAGCGGGGTATGCGGCTGGACTGAAACC
This sequence comes from Candidatus Lloydbacteria bacterium, assembly GCA_043719805.1. Lineage (GTDB taxonomy): Bacteria > Patescibacteriota > Minisyncoccia > Phycocordibacterales > UBA6899 > MHLP01. The sequence goes on from JAYSTI010000051.1 coordinate 59,690, forward strand.
CCCGCCCTCAAGGCGTGCCTCCTTAGCCCCATTCAAGTCCAATAAACATTTTTAGCAAATCCGACTTCGCGTGCGAGTATTCGTAGATTCTTCACCCAAAATCGTCTATACTGTGAGTTATGTCACTATCAGTAGGTTTGGTGTGAGCACTACCCGACATGCTCCTCCGCCCGGAATCGAGGATAAGTTGCTACAATTCTCCTTTACGATAGATTTCCCGTCACCACTTCAGCGTGGAGCAGATTACGCTTTTAGGCCTCATGCAGGGCAAATTTGAGCTATGAAATGGTGCCCTCACCATCACTGTCCTTTCATAGAATTAGGGTAATATTGTACCCATAACCATGAGGGAAACCCTGGTGCATATTCGTATGCATTGGGGGCTTTTTCTTTTTAGACAACTTTTCTTGTTCATCGTGCTATAATAACAAATCAATCGTATTCCCGTTTCCCCATTTATCGTTTTCAGAATGAGCAATTATGAAAAAAATTTTTAAAAGAAAAAGCATACTACTGAAAACACTCCCGTTTGTGGTGGGAATTGTAGTGTTAAAATATGCCTTGCATGTGTTTGGCTTTGAGTTTGTTGAACTCAACGCCCTTTTCACTTCTTTTATCGCTGCGAATGTGTTTCTACTCGGCTTTCTTATGGCAGGTGTGCTTACAGACTTTAAGGAAAGCGAAAAGCTCCCAGGAGAAATGTCTGTGAGCTTGGAGTCAATAGCGGACGAAGCGCAAATGCTCTATAAAACAAAGAAGCTTAAAGTGGCGGAGGAATGCGTGGAGCATGTACATTTGCTGATTTTGTGTCTCAAGGGATGGTTCCATAAAAAAGAACGTACGCGCACCGTGTTCAAACTTCTTTCAGAATTAAATCCATTTTTTTCTGCTTTTGAACCACATACGCAGGCAAATTTTATTGTCCGCTTGAAACAAGAACAGGCCAATATTCGTCGCATTGTTACGAGGATAGATGCAATTAGAGACACCTCATTTATTTCTTCCGGATATCGTATCGCAGAAGTGAATTCCGTCCTCCTTATCCTTGGTCTTATTACGCTCAGACTTGACCCATTTATAAATTCACTATTTTTAACTGGATCGATTTCATTGTTATTCTTATACATGATGTTTCTCATTAAAGATCTTGATGATCCATTCGGATTCCACCACAAAGATTCGGTTGAAAATGTATCCATAAAAACAATTGAAGATTTAGAGGAAAGATTAAAAGGGGATATGTAAAAAATCTCACATTGTGGCACACGGTGGAGTGCGTGCTACGATAGAGTGATTCACTCCATGGGGTATCCGCACGCGCTTGAACAGCGTGACTCATTATCAAAAATCCTATCCACCACTGCAAAACAATATGAAAATATCAAAATATATTTCACGAATATTTCTTCTAGGATTAGTTGCACTAGTTGTACTTTTTTCTAACATCGTCGCCTTCGTTACTGATTGGTGGTGGTTCTCCGAAGTCGGCTATACACAGATATTCACTACGTCCTTGGTCGCGAAAATAGCTCTGTTCTCCGGCGTCACAGTGCTTGCTGCTTCTTTTCTGATTTCAAGTTTTCTTCTTGCGGCCCGCTCGAAAATTTCTTGGATGGCCGTATTGCCGGAGTCATTAGTGGGTCGACCGATGAGTATCGACGTTCGCTTCATAAAAAAAATTATTTTTGCATTCGGACTCGCGACCGCAGTCTTTTTCGGAACGGTCGCTGCCACAAACTGGCTCGAGGTATTAAGACATTTGTCAGCGTCATCCTTTGGTACCGTAGACCCTATTTTCAACAAGGACATAGGCTTTTATTTATTTTCTTTGCCTTTCTTTCAGGTTGCATTGGGAATGTTAAAATCTCTCGTCGTTGTAGCGCTCGGCGGCTCTGCATTAATATATTATTTGCGTGGCAGCCTTCATATCCCGGGCATTTCATGGTTTGGGCGGATGCATATTGATCGCGGAGCAAGAATTCACATCGGCATCTTGCTTGCAATGTTATTACTTGCTGTTGCTGGAGGAGTCTATCTCTCTCGCTTTGCACTGCTCACGAGTCAGTCCGGACTCGTCTTTGGGGTCACCTACACCGATGCAACAGTCAGGATGTTCACACTTTGGGCGAGCACCGGTACTGCACTTTTGGGTGTGGTCGCCGCCATGCTTTGGGCGTGGAAGGGAAGGTTGTCGCTCTTCATGGGAATTGTTTCGCTTTATGTTATCGTAGGTGTAGCTGGGACATTGGTCCCAGCGATTGTGCAAAAGCTCGCAGTGAATCCAAACGAACTTGTGAAGGAGACTCCATTTATTAAACACAATATCAGCGCGACGCGTGTGGCTTTTGCGCTCGATCGAATTGAGGAACGAGAAATCTCGGGGGATAAGCCCATAACCGCAGCCGATATTTCAGCCAACAATCTCACAATCAAAAATGTGCGCCTTTGGGATAGAACACCTCTCCTCTCGACCTTCTCTCAAATACAGGAAATCAGAACGTACTACGAGTTTGCACAGGTAGATAACGACCGTTATTTTATAGACGGTGAAATTCGCCAAATCATGCTTTCTCCACGCGAGCTTGCATCCGCAAGTTTGCCAAACAGAAATTGGATAAATGAGCGACTGACGTTTACTCACGGGTACGGTGTCGCAGCAGGACCGGTGAACCAAGTTACTCCCGAGGGGTTACCCGTACTTTTCGTCAAGGATTTACCTCCCAAATCCGACGTAAAGGAGCTCGAAATAACTCGACCAGAAATCTACTTTGGGGAACTTTCAAACGACTACGTAATCACCAAAACAAAATCACTCGAGTTCGACTATCCCAAGGGTGAAGAAAATGTTTATGCTGTATATGAGGGTACAGGCGGAGTCGAGCTGAACTCCTTCCTTAAGCGTATTTTCTATGCAGTGAAGTTCCGCTCACTCGAACTCGTTTTGTCCAACGACATAGAAAAAGAGAGTCGCATACTCTACGAGCGAAGGATTAGTGAACGTATTACGAAGGTCGCACCGTTTCTTACCCTCGACAGAGATCCGTATATTGTGATTGCAGATGGTAAGGTCTATTGGATTGCCGATGCGTACACTACGAGCAACAAGTATCCATATTCCCAGCCACAACGATTAAACGGAAAGAGTGTAAATTATGTGAGAAACTCCGTAAAAGTAATCGTCGATGCACACAGTGGGAGTATTGCTTTCTATCAGGCAGACGTGGAGGATCCGATCATAAACACATACGCTAAGATATTCCCGGGAGCATTTCGTCCGATAGCAGATATTCCCGAGAGCCTTGTTCCTCACTTGCGCTACCCTGAAGATATCTTTACGCTCCAAACTGCAGCGTATTCTGTCTACCATATGGATGATCCGCAGATTTTCTACAACAAAGAAGACCAGTGGGAAATTCCGACAATCCCCACAGAGGGGGAGGCCGTGTCATCAGAAAAAATCCCACCAATGCAGCCTCGTCACATCATCATGAAGCTACCGGGAGAAAAAAACGAAGAATATGTCTTGATGTTGCCTTTTACACCCCGTGCAAAAGACAATCTCTCTTCTTGGATGGTCGCCCGCAATGACGGAGAAAACTACGGCAAGTTACTGGTCTATCGTTTCCCCAAAGATAAGCTCGTCTTTGGTCCCAAGCAGGTCATCGGGAGAATTAACCAAGATTCAGAAATTAGCCAGCAGATTTCTTTATGGAGCCAAGGTGGCTCGCAGGTGATTCAAGGACCGCTTTTGGTCATCCCCATCGAAGAATCACTTTTGTATGTGCGCCCGCTCTATCTCAAAGCACAGGCAGGCAAAATTCCCGAATTGAAGCGGGTGATTGTGGCATATGAAAATAAAATTGCCATGGAGGAAACACTGGAGGAGGGGCTGGCAAATATCTTTGGGAGCGGAGCGGGAGGTAGGCCCAAGGGGAGTAATGCAATTAAGCCACCGTTTCCGCAAACTGTTGGTGATCAAGTGCGATGGAGAAAGGCAGCCGAAACATATGAGGAGGCGCTCCGCGCACAACGTGAAGGCGACTGGGAGCGCTACGGTGAGGAAATCAGGCTGTTGGGTGAAATACTGAAACAATAGAGAGGAAGGAAGGATGGACTAGTCGACACCTGTGGAAAAGAAAAATTACGAGATATGTTATTATCCTCTTTATGGCTCACAAAAAACACAAAGATTTTAAGTACTTTGTGCGCACACTCTCCGTCGTGTTTGGCCTCGTCATTGTATGGCGAGGCATATGGCACTTACTCGACGCCTTTGAAGACGCATATTTTGGCGGAGAAGTGTTCTGGACCTCACTTGTGGGCATAGTTATCGGCATACTCCTTTTGTATATTCCCGATCATGATCTCAAGGAAATCGAGAAACTCTAATCAACACCATCTAAGCCGAACAATAACTCTCATTACTTATTATTCAGGGGTAATTGCTATTTTTGGAAGGAGAGACTGGATTGAAACATTCCCATTTGACAAAAACATTAAAACTTGAAATTTTGATATTTAGTCCGAATGGGTTAGTATGTCGAGTATGTCACTATCCGTAGGAATCGTCGGACTTCCAAACGTCGGTAAATCGACGCTCTTCAAGGCTTTGACGAAAAAGCCCGTGCTTATCGCGAATTATCCCTTTGCAACGATAGATCCGTCAGTAGGCATCGTGGAGGTTCCTGATGCTCGCTTCGGGCAGCTTTCAGAATTTTCACATTCAAAAAAAACAGTCCCGGCTATTGTCGAGTTTGTGGACATTGCTGGACTCGTAAAGGGAGCATCAGAGGGTGAGGGGCTGGGAAATAAATTCCTTGCAAACATTCGCGAGACTGATGCCATAGCAGAGGTTGTACGCATCTTTGATAGTAGCGACATCATTCACGTCGACGGAAAGATAGACCCACTTTCGGATGTTTCCACGATCAATCTTGAGCTTGTCATTGCCGATCTTCAAACCGTAACAAAGCGTATCGACTCAATTGCGAAGGAGGTCCAGCGCGGAGACAAGGTGCTCGCAAAAGAGCATGCCGCTTTGGTAAAAGTGTTTATGAAACTTGAGCGAGGATTTATGGCAAGCAAGGCTGATCTCGATAACGATGAAGTGCGCATTGTAAAAATGGCGAATCTTCTTACCATTAAACCCATCTTGTACATTTTGAATAAAATGGCGGGAGGAAAAAATCTCGATGAACTGAATGACGAGCGTTTTCATAAACTCATAGCGCATTTCAAGGAGAATGGAGACCAATATGTCATTGTCGACGCAAAGATAGAAGAAGAACTCAGTGAGTTTGAGGGCGAGGAGCGGCAGATGTTTGCAACAGAGCTTGGCGCCTCCGGAGACGGAGTCGACGAACTCATCGTTGCTGCATACAAACTCCTCGGGCTCATGACCTATTTCACAACAGGGGAGGATGAGTCACGTGCGTGGACCATCAAGGCGGGCTCAACTGCACCGGTTGCAGGCATGGCCATTCATACAGATTTTAAAGAAAAATTCATTCGTGCCGAGGTCGTCAACTGGAAAGCACTCCTCGATTCCGGCTCATATGGAGCGGCGCGCGAAAAAGGCTTGGTGAAAACTGAAGGAAAAGAATACATCGTCAAGGACGGTGACGTTATTGAGTTTAAGATATAAAAAAAGGCCCTCATCGGGGCCCTTCGTCTCGCTTCTTCAAGTCCCATGCCATCCACGGGACGAGTATCGCGACGCAGATGCCGCAGAGGTACAAGTACCAGCGATGTTCGCTCCAGAGCCATTGGGCAACTGATGATGCGCCCGCGAGAACTACCACGAGGATGAGAAGGCTCACGACGCCTTCGAAGCCGTTGTGACGAAGCCACAGGTTGATGGCGGCGATTGTGTCCATGCGGTTCCTCCTAGTTGTGCGGCGTGTAGGTGGGGTCTTCCCTGGCCATCTTCGCGATTCGCAGGGCGTAGTCCTCGAGCGACTCGTCGCCTTCGATTTCAGGATCTTCTGCGGGCATGTCCTTGGTGGGCATCCCCCTCAGGTGGAAGAAGATGGTGACCATGAGGATGATGATCAGGACGAGCATGCCCCACATGAGGTATTGCGCAAGTGGTGAGGTTGGTGGCACTGAATTCTCCAGTCAACAAAGTTACAGAAACGGGTTGTGAGTCTGAGCAAATAGTATCATGCTAAATCACATTTGTAAAGCGCCATTGCGGATAAGGGCCATGATGGCTTATTATATATATCAATGCGCGAGTACGACCACAAAAAAATAGAGGGGAAATGGCTCAAGGAGTGGAAAAAATCCGCTCTTTATAGAACCGAAGATGGTAGCTCTAAGCCCAAGTGCTTTGTGCTTGATGAGTTCCCTTATCCTTCAGGAGAAGGGCTCCACACGGGTCATACGCGCATTTACACTGCAAGCGACATCTATGCACGCCTGAAACGCATGCAGGGCTTTAATGTGCTGCATCCGAGCGGCTGGGACGCATTTGGCCTCCCCGCAGAGCAATACGCCATCAAAAACAAAGTACACCCGTCACTGTCAGTTAAGAAAAACACGGAACGCTATAAGAGCCAGATGGATCGCGTCGGATTGTCCTATGACTGGGAGCGCGAAATAAACACTACAGATCCTGAGTTCTACAAATGGACGCAGTGGATATTCTTAAAACTCCACGAAAAAGGACTTGCATTTGAGTCGTTCGAGCCTATCAATTGGTGTCCAACGTGCCAGACCGGACTCGCGAACGAGGATCTTGAGGCAGGAAAATGCGAGCGGTGTGGTACGGATGTTTTAAAAAAACCGATGCGACAATGGGTGCTCAAGATTACCGACTACGCAGAACGACTCATCAATGACCTCGACCTCCTCGATTGGCCGGAGTCGATGAAAGACGCACAGCGCAACTGGATTGGGAAGAGCGAAGGAGCGTTGCTTCATTTTAACATTCAGGGTTTTGATGCTCATGTGACAGTGTTTACTACGCGACCCGATACAGTGTGCGGAGCAACATATCTCGTACTTTCTCCCGAGCATGCGCTTGTGGACGCACTTTCTCCGCTCATTACCAATATGGACGATGTGAGGGCCTACCGAGTTACGGCAGGACAGAAGACGGAGATAGATCGCACAACAGAAGGAAAAGAAAAGACCGGTGTATCTCTAGAGGGCATCGTCGCCTTGAATCCCATAACCAACGAACAGATGCCTGTTTTCATTGCCGATTATGTTCTTGGACATGTGGGTGTCGGCGCAATCATGGCGGTACCCGCACACGACCTTCGCGATTTTGATTTTGCGAAAAAATTTAACCTGCCTACTAAAGCTGTCGTCTTAAGTGAAAATGTTTTAACGAAAGAAGAATTAGTGGAACTGAGAGAGGGCAAATTATCGCTTCGCACCGAGAGGAAGATTGGCGCCCATGAAGAGCACATCAAAAAAAATGGGCCGGATGCAGGTACGGGATTTCTTATTAATTCCGGCGAGTATAACAGCATCAGCTCCGCCGAAGCAAAAACGAAGATCGTTGCCGACCTTGGGGGGAGAGTAAAGGTTACTTACAAACTCCGCGATTGGGTATTTTCACGTCAGCGATATTGGGGGGAGCCTATTCCCATTGTGCACTGCGGGAAGTGTGGTGTTGTGCCCGTCCCCGAAGCTGAGCTTCCCGTGCTTCTGCCTGATGTGCAGTCGTATGCTCCGACGGGAACAGGTGAGTCCCCACTCGCGCTTATTGAGGAATGGGTGAATACGCCATGTCCAAAATGTGGAGAAGCGGCAAAAAGAGAAACAAACACCATGCCGCAATGGGCAGGTTCTTCGTGGTACTACTTGCGCTTCATGGATCCGAAAAATTCTACCGCACTGGTCAACCCTGAAAAAGAAAAATATTGGTCTCCCGTTGATGTGTATGTCGGCGGCGCAGAGCACGTGACAAGGCATCTTATCTATGCGCGTTTTTGGCACAAATTCCTTTTTGATATCGGCGTAGTGTCTTCCTATGAACCCTTTAAGCGTCGACGCGGCGTCGGGCTTGTGCTTGGTGAAGGCGGAGTGAAGATGAGCAAGCGTTTGGGAAATGTCATTAACCCCGATGACGTAATCGAAAGATTTGGTGCGGACACATTGCGCATCTATGAAATGTTCATGGGCCCCTTCGGTCAAGCGATACCTTGGTCAACAGAAAATTTGATTGGCGCTCGACGTTTCGTTGAGCGAGTCTGGCGACTTCAGGAAAAAGCCGATTACCTGTCAAAAGAGGATAGGGATACAGAAATACTTCGACATCAAACAATTAAGAAAGTCACAGAGGACATTGAGGGTTTTGCGTTCAATACGGCAATATCACAACTCATGATATATGTGAATCACCTTGAAAAATTGTCGTCGGTACACGTGGACATGTTTGAGGAGCTACTCATTCTTCTCGCACCGTTTGCACCGTTTGCGACCGAGGAGATTTGGAATGACCTGGAGCATGCCGAGTCGGTCCACCTCGCGGCGTGGCCGATATTTGATGAGAAAAAAACGATTTCGGACACGGTAATGATTGCAGTTCAAGTCAATGGAAAACTTCGGGACACTTTTTCTGTCACGCGCGGATCAAGTGAAGAGTCGGTAGTTGCGACTGCGCTTGCAAGTGAAATCGTTGTTAAATGGCTTCAGGATAAAGAGGTAAAAAAGATCATTTTTGTGAAAGATAAACTCGTAAGTATCGTGGTGTAATATAGGCCGTTGTCCGAATGTGCCTAAGATTGGCCATTCTTGAGTCGGGCTACAATCCACCTCGAGGAAGACGAAGGTACTTGACAATATTCCTGCTGGTGCTAAAACTATAAACAACCGAGTATTGAAGGCAATCTGTCAATACCGAGCGAGTCATTATTTTTTTGTTTATTTATTTTTCAATTTTATGGGAAACGTCAGCATATCGTTCAAACCGAAGTTGGTCACAAAGCATTTTCTTGGAGTGCTACCGCGCCGTGCTCAAGACGTAATCACCAAGCGATACGGCCTTGGTACTGAAACAAAAAAAATGACACTCGAGTCAATCGGGGAGAACTACGGAATCACACGTGAGCGCGTACGGCAGATTGAAAATTTTGCACTCACCACAATTCGCAAGTCCGACGTCTTCAAGGAAGAGATGCCCGTTTTCGACGAATTGCGTCAGAGCATGATTTCGATGGGCTCAATCGTTCCGGAGAATGATTTTCTGATAGGCGTTTCGAGCGACAAGGCGAGCCAGAATCACATCCACTTCCTTTTGGTTCTTGGTGACCTTTTCACGAAGCACAAGGAAGATGATGACTTTGCGCATCGTTGGAGCACCGACCCTGAAACGGCGACCAAGGTACATGAATCCCTTCGCAAGCTCTACTCGTCTTTGAATGACGACGACCTCATCGAAGAGTCAAAGATGATTGAACGTTTCCTCAACCACGTAAAAGATGTTTCTGAGGAGTACAAGAACGAAGAGATTCTTCGTCGCTGGCTTTCGCTCTCAAAGAAAATGGGAAAGAATCCGCTTGGAGAATGGGGTATGGCCTCATCGCCGAATGTATCGGCGCGCGGTGTGCGTGATTATGCTTTCCTCGTGTTGCGTAAGCACGGATCCCCGATGCATTTCACTGAGGTGGCAAAGGCTATCGGCTCACACTTTGACAAGCAGGCGCACATTGCAACGACACACAACGAGCTCATTAAGGACAAGCGATTCGTACTCGTCGGACGCGGACTCTACGCGCTTTCTGAGTGGGGATATTCCACCGGAGTTGTGCGAGATGTCATCGGCGAAATACTCAAGAAAAGCGGCCCGCTAACACGCGAGGAGGTTGTCGACAAAGTGATGCGCGAGCGTTACGTCAAGCCGAATACCATCCTCGTTAATCTTCAGAATCCGAAGTATTTCAAGAAAAACAAAGAGGGAAAGTACTCAATCGCATAACAGTTTAAAAATAGAAAATGCCGCCCGATCGGGCGGCATTTTCGTTCCACAAATATGTAATATACGATATACTCAAACTTATGTTTGATGCGATAAACATTTTTTTTGATAAGCCATTTTTTCATGTCCTCGGGCAGATATACGACGTTGTCGCTTTTTTTGCGTTCATTTGGGGCCCTCTGCTTGCGATATGGCTTGCGCAAAAACTTTGGCTAGAATATATACGCATGGATTTTGTCCGCAAGAGTTTTGATTTTGTTCTACTCGAAATAAAACTCCCTCGGGTTATCGATAAAACTCCAATGGCCATGGAGCTTGTATTGCAGTCATTACACCAAGGCGGCTCATTTAACTGGTACGAGAAGTGGTGGCTCGGCAAAGTTAAACCTTGGTTTTCACTCGAAATAGTTTCCATTGAAGGCAATGTAAAATTATTGATACGCACACCATCCAAATTCAAGAAGATTATTGAGAGTCATATCTATGCCCAGTATCCGGATATCGAAGTGGTCGAAGTGCAGGACTATATTTCCTTAGCGCCGTACATCCACGAAAAAAACGAGTGGAGCCTGTGGGGGTGTGAATTTAAGCTTACAAAACCGGACCCGTTTCCCATCAAGACATATATAGATTACGGGCTTGATTCAACGATGACAAAAGAAGAATTCAAGAGTGACCCGATCACTTCTATGATTGAGTTTTTGGGAAGCATCGGACGCGGGCAACAGATTTGGATGCAGATACTTGTGCAGGCGAACGGCGATCGGTATTCTACTCCGGGAAAATGGTTTAAGAAACACAATTGGAAAGATGAGGGTGGGAGGCTGATCAAAGAGATGCAGGCAAAACATACAGGACTCGATGCGCCGAAGCCTACGAAGTCTGAGCAGGAGGCAATGGCGGCCATTGAGCGATCGCTTGCGAAGATTGGTTTTGATTGCGGTATTCGTACTATTTACATCGCACAGAAAGACTATTTTGATCCTTCCAATATCGCAGGCATTACCGGCACTTTTCGTCAGTACAGCTCGCCGACACTGAACGGCTTCAAACCGTCAAATTCTCCGGGTTTTGACTACCCATGGCAGGACTATCATGAGTGGCGTGAAACAAAACAAAAAAGAAAGTTGTTTGATGCCTATGTGCGCCGTTCATATTTCTATGCACCGTACAAGAAGACGCCATTTGTCCTCAACTCAGAGGAGCTTGCAACTATTTATCACTTTCCTGGTGGTGTCGCAGAAACACCGACGTTTAATCGCGTTGAGTCAAGGAAGGGCGAACCTCCGGCTAATCTCCCAATATAAATGGAAGAAGATATCGTTGACTTACGTGAGCCGACCGTTGCAGTCGCACCCAAAAGGAGAAGGGTTTTCACCGCGGCATTTGTGGTTCTTTTATGTTTCTTCTTTGGGGGTGTCATGTTTCTCTGGAGCGTAATTCAACCACCTGAGATGTTTCCCGAAACAGTCGTCGTGGAAATTCCTGTTGGGTTTACCGCGCGTGGAGTGGGAGAGATATTGCAATACCACGGCATCATTCGCTCACCGTTACTTTTTCGCACTCTTGTGCGCTTATCCGGGAAGGAGACCGAGATACAGTCGGGCGCATTTCTATTTTCAGAAAAAATGGATTTGCTTCAGGTGACGAGTAAGATGCTTGCGGGCGAGAGAGGTATCTCGCGCATTCGTCTCACCGTTCCGGAGGGACTAACGATAAAGCAGCTTGCACGTCTGGTTGCGACAAATTTGCCAAACGTCTCGGAGGGTGAGTTTTTGAATGAAGCAAAAGGATGGGAGGGCTATCTTTTTCCGGACACGTATTTTTTCTTCTCAAACGCTACGACCGGCCCGGTCATTGTCGCGATGGAAGAGAATTTTGCCATCAAAACTAATGATCTAAAAGGCGAGTCGCTGGGTCTCGGAAAGAAGTGGCAAGACATCGTCACGATGGCTTCCATAATTGAAGAAGAAACGGTTTCTGATGTCGACCAACGCATGGTCTCAGGCATCCTCTGGAATCGTATTAATATAGGCATGCGGTTGCAGGTAGACGCATCGTTTGCCTATCTTCTCGGAAAACCAACAAGTGAGATATCGACCGCTGACCTTCTGCTTGATTCGCCATATAATACCTATCGTTACGCAGGATTACCCCCTGCGCCGATATCAAACCCCGGCCTTCGCGCTATTGGGGCAGCGCTTTATCCGGCACCCTCTTCGTACCTCTATTATCTTTCGGACAAAGACGGAGTTTTGCACTACGCAAAGACTTTTGAAGAACACAAGTTGAACAAAGCGAAGTATTTGTATTAAGATGGCACCAAATGGATATTAACAAGATTACCAAAGCGCATTTTATCGGCATAGGGGGAATAGGAGTTTCAGCCATTGCGCGGATGTTTTCAGATAAGGGAATTGTTGTCATAGGCTCCGATGTTACGCTGCCTGAACCCGGAGCGCTTCCACTCGATGGGAGATATTTTGAAGGACATGACGCAGTGAACGTTACCGCAGATACGTCTGTCATCATTTATTCACCTGCAGTGCCACCGACAAACCCGGAACGCGTTCGAGGGCACGAGATTGGCATCCCCGAGCTCTCATATCCGGAAGCACTAGCGTTGGTGACCAAAAATAGCGACACGATTGCCGTGTCGGGCACTCATGGCAAATCCACAACGACCGCACTTCTTGGGAAGCTATTTCAAGCGGGAGGAATGGACGCATCGGTCATCGTCGGTGCCGAAGTGGCGGGGTGGGACCGAAATTACCACAAGGGTAGAGGCGACATGTTCATCGTAGAAGCATGTGAATATCGAAGAAATATGATGTTTCTTTCTCCGCAAGCAATATTGCTCACAAATCTCGAGCTTGATCATCCCGACTATTACAAAGATCTTGCCGACGTAAAGAGTGCGTTTAGGGATTACATCGAAAAACTTTCAGGAGAAGATTTACTGATAATAAATAACGATGACGCAAATATTCGTGACATCGTAAAGAACTTTGATGCCATTATGGTGCGCTACGGCGTCGGTGGCGGAGCAGATCTCGTTGCGCGGAACATTGCAGAAGGTGAGACGGAGCAATCATTCGAGCTCGTCTGGAAGGGCACGTCCTTGGGGAATTTTACGACGCCAATGCCTGGACTCTACAACATCTACAACATTCTCGCCGCTTGTGCGACTTATCTCGCATACGGCGGAGGGAGGGATGCCATCCAACCCGTGCTGACAAAATTTGTCGGCGTAGGAAGGCGATTTGAAATTGTCGGGAATTTGGGCGATGCGGTCGTAGTGTCTGACTATGCACATCATCCCACGGCGCTCAAGGCGGTCGTTGAGGCTGCGCAGTCTCGTTACAAGGGCAAGAATTTGCTCACCGTATTTCGCCCTCACCACCGAGAGCGCACAATAAAACTTATGGACGAATTTGTGGAGACGATGCTCGCAATTCCCCACAGCATACTTATTGAGATTTACGACGTCGCCGGACGAGACGAAGATACACCCGTGAGTTCCCGTGACATCATTCACCACGTGTTCAAGCACGATCCGCAGAAAGATATAATTTACGCCAAAGATCTTTCAGAAGCAGAAGAACTGATACGGAGTCAGGCGCACCTCTTTGATGTCGTCCTCGTTGTCGGCGCAGGCGATGCGGATCAGCTTGCCAAGAGACTTATATTGTAAAGTTGGCATACTGAATATAAGTAACGCTCATATGAAAAATAGCCTCCTCGCTTTTGTTGATCTCGAAATGACCGGACTTGAGCCATTCCGCCACGAAATAATTGAAATCGGGATAGTTCTTGCTGCGCAAAAAAACGGCCCTAACGGAAAACAGGTATTAGAACTGGTGTCGGAGCACAACATCCAACTTATTCCCACGCATATTGAAAACGCAGACCCAAAAGGTCTTGAGGTGAACAAGTATCACACACGCGACTGGAGCCTTGCGGTTCCGCAAAAGGAGGGACTCGAGCATGCGGCGATGCTCCTAAGAGATACTGTTTTCATCGCCCAGAACGTCGCACATGATTGGTCGTTCCTCTCGTACGCAGGCAAAGAGCACGGTATCGACTTTGATATGACGGTCCATTACCACAAGCTCGACCTCGCTTCTATGGCATTCGGTAAAATGTATCATGACGTACGACTTTTCAAATTTAGCTTGAGGGAGTTGACGGAGTATTTTGAAGTGAAAAATATCAATGCACATACCGCCCTTGCAGACGCTCGCGCAACATTCGAGGTGTGCAAGAAATTACTCGCGTCTTAGTGCTATCCTTCTTGTTTTTTGCAACGCGTGTTAGTTTGTGTACATGATGGAAAAAAAGAAGAAAATATTCGTCGGAATGAGCGGGGGAGTTGACTCTTCTGTTTCTGCGGCACTGCTACAAAAGGCTACACCAAATAATTTTGAGAAATTATTTGGTCGCCCGACCCCAGTGGGGTTTAGGGGGTATGAAGTGGTTGGTGTCTTCATCAAAGTCTGGCAAGCGGATTTCCTTCCATGCACTTGGCGCGAAGAGCGGCGCGAAGCAATGCGCGCCGCGGCACACATTGGCGTTCCTCTCATTACGCTCGATTTGGAAAAAGCATATAAAGAAGAGGTTGTGGATTATATGATTCGCGAATACGGGGCAGGGAGAGTCCCGAATCCTGACGTTATGTGCAATAAGCACGTAAAATTTGGCGCATTTCTCGATTTCGCTAAGCGAAACGGCGCAGATGCTATCGCCACTGGTCATTATGCCCGAGTCGAACACGTACAAAGTCCGTCTTTGTACAAATTGCTCGCAGGGGTGGACAAAGAGAAAGATCAGTCATATTTTTTATGGACACTGGCACAAGAACAGCTTGCGCACACCATGTTTCCTGTGGGACACCTTCAAAAATCTGAAGTGCGGAAGCTTGCCAAAGAGTTTGCCCTCCCCAATGCAGAAAAAAAAGACAGCCAAGGTTTGTGTTTCATGGGTGCGGTCGACATGGCGGATTTTCTCAAACATTATGTGCATGCAGTGCCTGGTCCCGTGCTCGATGTAGAAGGAACCATAATTGGAACTCATGATGGCGCAATGCTCTACACCATCGGGCAACGTCACGGGTTTCAGACGACAAAACAAAGTGCACATGAGTCGCCGCTGTTTGTTGTGAGTAAAGATCTCTCAAAAAACACCATCACCGTTTCGGTGTCGGCAAGTTCGATATCGCCGATGGGCATAGACCGACTTCAGCTAACGCAGATGAATTGGATTCCTACAATCCCGGATGCGCAGGTGGCGCGTGAATCATCCGTGCGCATTCGTTATCGCGGTGCGCCTCACAAGGTCACCGCAATTGAGTTTACAAATGATGAAGTGATTGTCACGCTGACAAGAAATGACGAATATATTGCCGCCGGTCAATCGGCAGTATTCTATGATGGAGAAACCTGTTTGGGAGGCGGGGTTATCAATGCATAGTGTTGCAGAAGAGGTGTCACGTGAGGTATTATTTGTCCATGAATCGAAAACTAACATACACCATTTCAGTGGTAGCACTCTTGTTTGTCGCGTATTTTATTTATTGGAATGATGAACAAAAAAATCCCGTGCAACCCGATGCACCGTTAGTTCAAAATTTACCATTAACCACAGAAACAAAAGTCATGAATAATGAAACAGAAGGATTGCTTATTGAAACAATTATTGCGGGTAGTGGTGAGGGCGCACAGAATGGTCAGACGGTAGAGGTGGATTACACAGGCACGTTAACGAACGGAACTGTCTTTGACTCAAGTATTCCTCGGGGACAGCCGTTCACAGTGCATCTTGGTAAGGGGGAGGTAATTAAAGGCTGGGATCTTGGACTTTTGGGAATGAGGGTAGGTGAAAAGAGGAAGCTTACCATTCCATCGGACCTTGCATATGGGAAAGGTGGTTTTCCCGGAGTTATCCCGCCGAATGCGACACTTATTTTTGAAGTTACACTAAAAGCGATAAAATAATATCCATGACGAAATGGTTGTTCCTTGTCGTACTTGTAGTTGCCGGAGGAGTTCTCGGATTTCTTTATGTAAATCTTGATAAGGTTGAAGTTCCTTTGAATATTTCTGATTCAGATACAGCGGCGAATGAGGTAGTTGTTACGCACGCATTCAAAGACGGTGCGCATCGGTTTTCCGGTGAGTTCAAGCTTCCTCACTCCTGCTATTCTACTGACGCAATCACGGTGATTGACCCAAAAAAGATAAACGCGCTCATTATCCAAATAGCGACGCGAGATCGCTCACTTGAATGGTCTCCATGTGCAATTTATACTACCAGATACGAATTCATTGTTATTGCCGACGAGCCCGAAAATATTTCGTTCACACTCGAAATCGGCGGCAAACAACAACGAATAAGCGTCAAGGAGGTGAGCTGGGAAAGTTCCAGTGGAGCCATCATCAGGACCCTCTGATATATATGAGTACATATCAACAGACATCAATATCAGTTGTAAAAAATACCGGTGAACGCGAGGCCTGGGACAGGGGCAAACTTGAACGTTCGCTTCGTTTTGCTAAAGCGCCAAATGAACTTATCGATGAAATCGTCTTACATGTTGAAAAGGACATCCACGACGGAATGCGTACTGTGGACATCTATGAACATGCGTTCGACCTTCTCAAGCGCTATCATCGCCCAGCCGCTGCAGAGTACAGCATCAAAAGAGCCATCCAGCAGCTTGGACCGTCAGGATTTCCTTTCGAACGTTTCATCGCAAGAATTCTTGAAGCACAAGGATACGCCACGCGTGTCGGCGTTATGGTTCGTGGTGTTTGCGTCACACACGAAGTAGATGTCGTCGCAGAAAAACAAGACGAGCGAATACTCGTTGAGGCAAAATTTCATAATTCAGCATCAATAAAATCAGACGTTAAGGTGGCACTCTACGTGCACGCGCGATTCCAAGATATTCAAAAGAGGCTCGATTTGGAAGGGGACAAGGAACGCTATACTCATGCGTGGCTTATTACCAATACCGAGTTTACCTCCCAGGCGATTCAGTATGCAAATTGCGTTGGCATGGCGCTTACGGGATGGAATTATCCGAAGGGGCGTACCTTGCAAGACCTGATACAGGCGACACAGACTCATCCCGTTACTTGTATGACAACTCTTACCGACAGACAAAAAATTGAATTGCTTAATCATGGCACTGTCCTTTGCCGAGAGGTCATCGACGAGCCCTCTCGCCTGGCTAAGATCGGGATAGGGAAGCTGCAAATTGATTCTATCCTCTCAGAAGGGAGGTCGCTTTGTGCAATGAAGTAGCAATTTGATTACTCCGTGTCTACCGTGCCGACTAAGGCTGTTGTCAACGCGTTTGAGTGGGGTATAATGGCAACCATATGGAACTATTTGCAGTATCGCAATGGGAAATAATTCTTCGTCTCACTGTTGCCGTCGTCCTTGGGCTCGTGGTGGGGGCTGAGCGTTCGCGCGTGGGAAAACGTGCCGGCATGCGCACCTACGCGTTAGTTTGTCTTGGTGCTGCACTCTTTATCATTATTGCGGGAATGGTCTCAGTGCAATATGCCGATACTTTTGTTTTTGATCCGCTACGCGTTGCCTCACAGGTTGTTGTCGGTATCGGCTTTCTCGGTGCGGGAGTTATCTATGTTCAGCGACAAGTGCTCACCGGGCTTACTACTGCGGCAGGTCTGTGGGTTGTCGCGGGTGTCGGCGCCGCCTGCGGATACGGTTTCTATCCGATAGCAACATACGTGACGTTTCTTACGCTAGTTGTCTTCGAGGGACTTTGGTATGTTGAGGAGCGATTCATTCGCACTGCACGAACAGATATCGAGACGGATTTTATTCAAAGTGCTACGCATGGCCAAAAACCGCATGAAGACGAAGGTTAGAAAGGCGGTCATTGCAGTTGCGGGAAGCGGTACGCGTTTCTTGCCCGCAACAAAAGCTCAACCGAAGGAGATGCTGCCTATCGTCGACAAGCCCATTGTCCAGTATGTTGTCGAGGAATTGGTGGAAGCGGGAATAACAGACATAATTCTTGTAACGAAGTGGGACAAAAAAACTCTTGAGGACCACTTTGACCGCTCAATGGAATTGGAACACTCGCTTGAGCAGTCTGGAAAATTAAAAATGCTAAACGATATCCGCAAGATATCTTCAATGGCGAATTTTATTTACGTACGCCAAAAGGGCCCGTATGGCAACGGCACCCCGATACTTTCCGCTGCAAGTCTTTTGAACGACGAGCCATTCGTTTTTGCGTGGGGAGATGATCTCGTTCTTTCCAAAGAATCATTTACGAAGCAGCTTATCGACAACTACGAGACGCATTCCTCCCCAGTCATCGGAGTGCAAAAGGTGGATCGCGAGCACGTGAACCGCTACGGTATCGTGAAGCTCAAGAAAGGAACTCGTGAAATGGAGCATGTTGTCGAAAAGCCGAGTATTGAAACTGCGCCTTCACAACTCGCTCAATTCGGACGAATGATACTCACGCCCGAGATTGTCCGCATTCTTCAAAAAACAAAACTGGGGAAGGGAGGGGAACTCTGGGTTACCGACGCCATCAGTGAATACATAAAACGCGGAGGCAAGTTCATGGTTGAAGAAGTAAGGGATGGGAAATGGCTTACGACGGGTGACCCGCTCAACTATCTTAAGGCTATGGTTGACTACGCATTGGTGCGCGAGGATTTGGGTGATGAATTTCGGGCATACCTGAAAGCATTGCATCTCTAATTCTCCCTACCACATGCACTCAATAAACACTTGCGCACCTTCTCTTTTTTCAACGCCATTGCTTGGTGAATCTTGTGTTGCGGAATTCCTTTTCGTGGGAACAATTTTATGACAAAAGACAGCTCGAAACATATTGTTGGTTTTTTCCCGGTTGCACTTGCACTTATCGGAAATTTTTTTGTCGCAATAATTAAATTTATCGGTTTTTTGATGTCAGGTTCCGGTGCAATGTTTTCTGAATCTGTGCATAGTTTCGCGGATACACTGAATCAGGCGTTGCTTCTCCTGGGTATTCGCCGTTCAATGCGTCGCGCTGATGAGGAATTTTCGTATGGATACGGTAAAGAGCGTTTTTTTTGGGCGCTCATTTCTGCCTGCGGAATATTTTTCCTTGGCGCAGGAGTTACCGTATATCACGGCGTTGAATTACTTATAACAGGCGAGGTCCCCGAGCTCTCCCCGATGATATTTGTGATTCTTCTTGTTTCATTTGTCATTGAAACTCTTACGCTATATATCGCATGCCGTGAGTTAATGCGTGGTAACCACAACCGCACATTTGCCGAATCCCTGCAGCATGGTGACCCCAGCACAATTGCAGTCCTTTATGAGGATGGGGTTGCCGTCATCGGAGTGCTCGTTGCACTCGTAAGCTTGATATTGACCGCGCTGACCGGCAATCCGGTTTGGGATGCACTTGGCTCGATACTCATTGGCATATTGCTTGGCGTCGTTGCCATAGTTCTTATAAGAAAGAATCGTAAATATTTAATCGGGGTAAATATTCCTGACGAAATAAAAGAGCGCATCATTAAGATACTAGAGGCGGACCCTACTATTGACCGCGTGCTCGACTTCAAATCCTCAGTCCTCGATGTGGGCATCTACCACATTAAGTGCGAGGTGGAATTCAACGGGTCTGCCCTCATGAATGAAATTGTCAAAAGAGGCGAATTGCGCGAGGAATATGAGTCAATTCGTGACGATTATTCGGAGTTCTTGAAGCTTGTCGTCGGCTATTTCGGCAGAGTACCAAGACTCATGGGTTCTCACATCGACAAACTCGAAAAACGTGTCCAGAAAGAAATACCTGAGATAAAGCATATAGACATTGAAATTAATTAATATAACTATCGTTATATCGATGGTGTAAGGTGTTTTCGCAAGCATTCGGTTACGCTTATCGGCAACCTCCTCGCATTTCACTAGTTATTTTCGTATACTGTTCATAAATATGGCACACTTATTGTTCGGTCTGCTCAAATTTGTACTCGTATTAACAGTATTTACAGCCGCATATCAGTGGTGGCGACCTTTGCCCAACGAGCTTCTTCCGTCCTCAGTCGAATATTCCGTGCCGGACGCGAGTGTGCATTTTCTTGCCGACTATACTTATGTCAACAAGGACGGAGTGCGTATCGTTGAGCAAAAAATCTGGGACAAGGCGTTCACACTGATTAGCGGTGCAAAACGTTTCATGCTTTTTGATTTCTATCTTTTCAATGATTTTCAACCTCGTATACCTGAGACGGCACGTGCGCTTTCGACGGAGTTGGCGTTAAAAATTAGTGATAAACTTTCGATGAATAGGCACATTGCCACCGTGTTTATTACGGACCCCATTAACATGCTCTATGGCGGCGCACTATCAGCCCAAATAATCATGATGAGAAAGGCTGGGGTCGTTGTCGTCGAAACAGATCTCTCTGTTCTCCGTGATCCAAATCTCCTATTTTCATCAATCTGGAGACCACTTATTTCATGGTGGGGAAACTCAGATACCGGTGGGTGGCTTCCTCATCCATTTCAGGACGGCGGGAATAAGGCCACACTCCGTACTTGGCTCAGCTTGTACAATCTCAAGGGAAATGAGCGAAACATCATGGTTGTCGATCAGGCCATCGGGAAGGCTGAGCGCGGTGAAATACACAAGATGGTTACCCTGGTGACTTCAGCAAATCCTGCCGACAGAGAAAGCGCAAACAGCAATGTGGCGCTTGTGGTCAGCGATAGTATTTGGAAAGATGTCGTCGAGGCAGGACGGCGTCTCGCGGAAGTATCTGGTTCAGCAATTGTTGGTTACGATTCTTCGCGCGTACTCGATGAAACAGGCTCAGTGCACGTGCAACTACTTACTGAGACGAAGATACGAGAAACTGTGTTGCGCTTGCTGGAAAGTGCAAAACGCGGTGATGCATTCAATATTGCAATGTTTCACTTGAGTGAGCGAGACATCATCGCGGCAATTATAGACGCCTCAAACAGGGGCGCGATTATACACATCATTCTTGACCCCGGTCAGGCAACATCAAGTAGCGTGTTTAATGGCATTCCGAATCGCCCCGTAGCGAGGGAGTTGACCGCCAAATCAATTGGCGGCATCACGGTACGCTGGTGTGATACTCACGGCGAAGAATGCCATGCCAATTTCTTTTCCGGGCAAACTGCATCTTCGTCGTTTTTGATGATTGGTTCCGCAAGTTTAACCAGAAGAGATCTCAACGGGTACAACCTCCAGGCGGACATTTTTGCGTGGTCGGACAAGCCGTTCACTGCATACAAAGACGGCATGAAGTATTTTGACCGCTTATGGAGCAATACGGACGGCATATTTACGACTTCCTATGATGTGTATGCTGACAATTCAATATGGAAGTCTTCAATTTATCGCATGATGGAGAGGACAGGACTTAGCACCTTCTAATATTATTGTTGTGCTATAGTTGAATCAATATGAAAATACTTATTAAATTGTCGGGTGAAAGTTTGAGTGGTTCAAACAAAGAGGGTGATAGGCAGTTCAGCGAACCGACGCTGGGAAATATTGTCGAGCAAATCAAGACGCTGCAATTTGCAAAACATCAGATTGCACTCGTCATCGGTGGAGGAAATTTATTTCGCGGGCACGAGCTCACCGGTAAACTTTCTATCGAGCGCCCGACGGCGGACTACATCGGCATGCTCGCAACAGTACAAAATGCACTCATTCTTCGTGACTTTTTTGAATCCAAGGGTGTCGAGACGAGGGTTTCTTCGGCAATAACGATGCCCCAGATTTGCGAAGGATACATTCCGAAACGTGTCGAACGACACATGAACAAAGGACGAGTAGTCATTTTTGCCGCAGGACTTGGTGCTCCGTACTTCACCACCGATTCAACTTCGGTACAGCGCGCACTTGAAATGAAGGCAGATATTCTCATCATGGCCAAGAACGGTGTCGATGGTCTGTACACTGCCGACCCAGGAATCGACAAGAAGGCCGTATTCATCAAAGTGACGACCGCAAGCGAGGTCCTCGAGAAAAACCTCAAGGCAGCAGACCAGTCCGCAATTGCACTTGCAAAGGAGCATGGGCTTTTGATTAAGGTCATCGGTGTTCCCGACATTGCGCGCGCACTTGATCCGACCGTAGGCTCGATCATTAAACCGGAATAGATTACATGAACTACGAAGACGATTTTATCAGCGATGAAGATGACGGCGCAGCAGAGCTTCGCGCAGAGCTCATCAGCAACATCGAGTTGTGTCGTCTGGAAAACCAAGAATATCCAAGCATCAATGGAGTTGAGCTTGAAGCGGCACTTCGGAATTATCTGGAGCTGAGTGATGCGCTGTCTTCGCTTAATGAGCATGAGGCGGAACAATTCGCCGGCATTGAAAATGAGCTGCGCGTTCTGAACGTAAAGATTCATGAACTCACAAGAATTCTTAGCAGTGAACGCTTGGCGCGCCCGGCGACGACGACCGAGAGTCAAGGTGAGGCGAATGAAGTTTTTGTATTTCCCGAGCACGCAACCTTAAATTAAATATGGAAACAGATATTGAACATGCGATAGTAATGATTGCCGAAGGTGGAGTCGGCGTACTTCCTACAGATACTATCTATGGACTTGTTGCGTCCGCATTCAACGTAGACGCAATCGATCGCATCTACGACCTGAAACAGCGCGATTCCAAGAAGCCACTCATTGTTCTGATCTCAGATATTTTACAGCTTGAACAATTTGGTGTGGTCGTTTCTGATGCGTTAATCACAACGCTTGAAACATATTGGCCGGGTCCGTATTCGGTTATTCTTCCAACCGACGACGAGCAATTTGAATACCTTCACAGGGGAGCTAACACCATAGCCTTTCGCTTGCCCGACAACGAACAGCTACGGGAGGTCGTTAACGCCGTGGGTCCCATCGTTGCGCCGTCAGCAAACGTCGAGGGCATGCCTCCTGCAGGAACTACCCAAGAAGCACGTTCATATTTTGGTACCGATGTTGATTTTTATGTAGACGGAGATGAATTGCGAGGCAATCCTTCGACTATTATTTCATTCGATGGAGGCGAGGTGGTCATTGAACGGGAATAGCACCCACTTGTGTGTCATATAAAAAATGGATAGTATGGCCACATGACTAGAGATGCAAAATCAACAATTATGATTATCGAAGATGATGCAATGCTTACGAAAATGTTTGAGCATCTTTTTGGAGTTAATAACTATAATGTCGTAACTGCATGCGACGGCCAGGATGCTATCGAAAAATCGAAGATCCTGTCACCACCAACCATTATCTTACTTGATCTCATGATGCCGCGCGTTGACGGTTTTGAAGTTTTGGCAGTTTTTAAACGAGATGAGGAGTGGAAGAGTGTTCCGATTGTTGTTTTTTCAAATTTGGGAGATGAGCCGGATATAGGAAGAGCGATTAAAATGGGAGCGGAGGAGTATATGATAAAGAGCCAGTTTAGTCCTAAGGAAGTTGTTGCGCGGATTAGTGAAATAATTGCAGTGCATGGCGCAGGCGGGCCAGCAGATAAAGTTTTTTAGCGAGCAAAGAAGAACGAGCTTCCCATTAATATATAAAGTATTGAATAATTTGTGTCACCATGGCTATGCTAACCTCAACTGAAATTCGTTCACGGTTCCTGGCATTTTTCAAGGAACGCGGTCACGCCATCATACCGAGCGCACCGCTCATACCTCTTAATGATGCTTCGGTGCTTTTCAATACGGCAGGAATGCAGCCTCTGGTGCCCTATCTTCTTGGAGAGCCGCATCCGGCCGGAGTGCGTCTTGCAAACAGCCAAAAGTGCGTGCGCACACAAGACATTGAAGAGATCGGCGATAACACACACGATACGTTTTTTGAAATGTTGGGCAATTGGTCGTTGGGAGACTACTTTAAAAAAGAAGCCATAAATTGGAGTTATGAATTCCTTACATCAAAAGAATTGGGGCTCAGCCTTGATCCAAATCGTCTTTACGTGACTGTTTTTGGTGGCAATACCGATGCACCGAGAGACGACGAGGCACACATGATATGGAAAGAAATTTTTGAAAATGCCGGAGTAATAGGGGAGCGCATCTACTTCATGACGGCGGATGTAAAGGGGAAGGAGCCAAATTGGTGGAGTGCCGGCGACTCTGGTCCGTGCGGTCCTGATACCGAAATGTTCTACGATGTTACGGGAAATCTCAACAAAGGAATGACTAAGGCAGAATACATGACTGCAGACGACAAACAGCATGTCGTCGAGATTTGGAATGACGTATTCATGGAATATCTCAAGAAAGACGGAATGGTGGTCGGAAAGCTCGAGAAACAAAATGTGGACACGGGAAGTGGGCTTGAGCGCGTCACTATGGTATCGCAAGGAAAGGACAATATTTTTGCAACGGATATGTTTTCTGGAATGATGAAGATCATTTCCGATAATGCATCCACATACAATGAACGCTCGGCGCGCATCGTCGCTGACCATATTCGCACGTCAGTATTTCTTATTGCTGATGGCGTTACACCCTCAAATACCGACCAAGGATACATTTTGCGCCGTCTCTTAAGACGCGCAGTGCGCTACTCTGACGTCCTTGTACTCAGGGGGGGATTTGATGCGCTCATCGAGGAGGTGGCAAAAACATATGAAGGTGTATATGAAAATGTTTCCGCAAATCTCATGCAGATTAAAAAAGAGGTCAAGGATGAGGAGGAGCGATTCCGAAAAACGCTTACCGCTGGAATGAAGGAATTTGAACGATTTTCTCATGAAAAACGTATTTCTGGAACTGATGCTTTTATTTTGTTTTCTACATTCGGGTTTCCATTTGAACTCACTAAAGAACTTGCAGCAGAAAGAAACATAGAAATGATGGAGGAGTATGATTTTTATGACCAAATGAAAAAACACCAGAATCTCTCTCGTGCAGGGTCGGAACAAAAATTTAAGGGTGGTCTTGCCGACGATTCCGCAGAGACAGTTCGTCTCCATACCGCACACCACCTGCTTCTACGCGCATTACAGATCGTACTGGGCCCCGACGTCCATCAACGTGGCTCAAATATCACCGGAGAGCGCTTGCGCATTGATTTTGCTTCTCCGGCAAAATTGACTGACGAACAGAAAAAGGCAGTGGAAGACATCGTCAATGAAAAAATTGCTGAAGATTTGCCGGTTATAAAAACTGAAATGACCCTTGAGGAGGCTGAAAAGCTCGGTGCAGAGCACGAGTTTGGCGCAAAGTATCCTGAGCGAGTCTCCGTTTACTCTGTCGGGCCAAAGGATGCGACTCCGGAGAATCCGCAACTCGACAAACGCTTCTCTGTGGAATTTTGTGGTGGGCCGCACGTCACCCACACCGGCGAATTAGGGAGGTTCCGCATCCTCAAAGAAGAGGCATCAAGCCAAGGTGTGCGCAGAATAAAGGCCATACTTGAATAGTGCGCTGCATTTATGTAAAAGAAATGCCACTTTCTGAAGTGGTGCATTTCGCACGGCGGCATCGTCCTCGATGCTAGCGGCCAGCAGTCAGGGTGTGCGGAGAATTAAAGCAGTACTCGAATAGCGCACAAGTAAATACCCACAGGCGGGAGGTATTTGTTTGGGGAAGGCGTGGTATAATTTTTGCATGTCGATATTTCACCGCAAGCTAAAAAGCGGGCAACATTTCATCATCATTTTTGATATTGGTAGTGCTTCGATTGGAGGTGCTTTTGTGAGCATCGATCCGACGCGAATTCCCGAAGTGATATTTTCGATACGACGTGATATTCCATTTCAGGAAAAGCTCAGTTTTGAGCGATTTCTTGCTTCGATGATTGCCACAATGAAGGAAATGTTTGAGACAATGCAAAAGGCCGGTGGAGGGGTGAAGGTGGATCAGGCATACTGTATCCTCGCCTCTCCTTGGTACGCCTCGCAGACCAGACTTGTTCACTACAATCAGCCAACCCCGTTCTTGGTTACGGAAAAGGGCCTTTCGAAACTCATTCAAAAGGAGATCGGGCTTTTCAGAGATTCGAAACTTTTTGAGCACGCAAAGATTGACAATACTCCTCCGGAGATAATGGAATCAAAAAGTATTCAGTTGAAACTCAATGGATATGAGGTAAAAAACCCTTTTGGAAAACGCGCCTCCGAGCTCGAAATTGCCTTGTACATCAGCATGATTCCGGCAAATATTTTTTCATCGATTAGTGATGTCATTACACAGTTTTGGCATATTCCCAAAGTGCATTTTTCATCGTTCTCATTTACTGCGTTCGACACGATTAGAGATATCTTTGCTGATGAATCTAGTTTTTTGTTCATGGACATCTCCGGAGAAGTGACAGACATTTCACTCGCAAAAGACAACGTGCTACTTGAGTCCATATCATTTCCTGCGGGGAAAAACATGCTCATTCGATCTCTCATTAAGGGCATGCACTCAACTCCTACTGCGGCAACGTCAGAAATGAGGTTGTATTTAGAAGGAAAATTCAGCCGAGAGCACGCAAAACAAATTGAAGATATACTTAGTGTGGAGACAAAAGAGTGGAAGATATTTTTTGAAGACGCACTTTCCCAATTCGCCACAGAATTTCCAATTCCCAGAACATTATTTTATACTGCAGACGATGATGTAACGAAATGGTTCGAGGGGGCGATTCATCAGGCAAATTTCAAACGCTTTTCACAGGACGAGGGGCAATTTATAGTGCGGTCTTTGGGGAATGCATTTCTGAGTAAATTCATTCAAGTTCAGGAGCCTGACTTCCAAGACCCATTCCTTGCTATCGAAACGATATTTGCAAATAAACTCACTTCATTATCAAAAAAATAAGCTCATCATTATGGCTAAATATTTAATTCAAGATATTATTCCTCCAGAGAAAAGTGGACAAAGCAAGGTAAGTGTAAAAATAATTCACCACAAGGCACCGGAGAAAACCCATGCACATGCTACGCACCGTGCAGTTGTGCACACCTCCGTACACCATGCCAAAAAAAGTGTTCATGAGACGCACGTTGAGGAATTGGAGATTAGCGATGAAGAGCAGGTGGTTATTGAGAATCCAAAGTCGATGATTCTTGACCAACTGAATGGCAAAGATGCCGTGGAGCCGGAACAGCCCGAGGTGAAGCATGAGCAAAATTATTTCTCAAGCGATCCGGAACCTGAAGTGGCCGCAAAAACCTGGCCTTATAAAAAGAGCGAGGAACGGGTCGGGGCGTATGTTCCACCATCGTCAAACATGAATTTTACCCATAGAGAGGGCCGCTCGGGCAATCGGTCGTCTTGGATGGGTGGATGGATGCCATGGATTGTCGGCGTAGCATTTTTGGGCATTGGTCTCGTTGTGGGAATGAATTACTTTTCCGGTGCAACCATTACCGTGCTCCCCAAACGAGGTGCCATACCAATGGACCAAAAAATGACAATCCTAAAAAGTCCCCTGAATGGTGAGCTGTCCTTTTCTGTCATGAAAATTGTTCTTGAAGAAACACGAGAAGTGCCCGCCACCGGTGAAAAAGCTGTCACTGCGAAAGCCTCGGGAAAAATCATAGTCTACAACACTCAGTCTCTACCACAGCGACTGATAAAAAATACTAGGTTTCAAAGCCCGTCAGGAAAAATTTACCGTATCAATGATTCAATTACTGTACCCAAGGCCACCGTTAAGGCCGGAAAAACTACGCCGGGAAGTTTCGGGGTTACTGTTTACGCAGATGAAGCCGGACCAGATTTCAACAGCGCCCCAGTTGACTTTACTGTCCCCGGACTGAAGGGTTCGCCGACGTTCGATAAAGTATATGCACGTTCCAACGGGCCGCTGGCCGGAGGTGCATCAGGAACCATAAAGAGCGTTTCGGATCTTGACCTTAAGCAGGCAAGCGATGATCTTCGCATACAACTTGAAACAAAGCTTCGCACCAAAGCGCGCAGCGACTTGGGCCCAAGTCAGATCGGCTATGACCAGGGGATGGTCGTTGAGCTTGCGGATGCCGCTCTTTCAAAGGCCCCTTCTTCGAGCCCGGATAAGGCGGTTGTCTCACAGACTGGCACTTTATACTTTCTTACGATGAACAGGGATGAGCTGACGCGTGCAATTGTGCGCTCGCTTATACCTACTTGGAACGGGGAGGACGTCACAATCACCAATCTTGAAACCATAGAGCTTGGTTTGACTGAATCGGGTGGCGAAATACTCTGGAAAAGCGAGAAACTTGATATTTCGATGAAGGGCACTCCGGCACTTGATTGGAAGATTAACGAATCTGCGATAAAAAAAGTATTACTAGGTGCACCAAAAGATAGCTTTAATGCTATTCTTGCCCAGTTCTCCACAATAGATCGCGCCAAGGCAACGATTCATCCGGTTTGGAAGCGTTCGTTCCCATCTAAAGAAAAGGATATCGTCATTGTGGTAGTTGACGCCATGCCGAATTAGGACTCAACATGAGCGTATTTGACCATTTTGGCGTACATACTTGCCTAATGCTCAAAAAATGAGAGCTATTCACACATTAGCAGCAAAAGGGGCTTGACCAACTTAAATGCCTCTGCTAGTATCTGGACACCCATTTTTGACATGAGTGACGACAAGCAAAAGGAGTCGACGATCTTAGGAACGATCATCGAAGCTCTCCCAAACACAATGTTTCGTGTCCAGACCGAAACTGGACCGGAAGTACTTGCGTACCTTTCTGGAAAAATGCGTATCCATCGTATTAAGGTTCTTGTTGGTGACAAGGTGTCGCTGGAAGATAATCCTTATGGTGGGAAATTGAGAATCGTTAAACGAATGTAATTTGAGTCTAATGAGACAATCTCGTACGACAATCGTGCCGTATCGAGTCTTGTTTTTATCACATATATGCGCGTAAGAGCTTCAGTTAAAAAAATTTGTGCGAAATGTAAATCCGTCAGACGTCGGGGGAATATTTACGTTATCTGCGAGAATCCCCGACATAAGCAAAAGCAAGGCTAATTTTTTCTATTATGCGTATCCTTGGTATTACCGTTCCGGAGAATAAACAATTGTGGGTTGGACTCACCGTTTTTTATGGTATCGGATTCATGACGGCAAAGAAGATTTTAAAAGAGGCTGGAGTACCGGAGACAAAAAAGCCGGCGGAAATTTCAACCGACGAAGAGGCGAAAATTCGTAAGCAAATTGAGGGCATGAAGATCGAAGGTGATCTCAAGCGGGAAAAGGCAGCGAACATCAAGCGTTTAAAAGATATAAAATCCTACCGAGGAATGCGTCATTCTCGCGGGCTCCCATCGAGAGGGCAGCGCACGAAGACCAACTCGCGTACAGTAAGAGGAAATGTACGAAAGACGATGGGCAGCGGTCGACGCAAGCTCGAAAAGAAATAATCAATGACATTAACAGCGTAAGCAACGAACAATGGGTAAGAAACGAATAGTCAAAAAGGCGGGAGGCAGCGTAGACCAAGGACTTAAGGCACGCTCTCTTTCTCGTGTGCCAAAAAAGAAAATCTCGCATGCGATCCTCAACATTCAGTCGACCTACAACAACACCATTGTGTCGCTTGCGGACTCTGAGGGCAAAGTGCTTATGTGGTCAACCTCCGGTTCTCTCGGATTTAATGGCGCAAAAAAAGGCACACCGTTCGCAGCAGCAAAGATCGGTGAACTTCTCGCTGAAAAGGCACAGCTGATGGGACTCAAGTCTGTAGATGCAATTGTGAAGGGCGTAGGATCAGGTCGTGAATCTGCAATCCGCGCGTTCATCGCAAAAGGCGTAGAAATCACCTCAATCAAAGATAAGACCCCAGTTCCTCACAATGGCCCACGAGCCAAAAAGCCTCGTCGCATTTAATATTTTTTTATCACCATCATGAGCAGAGTTAAATGTAAAGTTTGTCGTCGTCTCGGAGAATCCATTTGTGGACGCAAGAAGTGCGCCATAATTAACCGCCCGATGCCTCCTGGAAAGCCCATCAGCGAGCGCAAGCACCGGAGTATGGTCACAGAGTATGGTATTCAGCTCAAGGAGAAACAAAAGTTACGCAGGACTTATGGAGTTTCTGAAAAGCAATTCCGTAGTTATGTCAAAAAAGCAGCAGATGAGAAGGGCTCACCCGTTGATAACTTGATTGAAAATCTTGAACGTCGCTTGGACAACGTAGTGTACCGTCTTGGGTTTGCCGTGAACCGTACGCAGGCAAGGCAGATGGTATCACACGGACACTTTGTAATTGGAAAAAGAAAAATTACCATCCCTTCATATCGCGTAACTCTTGGTGAAATTGTGACAGTTCGTGAGGGTAGTAGGAAATCTTCTCTTTTCGCAAACGCTTCAGAAACATTAAGTAAGCATTCAGCTCCCGAATGGCTAAACTTTGATCCCACCAAGCTTACCGCCGTCGTGAAGGGGACTCCAAAATATGACAAGAACACTCTGAGTTTCAACGTACAGTCCGTTATTGAGTTCTACAGTCGCTAGTCAACCACTAGGAGGTGTTGTATAATATTTTAGCAAAGTCGAAATTAGCCCTTGTTATTAAGCCTTAATTGCCAATTGCCATGCCTGACTACAATGTCGCGTTGCCATCGAAGCCAAAACCTATCCGTGAGGAAGGTTCTATGGGAGTGTACGAGATAGAGGGACTTTACCCCGGGTACGGTCATACCCTAGGAAACTCACTGCGACGCATCATTCTTTCATCGCTGCCCGGTGCTGCGCTCACATCGCTTAAGATTGATGGTGTTTTGCATGAATTTTCAACGATTGATGGAATGAAGGAGGATGTCATTACTTTTATTTTGAACCTGAAGAAGGTGCGCATCAAGATGCACACCGACGAGCCTCAGACGATTACCTTGTCTCTTAAGGGAGCAAAGAAAGTAACTGCAAAGGACCTCACCATCGGTGGTCAGGTAGAAATTTTGAACCCCGATCAGTACATCTGTGAGCTTACAGACAAGAATGCGGCCATCAATGCAGAGATAAGGGTTGAAAAAGGTCTTGGATATCTTGCAAAGGAGGCAATTCAGAAAGAGAAGGTTGAAATTGGTACAATTGCACTTGATGCGGCATTCACTCCAATCCGTCGTGTAAACTACGAAGTCGAGACAATGCGCGTTGGGGATAGAACTGACTACAATCGTTTGAAAATCACCATTGAGACCGACGGAACACTTACACCACGCTCAGCCGTTGAGAACGCCATCGAGATTATGATTCACCAGCTAAAGGCAATCATCGGCTTTAAGGAAGAGGAACTCATCAGCGAAGTTGTTCCTGAAATGTCACCGGAGTCTGAAGAGTCCACTGAAGGAGAAGGGGGGGTTGATACCGAATTTTTGAAGACTCGCATTGACTCACTCGACCTTTCCGCGCGCACTCAGAATGCGCTCACTGGAGCCAATATCCGCACCGTCGGAGGACTCGTCCGCAAGAAGGAGGAGGACCTGATGGACCTTGACGGACTTGGAGAAAAGGGAGTTCAGGAGATTAAGCGTGCGCTGTCAAACTTTGGCGTCACGCTGAAGCAATAATTTAGATTTACCGGTAATCATTACTAAACACGCATATGAGACATCACAACAAAAACAAGAAATTCGGACGACAGGCGGGAGTACGTGAGGCACTCATGCGTTCTTTAGTGCTCTCACTTTTGACGCACGAAAAGATAATGACCACCGAGGCAAAGGCAAAGGCATTGCGACCTTTGGTTGAGAAGATGATTTCGAAGGCGCGTGAGGGTGGAGTACCGGTCGTACGACTCATCAAGTCGCGTCTTTACAACAACATCGACATCACCAACAAGCTTGTGAAGGAGATCGCACCACGATACATCGATCGCAAAGGCGGATACACGCGCATTACAAAGATCGGACAGCGAAGCGGTCGAGGTGACGCAAGTCCACTTGCAACGATCGAACTTATTTAATTCTTACCAAAAGAACACCACCATGGAACATGTCATAGACGCAACAGGAAGAGCTCTCGGTCGAGTCGCAAGCGAAGCGGCCTCAGTCCTTTTGGCTAAGAACACGACTTCAGGCGCAAAGAACGTTGTGGCAAATGTCACGGTTCGCGTGAAGAATGCGAGTGCGCTTGCCATCTCGGTCAAGAAAATGAAGCAGAAGACCTATCACAGTCACAGTGGTTACCTTGGTAGTGACCGCGCACTTACGTTGAGCCACATCATCGAGAAGAAGGGCCACGGTGAAGCGCTCATCCGCGCCGTCAAGGGAATGCTTCCGACAAACACACTTCGCGACAAGAGACTTAAACATTTAATTATTGAAGACTAAACGTATGTCTACAGCAGCAACACCAAAACCAAAATCCGCAGCAAAGCCCGCAACAAAAGCGGCTGCGAAAGGCACCGCGAGGTACATCGAAGCAGTGGGGCGCCGAAAGACCGCGATTGCTCGTGTGCGCGCCACAGAGTCGACAAAGAACTCATTCAAGGTCAACGACCGCACTCTTGAAAGCTACTTTGGCACAATGGAGCTCCAGTCAATCGTCAATGCGCCGCTGGATCGCGATGGATTTGTCGTAAAGTACTCTGTTACCGTAAAGGTGGTTGGTGGCGGTATCCATGCACAGGCTGAGGCTATCCGACACGGACTTTCACGCATCATCGTCATGGAGGACGCAGAGCAGAAGGCTGAACTCAAGAAGCTTGGATTCATTCGCCGCGACCCGCGCAAGAAAGAGCGCAAGCATTTCGGACTCAAGAAGGCACGTAAAGCCTCCCAGTGGTCCAAGCGTTAATCACAAAATTTGGGCAAATTTCTTTGTTGACTGCGGCGCGAGTCCGGTGAACATATCGCTCAATGTCCACTCGGACATCGCATCTTTGTCGCATCGAACTTCATCCCAAATTACGTGATTAAGAGTTTTTTGATATTCACTTTATTTTTTGATACACTCAAGCTAATATGGACGATAAACAAAAAGGAGACATCGGGGGTGATTCAACCAAGGGCTATAACCTTGGTGGTGGAGTCGATATCGTGAGTGCGATGGACGACGCTGATGACGTCCAAATAGAGTCATATAACGATGACGTAGACGGAGGAGGGGAAATGACCCCGCAGGACCACATTAAGCGTCTGCGTGAGAAGCTCCGCACGTCCAATGCAGAAAGGCAGGAATATCTCGACGGCTGGCAGAGACTGAAGGCGGACTATGTCAATTACAAGAAACGAGAAGATGAAAGTAAGAGTGAGTTTTTGAAATTTGCACGCGAAGGTTTGATTGGCGATTTACTACCCGTGCTTGAGAGTTTTCACATGGCATTTGCCAACAAGGAAGCATGGGCCAAAGTAGACCCAACATGGAGAGTCGGTGTGGAGTACATACACACCCAATTACTTCAGGTGCTTGCCGGCCACGGACTCACCGAGCTTGATCCTACGGGGTTGCCTTTTAATCCAAACGAGCACACGTCAATTGGCACCGTTCCTACGGACGACGCCTCACTTGACCACAAAATCGCCGAGGTCGCTCAGTTGGGCTATCGATTGGCCGGAAAACTCATCAGGTCGCCGAGAGTGAAAATTTACGCTAAGGCATAATACTATGCAACCTTTTGACAAAAGAGCAAGTAACAGTGTATACCTAGTTCTGTGCTCGATTTAAATTAACAATTTTATTCATATTTCACATTCAATCATATGGCAAAAGTACTTGGAATTGACTTGGGGACGACAAACTCGGCGATGGCTATCGTAGAGGCCGGCGAGCCGAAGATAGTCGAAAACATTGAAGGCGTACGCACAACGCCGTCTATTATTGCACTCTCAAAGACAGGTGAGCGCTTGGTTGGTCTTTCCGCAAAGCGCCAGGCGGTGACGAATCCTGAGAATACACTGTACGAAATCAAGCGTCTTATCGGGCACAGCTTCGAAGAAGAGTCTGTTCAGCGCGACCAGAAGGTTGCCGCGTTCAAAATTGAGCGCGGGGACAATGGCGGCGTGAAGGTGAAAATGGGAGACAAGTATTTCCGCCCGGAAGAAATCTCGGCTATGGTGCTTTCGAAATTGAAGGCAGATGCTGAGGCAAAGATTGGAGAGACAATCACTGATGCGGTCATCACCGTACCTGCGTACTTCAACGATGCACAACGGCAGGCGACCAAAGACGCTGGAACAATTGCGGGATTCAACGTACTGCGCATAATCAATGAACCAACGGCTGCCGCACTCGCCTATGGATTCGACAAGAAAAAGAATGAGAAGATCGTCGTTTACGATTTCGGAGGAGGAACGTTTGATGTTTCTGTTCTTGAGGTCGGTGACGATGTGATTGAAGTGAAATCCACCGATGGAGACAGTCATATGGGTGGCGGTGACATTGATCAAAAGATTATGGCTTGGATTGTTGCTGAATTCAAAAAAGAGTCAGGCATCGACGTTTCAAAGGACGTCCTTGCAACACAGCGATTGAAAGAGGCTGCAGAAAAGACAAAGCATGAGCTTTCAAATATTCCTGAGTCTGAAATTAATATTCCGTTCATCACCTCAAATGCCGACGGACCAAAGCATCTTCTCCTCAAGATGTCCCGTGCAAAGCTTGAAGAACTTGCAATGGAGTACGTAGACCGCTCAATAGAGATAACCAAGCGCGCTCTGGAGGCCTCAGGGCTCAAGGTGGGTGATATCAACGAGATATTGCTCGTTGGGGGCCAGACGCGCATGCCGCTCATGATAGCGCGCGTGAAGGAATTTTTTGGAAAGGAGCCGAACCGTACCATCAATCCGGACGAAGTCGTTGCGGTTGGTGCGGCAATTCAGGGTGGAATTTTGAAGGGCGACGTGAAAGACATTCTTTTGCTAGACGTGATTCCACTATCATTTGGGATTGAAACAATGGGAGGTATCGCCACGAAATTGATTGAGCGAAACACCACTATTCCTGCGTCACGCTCACAGATATTCTCTACTGCGGCAGACAACCAGACATCTGTTGAGGTGCACGTGTATCAGGGAGAACGAGGAATGGCGACAGACAACAAGTCACTAGGCCGATTTATTCTCGACGGCATTCCGCCGGCACCGCGTGGTATGCCTCAGGTTGAAGTTACCTTCGATGTCGATGTGAATGGTATTCTTTCGGTCAAAGCAAAAGACAAGACATCAGGCAAAGAGCAATCCATTCGCATCGAAGCACGTTCATCGCTTTCAAAGGATGATATCGAGCGAATGAAGAAAGAGGCGGAGGTTCATGCGGATGCGGACAAACTGAAGCAAGAGGCCGTTGAGGTCAAGAATATCGCTGAGACGCTCGTATATACAGCGGAGAAGGCACTCAAGGACAACGGCGACAAGATTCCCGCAGACATCATGGCGGATGTCGAGGCAAAGATTGCGGAGGTCAAAAAGGTCAAGGACGGCACCGACATGGAGGCCACCAAGAAAGCCACCGAGGAACTATCTACTCATTTGCAAAAAATCGGTGAAGCAATGGCAAAAGAGGCAAGTACGCACGAGGGTGTGCCGCAGACGCCACCCGAGGAAGGCGCTCCGGATGCCGGCACCCCACCGGAGGGGAAGGTGCACGACGTCTAACAAGAGCAAAAAGACCGAGCAGCAATGCTCGGTCCTTTTGTTTATCAAATTTTCCGACAAAAAAACCCTACCGAAGTAGGGCCGTGAGGTTGCGAGCGTTGGCTCAGGAATTCGTCAAAGGTGCCGGACGAATGTGTTCTTGGGTTTCATCCGCGTACACCGCGAACCCACCTTGAACGAGCTTGTTGAACCAGCGCCGCACCGTCTGAATCGAACGGCCCGTATCACCGGCCACGGGGTGAACGTGAAGTCCGCCATGAAAGGCGAGGCGACTTTTCATCGCAGGCTCCCAGCCTTTCTTGAGCTCGTCATTCCAAAGTGCTTCTGCGTGATCTTTTTTTGCCATTCCTGTTCCTTTCAAAGTGCCGTTAGGGGGCTGTTACCGGCTGTTTAGCCTGCCTTATGCCATTTCTTAGCATAAAGGTATTCAAAAATAGCGAGGGCGACAAGGCAAACGACCGCTGGCAATGCCACCTCCTTCTCGGTGTATTCTCCCTGAAAGAAAATGAGGACACAAACAACAAGCAGACCAACTGTTGAAATACCCAACTCCGTGAAATATCTGCGCCAATTGAACATTACAATCTCCTGAAAGGCGAACCTGCCTGTCAGTATGATAGCAGAAATATTTGCACTTGTCAAACAAGGCAGCTATCTGTATAATGCCCCCGTATGGCAAAAGACTATTACGAAATACTGGGTGTCCAAAAGAGCGCCACGAAGGAGGAGCTGAAAAAGGCATTCCACAAACTCGCACACAAATATCACCCTGACAAGGCTGGCGGGGACGAAAAGAAATTCAAAGAAATGAATGAGGCGTATCAAGTGCTCTCTGACGATTCAAAGCGTAGCCAGTACGACCAGTACGGCAGCGCATCATTCGACGGCGGACCACCACCCAGCAGTGGATTTGGTGGGCAGGGGCATGGTGGCTCGGGATTTGAGGGTGTGGACCTTGGGGATATTTTCAACGATTTCTTCGGTGCGGGATTTAATGGGGGAGGAGGACCTCGCGTTGAGCGCGGTCGTGATATCTCCGTAGATATTGAAATTACCTTTGAAGAGAGCATCTTCGGTGCGAAGCGCAAAGTACTTCTCGGAAAAACATCGTCCTGTGATACTTGCCATGGAAGCGGGGCAAAGCCCGGTACGAAACTCAAAAAGTGCGCTACCTGTAGCGGCAAAGGTCGCGTCAATGAGCTACGCAAATCATTTCTTGGCACATTCTCCACCGTAACAACTTGTAATGTGTGCCAAGGGGTAGGCGAAATTCCTGAAGAAAAATGCAAAACATGCTCCGGAATGGGTGTGGTCAAAAAACAAGAAGAAATCGAGATCAATGTCCCCGTCGGCATCAACGCAGGAGAGATGTTGCGCATGAGCGGAAGGGGCGAGGCGGTTTCGCGCGGGATAGCGGGCGACCTATACATAAAGGTCCACGTGAAGCCCCACGCGCTCTACCATCGTGAAGGAAATAATCTTGTCATGAATCTCGACGTCAAACTTTCCGATGCGCTTCTTGGTGCGACGTACAAAATTGTGGCCCTCGACGGCAAATCTCTTGATGTGAAAATTCCGGAAGGAGTGAAATTTGGAGACATACTGCGTCTCAAAGAAAAAGGAATCGCAAGTTCCGGTCGTATGCGTACCGGTGACACTCTCATTCACGTAAACATCAAAACCCCCACCCGTCTTTCCGGCAAAGCAAAAAAGTTAATTGAGGAACTGAAGCAAGAGGGGATGTGAGGCATTAAATTTTCCCAAATGCAGTTCATTTCTGTATAATGGGCTTAGTCGACACAATCGACGACATATGAACACATTAAAAAAAACTAAGACGTCGCGTGAGAAAAAAATTATTGATATTGATGGGTCATCGCTTACCGTTGCTGACGTTTGGTCAATCATCGATTCGCCTCACGTAAAAGTGACGGTAAAAAAGAATATTCACAATATCGTCGCATCATACAAATTTCTCCATGAACGTGCGCAGAACCAGATCATTTACGGAGTCAACACGGGCTTTGGGCCTATGGCATCACGCATTATCGATAAACATAGTCTTGCGCAATTGCAAAAGAACTTAGTTCGCTCTCATGCGAGTGGTGCGGGGGAGCCAATAAGGCAAGATTACGTTCTTTCTTCAATGGTTATTCGATTGAATACCTTGGCGAAAGGTGTTTCGGGGGTTTCGCTTCCGCTCCTTCGTCAACTCGAAGCATTCATAAATCACCGCATAATTCCGATTATTCCGGAGCATGGGGCCGTTGGTACGAGCGGTGACCTCGTACAACTCGCGCACATTGCGCTCACCCTCATAGGAGAAGGCGAGGTTTTTTACCGAGGAAAGCGGCAAGCAACAAAAAAAGTCCTCGCAAGGCTCAAGATCGCACCTTACGTACTTGAGATAAAGGAAGGAATTTCATTGATAAATGGGACATCGGTCATGGCGGGAATCTCAACCATTCTCCTTCGTGACGCACTCCGATTGACTTCGCTCTCAATTCACCTTGGCGCTTTTGCGCTTGAGACTATTGGTGCATACAATGACAGCATCGCAAGCGAGCTACATGCTCTACGTCCACATCCGGGGCAACGTCAAACTGCGGCAACTTTGAGAAAACTTCTTCATGACTCCAAGCGTCTGCGCGTCCGATATCCAAAAGGTGCACAGATGGACGCATTGCGGGACGAAACCTTTGCTGTTCCGAAGGCAATTCAAGACGTGTATTCGTTCCGGTGTATTCCACAGGTAATTGGTCCTCTCGTCGATTCGGTCGCCCATGCGGAGGGAGTAATCAATATTGAGATAAACTCTGCAACCGACAATCCACTCATCAGTGTAAAACAAAAGCGTTTTCTCCACGGCGGTAACTTTCATGGCGACTATATCGCCACAATGATTGACCAGTTGAAAATACCAATAATTAAATCTTCACTACTTTCGGAGCGTCGTACTAATTACCTTCTGGACGAAAATGTAAACGGTATTTTTTCGCCCTTTCTCAATCTCAATACACCCGGACTCACACTTGCACTCCAGGGCCTACAGTTCGTTGCAACCTCGACCGTCGCCCAAAATCAAACATTTGCATACCCACATTCCATCCACACAATCTCCACGAACGGCTCAAATCAAGACATCGTCAGCATGGGCACTGATGCCGCACTCATACTCGCTCGGGTTATTGAAAATGTGTACATCGTCTATGCCATCGAACTCATCACACTATTGCAAGCGTCAGATGTCATTAACGACAAAGAGAGCTATTCTAGTTCAAGCCAAAAACTCTATAGGGAGGCGAGAAAGATCTCGTCATTAGTTAAAGAAGACCGCTCTCTTGCTCCAGACGTAGCGCACATTGTAAGTTTTCTGAAAAAATTCGACTCAAAGAATAATTGAACATGGCGAACCGACGTTCAAGCAAAAATAGACAATCTCCAAAAAACTCCGCATGTTTTGCGAGCGACTTTGAGCACCCAAACGATATTCTTCATTTTTTTTCATTTGACATAGAGTCTTTTGAAAAGAGACTATCCAAGGAACCTGAAGAATATTGGCGCAACAAAGGAGTGAAAAAGGCCCTTGACCTTTTTCATGCTGCGGCAAAGAGAGTGCCAGCTTATAAAGATTTTTTGAAAAAGCACAGAGTTCATCCAGGAAAAATCAAAACGATTCGTGATTTTCAAAGCGTACCGATAACCGACAAAAAAAATTACATTGAAAAATATAGTCTACCAAACAGAATGTGGGACGGAAGGATGCCCAACAATGGGGTTATAGCAGCAAGCTCAGGAACGACCGGCACGCCAAAGTTTTGGCCTCGTAGTTTTTCGCAAGAGTTTGAGGCGGCGGTATTGCATGAGCTTATCTATCGAAATTTTTTTCACATCAGTCATTTAAAAACACTTCTCATTGTGGGTTTTCCAGTTGGGTTAAATGTTTCCGGAATGGCGACGGTGTTCCCAAGCTACCTTGTTGCGGCACGTGGCTACCCACTCACAGTTGCACCGATCGGAACAAACAAAGCAGAGATACTTCGCGTACTCGAGGCAACGCATGACTCCTACGATCAAGTTATCCTTGCGGCACATCCATTTTTTGCAAAGGATATCATGGAAAGCTATGTGAAGTCAGGGGCCAAAAAGCTTCGGGTACCTGTCAGATTTCTCTTTGCAAGTGAAGCGTTCGGTGAGACTTGGCGGGAATATCTTTTGTCATTTTCAACCGATGTACACGCGACATCGGCTATGAGTGTGTACGGATGCGCCGACATGCTTCTTGTGGGCACTGAAACTCCACTAAGCATTAAAATCAAACGTCTTGCTGAAAATGACCAGGCATTTGCATTGGAGCTTTTTCAAAGACCAATTGTACCGGCCCTGTTTCAATATAACCCGCTTCTTCGATACGCAGAGTCAATAAATGGAAAATTACTCTTCACCTCGGCAAGCGGTGCCCCGCTTGTTCGCTTTAGCCCAGGAGATACTGGCACAGTGATTGCATATGAAGATGTGCTTAAGAAAACGACAAGTATTGTATCGAGAAAAAATTTGTTCCGCGGAATACTTGACTGGAAACTTCCGTTTATTATGCTACACGGGAGAAGCGATTTTACGCTTCCTTTTTATTTTGCCTTTATTGATCCAATCCACATCAAGCTCGCACTGGAACATTCGGAGTTTTTCGGAAAAATTACCGGAAAATTTACCCTGCGAAACCCAAGTCCAGGATCAGAAAAACAGACCCTCGAGATACATATCGAGTTAGGTGATGAAGTCAAAGGAGGGGAGGGACTGCGACGTTCACTCGGGCGAAGAGTCACTCAGTCGCTGCGAGAGCGTGACTACCGATATGAATATATGTGCAGCGTCTTAAAAAAGCATATTACTCCCAAAGTCACCCTCTGGCCGTATAAACATGACAAGTATTTTAAGGCAGGTCAGAAACCAAAATATATTAGCGAAACATGACAAAAGACAAACTATATCAGCAACTAAAAAAAGTAAAAGATGATAACACTTCCCGCCCCTTACTTTTTGATCTTTCTAAGTCAAAAGATCAAAAAAGGGTGGGGAGTCTCCTGAGTAAGGGAAAAATATTTCGTATCATTGACGAATACAAAACGCAGAGCAGAGAACATTTTGCTTTATCAAATCCCGGGCTGTTTCATGCTCGTAATTTTGAAAAAAAATTTGAAAATCATCTGAGTGCCCTTGGGGAAGAGGGACCAATTACATGGCGTGGGAGGTGGGTTTATTATCCGTGGAATGGCACACTCGTCCACATTCTTGAAGAAAAAGAATATACGGAAGTTCGTACTGCCCGAAATCGCTACCTCATTTCTGACACAGAGCAGAAAAAGTTTTATGCGACTTGCGTGTCTATCGCCGGTCTTTCAGTTGGCTATAGCATTTTACTAGCAATCGTTCTCGAGGGTGGATGTCGTCGCATTAAACTTGCTGATGGCGACAACCTTGATCTTTCGAACATGAACCGTATTCCAGTCGGAGTCGAAAATATTGGCCTTCATAAAACACATCTTGCCGCTCGGCAAATCTATGCGATAAACCCATATGCGAAAATCGAGCTATTTTCAAAGGGGATTAATAAAAATAATCTAAATAAATTTGTGTCGGGAGCTGATATCATAATTGATGAAATTGACGATTTTGGTATCAAATTTCTTCTTCGCCAAGAAGCAAAAAGAAATCGTATTCCGCTTCTCTCGGCAATCGACAACGAGGAGAGTGGGCTTGTGGATATAGAGCGATATGACACCAACCCAAAGACGGCTCCATTTAACGGTCGACTTGGATCCATAGCCTATGACGAGCTCGCAAAACTTGATAAGGCTGGTGTGGGAAAAATGATTGCTCGACTCGTTGGG
Organism: Candidatus Lloydbacteria bacterium; assembly: GCA_043719805.1. Classification (GTDB taxonomy): domain Bacteria; phylum Patescibacteriota; class Minisyncoccia; order Phycocordibacterales; family UBA6899; genus MHLP01. Next base: position 101,076 of record JAYSTI010000051.1, read on the forward strand.
ATCGAGCACTCCACAAAAAAAATGCATCTGTCTCTTCGAGAAATTGGAAAAAGTATCATCTCATGGCCTCAGCTTGGTGGAACAGCGCTCTTAAATGGTGCGATGATGGCTTATTGTGTACGAAAAATTGCAAGTGGTGATCTACTCGTTGAGGGTCGCGCACTACTTTCGCTTGATGAAGTTCTAACTCCGAATTATAATACGAAGGAATCTAAGAAGTTGCGTGGTATTAACATCAAGGAGTTTGCAAAGACTCTCCATCTTGACAATGAATGAAACGATCCGAAGTATTCTTAACATCGCGGTGCAGGCACCATCCGGCGACAATTGCCAACCTTGGCGTTTTCGAATTGAGGGAGATTCACTTCAAATATTTGAAATAAAGGACCGGGATGAATCCCTTTACAATCACAATTCGACATCAACATACATTGCGCATGGGGCGCTTCTTGAAAATATCGACATAGCTGCGAGGTATTTGGGTTACCAGATTGAACAGACACTTTTCCCTCCATCGGTGAAAGCGGAGCATATTGCCACAATCACATTTTCTCCCGTGGCAAAATCTGTTAATAATGATATTTTTTTTGCTATTCCACTGCGATGTACAAACAGGAAGCCTTATAGTACATCGCCGCTGGAAGAGGTGGAGCACTCGGCGCTTTCATCAATCGTGTGCGAACCGGGTGTAAAAATTGTACTTATCGCAGATGATCGTAGAAAGAAAATTGCGAAAGCAGTCAGTGCTAATGAAGAATTGTTATTTGCGAATAAATTGCTTCATAATTTCTTTTTTGAACACATTACATGGGATTCAGATGTATACAACGAAAAGAGGCTCGGATTTCCTATAAACTCACTTGAAATCCCCAGGGTAATTCATCCGCTTCTTAAGGGACTTAGTAGTTGGTCTGCAATGAGTATTCTCAACGCACTTCATTTCCCATCTCTTATAGCCGCGGGTAACTTAAAAACATATTCATCCTGTGCTGAAATGGGTGCAATTCTCTTACCAGCAACGTGTTCACGAGAAGATATTGTTGCTTCTGGAAAAGTTCTTGAGCGCGCGTGGCTCACGGCAACATCACTGGGTCTCAATTTTCAGCCACTTATGGGAATTACCCTCCTTCATCATGCGCTTCGGAACTCCAAGACACTTTTTTCACCGAGCGAAGCGAAAATCATTCGCGAAAATTACGATTCCTTACGTGATATCTTTAGGTCAGGAGATAGCATCATTATTGGGGTTTTTCGTGTAGGAAAAGGGGGTGGACCTAGCGACCGAACTCTTCGCCTCGCCCCAAGTATTAGCGCAATATAATTATGTATTCAGGATTTGTCACTCTTGAGTCGCAGGTATTTGTCGCGATTATCATTGCGAATATTGTAATGGGAATCATGGTGTGGCTTTATGCAGCAAGGGGAAGTATTTCAAGGTATGTTTTTCTCTTTTTTATCGCAGCACAGATTTTGTGGCTCACAACTAATTACCTGCTTTTTGCTGGGGGTGAAAAGCACTTCCTGTTCTTGACCAGATTGACCGTATTTTTTGCTACATTTCACGCTTTCTTTTTCTTTCTTTTTGTATACACATATCTAGAACAAGCACAGATCTTGAAGCAAAAATTTGTTATTGCATCGTCAGTATTTGGGGCATTTGCAGCTCTGTTGACGCTCTCTCCTTACGTTTTCTCCCACTATCTCGTCGATGCTTCCGGGCAGCTCGTTCCACAGCCGGGTCCAGCAATACCTGTCTTCGGATTATTCGTTGGACTTTGTGTTTTAACTTCTTTTTACACACTTTTCAAAAAATTCAGAACGGCTGACGGTGTGAAAAAAAAACTTTTCAAATATCTCAGCGCTGGGGTCGTGCTCACTTTTGTTTTGATTCTTGCGTTTAGTTTTTTGAATGTAGTATTCTTCGACAACATAAGCACGGTGCGCTTTGGGCACATTTACACACTCCCATTCATGCTCATGACTGGGTACGTAATGATCCGGCACGGCTTTTTAAACCTTAAGCCTATTCTCGCTGAAGCAGCCATTATTTTTCTTGTTTTCATACTCACGTTTCGTCTGCTGAGTTCATATGAACGGAATGATTTTGTTATTAACCTCCTAACACTCGCTGGTGCCGTTATCATGGGGATATTTGTAATACGCAGCGTTAAGGAGGAGATCCATCAACGCGAAAAGATTGGTGCCCTGGCGGAGCAGCTCTCGGGTGCGAATATCGACTTGGAACGATCCAATGAGCGGCTTCGCATTATTGACCAACGCAAAAGTGAGTTTGTTACCATTGTGTCACATCAACTCCGCACCCCTATTACCGCAATAAAAGGTTACACATCGCTTATATTGGAAAATTCATTTGGGCCAATATCTGATACCGTTCGTCCGCCGATAGAAAAAATTTACGTCTCTTCAAAACGACTCGCTGAAATGGTGACGGACTTCCTGAATATTTCGAAAATTGAACAGGGGACAATGACGTACGTACTCAAGCCGGTCGATGTTGGCGCAATGATAATAGACCTTGCTGATGACTTTACGCAGATGGCGCATATGAAGAAAATCGAATTACGAATGCACATACCAAAAGATAATAAATTTATTGCTGTTGCCGATGAGGGAAAACTACGTCAGATATTTTCAAATCTCATCGACAACTCAATAAAATACACACCGACGGGCAGTGTGGACATTTCAATCGAGGAAGACAGCTCCCAAAATCATATACTCATCAAATTAAAGGACACAGGGATAGGATTATCTCAGGATGATATTCACCATCTCTTTGGCAAATTCACTCGTGGCATAGACGGACAGAGACAGAACACCGAGGGTTCGGGTTTGGGGCTTTATGTGGCAAAAAAAATGCTCGAGGCGCAAGGCGGTGACGTTTTTGTGGACTCGGAAGGCCCAGGGAAGGGTTCAACGTTTGCCATTGAGCTAAAATCTTCAGACGAATTTCAATAATCATTTATTGCGCTAGCAAATATTCTGTCATACAATGAGAGTTATAACTTTTTCAAATTTTCAACTGCCTGACTATCTTATCGTTGTCACCTCCATAGTTTTCATTCTGCTACTTCAGCGACTTGTAAGCCCTTACATAAAAAAACTAGCATTACGTCTGCGCCCTAATGAACACGACAGGTCGGATCTTGTTATTAGTCAGATTACGCATATTCTCATTGCAGAGAATGAGATAGATGCTCTCATTGGGAGATTGCTTGGTACACTAAAGGCTGAATTCAAAATAAAGGGAGTTGCGATAATGTTATTCGGCCCATATCTACAGTGTAAGTGGAGTGCGGATGGCCTTACAACCGAGCAACCCAAGGGCATCCTAACAAATGTGATCCATCAAGCTCTTTTTGATGCAGTCATTGTTGGTAGGGAATTGCCCGAAGGTAACTTAAGATCTTTTTTTCTTGAGAACAATTTATCAGTTACATTCCCGATTAAGATTAAGAATCAGCCCATAGCAATATTACTCTTCGGCGCAAAGCAATCGGAAATAGCGTTTACGGGTACTGAGTTGACGTTAGCTGAATTGCTCGCATCGGAAATGGGAATGGGCCTGCAAAATGCAATCGCGTTTGCAGGAATTAGACATTTCAATGAAGAACTAGAGCAGAACGTACTCGAGCGCACCAATGAGCTGGTGAAATCACAGAAAGAGGAGATAGAGAAAGCTAATGAAGTTGCTCGACTGAAAGATGAATTTGTTTTTCTTGCCTCACATGAACTTCGTACTCCAATTACGGCAATTAGGGGATTTCTGGAACTAACGCTGGATGCAAAAGTAAACTTCCCAAAAGATATTCGAGAGAACCTCGAGACAATGCAGCAGGCGAGCGATCATCTAAATCAACTCGTCAACGATCTCCTTGAGATCGCACGAAATGAAGGAGGAAAACTATCTATTGTCTCAGAAAGGAACGAACTCCATCTCCTCGTTGAGTACGTAGTGCGCGAACTCCAACCCCTTATTAATGAAAAGAAAATTACTCTTCACGAAGACCTGAAGAACATTCCCGCCGTGTATTGTGATTCTACCAAAACAAAAGAGGTATTATTGAATTTGGTGGGCAATGCGATCAAATATGGGAGAGAGGGTGGAAATATTTATATCAGTGTGTTCCGTGTTCCGAATGAAGCCTTTGCCCTCATCGAGATACTTGATGATGGATTCGGCATTCCGAAAGATCAGCAAGGTAAAATCTTTCAGAAATTTTTTCGTGCGGGTACGCATGGCACGGAGGATACGCTCGGCACCGGGTTGGGTCTTTTTATCACGCGCATGCTCGTCGAAAAAATGGGGGGGGAGATTATGTTTACGTCGAACGAACAAAAAGGTTCAACGTTTTCATTTACCCTTCCATTGGTCGTTTAGCTTAATTATTATCATGATATGGATTTGAACAAACAGATATTGCTCATCGTAGAGGACAATGCATTGCTCGTCGGATTATACAGGACCGCATTTGAAAATGCGGGGTATGCGGTACTGTGTGCACATGACGGTGACACAGGCATTGTGCTCGCAAGGGAAATGCGGCCTTCTAATATTATCCTTGATCTTCTCATGCCCGGCATGGATGGATTCGGTATGATTAAGGCATTAAAAGGTGATGCTGAAACATCAGATATTAACATAATCGTGCTGACTAGTGACACAAAGGAGGAAGATTTAAAGCGAGCAAGGGACCTCGGGGCCGTAGGATGCTTAGCTAAATCCGAGCTTTCTTTGGCGGAAATCGTGAAACGCGCAATCGAATGTTTTAAGTAGTCAACGGTTCCTTCCTGTCAAAATAGCCCTGTTTCTGCTAAAATTGCCCCAACGTGAACGCAACTTCAGCAAAGAAGAAAATACTTGTCTCAGGCATCCAGTCGAGCGGGAAGCTCCATATTGGTAACTATTTTGGGGCAATTCGACAAAACATAGAGCTCGGCAACAGTACCGATTATGATGCGTACATTTTTCTGGCTGACTATCATTCAATGACCTCGCTTACTGATGCAAAGGAGCGTGTGGCCAATACGTTAGATGCCGCCTGCACCTATCTCGCGTTTGGACTCGACCCCGAGAAGGCAACGCTTTTTAAGCAATCCGATATCCCTGAGGTACACGAGCTGACGTGGATACTCAACACCGTCACCCCAATGCCGATGCTTCTTCTTGCGCACGCATTCAAAGACCAAGATGCGAAAAACAAAGATGTGAACGTTGGCCTTTTTAATTATCCGGTGCTTATGGCCTCCGATATCCTTATCTACGATGGCGAGCTTGTGCCCGTTGGTCGTGATCAGGAACAACATGTCGAGATTGCGCGCGAAGTCGCGGGCAAATATAATCGCGCATACGGCAATGCGCTTACACTTCCGCAGGCGTATATTAAAAAAGACGTTGCAACGGTGCCGGGGATAGATGGCGGGAAGATGAGCAAGAGTAAAAACAACCACATCCCACTCTTTGGCACACCAGAAGACACAAAGAAACGCATCATGAGCATTGTCACCGACAGCGCACGGCCAGAGGACAAAAAAAACCCTGACGAAAATAATGTCTACAATATTCACAAACTATTCCTCACTGCCGAGGAAGACGACACGCTGCGCGCCAAATTTGAAGGCGGGGGTTATGGTTACAAGGAGGCAAAGGAGGCACTCCTCCAAACATTCACAGCGTGGATTGCACCTTACCAGTTGCGATATGAACACCTCATCGCACACCCGGAGCTTGTACGCGATATTCTCAAAACAGGAGGCAAAAAGGCCCGCGAAAGGGCACAGGTCAAAATGCATCTCATACGCATTGCCACGGGGTTGGATTCGAAGTAGTTATATTCGGTTTGCATATTACTCATAATTCGTTAGCATAGAACTCTATGACCACAATACGAACACACATAGGGGCGTTGAAAGACAAGGTGGGGGAGACTGTCACCATTTCGGGATGGGTGGACATCCGACGCGATCAGGGGAAACTTGTTTTCATTGATTTTCGTGATGCCACCGGTAAGGTACAAATGGTTGCGCTTCCTTTTCACAAAGAGGCCCACGAAGCGGCAAATGCGGTGCGACCCGAATGGGTGCTCGAGGTCAGCGGAAAAGTGAACGCGCGTCCAGAGAAAAACGTAAACTCGAATGAGGCAAATGGTATGCTCGAAATTGAGGTGCTTTCCATCAAGGTGCTGAACAAAGCAGAGACTCCGCCCATCGATGTGCGCGGCGACGGACGCGACATTGGCGAAGAAGTGCGACTCAAGTACCGCTATCTTGACCTGCGCCGACCAAGACTTCAGCAGAACATGAGACTGCGACACAAAATAGTGTTGTTCATTCGCAATTTTCTTTCCAGCGAGGGCTTCATCGAAATAGAGACTCCTTTGCTTTCGAAATCCACCCCCGAAGGCTCCAGGGATTTTCTTGTCCCGTCACGACTTGAGCAGGGAAAATTTTATGCTCTACCACAATCACCGCAGCAGTATAAGCAACTGCTTATGGTCGCAGGATTTGAACGCTACTTCCAGTTCGCGCGCTGTATGCGCGATGAGGATACGCGAGGAGACCGACAGCCTGAATTTACTCAACTCGACATGGAATTGAGCTTCATCGAACGCGAAGACGTCATGGCTCTGAATGAGAAGCTACTCATCGCACTCGTGAAAGCAACCGCTCCCCACAAAAAAATTCAGGAGATACCGTTTCCTCGTATGACCTACGTTGAGGCGATGAAGAACTACGGCAACGACAAGCCGGACATCAGAAATGACAAAGCTGATCCGGATCTGCTTGCGTTTTGCTGGGTGATTGATTTTCCCTTTTTTGAAAAGACAGATAAGGGAGGGTGGACATTCACGCATAATCCGTTTTCTGCCGCAAAGGAGGAGCATCGTGAATGGCTCATGAACAAAGAACATATCGGTGAAATACTGACGACGCAATACGATGTTGCACTAAACGGTTTTGAGATCGGTGGTGGGAGTATTCGCAACCATCAACCGGAAGCACTCACTCGCGTATTTGAGATAATGGGACACAAAGAAGAGAGCATCAAAGCAAACTTTGGACACATGCTCGATGCGTTCTCGTTTGGCGCCCCTCCGCACGGCGGTATCGCATGGGGACTCGACCGCTTGATGGCAATCCTCCAAAACGAACCGAATATACGCGAAGTGATTGCATTCGCAAAGACCGGTGAGGGTAAAGACCTCATGATGGAGGCACCGTCCGACGTGTCGCCTGAGCAACTCGTTGAACTTGGTATTCACATTGTGAAATAGAGGTATTTCTTCGGGCCGAATACGCACTGCTTTTCAGAATCGGAAAAATCTTATCCCCAAATAACTGCTTAACAGAGCAGTTATTTGTCATATATTTTGGTATATTGTACCCATGGAACCGGACGCTGTTTTGGGCGAACACAAAGTTGGATATCACGTTAAAACTGAGCATTTTGAGGGTCCACTTGATCTCTTGCTTTCACTTATTGAAAAGCGAAAACTTTTCATTAGTGACTTTTCGCTATCAAAAGTTGCCGATGATTATATTGAACATATTCGTAGCTTTGAGTCGTTCCCGATGAACGATGTGGCGAATTTTCTGCTCGTTGCCTCCACACTCGTTCTCATCAAATCAAAAGCTCTTTTGCCTGATCTCAATCTGACGACAGAGGAAGAAAGTGACATCGACGACCTCAAGCGACGTCTGGCATTGTACGAACTTTTTCGAAATCTTTCGTTGCACATAAAAGCAAATTTTGCGAAGCAACTTATCTTTCCGCGTAGTGGGCGTCCGGGTGTGCAGGTTGTCTTCGCGCCCGACGTCCGCATTTCTGCGGCACAGGTGGGGCAGTCGATACGCGACGTAGTAAACGCACTCCCAAAGAAAATTATCATTCCGAAAGCAACAGTCAAAAAAGTTATTTCGCTCGAAGAGATGATGCTTCGACTTTCAGAGCGCGTCACCGCTGCACTAAAGACAAGCTTTACTCAGTTCTCTCGTTATCAAAAGGGAACGTCTATGGGCAAGGAGCACCGTGTCCAGATTATCGTTTCGTTTCTTGCGATGCTTGAGCTCGTCAAACAGGGGGTTGTCCACGTAACCCAACACGAAGACTACGGCGACATCGATATCGAGACACACTCATTTCAAACACCAAATTATGAATAGAAACTCCAAAATCATGAGCAGGGCTTTCATTTATACTATTTTTTGTTAGACTATAAACTAATAGGGCTTTCGCAGGTAGATGAGATTCGCGGTGCGGGGAATGTGATGAGGAGGACATATTCGTATATGTAGACCGAGTCGCAGGGACCCCGTAACAAGGAAGCTCGCCACCTGCGGAAGTCTTCACGACATGGAACTCATAAAAGCAATTATCGCCATACTGTTTTACCAAGCTGAACCCATCACCGTTAAGCGACTTTCCGCACTTCTCAAGCGCACTGAGGGCGAAGTACGAGATGTAATCTTGCTCCTTCCGGAACGACTGAAGGACACGGGCATTATGCTTATGCAGAATGGAGATGAAGTTACTTTGGGCACAGCGCCTGAGGCAAGTTCGCTTATCGAAGGAATTACCAAAGAAGAACTCTCGAAGGATCTTTCGAAGTCGTCACTCGAGACACTCTCTATCGTCCTTTATAAAGGCCCTATAACAAGAAGTGAGATTGACTATATTCGCGGAGTAAATTCCACCTTCATCCTACGCAACCTTCTCATTCGCGGCCTTGTCGAAAAAGTGGACAATCCAAACGACCAGCGTAGCTTTCTCTACAAGCCCACATTTCAGCTCCTCGAATATATGGGGGTTCCCGACGTCAAAGAATTGCCGGACTATCACGATGCTATTGTACAGCTCGGTAGCTTCGTGGCGACAAAACAAGAAGAGGAAAAAGCGGCCGATACTACTGTTGTATCAAATGAGGCCATAGTCGAGGATGGAAATGAAGAAATGAATGCGGAGATTATCGATGTCGCTCGCGCAATGGAAATGACGGACCAGGAGCTGGTGGAGGAGGCGGACATATCGGAAGAAGACGAAGCGGGAGGCGGATTCGATGACGCACAGTTGCAGGCACACACAGAGGCAGATCGAACGGAAGAAACACCATGACCACCACACAGAAACTTCAGCTTTTTCTTATCGTTCTGATTCTCGGATTCCTTACGGGACCCAAGGTTATGCTTGCCTTGTCGAAGCTATCTACAGATGACGCGGCCTCCTCGGTAAATTCCGCGCAGGTTGTCGCTGCAGGAGGAGGGGAAACAGCTAATGTTGTTGCGAGCGCCCCAGCGTCTCCATATGCAAACCTCGAACTCACTGGAAAAGGTATCTATGTCTTAGACGTTTCGAATGGAAAGAAACTTTTTGGCAAGAGTGAATTCGTTGAGTTGCCGCTTGCATCGGTGACAAAAATGATGATGGCGGTCGTCGCAAAGGAACTCCTACCTGAAAACACAAAGATTTCTATTCGTCCCGTGGACATTCGCACTGAAGGGAATGACGGACTTTTGATTGGTGAAACGTGGAGTTTAGATAAACTATTGAAATTCACGCTTATTGCATCCTCAAACGACGGTGCAAGTGCGATAGCAGGTGTGGCCGGAGCGACACTCCCTCGTGCGTCCTCTACCGACCCACTCACAAACAAAAAATTATTCATTGAAAAAATGAATGAGAAAGCTCGCTCCATAGGCCTGACGAATACATACTTTCGAAATGAAAGCGGGCTTGATATTGCAAGTCTCACCTCTGGGGCATCCGGCTCAGCAAGAGATATGGCAATGCTCTTCGAATATGTTTTTCGAAAACATCCCGACCTATTTTCTCCGACCACCTACGCACGCTTAGATCTGACATCCGATAACAACATCGTGCACCATGTAGTAAATACCAACCAGGACGTTTCGCGCATCAACGGTCTCATCGGCTCAAAAACGGGATACACGGAACTTGCGGGAGGAAATCTCGTTGTTGTTATAGATGTTGGAATTGAACACCCCATCGTCATTGCCGTGCTGGGATCAACAATTGAAGGACGTTTCACTGATGTGGAAAAATTGATTCAGGCTACAGTAACCGAGATTACGGGGAAAACACTCTCCAAGTAGACAATGATCACTGACGTCATCAAAATTCTTGTTCCTGCAGCGCTTACGTTTTTTATCGGCATCATTGCGACCCCTTTCCTTGCAAACTTTTTGTATAAACACAAAATGTGGAAAAAATCGAGCGTAAAACATACGATCGATGGTGGCACGGCGACGATTACCAGCAAATTACACAACGACGAAGAGCGGAAGACCCCACGAATGGGCGGGATTCTCGTCTGGGGAAGCGTCAGCATCACAATTGCAATATTGTGGCTCTTGTCCCAAATATTTCCCAATGACATCACGGGCAAATTAAACTTCTTCTCCCGCAATCAAACATGGCTGCCTGTCTTTACGTTATTAGCAGGCGCCCTGTGCGGACTCGTCGACGACTACCTCGTGTGCAAAGACCAAGGCTCATATCGTGGCGGCGGACTATCACTTCGTGCACGCCTCTTTTTTGTTTTTATGCTCGGAGTGCTTGGGGCATGCTGGTTCTATTTTAAGTTGGATGTAAGCAGCATCCACATTCCATTCTGGGGCAACATCGAAGTGGGCATGCTTTTCATTCCTATTTTTATCATCTTCATCATCGGTATCTATTCAGGAGGTATCATCGACGGCATAGACGGTCTGGCTGGTGGTGTTTTTGCTTCAATTTATGCCGCATACGCGATTATTGCATTCGCAAACGGACAGATCGACATCGCCGCGTATGCATCCGTTGTCGTCGGAGCGCTACTTGCATTTCTCTGGTTCAATATTCCTCCTGCGCGATTTTTCTGCTCTGAGACGGGCACCATGGCCCTTACGACGTCGCTTGTTGTCGTTGCGTTTCTCACCAGTGCGGTCGCCGTTCTTCCTATCATCGGATTTCTTCTTGTCGCGACGAGTGCATCTAGCATCATTCAAATAGCCTCAAAAAAATATCGCGGCAAAAAGGTTTTTATCGTCGCACCACTGCACAACCATTTTCAGGCACTCGGATGGCCCGCCTACAAGGTAACCATGCGCTATTGGGTCATCGGCCTTATTCTCGCAGTACTTGGTGTCATCGTCCAACTCATCGGGTAAGAATTACGTCGAAAAGCCCATTTATGCCCAATAACTGGGGACAGCATTTGTGGTCATCTGCGGTATAATAGCGTGATGCAGCAACACCGAAGCGTCGACAAAGTATTTCTGGCTATCGCCATCCTGCTTATCGGAGTCGGTTATTTTATTTTCGTCTCTGCGTCCTTCGGAACTTGGGCACTAAGCGAATCTAAATTCAATAACGGACTTCTCTCTCAAACGGTCTTCGGGCTTTGTGGTGGGGCAATGGCAATGTACATCGCCTCACGCATCAAATACCAGCTCATTCGCAAGCAGGCATTTTGGATATTTCTTGGCGTCGTCATTTTATCACTCTTGGTGTTTGTCCCCGGCCTCGGCATGGAGCACGGAGGGGCAAAGCGCTGGATCGATCTTGGATTTATTTCATTTCAACCGGGTGAGGCACTGAAGCTCGGAGTCATCATCTATCTTGCCGCTTGGCTAACGCTGTTTAAAAGAAAAATCCACTCGTCATATTTCGGTATCTACCCTCTCCTCGCCGTCCTTGGTATTGCCTGCGTCGTATTCATCGCGCAGCGAGACACAGGAAGTTTTCTTGTCGCAGCATTCGCCGGTACGGCAATGTACTTTGCAGCCGGTGCAAGGTGGCGTGACCTCCTCATCCTTTTGTTTATTGCTACGATAGGACTCACCGCACTTGCATTTTGGCGCCCGTACGTTCTCGACCGATTTACTACGCTCTGGCATCACGATGACCTTCAGGGGTCAGGGTATCAGCTCAATCAATCGCTCATTGCAATAGGATCGGGTGAAATTACCGGCAAGGGGTTCGGGCAGGGGATTCAAAAATATAAATATCTTCCGGAGGCATCAGGTGATTCCATCTTTGCTGTGGCCGGAGAAGAATTCGGCTTTATTGGCACAGTGCTACTCGTTATACTTTACGTACTTTTTGCCATGCGCGGACTTATAATAGCGGCGCATGCTCCCGATGTATTCAGTGGACTCTTTGCGGTGGGACTTGTTATACTCATTACGTCGCAGTCATTCATCAATATGGCCTCCATGCTTGCGATTGCGCCCTTGACCGGCGTGCCACTTGTGTTTGTAAGCCATGGTGGGACCGCACTTCTCGTTGCGATGACAGAGGTGGGAATCCTTCTCAATATCTCACGTTACCGAATCACATAGTGAAGTTTTGCTCGACGTTTCATTACTTAATATCATTCATTATAAAATTTACACCATGAGAATACTATTTGCAGGAGGAGGCACTGGTGGACATTTTTTCCCCATTATTGCGGTAGCCGAGGCGGTAAATGAGCTCACGGACAAAGAACATCTCATCGATGTGGACCTTGTGTACATGTCCGATGCTCCATTTGATGCCGACATGCTCAAGAGAACACACATGTCCTTTGTTCAAGTTATTGCAGGAAAACAGAGAACGTATTTTTCGATAAAAAATTTCGTCGACATCTTTAAGATGGCTATTGGTTGTACGTCGGCCGTCTTCAAACTTTTTGCGCTTTACCCGGATGTTGTATTCGGCAAGGGAGGTTACGCGAGCTTTCCGGCGATGTTCGCAGCAAGACTTTTACATATTCCCGTTGTCATTCACGAATCGGATATCGTGCCAGGAAAGGTGAACCGCTGGATAGGAGACTATGCGGAAAAAGTCGCAATTTCGTATCCCGAAGCATCAAAATATTTTGCAAATAAAGACCGTATCGCATTTACCGGTCAGCCCATCAGGAAAAGCATCCTTGAACTTCCTCCGGAAGACCCCTTTGAGACACTTGGGCTCGACCCGGCGATACCGGTCATCCTCGTCATCGGTGGCTCACTCGGGGCAGAACGTATCAATGAAAATATCATTGACATTCTTCCTCGTCTTCTCGAAAAATGCCAAGTCATACATCAGACAGGCGACAACAATCTCGTGTGGATGAAGAAGCGCGCTGAGGGAATACTTAATGCGAACCCACACGCAGGACGCTACCACCCATTTGGACTTCTTCCTTCGGGGCACTTGCGTCTTGCAGCAAAAGCATCATCGTTGGTGATTTCGCGTGCAGGCTCGGCAATATTTGAGATTGCCATTTGGCAGAAACCATCTATTTTGATTCCACTGCCAATCGCCCGAGATGACCACCAGCGCGAAAATGCATTCAGCTACGCCCGCACAGGTGCATGCACGGTTATAGAGGAGGGCAACCTAAGGCCGGAGCTCTTTTTTTCGGTTATCGAATCTATCATGAACGACAAGGCTCTACAGGCAAAGATGATCGAAGGAACGAAGACGTTCACTAAACCGGACGCAGCAGAAAAAATTGCACAGGCATTACTTTCAATTGCGACGAAACATTCTTAATGTATATTTTATGACCGAACAAACATCGCCAACCAGTAAAGTCGTCACGCGTTTTGCCCCAAGTCCAACGGGTTTTATGCACGTTGGTGGCATCCGCACTGCTCTGTTCGCCTATCTTTTGGCCAGGAAAAGTAATGGAAAATTTATTCTCCGCATAGAGGATACAGACAAGGAACGCGAAGTCCCGGGATCTATACCTCACATTATGGAGTCCCTTCGATGGCTTGGAATAGAATGGGATTATGGCCCTGACAAAGAAAACCCATACGGGTCGTCGATTCAATCAGAGCGCTTGACCACCTATATTGATGCTGCGCGAAAGCTTATTGCGAAAGGACTCGCATACCCTGACCCATACAGCACTGAGGAAGTAGAAGCTTTTCGTAAATTGGCGATTGCCGAGAAGCGGCCTTTTCTCTTTCGCGAACATCGACCGATAGAGAGCGCTGAGTGGGACGGTAAATGTCCGCTGCGTTTTCGTACGCCCGATATTCGTCGCATGCATTGGCACGACGCTGTCCGAGGTGACTTAGAGGCCGGCGAGGAAGCGCTCGACGACTTTGTTCTAATCAAATCTGACGGATACCCTACGTATAACCTCGCCCACATTATTGACGATTTAAATATGGGCGTGACGCACATCATGCGGGCTGACGAATTTATTTCTAGCACGCCAAAATTTTTGTCACTATACGAAGCACTCGGGATTACGCCGCCTATTTTTGTCACGCTGCCTCCTATTATGCGTGAAGATCGCACGAAAAAGCTCGGTAAACGAGACGGTGCAAAAGATATTCTCGACTATCGTACGGAAGGATATCTTCCTGATGCAATGGTTAATTTCCTGGCCCTAACGGGGTGGAATCCCGGGGGAGTAGAAGAGATTTTTACGCGGGAAAAGCTTGTCGAATGCTTCGACATCTCGGGTATACAAAAGGCCGGCGCACTTCTGAATGAGGATAAGCTTATCTGGGTAAACAAGGAGCATATCAAGCTTCTTACTGTGGACAAGCAGCTTGCGCACGTTAAACAATTCATGCCAAAAGAGTACTCGTTGCTTCCGAGGTATGATGAGCTTATTCCGCGTCTCACGCCCTTGCTTATTGAGCGCATTGGCCGTTTTGGGGAAATACAAGAGCTCGCCGACTCGGGAGAGCTCGTATATTTTTTTGCTCAACCAATTTATGAAAAATCTAAACTTTTTTGGAAAGACGAGCAGGACAGCGCAAAATTAGAGGAAAGACTCGTGCAAGTGCTGGGTATCATTTCCACGCTTTCAACTGACACGTTCTCTCAAGAAGTGATAAAGGACGCACTTTGGCCACTTACGGAAAGTGAGGGGAGGGGACAGGTCCTTTGGCCGATGCGCTATGCCCTTTCCGGGCGCGACAAATCACCTGACCCGTTCCAATTAGCTTCTCTTCTTGGTAAAAAGGAGACACTGGAACGTCTGACCTATGCGATTGCGCTTTGTCACGACAATCATGAATAGCAAGTCGTCCCAAACATCCGCGCTGCACATTCGTGCGATGATATTGCTCTTATTGATCGCGTTCCTCATTTTGTGTCTCAGTGACACCGCGCTTGCGCAAACATCTCACGTCGATGAATTAAAGCAGAATATTTCTTCGCGCGAGGATAATATCAAACAGCTGGAACAAGAAATCGCTGACTACAAAGCGCGTCTTTCCGACGTTGGGAGTCAGAAAAAAACCCTGCAAGGCGCAGTGCAAGTGCTCGACCTTTCTCGTGCAAAAATCGGAAAAGACATCAAACTCACTCAGGTGAAAATTGAAGACACGAATGACACCATTGCCGCACTCAACAACAATATTTCCGTACAGCAGTTGAAAATTGAGAAATATAAGGCCGCCATCGCCGACATTATTCACAAAGTCAATCAGGCAGACTCCGGTTCAATGGTGGAAGCACTCCTGTCGAATTCGACTATTTCCTCCTTTCTTGAGGACGTAGATGACCTGCAGAAACTTCAGGCCTCAATAAGTGACAGCATAAAAAGTCTTGAGCGCCACAAGACTGAACTGGGAAAAACCAAAATCTCTTACCAGACACAGCGAAAAAAACTAACGGGACTCAGTTCGCAGCTCACAGACCAAAAACAGATTTCGGACAGCGCGCGCGCACAACAAGCGGCACTTCTACTTGCAACAAAAAACAAAGAGGCAAATTTTAAAAAATTATTGGCAGAACGCGAGGCGCGAAAGAAGCAATTTGAGCAAGAGATTAATGACTTTGAAGAGCGGCTGCGCGCGGAGATAGACGCGAACAGTTTCCCAAGTCCCGGGACAAGGGTCCTTGCGTATCCCATAGACGACCATTTTGTCACACAAAAATTCGGCAAGACCGTAGATGCAAAACGACTCTATGTATCCGGGACGCACAACGGAATGGATTTTAGGGCGGTCCCGGGCTCCATTATTAAGGCGGCCGCAGATGGCACCGTAATGGCAACGGGTGATACTGATAAGGTCTGCCCAAACGCCTCATACGGGCGCTGGGTCCTCGTACAGCACCCAAACGGCCTTTCGACCCTTTACGCCCACCTCGAGCTCATAAAGGTCCGCTCCGGGCAGCAATTGAACCAAGGCGACCCGGTCGGTTATAGCGGCAATACGGGCTACTCGACGGGGCCACACCTTCACTTTACCGTTTACGTCGCGAGCGCCGTTCAGGTCACCAAACTACCAAGCAAGAGCTGTGCCGGGGCGGTATTTACCATTCCCGTGGCACCACTGAATGCGTACCTTGATCCACAGGCATATCTTTAATCGTACAATCGAATATAATCAAGAGTATGACAAAACTCATTATCACATTCGTCATTTTTGCGGGAGTGATCTATTACTATAATCTGGACTTAATTGCCCTTGTTAACCGCAGTGGAGTGCCGCAGTGGCTCGTCGAGCATGGCTACAGCATCCACAAAGAGGTTGCGACAAGTACTTTGCCGTAAAAACGCCAATCTAATGATGGCTCAATATTGTGCGACACAAGCGATTGTGCGTGGCAAGTCCTAATAGCAAACGGGCAGCGAATTTTTTACAATGCAACTGGAAGGAGATTGTACGACGGCTTTTTCCTAAATGCTGTTGCACAATCTCCGTCATCTTTTGCGATGCATCTATTGTTGCGAGGTAAACCCAGCGTCGCAATGCTTATTGTCCAACATAATGGAAATATGTCGGACAATACGGTCTTTTGCAACGCAATAATAATTGCGTCGCAAAAGATATATTGTGCGACCTATCCTACATTTAATAGTGAGCAGAGGAATCAATCACGCGAGTGAGCGAATAGCATCCCCTGCTTACATACAAACGTTGCGCGCAATTATAATTCACCTTAACAGGGGTAATGGCCTGAGGAGAATCGAAACATACTAAAATGTGACGAGGTTTTTCTAGCACGATTTGTAATCGTAGAAAAAGTTCGTACATTTTAAATTCCTAATTAAATGGAATGCGCTAGCCTTATGGCTCAACCACTCACGGAACAGTGAGGACACTGTGCATAACGTGTTGATAACTAAGAAGTTATCCACAGAAGAACCAAGAATGGAAAGAAGATGCAAATACGAAGATGGTGAATTGTATCGAGTGGCGTGAAATATTGCGCCCTCGCCATTCGATACAGTGCACGATTTAGATGCACCGAAGAATCTAATTTAAATTGCATATGGCAAAATCAGCATCACAGTCGTCGCAGAAGTGGGCGGAGCGTGCAGCAAATGCTGCGCAAGATTTCGTAGAGGGCGCACAGAGTACGAGCAAGGATCAGGCAGCGGCTGCGATTGCAGCGGCTCCAATTTATGCGCAGGCGGTGCAAGCATCTATTGCGCGCGGTGCGTTTGCAAAAGGTTTGCAGAAGTCAGGTAAGGGTGGATGGCTTGCAGGTATTCAAAAGGTTGGAGCAGGTCGCTTCGCCGAGGGTGTCGGAAGTTCTGCGGGAAAGTATGCCACAAATTCCGCGCCATTTGATTCAGCGCGTAATGTTGCATCTTCAATGCCTCGCGGTCTTCGTGGCTCACCGCAGAATCTCGCAAAAGTCACTGCAGTTGTGCAGGCTCTTGTGAAAGCAAAGCAGGGCGTTTAATTATTCATCATCACATAATCAAAAAATTCCATGAAACTATTTAGAACACGCGAGGGTGATGTTACCGCAGTTGACACGCGTACACAGCTTTCAACGCTTGGAAGCGAGTCCGCGCCGGGGCCTCTGCTCGTGCCTCAAAAGGCAAAATTCCTTATTGGCGTTATTGTCGCGCACATGTCCAACATGGCGGCGGCGACAAGCTACAGTGCTTTTCTAAGGTTGGAGGGCGCGGGGCTAAAGCGTGGCCCAGAAACTATGGCAGTTGGAGCCGGCGGAATGGCAGTTGCGACAGGAGGAAACTCAGCTCGCGCGGCAAAGTTCTACCCGTTGAACCTCGAAGTTGAGCCAGCGCAAGAAATCCAAGTTTTCGGAGAAATGGCGGGAACAGACGTAGGACTTGTATCAATGGTTGTCACTCTTGTCTTTTCTGATGCCATGCCAGCCGGCGAGAAGCTCAATCGCACATTTACGGTTGAGGGTGATATTACCACCGCCGATGTTCGTACGCTTCTTACAGCACAGGGATCAGTCACAGCCCCCTCCCCTGTTGTTCCGGCCGACATGAAGACGATCAAGCGCATCATCGTCGCGGTTGCCTCGGAGGGACTTGCGGACGGAGCGCAGAATTTCTTCTTGCGCCTCGGCGGAAACGCAGTGCTTGGAGGCGAGCAGGTCATTGCGATCGGCGCAGTTGGTCGCATCGCAGTACAAGCGGGATCGGACGCCGCCCCACAAATTGTGCCCGCGACAATTCTTGAAGACCTTGAAATCGAAGTCTCGCCGTCCGACACACTCAGTGTGTCCGTGGAGGGCGCAGGGACAGACACAGGCACAGCCCGCGCGGTTGTTACCCTAGTGTACGAATAAATTTTCACTGTCTAAAACTCCCCTCCATAATACGAATTATGGAGGGGAGAAATTAGCCAATAAAAATTCACCATGCCACCATTTGATACACGAAATTTGCCGTTTTTAAGTCGTGACATGCTTGCATTTCGGCACGGCTTGTCTTTAAAATTACGAGTAATTACTCAATCGCGCCTCTCTAGTGCTTTGACGATTCGAGGAATGACTAAAGAGGGAGTATTCACCTTAAAACATATACCGACAAATGATTCACTAATTAAAATAGAGGATTTCATTATTTCAGATTTTCCGATTTTTGTGAGCGTGACCGACGAAGCTAATTTCTATGTTCAGGGGGCCGTCTTCGCGACGATTCAGCTTGTGGCAAATGACGACGTCATTTGTCAATTGGCGTCAGGAATGGTTTACGGACAGAAAAGTCTATCGTACCCCGCTGGAAATTCAATAGACCAAAGACCCGGAGGCGGACTTTTGACACAAGTCAGTGTCACTACTCCCGGAGTGGGAGCAAATTGGTCATCAACAGTACCAAATGGGCAAATTTGGAAAATCAAATCACTTGGCTTCACTTTTGTAACATCAGCAACGGTTGCTAATAGGCGCCCTCAGATTTCATTTACTAAAAGTAGTACGTCTATATATTGTTTTAACGATATTGATCAGACCGCGAGTTTGACAGGGTATTATTCGTTAAATGCAACGAGCTCAATGCCTGATCGTTTAGACAATAGTGTCTATTTAATTGGAATGCCGCCAGAGATTTTACTTACGGCGGGCGACATTATTCAATCAGAGACGACAAATCTACAGGTAGGAGATCAAATGTCCTTTATCAGAATTCAACTTGAACAATATTTCGATTCCACGCCTTAAACATGAAACGCCAAGAACTAAAACCAATACTCATCTCCATCCTCGTCGGCGCGTGCGTTGCGTTTTTAACTTCACTTTTTGATGGGTTGATTGGGATATTGCAGGGCTATGGGAATAATGTAACCGGCGGAGTTATCGCGGCGGGAATATTTAAATCACTACGCGCATGACACCAAAACGAATCATATGGCATCACAGCGAATCATCAATTCAAGACAATCAAAGCCCGCACATCAACGAGTGGCACAAGGCGCGCGCCTTTCCTATTTCATCTCTTGGCTACTACATCGGATATCATTTCGTCATAGAGAAGAATGGGAGCGTATTCAAAGCGCGCGAGACAAACGAAATCGGCGCGCATGATGCTGGCGAAAATATTGACAGTATAGGAATTTGCCTCGCTGGCGACTTCAACAAAGGGCTACCGACGCGGGCGCAAGAATTATCGATGCGCGTAGTGGTCCTTGAACTCATGCTCAAATATGGCATCAGTTTGAACGCGATAGAACCCCACCGCCGTGATGATGCAACAGATTGCCCCGGCAAGAATTTACCCGACAACTTCCCTATTGGATTATTATAATTTTATGTCGCCCCTACTTCTTGATTTTGTTAAATACGGACGGAGATATAAATACCCTCATATGGGGCCAGAGGACAAGGCGATATGGGAGCGATTTATTGATGCGAATCCTGACGCGTTTGAAATCTGCGCGTATGATGTTCCCGTTGGGAGCGTACCTGAATTTGACACGGTTGTATCCCCTACCACGGGAGGTGATGCGGAGCGTTTGTATAAAAAGAAAATAGACGTACTTGCCATCAAGGGTGAAGTGCTGTTCATCATAGAGCTGAAACCATCCGCGAGTGCGACCGCACTAGGGCAAGTGAGTGCATACAAAACGCTCTTTAAGCGTGAATATGCACCGAAGCAAGTATTGCAGGCGATGATCATCACGGACGAGCTACGCCCTGATATGGAATTTTTAGCAGAGGAGAATAGGGTGCTAATTAAGATTGCTTAGCCTCGGGAGTGACTCGCCACGCTATATATGACAACAACACCATCATCATCGCTTCTTGTGTCCGAATACTGTAGAGCTTCGCTTCAATATCAGAATCACCGATTGTGCCTAACCACCCGAAAGACCAGAGAGCGTACGATGCTAGGCTCAACATTAACCCCACAAACATTACTTTTTTCATAGACATATATGCCACTATTACTTTTAACTCTCTTACGCCCGTTCGTCATGTGGACAATGACCATCATTCCCACCTTGATTATCGCCAACCTCATTGCAGAACTACTCAAAGCAATGGTCGGTGCTGTAGCTGAACACTACGGCATTCCTGAAGATGATGCAAGGATTGTTGTAGCGAATAAAATAATAGATATCGCTGCACTCCTTGGTGTCGGCACTGGTGCATTAGTAACGAAAATTGGCGTAAAAGGTGCAGACTATCTAGGTATCAAAAGTATCAGTTCGGCAAAGCGTACGCTCACACCTGAAATCATGGCAAAGATGTCACAAATCGACCGTGCCCCAACCTCCAAAGCAACAGCAGGGAAAAAGATGTGGTCGTACATCACAAAAATCCCAGGGACAAAGATACTCATGATCATGATGCTTTTTCAGCAGATGGGCGATTGGTATTTCTTCAAGACCAGTTTATTTTACGACACGATAAATGCCATTTTTGGCATAGATGCAAAATCAGTCAGCGCAGAGAACGCCCCGCCAGCAGGCTTCACTCGCCCTGAATTCGATGCATATGCAAAAGCACTTGTGTCCTCCGGCGTTGTTGGTATTTCGAGCCAACAGGCGCAACAGACACAACTATATTCCGAGGAAAATTTAAACATGCTTCTTACGTGGGCATATGGCCAACAACTGAAGACCGGAGAGAGTACAGGGCCAAAAGCGATACAGGCGATTGTTGAGAAATATTATATTCGCAAATCCGGAAGCACAACGAGTTCGCCCGTAACATACACCCCAGCATCGGGCACAAGCACACCGCCGGCTGGCCAACAGCCTGTGAAAACGCAAATTTTCACAGGTGTCGTAAAAAGTGGCGTGCTCGGTGCGCCGAAGCAATTCGAGAGTGTGGGTGACGGGTACATCACAAGCAACGATGATTTAATGGAAACCGCATCACAGACCCTTGCGAATTTTATTCTCACACTTCCCGCGAAATTCAATTACGAGATTGCGATCGTGAGCACATTTAAAACAGCAGGGGGCTTCCCTCTCAAAGGCGAATCAGTGCGAATTGTGACGGGGCATAATAAGGACGGCACGCCACGCACGAAACTTATTTATAAAAAGTTTGCAGTCATTCACGTTTGGCTTGTTGATTTAAACGGACGCAAAATCACCATACTGAAAGAGAACATGGGGCAAGTTAATAGCACCGATTACACACCTACGCCTGCACAGCTCGCGCAGGTGTCTGCTTCCATTACGCCCTCAATTTTCACAAGCAATGTGGAGAACATCACCGGGCTTGTTTCGCATACCCCCGTCACAATTTCATCACCGGCTCAAACGCCGGCGCAGGGTAGCTTCACTCCAAGCCCCATCCCCGCGCCTACGCTTGCGCCGGTGGGCATTCCTAGACCATACACGCCCCCTCCAACGTCACCCACGGCGATTGTGAGCACTGGCGGTGGGGTAGCACAGATACAGAACGCGCCGACCGCGTACCCGCTTAAAACTAATACCGGAACAAACAATCTCAATGTGCGCTCTACGCCCGGCACGAGTTCAACAATCATCGACCGTTTGCCGACCGGGACACCTGTTCGCAACCCTGAGAGCGGAGGTATTGTCGACGGGTTCGCGTGGTACAAAGTAGTTTATGACACAGTTGGTGGAAGCAAAAGTGGATACGTAGCAACTCAATTTTTAATTCCAAATTAGGCCTTTTGTTGGTTGCACAAAAGGGTAGAACAGCGCCAAAAGCGCGCTGCGCCAAATTCTGAATTGTCTGAGGGGGGGAATCCGGAAGAAGCGCCGGTGGGTGCGGTAGCTCCCACGGCTTCAATGAATTGAGCATCTGCATTTGCA
>JAYSTI010000052.1:0-2526 GCA_043719805.1 Candidatus Lloydbacteria bacterium
CTCCCACTTCACCTGTTCGTTGGTTTATAGAGTATATACAAGTAGTTTTTGTATTACCCCATATGCATTGTTGTTGGCTTCTTGTGCAGAAGCGTCTTAAATGTACGCTGCTCAGTAAGTCATCCGCAATCCGTTTGCCTATTAATTTAGGAAACTGAAAGTAATGGATGATAAGTTCTTTGATTTTAGACCAACCGATCAACCCACATAAGGAGGTCCCATGACCGATCCAAAAGGCCTGTCAGGGGCCCCGAAGAAGACAGCGAAGACGAAGAAAGTCATTGTGAGAACAGAGACTTCTTCGGATGAAACCACAAGCGACAAGAAGTCGCTTGCAGTCCCGCTTACATCCATTCACCATGGAAATGCAAACGGTAATGGGAATGGCAATGGGGGTAAACCGGAGCTTCCCAAACTTGCGGAGGCAATGAACAAAACCCCTGAAGAAAGGGCTGTGGAAGCACAAGCCTTTAAAGACCGGCAAAAACGGTTGAGTGATAATCTGAAGCAAGATGTCGAGCGGTCATTGGACCCTGATACCGTTAAGATGAGAGCCATTCACGAAGCGGTGACTGCAAATGTTGCAAATACTCTTGGCACCAAAAATGCTGAAAGTGTGAGTGACATCTCAGCAAGTACCACTACAGAACACCTTGTTGAAAAGGAGGAGACAGTGAAAGAAACTTATGGCACTCCCGGGCCCGCTAGTTCCACCATTGTGTGGAAAGATCACAAAGTGCCGATCTTTTACGGTGCTGGAGTGATCTTGTTTTTGATCATCATTGGTCTGTTGATTTACAAGGCACCAAGGATTCAGAGCTGGTTGCAATCAGATAAGCCGAACGCGGCCGTGAGCTCGGGGAAAGTGACGATATCTGAGAAGGTAACTGCTGGCACAACGACGGTGGATGTCACAACAACCACTGGAGCGACTGACGATGTGATGCCGCCTGGCGGACTCGTCGGTGCAGGGCCTTCAATGGTTGTGACGGAAGTTAAAAAGACACCCGCCGTGACGGCGCCTGTCCCGGTGGTGAAAACCACCTCGACTTCGACTACGACGGTTCAGTCGGCACCTTCGGTGCCGACCACGGTCACAACGACGGTGAAGTCGAAAGACTCCGTTGCAAAAGTTGAAGTCAAGAGGGATCCTCCTCAGGCTGTGAAGCTGAAGGAAAAGAAAGTCGTATCGAGTGCCTCGACAGCATACCTGCCGATGGCGCGAAAAGGCGAAATCGATAACCCGAAGATGCTTGCCGCCCGAATTCGGGAGTCACTGAAAAGAGACTCCTCCGGAAACGGTGACGTGCGCGGTGCGAACATTTCGCCGAAGGGATTCCTTTTGGCCATCACGATGGCTGGAGGAACCTTGGACGGAGTGGAAGCTCTGCCCGTGTATCTCGATTCTCTTGTGGAAGGCGATATGCCGCAAGGTAGCATCACCATGTCACGAGTGGTCGAGACCCGATCGACTTCAGGTCAGAAGAAGACCGAACTCGACGTGAAAAAAGGGTACGCGCGTGAAGCACGGATGGGCGAACGGGGTTGGTATGACGCCAACACAGGCAACCTAATCTTGGCGGGGGATTGTTCTAACAGTCCACTTGGTCAAGTGAAGGGTCCAGTGGCACCGCCACCGAAGCCTGCTCTGGTCGTTGCTGCAAAACCCGCGCCGGTGTACACACCACCACCCCTGGCAGCACAAGCACCCGTACCGGCGTTCCAGGGTTGTGTGGAGGGGAAGTATCTCCGTATCAACATTTGGGATAAAGGTGCATTGGATGTGTCGGGTGTACGTTCAATGATTGAAGAGACACGTCGGGAGACGAATAGTCAATTCAAGCCGAGCCGAATCTCGCGCACGTACTGGAAACAATTCCTCGATATGGAGAAAGTTGGCACCCTGAAACGGGCTTCGTCAACTCATATCGCAGAAGTGTGGGTCGACCATAACGGAACCAAAATTCCGGTGTGGAACGGCACGGTACATGGAGGGGTACAGCGCATCCCGATGCCACTCTCGTTTGTGGAAGGAAGTGTGCTGCGGGTTACGTTCTTGAGTTCCGTGAGGAATTCACTTGAGTCACCTTTGGAGACTGGCCTGCACGTCGCTCATCGGGAGTACAAAGATGTCAGCTGCGGTTTCAACTTCAACGTTGTGGCCATAGAGCGCTAGTTCTTTTTCATCAGCTCGGGAGAGCTCATGACACATTGATCGAGTAGCGAGCGCACACGTGCGCTCGCTACCTTTCTTTTTTAGAATGATTTTCATTCTTTCAATATTCTCGCGTACAAGATAAAGGGTGTAGGTGAGAGTATTTAGAAGTATGAAGGAGGTTAAATATAAAATTATTGATATGAATTCCATCGCTAAATTTTTACCAGAAAACAAAATATTGTTACGTTTTTTTGCTGTGGCAATGGCAGCACTCATGGTGTTTGCAGTACTTCCATTAATTCCTAATACGAATTCGAATAATGGAGGTACGTCACTTACTCTCAACTATGCGGCGGCGCAAGATGCTG
>JAYSTI010000053.1:0-19159 GCA_043719805.1 Candidatus Lloydbacteria bacterium
GATGCCGTGGGGCGACGAGCGAAGCGAGCGGGGGTGCCTGAGATTAGCTTTCCTTTCCCTCGAAAAAGGTTCGCGCAAAGAGTAGAATAAGAGCACAAACAGAGACATCGCGGAAATGGGTCGGAGGAAAGTCGTATCGCAAGGCGATACGGCGACAATCCGAAATCCGTTCGCCCAAAAATCCCATAAATCCCCCCAGTGTATGCAAATGCAAAATACCAAATCCAAATGCGTACTCTATGCGCGCAAGAGTACCGAGGAAGATGATAAGCAAGTGATGTCGATAGACGCGCAGTTGTTCGAGTTGAAGGAGTACGCACAGAGAGAGCAGATCGAGATCGTGAAGGTCTATACCGAGTCCAAAAGCGCAAAGACCCCAGGGCGAGACGAGTTTGCGAAAATGATGGCGTATATCGAAACCTCAAGGGAAAGTTTGGGTATTTTGTCATGGCACCCTGATCGTCTCGCCCGCAATTCTGTTGATGGTGGGAAAATCATATACTTGGTGGATATCAACAGAATTGCCTCTTTGCGCTTCCCGCAGTTTTGGTTTGAGCCCACTCCGCAAGGGAAATTTATGTTGCAAGTGGCGTTCGGACAGAGCAAGTATTTTTCTGACAACCTCGTGGAAAATGTGAAGCGCGGAATCCGCCAGAAATTGCGAAAGGGAGAGTGGTTGTGCTTGGCTCCGATGGGTTATGTGAATAATCACAAGACCCGCAACATTGAGCCTGATGTGCCGAAGTCGCGTGTGATTAAAATGACATTTGAGGAGTACGCCACTGGGACACATACATTAGTATCCCTTTCGCAATTCATGGCGGAGCGGGGCTTGGTGTCCAAAGGAGGAACGCCACTTGCCAAAGTTTCCGTGGTGAAGATGCTCTCTAATCGTGCGTATATAGGATTCATCAAACATATTGGTGAATGGCACCACGGAAACTTTGAGCCAATTCTTTCCCCGACACTGTTTGAAGCAGTGCAGAAAGTGCTCACTTCGCGCAAGAAGCCGAGAAAGTCGAAGCTTGCACTTCCTTTCGCGTTTACGGGATTTGCAACGTGTGGCGAGTGCGGCTGTGCGATCACGGCGCAGTATGCGACCAACAGATGGGGTACGCGCTATACCTATTATCGCTGTACCAAGAAAGGTGGTGTGTGCGCACAGCCATACATCCGAGAAGAAACACTCGCCACACAGTTGCATGCACTGCTTCAATCAGTGTCGCTTCCTTTGTCCGAAATTGCCGAAATGGAAAAGCAGATTACTGCTTGGGAGCAGGAAGCAATTGCAGACAAAGGAAGTGTTGCTCAAAATTTGAAAGCAAAGATTCGTGCAAACGACGAAAAACTGGAAAAGCTCGTTACCGTTTTTCTTGATGGTGATATTCCGCGCGAGACGTACCTTGTGCGTAAAGACCTCCTCATGCGTGAAAAAGCGAGCTTGCACGAATCCCTATTAAATATTCAGGCAAATTTTGGACAACAGAAAAATTGGATCGAACCCTTGCGGAATTTCGTCGCATCATTGCAGAGAGCCACTGAATTAGAAAAAACTTCCAATCACGAGGAGTGGAAGAAGTTTTTTCAGTCGATCGGCTCTAACCCCACAATTTCAGGAAAATCAGTTTCCATACACTGGGGGGATTTATGGGATTTCGCCCTTGCTGCAAAGGGCGAACGGATTTCGGATTGTCGCCGTATCGCCTTGCGATACGACTTTCCTCCGACCCATTTCCGCGATGTCTCTGTTTGTGCCGGAGGAGGGACTTGAACCCTCACTTCTTTCGAAACACGATTTTGAGTCGTGCGCGTCTACCATTCCGCCACTCCGGCAATTCGAACTTGGTTTATATTATACCAACTCTCGCTTCTGCTTACATTGCGCACGACTACGTCGGCCTCAAGTAACTAATTCGCCTCGCTCATAAGTTCTTGCGGCCCCCTCTCGCCGCCTCGCAAAGCCTCGACATGGCTCCGACCTTGCGGTGCTCGTGAAGCCACGCTTCACGAATTCAGCACCTCACGCGTCTACCATTCCGCCACTCCGGCTGGCTATGTGGGATAGTGTAGCCGAAAGGCGAATGAGAATCAAATGGATCGCAATTCTTGCATAAGCGGGGTCAGGTGATATGCTCATTTGAGACTTAGCAAATTGAGGCGACCAAATGGTTTCACCGATGACCGGCATTTTCATCATTGCCCTTATGCTTTCCATCTCTCACTTGCTTGGGTGGATTACCCTTTCAAGACGAAACGTTTGGCTGATCGGCTTTGCTTTCGTGATGCTCATCTCGGGCATACCGTTCTTGTTTACGCTCTTCGGCTTTACGTTCGTCGGGCCAGGTATGGGGCTTTGGGGTCTCACCATGCTTACGATTCTCACGTACCTCGCAGGCATTTTCCTTCCCCCAGCATTCCTTTTTATTGCCGCATCGCTATTCAGATTGTGGCGATTCATCTGCAGGAAGTGACATTTTTCAAACAGGGCTATGGCCCTGTTTTTTGTATGAAAGTTGAAACTCATCAACACTTTGTACACAGACTACTGATAAGAAGTTCTATGTTAGAATGTGCCCATGACAGAATTTTTGAACAACGCCATCTTTTGGGTAGAGGTTGAGAAAATCAAGCCCAATCCCTACCAGCCTCGCAAAGAGTTCGACGAGGCGCACCTACGTGACCTCGCAGACTCTATTCGGCAGTATGGCGTGCTCCAGCCCCTTGTGGTGACCAGAAACGAAGTGGAATTGCCCGAAGGAGGAATGGTCGTCGAATACGAGCTCATCGCGGGAGAGCGCCGTTTGCGCGCATCACGACTCGCAGGTATCGCCCGCGTGCCCGTCATCATTCAGGAAGTCACTGACCCGCGTCTCAAGCTCGAACTTGCTATCATCGAGAATCTGCAACGCGAGGACTTGAATCCCGTTGACCGCGCAATTTCATTTGCCAGACTTGCACAGGAATTTAGCCTTAAGCACACCGAGATTGCAAAGAAAGTAGGGAAGAGCCGCGAGTATGTTTCCAATACACTGCGCCTGCTCGTACTTCCCAAAGAGATTCTCGATGCACTTGCCATCGGGCGTATCACTGAGGGTCATGCACGCCCGCTAATGATGCTTACTGACCGAAAGGAGGAGCAGGCGACGTTGTACAAGGAAATTCTTTTTAAGAAGCTTACGGTGAGAGAGGCAGAGCAGATCGCGCGCCACATCGCAAAAGAGCGCGTTCGCAGTAAGCTCCCGAGAGATCCTGAAATGGAACTCATCGAAAAAGAACTTGCCGAGACATTGGGAACACGCGTTTCTATCGAGCGCAGGCAGGTAGGAGGAGGAAAACTCGTCATCGACTTTTTCTCAAGCGACGACCTTCGTGCGCTACTCGACAAGGTACATTTTTCTGAGCAACTCGCGATGCTACGCAGGGTAGAGACTCGTGCCGCCGATAAGAACAGCGCGATAGCCGCCATCGAGGCCAGTACGCCGATTCTCGCTGTGCATAGAGACCTCACAGAGCACGATGCACCGCCCACTCCGTCCGAGATGACTCCGGAAAACCCGGAGGAACTTTCCGCCGAGATAAATGACGTAGTTGATTCGTTCCATCGTTTTAGTAACGACACAACTGACGAGGACCTTAATGCAGAAGGTGAGGACCTCGAGGCGACACAACCCGCTGTTGACGACGCAAAAAAGAGCAAGGGATCCGAAGACGACTCACTCTACTCTGTGAGCAACTTTGCGATATAGGAGACTACCGTCGCCGCTTCTCCTCCTCCTTTTGCAGAAATGAACGAATACAACGCTTCGCGAATGTGGTTTTTGCATACTCGACCCACTTGATTGATGGCTTCGCGTTTTTCTTGGTGATGACCTCAACGATATCTCCGTTGTGTAATTTTGTGTCGAGTGAAAGAAACCTACCGTTAATCTTTGCTCCGGAAACATGCTCACCGATATCTGAGTGAATTGCATATGCGAAGTCTATAGGACTCGAGTCTTGTGGGAGGTCGACAACGTCGCCCTTCGGTGTGAAAAGAAAAATGCGATCTCCAAAAAAATCCACCTTGAGATTTTCCAGATACTCGCCTGTTGCGGAAATGTTTTGTTGCAAGAGGGAAACCTGCTTTACCCAGTCGAGTTTATGGGGGAGTTTACTGCCCATGTCGCTTGGGCGACCTTCCTTGTATGCGAAATGTGCAGCGATGCCGAGTGCTGCATCTCGGTCCATTTCCTCTGTACGAAACTGTACTTCTACGATGCCACCGTCCCCGGTAAATACCGTGGTGTGCAGTGACTGATATCCGTTTGGTTTTGGGAATGCAATATAGTCTTTGATGCGGCCGGGAAGGGGTCGCCATACGCTATGAACAATGCCTAGCGCGCGATAGCAGTCTGCAAGTGTCGGCACGACAATGCGAATCGCCGAGAGGTCATAAATCTTGCTTAGGTCCATGCCGTGTTCTGCAAGTTTTTTATACAAACTGTACATGCGCTTGATACGATATTCGCCGTGCACATTCAAGATACCGCCTTTTGCAAGCTCAACTTGAATATCACGATATGTTTTTTCGAGCCGTTTCTCATTTTCCTTGTTTCTTTCTCTGAGTAGTTTCTGGAGTTCCTCATATTTTTCCGGGTACGCAAATGGGAATGAGTAGTCCTCGAGTTGTCCTTTGATTTTGCCGATTGAAAGACGATTGGCAATTGGTGCGTATATCTCAAGTGTCTCAAGAGCGATGCGGTGTTGTTTTGCTTTTGGTATGTGTTTGAGGGTGCTCACATTATGCAGTCGATCTGCAAGCTTGATGATGATGACGCGTAAGTCTTTTGCGGTCGACACAAAAAGCTTACGCAAGCTTTCCACGTGCCGCTCGACGCCATGGTATTTTAGTTTTCCAAGTTTTGTAACACCGTCAACGAGGAATCGAATCTCTTTCCCAAATTCTTTTTCAATGTCGTCCTCTGACACCGCCGCATCCTCTACAACGTCATGCAGGAGCCCTGCTGCGATGGTCGTCGCATCCATGCCCATTTCCGCAAGTGTATGTCCTACGGCTGCAACATGGAGGAAGTACGGATCTCCCGAATAGCGCTTCTGTCCGTGGTGGGCGTGTTCGGCAAAGCTGTATGCCCGCTTCACGAGTTCAATATGCCGTGGTTCATTGCTCCGCATCGCTTCGGTGATTTCCAGTACTGTCTTGACATGATCCATAATTGCTATTATAACGAAAATTGAAATTTGCGCAACTCACAGAAGAACGAATCTCGACCTACAAAACACCCGCATTATCGAGCGGGTGTTTTTAGTTTATTTTAATTTGTTTAACTTATGGGGGTTATGGTTTGGACACTCCTTTTTTGAGCAACGTTCAGGTATGGTCTTCGTACCTTCCATCATGAGTGCTTGGCACATAGGGCAGAGTGCTCCGGTTGGCTTCGCCTTGATGGCGTGTTTGCATTTCGGGTAGTTCGCACACGACCAGAATATTCCGAAGCGACCCTTACGCTCCACCATGTCACCCTCGTTGCAGATGTTGCATTTCACTCCGCTTGAGACGAGTGGGTTTAGGTTCGCATCCTTCTTGATGTATTTGCACTTCGGGTAGTTGGCGCACGCGATGAATCTGCCGAATTTTCCTTCGCGCTCGATGAGGTCACCTTTGCCGCAGTCAGGGCACTTCTCACCAGTGAGTCTCGGCCCTTCGATCTCTGCACCATCAATGCCGCGTAAGCCGTCACACTCGGGAAACTTCGCACACGAAAGGAATTTTCCGTTCTTGCCGAGTTTGACTATCATGTTGCCGTTACACTTCGGGCAGAGCAATCCCATTGGGGCATCTCCGAGGTTCGTTATCTTCTCAATTTTGTCTTTTGCTTTCACGTCTTTTTTGAATGGATCATAAAATTCTTTCAGTGTTTTGGCATATTTTCGTTTTCCTAGAGCTATATCATCGAGTTTCTGCTCTATTTCTGCAGTGAACGTATCACTGATGTAGTTGGCGAAGTGTTTTTCAAGGAATGAGCTGACGACGTCTCCGGTATCCGTCGGTATGAGCGTTTTGCCTTCCTTGTTCACATAACCTCTTGTGGTAATGGTGCGGAGGATAGAAGCGTATGTCGAAGGGCGACCGATATCGCGCTTGTCGAGCTCCTTGATGAGTCCGGCTTCGGTGTAGCGGGGAAGAGGTTCGGTTTGTTTCTCCAGCGCATCAAGTTCCTTCAATATTAGCTTGTCTCCCGCAGATACCTTGGGGAGCGTTACCTCCTCACCTCCTGCATCAGGGTCTGCCTCGAGCCATCCCTTTGCGATAATGCGTGAACCATTGGCGTGAAAATCGGGAATGGGCTGCTTTGCTCCTTTAATGTTTGCCACTATTTTTGTCCGGAGTGTGGTGGCGTCAATCATTTGTGAGGCAATCGCGCGTTCCCATATCAACGCATAAAGACCCTGTTGCTCCTCTGTTAATCCGGCCTTCCTTTTTGATGCCGTCGTGGGGCGGATCGCTTCATGTGCCTCTTGAGCGTTCTTGCTTTTCGTCTTATATGTTCGCGCCATCGCTTTTTCCTTGCCGTACGTCTTCTCAATCATGGCGAGAATTTGGCCCTGTGCTTCTTGTGAAAGGTTTGTGCTATCTGTACGCATATAGCTGATGAGTCCGGCCTCGTAGAGCTTCTGCGCGATTTGCATTGTGCGCGAAGGGGAGAGTCCGAGTCGGGTAGATGCAGACTGCTGAAGTGTCGATGTGGTGAATGGGGCTTTCGGCTGGCGTGCAACTTGCGTCTCCTTCACATCAATGACGTGCCAGTCGTGCGATTTTCCTTCCACGAGTATGCGGTCCACGAGCGTCTTGTCGCGGGGTTCCTCGCTGCACATAAGCGTGATGGGCTCCTTTTTTGCCGTCGTCACTTCTACAGAAAGCCTCCAGAAAGTTTCCGGAATAAACGCACGAATTTCTCGCTCGCGCTCCATGATGATACGGAGAGCAGGGGATTGTACGCGACCGGCAGAGAGCCCGTATCGTACTTTCTTCCAAATGAGTCCGGAAAGGTCATATCCCACGAGGCGGTCGAGAATGCGTCGTGCCTCTTGAGCCTGGCGGAGATTTTCATCGACGGGACGCGGGTGCTTTACTGCCTCCTTTATCGCAGCTTCGGTGATTTCGTGAAATACGATACGCTTCGCCTTTTTGAGACCAAGCACTTCGACAATGTGCCACGCAATAGCCTCACCTTCACGGTCGGGGTCGGTTGCGAGGAGTACTTCTTTGACGACGCTCGCGGCGGCCTTGAGCTCCTTCACGACCTTGTCTTTTCCGGGTACGACTTCATAGTGCGGCACAAACCCGCCTTCGATATCGATGGCAACTTTGTTGGACTTTGGGAGGTCGCGAATATGCCCCACAGATGCAAGGACAATATATTCATCGCCAAGATACGCCTCAAGTTTTTTAATCTTGGTAGGGGATTCAACGATGACTAATGTTTTTTTGTTCATTGCAACTGACATGTTGAATCTATAAGTAACATGCACAATTTTTTTTTGCAAATCCAATCTTTCAAATTTTGTGAATTACTTCGTTGACTTCAGTCGCGAGTTCCAAGTGCGTACCGTGAGTACGCCCGTTCGAACACCGCTTCTTTGTCGCCTTGTATTTCCTCAAAATTTGAAAGATTGTGTGGAAGAAATTTGTATAAAAAAAGCAACAATGATGTTGCTTTTCAGTTGATTGCGTTCAGTCCGCCAAACGCAAAAGTTGTTTCGCACGCGACCCGCCGAGTACTTCCCGCACCATGGCTTCGCAATGCTTTCTCACGATGCCTTTTCCCTGTGCGTTTCTGCTACGCTCGACGCTTGGTTCGCCCGTCGTGGGTACGCGCACCGTCTCAATTGGCTCGAGTGTTTTGGGGTCAAGGTATCGGGCTGAAAACCCGCTGTCTCCCTGTGAAACAAGACAACCTTGCGGCCAGTTCGACTCCGGCGCAGCCTTTGCACCCGAAGAGAATGAAAGCAGCATGCCACCAACAACAGCGCAGATGGCGGCGAGAATGCAGAATGACTGCCTTTGGTCGTTCGTAAACTTACGCATTGATATCTCCAGTGAACAGATGAAACCTCGCTAAAACTAGCACCGAGGCTTCGAGGCGTCAATACGAATGCTCTATTATATATAGGTCCTCCGAATTCCTGCCGGAGTGTCCGAGATATGGCCAGCAATTTCGAGTCTCATCAGGAGCACGTTTGCTTCGCTTGCGCTGATGCCCAATTGGCCGATGAGATGCTCACGCCCCAATGGCTCCGATAATAGCTCGAGCACCGTCCGCTCTTCGGGTGGAAACAGCGAAAGGTCAATCTGCACTTTTTCCGCCATGTCCTCCATCTCAAATCCAAGTGCGAGAAGTAGGTCGGCGCTCGACGTGACCGGTGCGCCTCCCATTGCGAGGAATTGATTCGTTCCTTTTGAAAGCGGGGAGAAGATGCTTCCCGGCACAATGAGAAGATCTCGGCTGTACTCAACGGCAAGTCGCGCGGTGATAAGCGTGCCTGACCTCTCCTCTGCCTCAATGAGGAGTGTGGCGCGTGCAAGGCCGGCCATGATGCGGTTGCGCTGTGGGAATGTCCATGGTGCGGGCGGAGTATCCGGGGAATATTCAGAAAGCAGTCCGCCTCCGGATTCGAGTATTCTTTCTGCGAGCTGAAAGTTTGCGCGCGGGTAAAGTACGCGTGGGTCGAGTCCCGACCCAGGGACAGCGACGGTCACAAGTCCCGCGCGAATTGCCGCCTCGTGTGCGATAGCATCAATTCCCAAGGCGAGCCCAGAGACAATGGTGATGTCGTACCCCGCGAGCCCTGCGATGAGTTCTTCGCAAGCCTCTCGCCCGTACGACGTATGCTTGCGCGCACCAACCACTGTGAGGAGTACGGTATCGGGCGTAGGGAGGTTTCCTGCAACCCATAATTCTTTCGGAGGTTGTGGAATCTCAAGAAGTTGAGGAGGAAATTCATCTTCAGAAAGTTGTCGTATGTCGTATCCCATAAGTTACCCTATTAGACCAAGCCTCACCCACGCAGGAAAGTTGACAGGCCACTTTTCAGTTGTCTACTTCATTTTTTTCTTTTTTTCATTCATTTTTGCTATGATGTCAACATGCTCGATATAAAATTCATCAGGGAAAACCCGGACCTTATCAAAGAAGCTGCGCGCAAGAAACATATTGATTTTAATGTGCACGAATTACTCCACCTTGAATCGATTCGTTCGGGCCTCCTTACAGAAGTCGAAGCGATGCGTGCGGAACAAAATTCATATACCGACATGATAGCTCGGGCGACCGACCAGGTGGAGCGTCAGGCAATGATCGACGAGATGAAGCTCTTCAAGGATAAGCTTGCAAGCAAAGAGAATGAACTGAAGACCGTGATGGAGGCGTGGCGCATAGAAATGCTAAAGGTGCCGAATGTTCCCGACATCACCGTACCGGAAGGAGAGAGTGACGAGCAGAATCAGGAAGTGAAACGCTGGGGTGAGCCGACGGTATTTTCTTTTCCTGCACAAAGCCACATCGATCTCATGGAGAAACACGACATGGTCGACTTTGAACGCGGCACAAAAGTCGCCGGATTTCGAGGATATTTTTTGAAAAATGACGGCGTTATGCTCGCCAACGCGATATCGCAACTCGCATTGAAGCATTTTATGGAGAAAGGATTTGCTCCTATGATGGCGCCCTCGATGGTGAGACGCGAGACGTTCTTGGGTACGGGATATTTACCGCAGGGTGAAGACGATCTTTACAAGACGCAAGATGGAGATTTTTTGGCGGGCACGGCGGAGGTTGCCACTATGGGCTACTACATGGATGAGACGATCGACAAGGCGAAGTTCCCGATAAAGTTTCTTTCATATTCACCGTGCTTTCGCCGAGAGGCGGGGTCACACAGCAAGGATGTGAAAGGGCTGATTCGCGTGCATGAATTTTTCAAATGGGAGCAGGTCATTCTTTGTGAAGGAAGCCATGAGTTGAGCGTAGAGCTACACGAGTCGCTCACGCGCAATTCGGAGGAGTTTTTGGAGTTGCTCGGGCTGCCATATCACACGGTGATAAATTGCGGGGGTGATCTCGGTCTTGGGCAAGTGAAGAAATACGATATTGAGGTTTGGGTTCCGAAAGAGGAGAAATATCGCGAAACTCATTCATCATCATATTTCCACGATTTTCAGACCCGTCGTCTCAATATTCGCTATCGCGACGACGGCGGAAAATTACGATTCGCCCATTCCTTGAACAACACCGCAATCGCATTTCCTCGCATCCTCGTGTCTATCGTAGAGAACTACCAGCAGGCCGACGGCACCATCCGTGTCCCGGAGGCATTGCAGCAATTCATGGGCAAAAGCGTCATCGGGGCCTAAACTGAGAACATGCCCTTCCTGCACCGCAAAACACTGAAATCAGAACGAGCGCGGATGCGTAGTATCGATCGCGCGTTTGAGCGCATATACCAAAGTGTTTTAGTCGCATATTTACTTTTTATCATCATCAGCTGGTCCACGCAAAGAGAGGCGATTCGCATTACCGCCGTCCAGGTATCCGGTGCACATGCAACAAACGTTGAGTCTGTGAAAAATATTGCGAATAATTTTCTCTCGGAAACAATTCTCTGGAAGATAGATCGGAACAATCGTTTCCTTTACCCAAAGGACAATTTGTCGCTTGCGTTACGTTCTCTGGACTCGAACATCAAGGCGATAGACCTTAATGTGGTTGGTAAAAAGACACTGGCAGTCAGCGTCACCGAGTATCAGTCAAAACATCTCTGGTGTACGAGCGATGAGGTGTCGGCTGAAGCGACGACAAGCGAGAGCCGAATGTGCTATCTCGCCGATGACGATGGATACATATTTTCTGACTCGCCGGATTATTCCGGATACCCATACGATATTTATCGCACCAACATTGCTGGGGCAGGTGAGCAGGGAAGCCCCATCGGGCTTTTCATGCTTCCGAAAGACGAACTCGCTAAGGTCCATGCTCTGATACTGGAGCTCGAGAAGATGGAGATATTTGTGCTTGAAGTAGAACAAATTGATGAGCATGATTATGCTTTTAAAAGCGGCAAACCCTGGGTATTTTTATGGTCATCAGACAAAGACCCGAAGGAGAGCGTTGCGAATCTCAGTCTTGCCGTAGAAGAAATATCCCGCACGAAGAAAGGAACAACGACCGTGAGTTCCATCGATCTCCGTTTTGGGAATAAGATCTTTTATAAGTGAGAGAATTCTCATGAGTCCTTGGTCACGTCTCCCATAGCCGGGCGACGCAGTATTTAATGTAGTTTTTGTGGACAGCGTTGACTCTTTGAAGAGTTGTTCGTGTTATACTTGTCTTATGCCCATTTTTGCTCTCACGAGAGATTATTTGGTTTGGCATTACTCACTGGCCTACTTGGATATTCTGCACATCTGGTGGAACTATTTATGGTTCGTCAATCACGTCTTTTCATTTCCCGATGTCGTAAAAAGTTGGGTCGCACCATTTAAGAGGCTTCAGGAAAACAAAGTAAGCATACTAGTGAGCCCCGAGGATTTTTTCAGCAACATGGCGGTGAATATAATTATGCGCCTTGTCGGCACGATCGTCCGATCTGCGCTCATCGCGATTGCCCTCGCCGGGTTCCTTTTTGTGCTACTGCTCGGACTTGCAGTCATCCTTGTTTGGACGATTCTCCCCGTCCTCGTGGGTCATTTCTTTTTTATTGGAATCCAGGCTTTCTTTTACTAGGCATGCTTGGTTTCAATGACAACTTCTTTAGGGAACCGGCGCAGCGGTATCACAAAACCATCATCCTCGATGCGGTTTTGCCTCCGCGCATCCGTAGTTGGGTATCTATTCTCACTGGGACCATTGTTTTGGTTTACGCGGGGGTTTTGCTCGCGCCAATACTCCAGGCACGGCTGTTTAGCGGTGTCGCGATACCTGCGGAGTACCAACAGATATTTGGCACGACCGTTGCCGTTACCGGTGTTGACCAAGTAGTGATACCGACGAGCGCATCGCTCCCCAATCTAATTCCTTTTATTGGAGGAACTCGCATCCCGCTTGATACGAAAAGCCCAATTGGTAACGGTGTGTTTTTTCTCGCCCTCTCAGTTTGGCTGATGCTGATGATGCTCCGCTTTTTTGGAAATTCATATTATTACTACGTCGAGGCGTTGCTTGAGCGAGGTCATGTCGGTGCGCAGACACCATATGAAATTCCCAATTTCGAAGTTTCAGAGATATATTATCACGTTGCGCATGGAGACCTGCTAAAGGCCTTTTCTCTGTCGCGATATGGCTCACTCATACTTTTTCGTGCCGGTGTATCCGGCGATACCGTGGCGGCGTATCTCAAGGACAGAAAGATGGTCGTCAACTTTTCCGAGAAAGAGTCTGAGCTTCGCGAGGTGTACACATTATTTGAACTTTCGAAAAAAATAGCAGAAGTCGATGCCGATTTTTATCAGTTCCTTTTCGAGCTTGGCGTCAGGAGCCGTGAGCTTGTGGGGGCGACGGAGTGGGTTGAGCGGCAGATTAAAAAAAGAAAACAAAAACAGCGTTTTTGGGGCAAGGTGTCGCTCGGTCAGTCACCCGCATTTGGTGCAGAATTCGCCTATGGTGCTGCATACGCCCTGGGAAGATTTAGCCGCGACCTTTCGAAAGAGGCGATAGGTGGCGGATCGAGCTTTAATTTCATTTACGGAAGCGAGCAGATCAAGCAACTTGAAATCGTGATGGCACGCTCAAAGGAAGCGAATGCGATACTCGTCGGCGAAGAAGGTTCAGGAAAGATGGACGTGATATTGGATTTTGCACGAGACATTATGAATGGTTACATTAATCCCGCCCTACAGCACAAGCGAGTGATGTCGTTTGACGCAAGTGCCTTCATTGCGACAATGAAGACGAAGCAGGAGCTGGAAACATCGCTTATTCGCATCATGAACGACACTGTCAGGGCGGGAAACATCATCCTCGTCATTGATGACCTTCCGGGATTCATTCAGGGCGCACTCGCTATTGACGCCGATGTTGTGGGCATACTCGACCCGTATCTTGCGGGAAACGTCATTCAGGTTATTGCCACTGCCGATAACTCGCGTTTCCATCAGTTCATCGAGCCAAACAATGCGATTATGAAGCGATTCGAAAAGGTCATGCTCACGGAACCCCCTGAGGCCTCTCTCGTGCGAATCGTTGAGGAGGTTGCGGAGCGACTCGAGCGGAGTAATCCAATCTTCTTCACCTATCCTGCAATCACGGAAGTCATTAGTGGTGCGGAACATTATTTCAGTGAGGGGGTGATGCCGGACAAAGCAATCGACCTCTTGGTAGAACTTGCACCAAGCATGCTCTCGCGTGGCGGACACATCGTGAAAAAGATGGACGTCCTTCAATTCATTCATGAAAAGACGAGCATCCCTGTCGGGAACATCAGCGAAGAGGAGCGTGATCGCTTGCTCAATCTGGAGACAATGATGAAAAAGCTTGTCGTGGGTCAGGAGGAGGCGCTTACCGTGATAGCAAACGCCATGCGCCGTTCTCGCGCGGGAGTACGCAACATGGAAAGACCAATCGGCACATTTCTTTTTCTTGGTCCGACTGGAGTGGGGAAGACTGAGACCGCAAAAGCGCTTGCAACCGTATTTTTCGGCAATGAGAATGCAATGTCGCGTCTGGACATGAGCGAGTATCAGGGGGAGGACGGTCTCACGCGTCTCATCGGTGGGATGGACGGCACGCCGGGAGCACTTACGATATTGCTCAAAGAGCAACCCTACGGAGTGCTCTTACTCGACGAGTTTGAAAAGACAAATCCGAAAGTACTCGATCTTTTCCTTCAGGTCCTTGATGAAGGTGTTTATCATGATGCACAAGGCAAAAAGGTGAACGCACGCAACACCATCTTTATCGCAACATCCAATGCCGGCGCACCGCAGATACGTGAAGCAATGAAGGAGGGGAAGGAGCTTGAGGGCGTGAAGAAAGAGATTATTGATACCATCATTACGGAGGGGAAACTAAAGCCCGAACTCTTCAATCGTTTTGACGGCATCATCCTGTTCCATCCGCTCACCGTTCCTGACTACCGCCGTATCGCTGAGCTGATGCTCAAAAAATTGCAAAAAAGGCTTCGTGAAAAAAGCATCAACCTTGTTATCAACGACATCATCATCGAGGCGGTCATGCTTGATGGAGTTGACCCCGACATGGGGGCCAGGCCGATGACGCGTGCCATACAGGAAGTCATAGAGGAAAAAGTCGCTGAGAAGATTATCGGGGGAAAGCTTGAGCAGGGCGCAACACTTGAGTTCAAGCGCGAAGATTTTCCGCGACTTTCACTGACGCCCATAGTTGAGGAACCTCTTTCGGCGCTCGATCAGGCGCTTCTCGGCATCCCACCGCCACCGCCGCCGACGACATAGAATTTTTTTGATTGACGTTTTAGCACAAAATAACCTATAGTTCCAGAATGTCAAACGGATTCTGGGACAAATTACCTAAACCATTTTTTTGCCTTGCGCCGATGGCAGACGTCACGGACGCTGCTTATCGACGCATGATTACGAAGTACGGAAAGCCGGACGTTCTCTGGACGGAGTTTGTTGCCGTGGATGGTCTCCTGTCTCCCGGACGAGAGGTGCTTTTGAAGGACCTTATGTATACCGAAGCGGAACGGCCTATCGTTGCGCAGATATTTGGTTCGAATCCCAATCATTTTTTTAAAGTTGCGAAGCTCATCGTTGACCTCGGCTTCGACGGCATCGACATCAACATGGGTTGCCCTGACAGAAATGTCGAGAAACAAGGTGGAGGAGCAAGTCTGATAAAGTATCCGAAGCTTGCTCAAGAAATAATTGCCGCGACAAAGGAAGGTGCGCCTCTACTTCCTGTTTCTGTCAAAACGCGCGTCGGCTACAATACCGTCGAGCTGAAGACCTGGCTTCCCGCATTACTCGAGACGAAGCCCGCAGCGATTACTGTGCACGCACGCACAAGAAAAGAAATGTCAGATGTTCCTGCGAGGTGGGAGCATGTGCAGGAGGCGGTGGAAATGGCAAAGGGGACCGGCACACTCATCATCGGAAACGGTGACGTAAAAAATATTGCCGACGCAAAACAGAAAGCCGAAGAGACCGGAGCCGATGGTGTTATGCTTGGTCGCGCGATATTTGGAAATCCATGGCTATTTGAAAATTTAAGACGTGACTCCTTGGCTTTGAATGGTGCCTCCTCGGAAATTTTTACTACTGATAAGCTTCGCGTGATGGTAGAGCACACAAAACTTTTTATGGAGCTCCTTGGTGACGTCAAGAATTTTGCCGTCATGAAAAAACATTACAAAGCTTACGTGAACGGTTTTGACGGGGCAAAGGAGCTTCGCATCAAGCTCATGGACGCGGAAGACGTGGGTGAGATAGAGGAAATTGTTGCCGACTTTCTGACCCACGCCGCTCGCTGAGCTGACGCACGGAGATGCGTGCGCATTCTTTGTGCAGGTATGCACATCACTTTGGGGGTTGCCCAACGAGGTTCATTAAAGGTTTTGCCCTGCTATTTCAGCATACATTTTGCTTGGACTGGTCGCCGTAGAAAACAATAGCAGCCCCTCATACAGTGGAGTTTTTCATTGCATCGAAGGCGATGTGGTATATAATAGTGTCATCGTATGGATGATTTTTTCAAGATGGATGTTTTCTTCGTAGCGACAACCGCAGTGGTTGTTGGAGGTGGAATTGCGCTCATCATTGCGCTCTTCTATGTAATACGCATACTCAAAAGTTTCGATGAAGTAATGAAAAATGTCAGCGAAGAAAGTAGCGACGTGCGGGGTGATATTGCCATCCTTCGTGAGAAGGTGCGGGAGGAGGGAATGAAGATGAAGCATGTCAGCGATTTCTTTGCTAGTATTACATCACGAAACAAAAAAACTCGCGGCAAGCACAAGCATGACGCCGGTGGTTCCAAATAATAGTTATTCATTTATTTTAAGCGTATGAAAAAAGTTAACACAAAGAAGGTTGCACTCGGAGTCGGTCTCGGTCTCGCAGCAGCAGCTGCGGCAGGAGCAGGATATTTTTTTTATGGAAGTAAGAACGCAGGAGCAAATCGCAAGAAGGCAGTGAAATGGGCTGGGAGTCTTGAGTCGGACGTGATGAAGGCTGCAAAGAAAATGAAGAAGCTCGATCAGAAGGCATATGCCGTCATTGTTGACAACGCGACAAAGGCGTATGGAAACGTGAAATCGGTCAATGCTGCCGATCTCAATCGTGCGGCCATGGAGCTGAAGAAGAACTGGAAGAATGTAGAACGTGAGCTTACCCGCACCATGAAGAAGAATGGGGGTGCCGTAAAAAAATCAGTAGTGAAAACGGTAAAGAAAGTAGTGAAGACTGTAAAGAAGGCTGCTGCAAAAAAGCCTGCCGCCAAGAAGGTGCCCGCAAAGAAGGCTGTTACTAAGAAGAAAAAAGCATAATGAGCGGCTGCGGAGGCAATTGCGCCTGTGCGAGTGGGGAAGTGAAGAAGGACACCGATGTCTGCGTCCCCGACGGTAAAAAAGTAGTTCTTGATGAACACGGAAAGTGCCCCTGCGGCAAAGCCACAGCAGAGTGCTGTCACAAGGATGCGATCGAGCCCCCGAAGAATGAGGCATTAGGAGAGCTTTGTCGTGGTGGGCATGGTCCGGATGTTTGCTAACGATAGTTTTAACATATGAGTGAGCTCGCACTATACAGGAAATACAGACCCGGTAAGTTTGAAGACGTGCTCGGTCAGCGCGAGGTAGTTTCCTTGCTCGAACGCGAGATAGAAGACAAGACTATCTCCCATGCGTACCTCTTTTCTGGAGGCCGCGGAACGGGCAAAACGACCGTTGCGCGCATCTTTGCTGCGGCCATTGGATGCACGCCGTCTGATCTCTACGAGATGGATGGCGCCTCAAATCGCTCTATCGATGATATCCGCGAGCTCCGCGAGTCAGTACTTTCAATGCCGTTCGATTCTCCCTACAAAGTGTATATCATCGACGAGGTGCACATGCTCACCAAGGAGGCGTTCAATGCGCTCCTCAAAACTCTGGAGGAACCACCCGCACATGCGGTATTTATATTAGCCACCACAGACAGAGACAAGCTTCCCGACACCATCATCTCACGTTGCCAATCATTTGTATTTCGCAATCCCACACTTGATGAATTAAAAAAGTACGTACTCGATACGGCAAAGAAAGAGGGCGTTGTTATCGACGGCCCATCCGCCGACATCATTGCGATGTTTGGAGATGGTTCATTCCGCGACACACTTTCCGTTCTCGAAAAAGTGCTCGTCGCATCGAAAGACAGGGAGCTTGATGTTGATACGGTCTCTCGCATTGTGGGAGCGCCGACGCACGACCTCGTAAACCGAGTATTGGGGGCAATTGAGTCGGGCGATGTGTCCGACGGACTTGCTGCGATAGAGAGTGCAAAAAATGAACACGTCGACATGAAAGTCTACCTGCGTCTCATCCTCGAAAAAATGCGCGCAACTTTGATGCTTCGCTACAATAAAAGTGCCGAAGCGCACTACAAAGACGAGTTCACCCCTGATGACCTCGTGTTTCTGCTTGGACTCGCGGACTCAGCAGAGAAGAAAATCAATTCTCACGTTCTCTACGCTTTTCTAGATGCTACACGCGAAATAGGATTCAGCACCGTGCCGACACTCCCGATAGAATTAGCGCTGGTAAAAGTCGCAGGAGAAGGGAAGTAGATAGAGTATTTTTTGATATTGACGATATCGGGATGTTCTGCTATAATCGCGTCAGACCAATTTGTCTACTTCAACAAGGAACGCCAATGAAATCGTTTGGTCTGACAAGTAAGGGCTCAGTCCTCATTCGCAAAGACGACAAGGCTCCATTTGATGTCATCTTCAGGGCAATCGACCGCGCCTACGTGCAGCGCACGCTCTGCGTCCGACACTTCGCATCGTGGCTCCGCCCACTTCCGGATGGCCACTACAGCGGTGTCGAATATGCCAAGGTGAAGATCGGCGACAGGCTCATCTGCACCGAATACCAGGGCGCGCGCTGGGTTGTCACTGCTAAGGATGATGAGCTTTGTGAGGTCATCCTCGTCCATGGCATCGTCGCCAAGGACCCTGCCTGCTGGGAGCTCGCCATCCCACAGTGAACAACCGGCGTTAAGCGCCAAGTTTTGCACACCGCCTTCGGGCGGTGTTGTTTTTTACTACGTCTAACGAGGGAGAAGAGCAAATGTCCTCATTTGCTCTTCAACCGAGTGACGACGTAGCGAAGGTCAAATGCCACGTGGCTATGCCACGTGATAGTGCGAGTCAGCGGGCGCATTTGATGCCCTGTCGGCTTGCCGCGGGGTCTTTCACTTGCGAAACATGTATTTCGTAGTATGGTGTTTTTAGACAGTAACCACACAGGAGGTACTCGACGAAGGACTTCAACAATCTGCCGAAGAACGCCGCGCTCAGGAACGTCATCACGAAGAAGCGGTACGGGCACGTCGTGCCTGTCGCCTCCGGGACCTTTTACGTCCAGCGGACTACTGTCGTCCACGATTTGTCCAAATGGCTGCGCGGATATTTCGCAAGCCACAATCCATCGAGGGATCCGAGCACTATCACCGATGACGACGTTCGTCGAGCGCAATATGGACCGAACTTGGCGCCATATCAACTCAGGAACATGTTTCTTGTCGATGGCGTCTGGAAGGGTGCAGTGTTTGTTGAGTCGGGCATTACCGACATGCCCGAAAACTGGGAACTCTGCGGCCCATCTGAGCCGCCTGACCCTCCCGAGTTTCAGTGATACCTGCACCGCCCCAAG
Source organism: Candidatus Lloydbacteria bacterium (assembly GCA_043719805.1). GTDB lineage: Bacteria > Patescibacteriota > Minisyncoccia > Phycocordibacterales > UBA6899 > MHLP01. The sequence continues at coordinate 18,880 of JAYSTI010000053.1, forward strand.
AGGGCGGTGTTTTTGCGCATATTGTTTTTAAGAGCGAAAGTGTTACTATTCATTTGTGGAGCCAAGCAGGCTCTATTTTATTGCGGGATCGTCTAACGGTAGGACAGCGGACTTTGAATCCGTCAATCTAGGTTCGATTCCTAGTCCCGCAGCCAAGTTTCAGAATTCGCTTTTTCGTCAAAATTCGGAGCGTCGCAAAGCGACGCGACAGGGGTTTCCGCCAGAATTCGCCAAGGGTTTTTGAAATCCAAAAGGAGCGAGCGGGACGCGAGGCGGGGGT
>JAYSTI010000054.1:0-52294 GCA_043719805.1 Candidatus Lloydbacteria bacterium
CCTAAGGTGTCCTCCAGCACGTGCGCACGGGGCGACAACCAGGGGGTCCTCGGATATACATCATGGAAGCCTGTGGGGCCTTAATTATTTGAAGGGTGACATGTTCAAGAATGAATCTTGAGCCACCAACGCACTGTCGAAGATCATTACAGACACACCATATCACGTATGTTATCTTCTGTCAATAGGCTTTGTGGGACTTTTAGAAATAGAGGAAATTCGCGGCGCGGGGAGGGCGGAAAGGAAGACTTATTCATATAAGTTGACCGAGTCGCTCTGGCCCCACAACAAAGAAGTTCGCCATTTATGAAAGTTCCCACTCATCTTTTGGGGAAGAGTCTTATCTGTGGCATACTGATGAGTAAATTGGCTTTCGAAGTGATACGTGTCGCCAATTCCTATACTGAAGCTAGCATAGCACAACCAATTTTTATGTCAACCCTATTTTAGGATTTTCACACTATTTTCTTTATTTGTAACGTATAATTCGACTACTGAGGTAGTGCAGGTATAAAAAAATATGACAAAAAATCCATCGACGGACACAGACGACATTACTCTCCAGCACAAAGAAGCGTTGTTTTTGGACCAGAAGCTCCGACCGGAGCGCTGGGATGATTACATCGGACAAAGCCACATCAAACAGAACTTGGAAATTCTTCTTGCTGCGGCAAAGGAGCGTTCACACCCGCCGGAACACCTTCTTTTTTACGGGCCACCAGGACTTGGAAAGACTACACTCGCACATCTCATTGCAAAGGAAACAAAAGCGCAGATGAAAAGCACATCGGGCCCGGCAATAGAGAAAGTTGGCGATCTCGCGTCAATCCTCACAAACCTCAATCCCGGCGACATTCTTTTTATTGACGAAATCCATCGCTTGAACAAAATGGTCGAAGAGGTGCTCTATCCCGCCATGGAGTCCGGTGTCCTCGACATCATCATCGGCAAAGGCCCGTCGGCACGAACAATTCAACTAGAGCTTCCGCCATTCACACTTATCGCCGCAACAACACGCATTGCACTCCTCTCCGCGCCGCTTCGCTCGCGTTTCTCAGGTGGGGTCTTCCGTCTTGAATTTTATACTGAAGCGGAAATTGAGGAGATTGTCACCCGCTCGTCCAAAATCCTAGGGGTACCCCTGGAAAAGGGTGCGGGGCATGAGATAGCAATGCGTAGCCGCTTCACCCCGCGCACCGCAAATTATTTTTTGAAACGCGCACGCGATTTTGCACAAGTGAGCAAAACCTCACTCGACGAAACCGCAGTCAAAGAAGCACTGCGTCTCCTTGAGATAGACGAGATTGGATTGGGCCAGCCCGACAGACACCTGCTCACTATCCTCATAGAAAAATTTGGCGGCCGTCCCGTTGGTCTTGGTACAATCGCCGCGGCGACAAGCGAAGAAGCCGCAACCATAGAAGAAGTCTATGAACCATATCTCCTTAAACTCGGACTCCTCGAACGCACCCCGCGCGGCAGAATCCCCACAAAAAAAGCATATGAGCATCTCGGTTTCGATTATCCGGAAGCATTGTAGGAGAAGCTACTCTCGTAGTAGCTGAACCCTGACCGTTATTCGAGAAGAAACAGCATTCCGCTCAGGACAAAGGTGGCGACTATCAGTAGCGCTCTCTTTTTGTGTCGCTCGATGTAATGGATGAGCTTTAGTCCAACATATCCGATCAGTACATAAACAGGAAGAATCGCCACGGAGGATACGTGGGCAAGATCGCCGGGGAGATAGTAGAAAATGTTTGCGGAAAAAAGCAGCACCGAAAGAATATTTATGAGCGTTTCCATAATGATCACGTCTATTCCCATGATCATCGCGATGGTACTATCGGAGAACTCGCTGTTACCGCGCGACGCAAGAACTTCATGAAAACAATAAAAATGAAATCCGTACGTTGGCCAAAGCACCATCATGATGAGTGAGGTATACCCATGATGTATCGGCGCAACATGATACAGAAATATTGGATTTCCAAAGACTAACGCCGCAATGGTATTAATGACCACTTCACCAAGTGGCGCAACAAGCCCTGCAACACTCATATAGACTAGCGCTTTGGGAAGATTGATATGGACGAATCTGCGTGCAATCAGAGAATTAAAAAGATATATCAGCACCGCAAAAAATAGGCCAAAAAATAAGAAAAATATGATAAAAGGAATGCCCGCATCATCACTCCCAAGTTTTGAAGAAAAAGAATCTTTACTGATGACCCCTGCTCGTTCGAGTAAAGTAATAAGTCCTAAAATCCCAACATAAAGCAGCCCGACATATCCTAAAATTCGCAGTTTGAGTATCCGGTCCGCTTTCTTCATAGTATTAGTATACCAATTTGCCCTGAATCTCATCTTTGGGTAATATCAAATTATTAGAAGGTGGGTTAAATACTCTCTCAATATGTCAGGTCACAGTAAATGGGCACAGATCAAAAGGCAAAAAGGTGCGGAGGACGCAAAAAAATCGAAAGTGTTCGGCAAGCTCGGAAGTCTTATTGCAACCGAATCGCGCAAAGCCGCAGGTGACACAAATTCCCCAGGGCTCCGCATGCTCATCGAGAAGGCAAAAAAGGAAAATATGCCAAAAGACACCATCGAACGTGCCATCAAAAAGGGTGCGGGTGGCGAAGTGGAGGTCATGGAATCCCTTACCTACGAAGGATACGGGCCCGGAGGTTGTGCGCTCATCATTGAAGCGTTCACCAGCAATCGCAATAAAGCCGCACAGGAGATTAAGCATATCCTTACAAGAAGCGGCGGCTCACTTGCTACACAAGGCGCAGCCGCGTGGGCATTCACAAAGTCTGAGGAGGAAGGATGGGTGGCAAACTCCACCATTCCCCTCTCTGATGAAGATGGCGCAGTGCTTTCGACCATCATCGAAGATCTCGAGGGGAACGACGAAGTGCAGGAAGTTTTCACTAACGCTGATTAGTTTTGGGATGTTACAATTTGAAAATGAAAGTACTCGCTATTGACCCTGGGTTTGGCCGCTGCGGAGTTGCAGTACTCGACGGCAGTAGCACAGCCGCCACACTGCTCTACTCGGCTTGTATCGAGACGGATAAAAAAGACAGCTTCCCCGACCGACTCCTTGCAGTCGCAAACGAAATCCTGCGCATCATTGATGCCTATGCACCGGAAACAATGTCCATTGAAGAAATATACTTTACTAACAATGCAAAGACCGCCATCAACGTGGCCGAAATTCGCGGCATGCTTATCTACCTCGCAACATCACGCAGTATCCCATTGGTCGAATTCAATCCCCTTGCAGTGAAAATCGCCATCACCGGCTACGGCCGTGCGACCAAAGAACAAGTCACCATGATGGTCGAAAAACTCGTCACCGTCCCGAAGCGAAAGATGCTCGACGATGAATACGACGCCATAGCACTCGGTCTCACCACCCTCGCCCACGCAAGGCACAATCAATCGCGTCAGTAGTCATTTTTGTCCCTACTGCTTATGCTGCCTATCCACCTCCAGAATCTTATTGTGCTTATCCTTTCACTGTGTCTGGAATTGCAGATACAGTAGATTTTGAAATCTGCGTATCAACAACAACACCCAAAAGGGCTCCTACTATCAAAGAGGGAACCAGCCACTTGAGAGATGGATGGGTGGCTTCGACATGTTTCTCTGAAACCCTCAATGTGCGAAATAAAAAATAGGAGAGTGCCAGCTGAGGGAGAACAGTGAGAGCAATCATCAATCCCTGTATCTCCCACCATTCGATTCCCGTTGAATCATTAATTACCTCGGTAAATATTAAATTAAACACAACACCTGCCATTGCAAAAAAGAAAACTGATGACAGCAGCACGCTATCCCATAAATTTCTCCTAATTAGAAAACCCAAAATTACAGTTACCACAAAGAGAGGGAGGGCAGGAGTCCCGTACCACAATACTCCAGACCCAACTAAACCAAAAATCCCCATAACTGCGTAAAACAATAGCCCAGCATAACAACTACGTTTCAATGTGCTGGTAATTGATATTTGACGATATGACTGTTTGCGAAGAAATAAAATTAACACAAAAACAACTGCAGTAGTGAATATATATCGGATAAATCTGCAGAGATGGAATCATTCATTCATCTTACACAAAAAATTCTGAAACAATATTAAAATATCCGGAGCTAACTGAAGGCGTTTTAACTCAAGCTTCCTCCCAAGCGAGAGCTTACCACTTCCAAATGGCTTCTTGACGGGCAATTTGTTGACTTGCCGTTTGCCGTGACAATGCACCGAGAAATGTCTGCTGGCCACAGGAACTCCAACCTGCAGAGCGAGGGTTGATGCTTTGAGAAACCGCCTCGGAGAAGGAAAAGCATGGTTCCCGACTTCTGGGGCGGGATTTTCCTTCGAGAGAGAGTGCGGTCGCCCGCTGGGGCGACCGACATGAGTTTCTCAAAGCATCAACCCTAGCGGAGTCTTATCCACAGCTTTCTTGCCCCCTCTTGCCGAAAAAGCGGGAATTATGGTACAAAATGGAAAGTATCCTTTCTCCTCATTCAGCAAGGATATGGTCGGATTACGAACAAGTTAAATGTATATAATCTAATCATGAGTGATGATTTTCTCGCAGGAGGTATTATTCCCAGTGACGACGTGCCAGCAGATGACCCCAACGCTATCGGTAGCGATGCGTTCCTCGATGAGCTCGATGCGCCTCTCGGAATCCTCGTAGATGAGGACGACGAAATGCCTGAGGATGAATAGTTAATAAAATCGCCCTTGTCAGGGCGATTTTATTAATTTACATCGAAGGAAACGAACCTGTGCTTCCCTATCTTCAGCACGATAGGTTCGCTAATTTGAATTTGAGGATCAGTGAGTTTTTCCTCTCCATTCTTTCTGATTGCCCCGTCAGTCAGCAGTCTGCGAAAGTCGGTTTTTGATTCTACTATCTTCTCCGCGAGCAGCGCATCAATAAGTAGTGTGCCTTTTGCAACTTTCACGACGGGAATATTATCCGGAATTTCTTTTTTCTGAAAGGTATTCACAAAATGTTCTCGTGCACTCTTTCCTGCGTCCGCTCCGTGGTAGATATTCACGACCTGTTCTGCGAGATCCATCTTCACTTCCTTCGGATGTAATTTTCCGGCGGCAAGTTTCTTTTCAATCTCTTTGACCTCACTCACGGGAGTGTACGTGCAAAGTTCAAAGTATTTTGGCAAAACACTGTCGGGAATACTCATCAACTTTCCAAACATATCATTAGGCTCGTCGGTAATACCGACATAATTGTCGAGTGACTTCGACATTTTTTCTTTTCCGTCGACCCCAACCAAAAGCTCAAAGGCAAGTACCGCCTGAGGTGCCTTATTGGTCATCTCCATCACCTTTCTACCAATAAGCATATTGAATGTTTGGTCTGTTCCGCCAACCTCAAGGTCGCACGAACCGTATATCTGGGCCAACACGTCAGAATCAATTCCCTGCATGACCGGATAGAGCATTTCGTGCATGAAAAGCGGCTCGTTACTTTTTATACGATCTTGAAACATGTCCCGCTCAATCAACTGAGCAAGAGAAATCTTCCGAAGTACTGCGAGCATGTTCACCAATGAAACACTGTGTATCGCAGTTCCTGAAAGAAAAGATTTCTGCATGCGCGTGTTCTCGTAAACAACTGCCTTCGAAACGAACGAGTTTGCGGCTATGGGAATATTGAATTTTTTGCCGTCTATCTCCGCCGTAAGCGCACTCTGGCTCGCTCCCTCTGGAGTAATATCAGTGACCCCATAGAACCAATCAGAATTGCGCATCCAACTAAAAAGTTTCCCGTCTTTCATTGCCCCGGTGCCGTCTCGCTCAACAAGAAGCACTTTGTCGACTTGTTCGAGATAAGTTTGCATATTTTCATTGATAGCAACCTGGTCTAACTCCGGTCGTACTTTGCTTTTCCCGGTAGGGTCACCAATGAGCGCGGTAAAATCTCCTATCAAAAAAATGACCTTTACCCCCAAATCCTGCATTTGACGGAGTTTGCGCAATACCACCGCATGCCCGAGGTGAATATCCGGACGCGTTGGATCAACGCCAAATTTCACAATGACCTCTTCCTTGTTCGTTCCCGTCGCTTTCGCAATGAGCTTTTTGCGGAATTTTCCGTCCGGGTCGGCAAAAGTGCCCACCCCACGCGAAAGAATATCATCGACAAGTGCTTCAATATCAGCAATATTGTATATCTTTTCCATGAAACAAATCCTAACACGGAGCTCCTCCTTTGTCTTTTGCACCCCCATTTTATGATAAACTGTATAGGCTTGCATGTTTAGTGGATTTCCTTGTACTTCACTTTTTTGCTTCCACGCTGTAGATTGCTACAGCTTGACCGCGAGCTCGGGTGCGCACCATAAATTTCATCAAAACAGACAAATTCCAGAGATATGTTAAAAAAACGCCGTAAAACAAAAAATAGATTCTTGTATTGGCTCCAAGTAGCCACCATTACCGTACTTATTGGAGGTGTTTTTTTGGTCAGTGCTTTTCTCATCTGGGCCGCCACCATTGAAATTCCCGATTTTAGCCTTTTCGAATCACGAAAAGTCTCTCAATCGACAAAAATGTACGACCGCACCGGAAAAATACTCCTTTACGACGTCCATAAGGACATTCGCCGTACCATTGTCCCCTTCGAGCAAATAAGTCCTTTTGTGAAAAATGCGAGTGTCGCCATCGAAGATGAGCAATTCTACCAACACACCGGGATACAACTTAAAGCAATACTACGTGCGGTTTTGGTCAATCTTCATCTACGCGAGGGATATCTCGGACAAGGAGGCTCGACCATCACACAGCAAGTAATAAAGAATGCGCTACTCACGAACGAGCGCACTATTACACGTAAAATCAAAGAGTGGATATTGGCAATCAAACTCGAACGAAACCTGAACAAAGAGCAGATACTTACCCTCTACTTGAACGAGGCGCCTTATGGAGGAAATATTTACGGGGTGGAAGAGGCAAGTATGTCTTTCTTTGGAAAACGCGCAAGTGAAATCACTCTTGCAGAATCGGCGTACCTCGCTGCACTTCCGCAATCGCCGACACGTTACTCACCTTACGGAAATAATATCGCTCTCCTCGAGGCACGGAAAGAAATAGTTCTTAAAAAAATGAAAGAACTAGAAATGGTTTCTTCTCAGGAATATGATGAAGCCGTCGCCGAGAAAGTGAGGTTCGTTCCTCAGCAAGAGCGCGGTATCCGCGCGCCGCATTTCGTCATGTTTGTAAAAGAAAAACTTGTCGAGATGTACGGAGAAGAAGCACTCAATGAAGATGGTCTTCGTGTCATCACTACAATCGACATGGACCTCCAATCGAAAGCCGAAGAAATCGTAAAGAAACACGCAGATGAAAATGCGAAAGCGTTCAATGCAAAAAACGCTGCATTGATTGCAATAGACCCAAAAAACGGACAGATACTTATCATGGTCGGTTCACGAGACTATTTCGATATTGCTCGGGAAGGAAATTTTAATATTACATTAGCAAAACGACAGCCGGGTTCCGCCTTTAAACCATTCGTTTATGGCGCAGGGTTCGAAGTGGGCTTTACTCCGGACACCGTACTCTTCGATGTTCCAACTCAGTTTTCAACACGTTGTGATGCTGACGGAAAACCCCTGTATGGAACAGATGATTCTGTCTGCTACATGCCGGAAAATTATGACCACCAATACCGCGGGCCAACGTCCGTGCGTAATGCACTCGCTCAGTCGATAAACGTTCCGGCGGTAAAAATGCTTTATCTTGTCGGACTTGACCGAGCTATCGATTTTGCCGAACGACTTGGTGTCACTTCACTTGTCGAAAAAGAACGCTATGGACTAACACTTGTACTTGGAGGAGGTGAGGTTTCGCTTCTGGAAATGACAAGTGCCTATGGTGTATTCGCCAATGACGGCAACAGGGCTCCGTATACGGGTATTTTACGCATCGAGGACACCTCAGGTAAAATTGTTCTCGAATATGCAACAAGCACTACTCAAGTCATTGATCCGGAAATAGCGAGAAAAATTTCAGATGTTCTCTCCGACAATACTGCTCGTACGCCGGCATTTGGATCACAATCATTTCTCAATTTTCCCGACCATCAGGTAGCAGTAAAAACCGGTACTACCAATGACTATCGCGATGCATGGATCATCGGGTACACGCCGTCGCTTGTTGTTGGTGCATGGGCGGGAAACAACGACAATACACCTATGGAGAAAAAGGTTGCGGGTTTCATTATTGCTCCGCTGTGGAATGATTTCTTCAATGAAGCATTCAAAAAAATTCCTGATGAAAAATTCCCTACCCCACAACCTATTTCAGACAGACTGAAACCTGCATTGAGAGGACTCTGGTACGGAGGTGACGTATATAAGATAGACAAAGTATCAGGAAAATTCGCAACTGAGTTCACCCCTAGCGATTCCATTGGGGAGCGCGTTATCCCAAATCCGCACGATGTATTATATTGGGTAAACAGAAGCGACCCAACGGGGCCCGCTCCGGTTAACCCATATGAAGATTCTCAATTTTTATTGTGGGAAATACCCGCTCAGCGATGGATTGCCGCAAATGGTTTACCGGTAGCTGCGTGGGCACCTGTACCAAGTGGATTCGACGATATCCACAGACCGGAATTTACACCAGTCATTGTTGTCATTGAACCTAATGCATCCACTACATACGCACGTGATCAAAAAATTGTTGTTGAAACACAGATTACCGCACCAAACACTATTGAAAGGGTTGATTTTTCCATCAATGGATCATATCTCGGAACAACAAAAAATGCCCCCTATTCATTTTCCTTCGTTCCCAATGACATTCCACTCACCGGTGCACAAAATGAACTTCGCGTTGTCGCATACGATGTGTTCGGAAACAAAGCTGAACAAACGATTCAATTTTCAATATTTCCGTAATAATTTACGATATATCAATAATATCTCCCCTACCGCTTTCCCTAATCTGTTTAATTATTTGTGCTTTGTGGAGAAATAATTCATTTTTTACAACCGCAGACGCTTTTATTGTAATCACTCCTTTTACAATAGTCATTGTCTTTTCATCTAACAGGATTCCTGTCTCGCTATTTATGATATTCAGTAGCGCATCACGCTTATCATCTTCATGAGACAATTTTTTTTTATATTTTTCGAGATATTCTTTTATACTAAATAACTGCATAGTATTTAAAAATCAATTAAATAAATCTATATGCGAGGCGTGGGGAAAGTGAAGAAGAAGACATATTCTTATATGGCGACTGATTCACAGGGTCCCCACAACAAAGCAGATAGTTTTATTTTATTGATTTTTTAGCCTTTCATTGGCATGACGAGGTATTGGAATGTGTTGTCTCCAACTCCCTTAATAATCAAAGCTCGCCCCCCACCACTCGCAGACAACGAAATACTATCCACACCCATGTAAGAAAATACATCCATTAAAAACCTTTGGTTCAAAAGAAATTCAACATCATCACCCTTGAGTGTGGCATCAATTTGGTGCGTAGTCTCACCAATATCATCATTACGCGACTCTATTTCTACAAATTTCTCGCTCGGATATATTTTCAAACGCACTTGCTGTAATTTTCCAGAAAAAACAGTAGTGAGCTTCAACCTATCAATCATGTCTTGGCGAAGAATAATCGCTTCAGTAAGAAATTGTTTAGGAATTATTTGTTGATAATCAGGAAATACTCCATCCACAAGACGAGAGGTGATGTGCATATGCTCGGTGTGAAAGGAAATCTGATTTTTTGTCGCCACAATCTTCACTGTTCCATCGATATTTTCAAGTGCTCTCATTATTTCAAGCACATTCCTTCCGGGTATCAATAAAGAAAAATGTTCTACAGTCTTCTTCAACGGAATACGTTTCTCAGCAAGACGAGAGGAATCGGAAGCCACCATCACCAATGACTGTTCATCGGTATAACAATAAATACTCGAAAATTCCGGTTTGATGTCTGACGTCGCAACTGCGTATGACGTCGCGCGAAATGCCCCCAGGAGAGATTTTATGTCTATTTCGAGCTCGGTACCCTTTGTGATGAATGGAAGCGTTGGGAAGTCCTCGTAGCCGAATCCTTTGATAAGTGTGGAGTACGACGCACCGGTGATAGTGAGATGTTCTCCGACCTGCTCAATTGTCACGTTTTTTTCGTTTGGAAGATTGGAGAGGAAATTTCCGAGTGTATCTGCAGGAATGGCAATAACACCTTCCTTGTCGATGCGGGCGGGTATTTCAATTTCAATTCCAAGATCGAGATTTGTTGCACGTATCTTTAATACTTTTTCTCCGGCAATAAAAAGTACGTATCGCAATACCGGTAATGAAAGTTGTTTACCAGTAAAACGTTCTGCGATCAGCAGTGCGTCTTTTAAATTTAGTTTTACACACTCTACTTTCATATTGATATATATAAATACTACTTATATTAATTACGCCTGTGGATATGTGGACAACTTTGCTTTCGCATATATTCGTCATAGTGAAAACCTAATTTGTGAATTTGATGAACTGTTGGTATGTGCACAGTTATCCACAGAATTTTTTTTCACACATTTTCTATCCACAGTTGAGAACTCATTTCGTCCGATACTTATCCACATTTTTTATTTCACTTTTTTTGAGATCTCCACAGACTTATCCTCAGTTTTTTAAAACAATGCACGTATCTGTTCAATTTCTTGAAGTAAAAGTGAATCAGTTTTTATGTCACCTTTTATTTTTTCACACGAGTGAATGACGGTAGTGTGATCTCTTCCTCCAAGTTTCTGCCCGATAAGCGGATAAGAAATATTGAAGTCTTGGCGCAGAATGTACATTAATACTTGGCGTGGTTTTACGACCTCCTTACGGCGAGTTTTTTCAAAGATGAAACGTTCGTCGATGTTGTAGAATGTCGTGACTGTTTTTACAATATCTTTTATAGATACTGGCTTTGTCGGCTTTGCGTTGTTTTTAATGAGTGTTTTTATTTCATTCAACGAGAGGGGTTTGTTTTTAAGTTGAGACTGGCACACTACGAGATTGAGTGTTCCCTCAAGCTCACGAATGCTTGCTTGTATTGTCTCAGCAATATATTGAACGATGTCGTCCGGGACAAGTACCTGCTGCTGCTTCAGTTTTTCCTGAAGGATTGCGAGGCGAGATTCGTATTCCGGCATCGTTATTTCAACAATCATCCCGGAACCAAATCGTGATTTCAGTCGATCTTCAAGTCCATTAATATAATTCGGGTGTTTATCAGATGAAAAAATAATCTGTTTATTGTTTTCATAGAGTGCATTATAGAGATGGAAGAGCTCTTCCTGTGTCTTTTCTTTGCCGACAAGAAACTGAATGTCATCCATGATGAGTACATCGTACTTACGATATTTATCTTTGAACTCATTCACGCGATTATTCTGTAATGAAGTTACATAATCGGTTGAAAATTTTTCCGAACTCACATACTGCACTTTTTTTCCGGGGTTTTGCTTTTTTATTCCGTTCCCAATTGATTGAGTGAGATGTGTTTTTCCGAAACCGGTTGAACCATAGATAAACAGAGGGTTGTACATAATGCCGGGTTTCTTCAGTACTGCTTGTGCAGCGGCATATGCCAGTTCGTTGAACGGTCCGATGACAAATGAATCAAATGTATACCGGGGATTCAATCCATCTTCTTTGCTGACGTAGGTATCTTGGAGCGGGAGTTCTCCAACAAAAGGCGAGAATACTTCTTTTTTATTCACCTGTTCATTTTTCTCAATTCCGTCATCTTTTGTGATGACATATTCGACGTTTTTTACATCCGATGAGACATTGCGGAGAATGCGGATGATTGTGGAGTGGTACTTATTAGAAAGCCAATCACGAACGAATTCGTTTTGTACTCCGACGTAGACCGTCCCCTGATCTTGCTTGGTGATGCGGGTGTTTTTGAACCAAGTGCTGAAATTTGCCCGAGAAACTTCGAGTTCGATGTCGACCAATGCTTTGCTCCATAATTCTTTGTTATCCATAGAAGATCGACGCCCCGTTAGAAATTAATAAGATGTGCACAAATACTTTTTTATCTGATGATAACGATATTGAGTTATGAGCGAGCACGGAAACATTTCTAACGGGATGCGCGTGATATTTCAATAACGTAAGAAGCATTATAGCGAAGAAGTTTGGATGAACGAAAAATGTAAAAATGTTCACAACTTGTGTATAAACTGTGGACAGGAATTTTTAGAAATATTTATAAGGAAGGTGTCAAAAAATGGATTTTTTATAGATAGTTATTTTTTTATTTGCCTTCGAGAAGCCTTCTTGTGTCACAAACAGTACAACACATTATCTACAGAGACAACCTTGAATGATTGTGAAATATATTTTATACTCCTCTCTATGTCAGTTACATACCAGCCAAAGAAAAAGAAGCGAAGGTCAACACATGGCTTTCTCGCACGCAAAGCAACCGCTAACGGAAGGAAGGTTATCAAGCGACGAATGCAGAAAGGGCGTAAACGTATAGCTGTTTAGCCACCCTTCTTACCAGGGACATGCTTCCCAAAGAACAAAAGATCACGAGAGTCACGTTTCCAAAGTACACCGACTCCAAAAAAACATGGACTGGTGTTTCTTTGCGTGCGCAGTGTTTCTCTACCGGTGGGACCGAAAAGGTGCGCTGTGCAGTTGTAGTATCAAAAAAAGTCCATGTTTTAGCAGTAAACCGCAATAGGCTTAAACGGTTGGTGTTTAGTGCAATAGAGGCGCACAGTGGGTCGTTGCTCCAAAAAACAGGCATGAAGGTGGTCATTTACCCAATGAAAAAGGAATTACCCATCTCTGCACTCCTTATTGAGAGGGATATAAAGGATTTCATCGCGCAACTTCGATGAAAATCGCCAAAAAACCGTTTTTACTGCTCATTCGGGCATACCAGAGAGCACTTTCTCCTGATAGAGGTTGGGTACGCTTCATTATTCCTATGCGGCCAACTTGTGCGATGTATCCATCTTGCTCCCAGTATGCATACGAGGCAATAGATAAATATGGTGTGATATACGGACTATTTAAGAGTTCCCGTAGGATACTTCGCTGTCATCCGTATCAAAAAAAACTTATTGATGAACCTTAGTGCGAGGCTGAGTCTAAAGCGACTGAAGTAGATAGGAATGAACATTTTTTTGAGTAGTTTTTTGCCGTCCACTCATTTTTGAGATAGGATGATGGGATGATTTTATCTCTTTGGAATACCGCAATCTACCAGCCGCTCTACAATCTTCTGATGTTTCTTGTGGATGTTTTGCCAGGACATAGTGTAGGCGCAGCAATTATTGTCCTTACACTCATTGTCAAGCTCGTGCTCTATCCGCTGACGGCGAAGTCTATTATGGCGCAGCGGGAAATGAAAAAACTGCAGCCGGAACTTCAGAAATTGAAGGATCAGCACAAGGATGACAAGAAAAAACTTGCGGAACGTACAATGGCACTCTACCAAGAGAAGGGGGTTAATCCGTTTTCGGGATGTTTGCCGATGCTCGTGCAAATACCCATTGTTATAGGACTTTATTTGGTTTTTTCACGGGGGCTAGAACTCGATACGGTGGACATTAGCATTCTTTATGACTTTGTTCGATCCCCACTTTCTCTTGATATGCACTTCCTGATTTTTGACCTTACTGAAAAAAGCCTTATTTTAGCCGTAATTGCCGGTATTGCTCAGTATTTTCAAACGGATATCTCACTTGGTCAGCAGGAACCTCTTCCGGCAAAAAAGGAGGGTGATAAACCAAATTTCCAGGAGGATTTTGCGCGAAGTATGCAGGTCCAAATGCGCTATGTACTGCCCGTTATGATCAGTTTCATCGCCTTCACGACGTCAGCTGCAGTTGCGCTTTATTGGGCAACGAGTAATATATTGAGTATTGTTCAAGAGTTATTGCTGAGAAGTAAAAGCGATAAGAAAAAGCTCCCATAAAACCTATGAATATCAACGATTACATTGTCGACACATTAAAAACACTACTTACCCTCCTCGGGGTTGCCTTTACTGATGTTTCAATGAGTATCGACGAGAAGACATCCTCTCCGCGCTTTGTTATTGCAACTCCAGATTCTTCTATCCTTATCGGCGAGCATGGTGCACGCTTGCTTGCGCTCAATCATCTCATTAAGCGTATCGTCGAAAAGAAGTTCCCGGGAGAGCGCCATTCGTTCATGGTCGACGTGAACGACTACCAGAAGAAGCAAGTGGAAGAGATACGCACCAAGGCGCACATGCTTGCAGAACGCGCGCGCTACTTTAAGAGTTCAGTAGAGATGGACCCCATGAGTTCATACGAGCGAATGATAGTGCACGCAGAATTTACCATGATTCCGGATATCGTCACCGAATCGTCAGGGTTCGGGAAAGACCGGCATCTTGTACTCAAATACAGCGAAACAAAAGTTCTTCCTGAAAAAATCAATTAAAAAACATCCCGAGGGATGTTTTTTAATTTCTTTGATTGTTAACCGGACTACTGAGGGCAAAGAGCCGCAAATCCTGCCGGGAGCGGGTCAGTGTTTGTTCTCGATTTTTGGTCTTTACAAAACCAATATGGCTGGCCCACTTCGCAGACATGCCAATGGTCGCCCTCATCGGTGAACCAATAGCCACTTAATAAGTATCGGCACGGCCAGAATGATGAGGCTGATTGAGTGGAGTTTGTCCGAATGTGTGAGTCCAAAGCGGGTGTTTTGCGTAAGTCAAAGATTGGAGCACCGGCGCGATGTGTTTTGTGGCCGGGCTCAGTTCCACCGGTAATAGTTACTGGCCTCGTGGCTGACGATAGTCCTTGTATGACGGTGATTGCACCACCCGGCAAACCATCAACATTTGTGCACCCCTTTTGTAGTCCACCTATGCAAGGCCCAGCGTTTATTGCTACCGGCCTGGAGCCGATACATGAATCGTTGCCGCAGATTGCGTTGCGTGCACCTATTTCGCCACCTGACGGTGTGGCCGCCGTTGCATAGACAGTAAAACACTCAATGTCGGAGGCGGCGGGCGTTTTGACAATTGTCACACCGTTTGCGGCATCTGTGCTCTTGACCGAAAGACAAGCTGCAACGGTGTCGAATTTTGGTGAATTTTTTTTATTGCCCGCAGCATTAAGGTAGCGATAGTAGTAAAATGTTTTATCGGCGGCAATCGGCATTGGGTCGTCACCGGGAGCGGGAGGTGGCGGAACTGCTACTGCCGGGAGGTCGCCAATAGTCAGGTCGCTTTTGAGCAGGTCCGAGTTGATAGTATTCAGTATTATCCACGAACCGGCGGCAAGAAGAAGTCCGAGTATTGCATTGGTGATGCACTCCTTGGAGGCGCTTTTTTGTGATACAGACGGAGAGCCTAGTAGCTGAATCCCACAGATGACAATCATGACTACCGCAAGAATTCCCGCCATCCCAATGACCACCTGCATGATGCCGCTGAGATAGTCGGTCATTGTGACCGAGCCGGACAGTGGTCCCAGTGGTGCGAGGAGTGTATAGGTTGGAGCGGCAGCAAATACCGAGAATGGAAGTCCAAACAACAAAAATGGAATGATTTTCATATAATTAATTTAAAGTTGTACCTGCGGCGTCTTTTTGTTCTTCTGGGGTTAGCTCCGGCATTGAGCTAGATGCAGTGAAGTCGGCGTCGGCATCTGATGGTGGGGGTAGGCGCATTGACCACAGTGAGTCGTCGTATTTGTCGACGAAGAAGAGATATTGCTCATTGCTGTCGACAAGTGGGAGCGTTACGTCAAAGTTTTTTTCGATAGCTTTTTTTGGGTCTGCGATAAAGGTGACATCGGTATTGTCGGTGTTCACTTTCCAGAACATATCATTTATAGAAATGAGTCCTTGGTACCAGTCGTCAGGAAGTTGAGAGCGACTTGAGTTAGGGGCAGAGCCACAATAGAGGGTGCGATAAATTGGTCCCCATGCACATTTTTCCGGAAGAGTTGTGAGAGAAACGGCCGCCTCGTGATTTATGGTGCCCTCCTCTGAAGCAGCCCCTTTCTCGATATAAATACCAAGCAATGAGTTACCCGCAATGTTCTCGCTAAACAATATGCGCCCCCCGAGTGGGTCACCGAATGTCGTAAGACCGTTTTTTTCGCGCACAATTCGGGTGAGTGTTTTTTTTACGTTATCATAAACATAGGAGAAACCGGGGACCAGTGCAGAAGGTTTTGTGGTAAGGAGTATTGTGCCATTATCAAAAAGCTGTGGTGCCCACTCCCTGAAGGAGTTTCGGAAAACCTCGCGCGGAGAGAGAAATGCACCCAAGGAGACAATTGTTGCAGATATTCCTTCAGGGATAGTGCGGAGATAGAGCATGTTGGTACCATTCGGTGAGATGCTCACTGCGGTGATGTTGTCGGGAAGTACATCGGTACTTTTTTTCAAGCTCCCGACGGTCTGTCCATCGGTCGCCGGCTGGATGTCACCAAGGTAGGTAACGATTGTGTCGGTGGTGTAGTCGTGTCTTAAGTAGCGTAGTATGACCGTATTACCCTGGTTACCAAAGAATGCCTCGTATATTCGAGGTATCGTGGTGTTGGTGAGTTGGGTATCTACTCCTGTTTTGACGTCTATTTCGTGGACATTACCATTTTCACGGAGCACATAACGCACCAGCGTTTTTCCGCCATTCGAGATAGTCGTGAATCCGGCTACAGATTCCTTGGAGAGCTGTTTGAACATTGGCTCTTCGCCGGTAATGCCGGGCGTTCCTTCATTGCCGCCCGTAATTGTTCCGCCCCCCGTGATAGTGCTTCCCGGTGTGACCGGAACCACCTCCCCAAACGGAAGGACTGAGCTTATTTTTTTTGCTACAGAGGAATTTTTCCCGATAGTGAGAAAGAAACCGAGGAGCATGAGTAAAAAGATGACGATTCCGACGACAATCCACAGCCACCACTTTTTACCCTGCTCATTCTGCTCCATGTTAATGTGAAATTATTTTTGTGACGTAAATGAAATTGAACCTTGTTTCCTACCTTCTTGAAGAATGCGTTTTGGATTTTGCGCGCTAAACGAAATTGTCCGTGACTCGACATCTTCTCCCATTTTGACCAACGTATAATTGAGCGGGTCTATGCCGACAGGTCTGGCCTGTAGATCAACATTCCATCTATATGCGATGTCCCCTCTTGTCATGTTGTCTAGGGAAAAGAAATAAGGGACTGCGTGCACGGTGAATTCTGTGCCGGCAGTTTCTGTCGTGGCTTTGAGCGCGTGGTGAAAGCGCGTGCCAAGAAGCGGTGCCTGCTCGTAGAGTTCTACTTTTGTTTCCACAACAGGAATGGCGATGTATTTTGCACCTTTCCAGTCAGTCCCAGGAAGACTTGTTTCAACGTTCACCGGCAAGGGTGAGCCCGCATATCCGACGGGGATGAGGATGCTGTTTCCACCAAGTGATTCACCCGCACCCATTGTGCGGTTGTACGTCCATTTATAGAAGTAATCTGCCGGATTGCTTGAGGCTGCGTTAAATCGGGGTATTGCAGTGACACGAACCATGCTCTTGTAGCTGGGGAGCGCCTTCCCTTTGTAAAATGGCGGCGTATATGTCTGTGCTTCCCACAGAACATCCACCTCCGCTGGGGCGATGATGAACTGCTTGTTGATGAGCAGTCCTTCGGACGTGGTGATTACTACGTCGATGACTGTCCTGTTTCCAAAGTCTCCGGTTTGGACAGTGAGTGATGTCTCTGCCACCCCATCCTTTATTGGCTCTTTGTTCACGAACCACGTGATGTTTGCAGTGCTAAGTGTAACGGCAAATGATTCCATGCGCACCAGTACATTTTCGTTCACTCCCGGAGTCTTTGGTGTCGTTGAAAATTGCACCAAATCAAAACTTGCTGCAAATATAGTTCCCGGAGCAGTGACGAGTGCAAGGACAATTACCATGAGGAATTGTGCTAATTTTTGGCCAAAATTCATAAGATAATTTTACCCCATTTATTGGGAATTCCCAACCTATTTATCCCACTTTTTGTGTATAGCCGGCTAACTATGTAGCAAGCTTGCCGCTTACCGAGGACGCAATCTTCCCGACAACTTTTATTGCTGCCCCCCCGAAGCAAGCCGCAAGAAAACCACCAAATGCGTCAGGGACAACACTGAGGATGGGAATCATCCCGATGAGCGTGGTAATGCTTGTGATAACAAACTTCGTGAGTATCCCCTCGCGTGTATAAAGGTGATAGAGCATCGCAATGATTGCAACGGTAAATGTCATTATTCCGCCAATGATCATGCACATTATTGAAATTGGTATACCTACTACTGTTGCGGCGGTTACAGCTTCGAGTCCGGCTAATGCGAGGTCGGCAAGGTCCTTTGCAATCATGATGCCGCCGATAAGCCAGAAAAACAGCCAATTTGTGGCTTTCTTTCGGGTTGCACTGCCTGATTCCTCCGGCCTTGCGATTTTGAGAGATTGAAGTGCCATGATGGTTATGCTTGCGATTCAGCCAGCTCACGTTTTGCTTTCGCGATAGCGAGAAGCTGCGCGGGGTCCGAACTCACTATCTGGTCTTCGGTGTAGGACGCGTAGACTTTGATGGCGACATGCTTTAATCCCGCAAAGAAAAGGCCTTCACCCACGCCGGACTCGAGAAGGAGATACTTTTCCTCATCGGTAAGATGGAATGTTTGCTGGACGAGGTCGATAGTTGTCGGAGATTGCTTCAAAAGTATCTGA
This sequence comes from Candidatus Lloydbacteria bacterium, assembly GCA_043719805.1. Classification (GTDB taxonomy): domain Bacteria; phylum Patescibacteriota; class Minisyncoccia; order Phycocordibacterales; family UBA6899; genus MHLP01. The sequence goes on from JAYSTI010000054.1 coordinate 18,756, forward strand.
ATCGACGAGTTGGTGAGAATGGGAAGTCCATAGGGGGAACGCAGGAAGTCGTTGACGTCTTGGGTGATGGTCGCGATACCGAGGTAATATTTGCGGCCACGTTTTGCAAGTCCGAAAAGGAATGATGCGGTATCTTCCGATTTCATCATCCACCATGCCTCGTCGACAATAAGTAGGCGCTTGCGTATTTCTTTGCGCACGGCAGTCCAGATGTGGTGCGTGACAATATAGACAGCAACAGGCTTGAGTTCGTCTTCCATGTTGCGCACGGAGAAGACAGTGAAGCGTTTCGTAATATCTACGTTGGTCGGCTGGTTTAAAAACCCCGACCATGTTCCTCTGGTGTATTTTTCCAAACGTTGCAGGAGTGACTCGGTGCCGTTCATGCCTGAAAGAACGAGCTCGAAGTCAGAGAGTAGTGGTGGCTCGATGTCTTTAAAATCAATTTCCGGCGTAATGTCTTTGAGTGCGTATGTCTCTGCAATCGCGCGGTCGATGATTGAATCTTCCTCGGGAGTGAGTCCCCCGAGCATGATGCGGAAGAGTCCAACAAGAAAAATAATATTTGAACGAAGCACATCAGCACCCGACTCGTCTTCACGTGGAGCGGGAAGGTCGAACGGATTGATGTGATGCTCTGATGTCAGTGAAATGTTGAAGTAGCGTCCGCCGGTCGCTTCTGCGAGGAATCCGTATTCTTGTTCCGGGTCGATAACGATGACGTCCGCATCGAACATGAGTGTGCGAATAACTTCAAGCTTCGTTGAGTAGGATTTTCCTGAACCGGAAACAGCGAATGTGACCGAATTGTAGTTCGGCATTGAGAAACGATCGAAAAGGACGAGCGATGCATTGTGTCGGTTGATGCCCCATAAGATGCCCTTGTCGGAGGTGAGGTCAAATGAAACAAATGGGAAAATAGAAGAGAGCGGAGCGGAGTTCAGCTTATAGTGCACCTCTAGTTCATCCGTCATAAGCGGGAGGACGCTGCGATACGCTTGCTCTTGCTGGAAGATTGCGGGTTTTAAGTAGACAAGTTTTGCGTCGAGAATAGACCTGAGTTCGCTCTCTATTTTGTCGAGCTCACCTCGGTCGTTTGCGTATACGGTGATGTAAATGCCGACATCAAACATGCGCTCCTGCGCTTGCTGGAGTTTGTCGCGCAGATTCTCAAGGTCCTGATAGGCGATGTCGAGCACCGGGTCACGGACATAGCCCTTGCGCTCGCGCTCATTGATTTGGCTTTGGACCTCGGCCACCTTTTTTTGAAACCCGCGTAGTGCAAGTTCGGTCTGGATGGGGTGAATCATGATGGCGACATCGAAGACCTTGTCGAGATTGATGACCGGCGTAAACCAGTCCTGTGAAAGAAAGCGGGGGTATGAAATGACAAACAGCGTGCGTGCAATTTTATCACCAATAAAGATATCTTTAGGAGTAATACTGACTGCCGCTGGAGCAAGAATATCCTTCATGTCGAGGTTCGTCGACTCAAAGATATCAGAAGGAAGCATTCCGGTATTTAAATTCTCAAATCCTTTTTTTTCTGCCATAAATAATTATACAACGGATGACTCAAGCTCTCCGGGGTTAAATTTCTTGTAGAACAATTCGGTAATTTCTTCTGTGCCAAGTCGAATCGTACGTAAGTCGCAACGGGAAAGTCCTTGTTCAACAATCGAAGCGCGCTGCTCAAGCTGAATCCTCGCTTCCTCGAACCTTTGCGTTTCATCCTCGGTCAATTTTTTTGGAGCAGCCTTTTTCCCGAACATTCCGGAAAGTCCGCCACCTCCCCCACTGGTGCTCGATTTGACCGCCCCTGCGGAGTAGGGAATCACAATGAAGAAGTTTTTGGACATGATGTTTGTGCGACCGGTGAAGTCACGAATAAAGTTGATGTATTCGTGTACTTGAATTTTCATCGCATCGACGAGTTGGGCCTTCTCACGTTCTTCGAGCATTTTGAGGTAGGGTCTGATGTCGAGCCGCTTAGATTGAATGGATATTTGAATAGGAAATTCAAGGGAATTCAGTACATTCTGAAATTGCATCAGAATTGCCGCCTGTTCTTCGGCTGACTTCAGTCCAAAGTTGAGCGATGAGGTCATGAGCATCAAACGAAGATCACCATTATTGAGCACAATAACTCCATTCCTGATGTCGCGGATGGGAACAAAGTCCTGCGTTGGTTTTCCTGGTGTCGGCATGTGTGAAGTATAGCTTAAATAACCGCTGAATCCGAGCCGATAATATCGCCAGGACCGTTTTTTGTTTCAACGTCGATCGTCCACGCCAGGTCGCTCAGTTTGTTTCCGGTGTTTGCGAGCGGCATAGACCCGACATGGGTGGTCATTTTGAAATTTTCAAGATTGATCTCCGTCGTCTGCTCCCTCTTTTGTGACCTTTTCCACACATACAGACGCGTGCTTTTGATGTAGTGGAATGCAGATTCGAGCATGTAGACGAAAGGCTTCTTGTTTGGCTTGTAGTATCCGAGCGCCCACCCAAGCCCTAGGCACCCAATTCCAACAAAAAGTCCAATAAAGGGAATGAATCGATATGCCAAATAGCCGAGGCCGACACTACCGACAATATAGAGAAATTGTTTTATTGTAAGGGGGCCGATAACCTTGTCTTCAACATCGAGAAATTGTGGCACTTGGAACTGCATATGTGCAGTTTACAGGTTTTTATCGCTTGTTTCCAGTGGAAAAGAAGACCCCAAGCAGGGGTGTGCTTGGGGTGGGTCTTCTTTTGCGTGTATTTTTTTTGAGAGACTTTCCTTGGGGACTATATCGCTTCGCGGTACGAGTCGGGACTTGGAACTGCCATTGCACTTCCGGTAGGAGCGACGGAGGCAGTCGGAGGAGGAGGCGGCGGAACGATGAGCATTGGCTCGCGCGTCCGACTTGCTTCCGGCATTGGTGCGCTCATACGAAATGCACCACCCAATTTTTGTTCAAAGATGCTTCCCGCGGGAGCGGCTGGAGTTGCCACAACAGGAGGTGGCGGCGGAACTACGGCGGACATCGGTTCCTGCGTGCGTACAAGTCCGATGGGTGTAGCGGCTACCGGTCTCATGACGCCGGAATGCACCTCGGTAAGTGCGGCCTTGACGCTATTAAAGATATCGCGATTGATATCCTGAGCGATCAAAACGGCGGTTTCACGTGAAGTCCCGAGGAAGTCCACGATTGCGGGAACAAAAAGATTTGGCTTAAGTAGTCCGACGAGAACGGCCGTGACAACCTGCGAAAGCATACCTGTCTCGACTCTGTTTAAGCCATATTTTTTTCCGATAATTGCGGTTTTATCTTGCCTCTCTCCTGCCTGAAGAAGCTCCTGAATTTCCAGAGGAAGAGTGGGGAATACTTTGCCGATTTTTTCTGGGGTAATGTCGTCCATGGTTTTCTATGGTTATGCTGTTGCGCCGTCTTCGTTATCGCCAGGCTCTTCCTCAGCGGCTTCTGCGTTCTTATTTTTTGCATTAGCACTTCTTGCGCTTGTGAGTTCTGCTTGTGCTTTGTTGTGCACCTTCTCTGCCTCAGCATGTGCACTCTTAGCTTCATTGTGTTTGTCATAGTTAAAGGCGGAACCTGTTGCGGCGTACTCTGTTTCAGCTATCTTTTTCTCAGCATCATCCATTGCTCGTTTCGCATCAGCAGCAGCAGTTTCTTTTGCCTTGACGTCCACCTTTGGTTTTCCACCACTGAACACTCTCGCACCCTCCTCTGTCTTCATGTACGCCTTTCCGGCAGTTGTACCTTTATATTCTGTCTCTTGGTCCGTACCATCGGCATTTTTCACAACATTACCCGCGCTGTCTTTCACGGAAATCTTGCCACCGGCAACCTTGACGCGAAGTTCACTCAACTTTCTCTTCGTCTCAGGATCATTGTGGTCCATCTTTATTTTCTCATGATATTTAGCAATTTCCTCAAGATGCTTTTTTGTGTAGTTGCCCGCAATGGTGTCGTCAAATCCTACTGCTGTATCTGTCAGTTTTGCGACGTCCTTTGGCTTCATTCCGCCGAGGATATCCTGCACAGCACTCTCGTGTGCGTCTTTGCGTTCAACTATGGCCTTTCTCTTCCACTCGCTTTCGGGCAACTTGTTTAAGTCAGCCATTTCCTTTGTGTATGAAGCAGACCTGTTGCCAAGCTCGCCTCCGAGGTTTACGGGCATGTATCCTGTGTTGAGTTTTGCTTGCGTAATAAGGTATTGGCGCGATTCTTCGGGGCCTTCTGTCATAGCTGCATTCGAAATTTGATTTCGTGTTGCCTGATCAAAGATATCAGGGTTTGCATTGACGTGCATGAGTGCAGTTCGTCCCAATGCCGACATTACCTCCGGATGTTCCTTCAGTAATTTTGGTGTTACTGTATCCTCGAACTCTTTGCCGTTCAACTGCTTCACGGAATTGATAAGTTTATCGGTCTGACTCTTCAATATTCCTTCAACTTTCTCTATCTCGGCCACGTCAGCGTTGGCACCCTCCGCCTTGAGTGCAGCAAGTTGCTTCTTTGTCGCAGTCATCTCGTCGAGGAGTGGTCCCTTTTGATTTCCTTCTGCGTCAATATGGCCTTTATTGCTTATTATGTTCTTTTCGTTCTGAATCTTAATTCCGCGCTCAATTTCCTTTTTGACGTCTTTGTTGCGCTTTTGGTCAAGCTCGACGTGACCCATTTCTTCCAGATACTTCTTTTGTGCTTCCGGGTCATTCCCGTAGCGGGACTTCGCCTTCTCTATTAGCTCCTTTTCTTTCTCGGTCCCGCGATATGAGGCTCCTTCCCTAGATTTTATTGCTGTAAGCTGTATTCTTGCCGCAGCTCCATCAGCGCCACCTGCTGAAATGCGAGCCTGCAGGGCTGCAACTTCATTAGGATCAGCTTTGTATTGACTGATTATCGAGCTTCCGACTGCGCCGTGAGTTTCATAATTGCGCTTGCTACCTGTTCCGGCGTTGATGCCTCCCGCAGCAAGTGCCGCGTTCATTCCAAGACCCTTCATCGGCGCGTTGCGAATATCAAATGTACCCTTGCTTCCCGACTGTGCAGCTGCAAGCTTCATGTTTGCGGTGCGTCCAGCCCAGCCACCCTTGGCCACGAGTCGATTTTGTTCAGCGACCCAATCCTTGTCCTGCATTTTGTTCTTGCCATAACGACCTGCAGTTTGACGCAGTGCCGCACCGCTTGTGCCCGCTGCCGCACCCGCTGCCATGCCCATACCCTTCTTGGCCCAGGCGCCCGCAGCGCTACCTGCACCATTACTTACGGAGTTTGCTACCGAAAGAGATGCGAGAATGAGGATGATGATGAGGACGTAGTTGTAGATGATGATGAAGCTTGATGGGTCACCGGCGAGTGCGCCTCCCCACTTCGCTCCGTTTGCTCCTGCAAGATTTTGGAGGTCGATGCCGTTAATTATGACGATAACGAGATACAACATTGCCAGAAATGCCGGAGCAACAAATGTATTGCCGATGAGCTTGCTTAACCACTTTTGTCCAAATCCGCCTCCCACAGGAAGCGCAAAGGACAAAAAAGCGAATGGAGAAACAATCATAAGGAAAAGCAGTGTGACGGTGCGCACAATCATCATCACTGCGCCCGCAAGGAATACATACCCCGCAATGAGCATGACAAGTGCGCCACCCAAATAGATGAGTATCTGATTGAGTGGTTCAACTTTAATGACATTACCGTTCACGTCCTTAATGTCCTTAATTGACTGAATTTTCAGTCCCTGCATGAGATGAAGTGCGGCGGATGGATTGTTTCCGCCGACAGTCATTTCCATCTTTCCCCAAAATCCCATGGCGAGTACATTGCCTGCATCAACGACAATTTTTGTAGCAAAGAGGCTGAAGTTGATGAGTAGTGCGGCGATGATAAGGTTCGCCACCCACTTCTTTGTACTTGAGCCACCCATCCCGAGAATTGTCTTGATGGCAATATAGAGGAGCGCGAATATGAAGAACATATTTGAAAAATCACGCACGGTAGACCACCCCACCTTGATGACCTCAAGTCCGGCGTAAGTATTGCTTGAGATGGTTGATTGAATTGCCATGTCGAGCAAAAATCCCGTAGCCTCAAGGAACTTTCCCGCCGCCCAGAATATGCCTTCTGCGAGTAGTCCAATTAGTGCGAGTGCCGCCTTTCCTGCGGTATCGAGAACAAACGACCCACCAATCTTTGCTGCGAGATATGCGCCACCCGCCCAAAGAGCCCACGCGACGAGTGGGAGAATTCCCCTTGTAGTGTTTTTGTATCGGTTGATCTCACGCAGCTCCGCCATATTTGCGGTATGGGGAAACAGTGGTGCAAATTCTTTTCGAGCTATTGAGTAGTAATAAAGTTTCATTTGTGTGGGATGGGGATGAAGAGCGGTCAGTATTATGGGTCCGGATCTCCTGAGTAACCAGTGTCCTCGGTATCAGTACCGTCGGTCACGACAAGGGCGGTGCTATCTGGGTCAAATTTCATTTCGTCGTAAATCATGAGCATTGTTGCTTGTGCCCACTCTCTCGAGTCCTGATGAACACCAAAGTAGCCGAAATTGATTACGTCATAAAACTCCTTAACAAGTTTTGTTACCGCCGTCTGACTCGTTTGGAGCCCGGTGGTGTCGTAATTGTTTAGTCCACCTTGCGCGATTTGTGACGTTTGTGCTTCTGCCGGACTTCCTGCTCCTCCGTCAAGCGTTTTTGCAGTGCGCACCTGCTGCATGCCGTTGCCCGCAGAGTCTCCGGCACTACGCTGTACTTCTCCTGCAGGGGTGACCGCAGTAGAGTTTTGCTGCTCAAGACAATAGATATCGTCCGGACGTTCGGAGCACTTTGACGCACTACTAAAGCCGGTGGTGTTCATGTCTAACAACTTTGCTTTTTCTTGATTTGCGAGGCGGCTTTGTGCAACCTGGTCCGCGAGCGTCATTGCACCGAGCGGTGAGTTCGCACTATTGTTTAGCATCGCACTGAATGTCGTGATGCCATCCTTCCCTGCAAGGATTGAAGTAGAATTGAAATCTTCAAAAAACTGACCTGACGTACCTGGGGCAAGGTATGACCCCATGGTCGATTGCGTGACTGAGGTCGTAAAATTGAATGGGTCTTCTACGTCGTCTCGCGCATTGCTTGCCATATTTGCAGCTGTAGGGAGTCGCCAGTCGGAATAGATGTCCCAAGAGCCGACGGGATTTCCGGCGGTTGGGTCCGCGGCGGCCTGATCGAGTGCGTGTGCGAGTTGGCGCTCTTTGACGTTGTATATGTTTTGCGTTGCGTTGGTATTGTAGAGAGCAGTGCTCGTAATCGCGCCGTTGTTGTTGACGATATTTCCGTTGTTTACGTAGTTGATGTTTGCCGCCGAGATCTTGTTTGCCAACTGTCCCTGCAGCTGAGCCGTTTGTGCGTCGGAGATGTAGGTTTTGAGCATTTGATTTATCTGAATGGACAGCCCAAGTTTTTGCCACTCAACCATCTCCTCGAGAAGACAACGCAGCGAATGACTATAGTTGACCTGAACGAATCCACCGGCCGCGGGGACTGTTCTGGGAAGTGGGGTCGTGTACCCGGCCGTCGCATCAGACGAACTTGCCCAAGGTCCTTGGGCGTATGCGAAGGCATCTAAGTTGTCACCCTCCATGCTGTCACCCTGCAAGCACTCCCCCACCTGCGCTAGTGTAAGGTCTGAGCCTGTGATGATATTACGAATCGAGTCATCATTGGTGACGAATGTTTCGTCCGCCCATACTGCGTAGTCGTCAAATGCCGTTGCGTAAGTGTCAAAGTTTGTTGAATAAGTGGTAAATTCACCTGCGAAAGTACCGAAGTTTGAAATGAGCGTTGCATCATTGACGGGGACAAATTGTGCCATCGCAAAAGTCGGACAAAACAAAAGCATTGAGCATGCGAACATGTTTGCATAAAAAATTCTCATTCCACTGCAATTATTTTTCATATGTCTATTATACATGGTCAATGGCAGAAATTAAATAGCCTTTGTGCTAGTGGCACGCCGAACTGCCTTTCGAACGAAGGGAAATCCCGGCTCATCTTTTTCAAAGGTCACCCCCTGCGTACGAAATTTCGAAACAACTTGCGCATAGCCGGTGGTGACGTCGAAGCGTGTTTTTGTGTATGTTTGGTATCCGCCCGCACCGTCAATGGGGTTTGAAAAAAGGTGCTGCATTCCAAGGAGACCTCGTGACATGCCGTCATATCCGTTCACGATAAGGAGGTGCGATTTTGCGAGGCTCGACGGCGTCCTTAGTGCCTTGAGGTCGAGGGAAAAGCTCTTGTACACAACGGCTGGGAGCTGAAGCTCCTTGAGTGTGGCGTCTCTTTTGGTTTTGAGACCATCCGCAAGTATCTCTTCCTCCGTGCGATTGGTGTTTACTGACGTGTATTTTTTTATGACTGCACCAAAAGCGTTACCATATTCTCGCAGCGCTTCAACGCCGTTATCTCCGGAAATGTTGAGGTCAACGAGTTCGTTCGTCGGTCTATATTTCACAGGATTAAATCCTTTGATGAGGTCACGGTATGTCGTTTCGCGTATTTCTTTTGACTGCAAAGCAAGGTATTTTGCAAAAAACTCTTTGCGTATGCCTTGCATATCGGTCGACGAAGTCGCAAAGTTCGGGTCCTCAATGACCGCAAGTTTGTCGTCCGGTCCTGCTTTTATTGGGCTTCTTCCCGCCAATACCTCAGCCCCGTCATTTGTCCCGTCTCCATCGGTATCGGGGATATGTGCGCTGCTTCCGTAAAGGCTTTCTTCCCAATCAGGGAGATTGTCGCGGTCTGAGTCTAGGTCTCCGGTTCCAGGCATCGTGCTTGTTTGTGGGCCCCCGTCGGTGCCTTCTTCAGCCGTAACTCCGTTCGTTCTGTAATTCGCATAGATACCAACTCCGAGGATGGTGAGCGCGACAAGGCCGCTTATATAAAGATTTTTATGTGGGTTCTGCAAAAAGTCCATAAAGTTCCTCACTCAAGAGAATGTATGACCATTGTAGCAATAATGCGGTGGGAAAAGGCGAGAAATAAAAAAAGTTTGTGGATAAGTGGCGCTCGGACAACTATTCCTTTGTAAGCACATTTGCCCGCTTCCAGCGGCGGGCAAAACTATCCTCGACGAATGCCGCTTGCAAGGCCAAGCGGACCAAGCCATTCGCCTGCGGAGGCTTACAAAAGATTAGTTGTCCTCACTGAGAAGGAGATGACGCCCAATTATCCGCGGGACACCGAAACTATTCACTCTCCTCGCTGAAAAAGGGGGGGGGCGCGATCCGTAGCCCGCCTGCGCAGTTGTGCCGTCAGTAAATAACATCTCGCTCGACAGTGGCGAGTTTGTTTGACTAAAATTTTTGCTACAAAAAAGCGGAGCATGTGCTCCGCTGTTAGCGAACTGTTACTTGAGTCCCTTGAGTATCCCGAGGATGCCCTTCTTGACGGCGTCGTCGATTTTCTTTTCAGCCGTCTTTTCCGGCTCCTGAGGCGCACCTGCCACACTCGGATTGCTGTCGCCCGGCGTGCCGGCAAATTGTTGTGCCTCAAGACTCGTCCACAGCAGGTTGTTGATGCTCGTGGAACTCTTGCGTTCCCAGACTGCCCAGAGCGAAAGCTCGTTGCCGTTCATTTTGAAAACGCGCTCGATTGCGCCCATACCACCCGGACCAGGCACGGCGCGAAGGCGCCAATGTGACTTTCGGTCCCGCGAGCTGATGTCAAAGCATCGCCCACCGCGAACACCAGGCGTGATGTTGCCTTTGGCATCGCACATCTCGCCACTAGGCGTGACGATGATGTAGTCAGACGGAAAGTAGGCCTTCGCATATGGACTGGTTTGGATTGCCGAACCCGCAATAGACCGGTCTGCGTTGTCTGAGTTGCGTGTTTGAACTTCTTTCCTGGAAAAAGCCGGTCCGGAAAAAGCGACGCCGGCCACCATCACGAATGCGATGAGCATGTTCAGTTTCTTCATTTCAACCCCCCTGTGTGTGAAAGTAGCTTTCCGAGTGCAATACTATAACAAAATTCTGCAATGTCAACGTCTGTGAGATTCCGAGGCTTTCAGCGCCTCCTCCTTGTGATGAATAGAACGAATCCTTTGCTGTATTGTGCCGCACTGATACAATTATCAGATAAAGCTAGTAATTAATAATATTATTATTCTATGGACCTTCGAAAACTTGTAACACTCCTCGCGATCGCTGCGACCCTCCTTGCTTCGCCGGCTTTCGCTCTGACTTCCAGTAGTAGTACCTGTGCGAATTTCACCAAAAATCTCCGCATGGGGATGACGGGGGCTGACGTGAAGGCATTGCAGTTGATGCTCAATATGAATCCTGCGACGGTGGTCGCCGCATCTGGGCCTGGCTCTCTCGGAAATGAGTCAACGTATTTCGGGAAAGCAACGCGCGCGGCCGTCATTCGCTATCAGGAAATTTATAAGTCCGAAGTCCTTGCTCCCGCCGGTCTTTCTGCGGCAACGGGATTTGTCGGGTCTCTTACACGGGCGCACATTGCGAAAAATTGCGCCGGAGCACCAACATCCGCTTCGAGTACTGTGGTGAAGCCGGTAGCAGTCGCACCCGTGAAAGTCACACCTCCAACAAAAACAGTGGTCACTCCACTGGCCACTCCTGCCGTCGGCGCACTTGGTCCTGTTGCAGTGAGTGAGCCGAAAGTGGTTACGGGTGTTTTTACTGCTATGGTGGTTAAAAGTCCTTGGATGGGAGACAAGCAGTTCGGGGATCTTTATGTCATGATGACAGACAAGCAAGTTGTTAAGCGTGGTGAGAAACTGACAATATTTGGAACAGGATTTAATCCAAACAAGCCCAATGCGGTGCATATTGGCGACGGCTTTACCATAACGAATCTTGGCGTAGACAACACCGGACTTATCACCTTCACGCTCCCCCAGGATGCTCCTCTCGGAAGGAATTACATTTGGGTGAGCAATGAGAAGGGCATTTCGAAAAAGAATGTATTTATTGTTGTCGCCACACCCGGAGTGTCTGGACCGAAGCTGAGTCTTGGTTTTCCCACAAGGGGCAAGTCGGGAACAATGGTCACAATATACGGCAGTGGGTTTTCGTCGGTTTGGAATGATATTCATTTTCCAACGAAGATTATTAATGGAGTGAAATCCACTGATGGAAAGACGCTGAAATTTATTGTCCCGGAAGCTGATCTTGGAGTTCCGGCGGAAAGTCTTGCCCTTGCTCCCGACATCACATCGACATATGCCGTTGTAAATGATTACGGCGTGAGCAACAACGTCTCATTTACTATTCAGTTCAAATAGAGAAATAATATGAAACACATAATTTCACACACCATCAAATTGTGGAGCATGCGAGGAACAAAGTTTCTCGCGGTCATTGTACTTGCCGCCGTCGCGTCTTGGCAGATTCTGCCTCCATTCTATGCAGAGGCTGTGGTCACAACCGATTTGCCTATAGCAATCACCTCAAGCCCGGCACTTTATGGAAACTTGATTACCGCCAATGCAAATGTAACGAGTGCATTGAGTCAAATTAACGCAGCGGGCGTAACGTTGGCTGCGACAACAAATACCTTTAATGTGATGCAGTCAAATTTGATTGTTACCGCAATGAATCAGGGGGTTGGCGCGGTTATTACATTTGATCAAATTACTGATCCGACACAAATTGACCAGAAAGAAGCTGGGCGCTTGGTAATGGCATCTCTCGGAGAGCTAGCAGCAGCCGGGCTCGTCGTTCCACAGACGCTGAGTAATCCGAGCCAGATTAGTTCAAGTACTGTTGACTTAATTATAGAGGCCGCAATGGTAGACCTTGGGATTGATCCTGGGGAGTTGAAAAGAGGAAGAGGATATTACACCTACCCCGATCCAATGTCTGGTGCAGCACGGACAGATCCAATGATACTGTCGCAAGCTATCGACAACTATTGGGCAATTGTTCAAGCGGCAAGGACTGCGATTGCCGGGATTTCGGGGCCCGTAACGCTTGGCACAATAAAGACTGCAGTTGCATCGTCGTTTCTTGGCTCACTTTCAGCAATGTTCGGAGTAGGGCCGACCATTTGCCCCGGCGCGGTAGTAACGGCGGGCGCAGCATTCTGTAGTCTTGGCCTTGTTCCTTTTCCGGGTAGTGTTGCGGATATGGAGGCATTCATGGGGGTGAACTTTGATCCAGCGTTTATAGCCGGGAGCAACGAAGGACTTCAGGCAAAGGTTGTTGCCGATATCATTGCCTCGACCGGGTATTTTGACATTGCTGCCTATAAAACGTTATTTGCCAATTCGATATCTTCGGTAACCGGTATTCCCGGTGGCCCCGCCGCCGTAAGTGCAGTTTTGGGTGCCGGATCAATGACGGCCCTTCGTACAACAATAAAAAATTCCATTGAGAAGACAATTCTAGGTAAGATTGGCTCCATACAAAATGGTATTAGCCCAACATCGATTCAGGGGGCGGTGGGAAGGGTTTTGGCGAGCGTGATAGACCCGACCGCAATAAACGTGCGAAACTATGCGACAAATGTAGTTAACGGCGCAATTGCTAGTGGTGGGGTCAGCCTGACCCAGGTGCAAAACCTCTTTAAGGTTGAAACGCCCGACGTGCAGCGTATTGTTACTGCGGCTTTCGCTGATACTGGGTTGGCCGCGACACTCTCTTTGGTAGACCAGCGAACGATTATTGACAATACGATTACAAAGTTTGCCACTACCCAGGGTGTTATTAGCGTGGCTGATATAAATACCCTCGTTGCAACTCAGATAAATTTTGTTGCATCAGGATCAACGGTCGCCGGCTTGGTCGCCGGGATGTCCGGAGGGACAACTCGGGTCGCGCTAGAAGGGGCGATGAAGAATATGATGGTGTCGAACGTGACCACTCAGCTTGGTTCCGCTGCCGCGCTTCTTGATACCGCAAAAATAAAAGAAATTATGTCATCGAGTATTATTTCCGCAACGGGTATTGGAAATCTCGCAAATATAGACACTGTGGTAACCGGCTTGGGAGCAGGTGCATTGGCAACATTTCAGACGGGGCTTCAGGGTGTCTATAGTGGCCAGACCGCACTGCTTACAGCGAAGATGAATACTCTGCTTGATCCGACAAAGATACAAAATATGATCGGCGCACAGATGACGACGCTTACCGGACTGGGAAGCATCACTAGCGTTGAGGCACTGATTAACAACTCTCTTGGTGGGGCTCTAACGTCGATGGCGCAAACTGGCGCGCAACTGTCGGCTATAACGAAATCTTACGAAAATGCCCTTGGAAGCGTTAAGATTGCCATGGTATCACTGACGGGGACATTCAATGGCACACTTGCGAGCATGAGCATGGCCACGCAACTTAATCTTTCAACGATGACCACGGGGATGACAACCATGGTGGGCAACCTATCCGCACAGATTACGGGACCGATGTCCGCCACCGTTACGGGTATGTCCGGCACGGTAACCAACATTACTTCTACCGGCTCGGCTTCTGCGGCTGATATGACTTCTATGAGTTCCTCAAACAGTAGCATGACGACAAGCAACAGCACCGCTTCAAGTAATGCAAGCGGGTCCTCATCGTCCGGCTCAAATACAACAAGTTCGAGTGGGATGACACAGATACCATTTGGCGGCAATATTACCTACGTTGTGTACTGCACGTGTTCTGCCGGAATGCTGCTTACTGTTGCCGGACCAATTCCTGGGGTATTTTACTATTCGACCGTTGGGTCAATCTTATACCCTAATTACCAGATATATCGCACCGGTCCTTCGGTGATTGGTCTTGCGTCACAGACACCAGGGCAATGTTGGGTTATTGCAACCCCGTGTTATGTTGTCGGTGCAGGTCCGGTAATAACACAAATCGGAACCTCGCTTTAAAGAATGGGTTGAATATTTAAAACACCCACACTGCTATCGGTGTGGGTGTTTTTTGTGCTCGGCGGAGATTGCAACAGCAAGCTTTATCCATGTTTCGATCGACAAGTCCTCACCGCGAGCCTTCGGATCTATTCCGAGTTTGAGAAAGAGCTCGCCGAGTTTTTCTTTCGGATGATCGAGTCCTTCCGCAAGATTTCCAATAAGCATTTTGCGTTTTGCGCGAAAGCCCGCCTTGATGATGGTAAAAAATTGTTTCTCTGAAAGCATGCCGAGCTTCTCTTTGTTGATGTTCTGTATCATGAGTATCGCGGAGTCGACTTTTGGCACCGGGTCAAATGATTCTTTGGGAACCGTAGCGACATACACCGGGTCACCGAAGACCTTTATCGAAAGTGAAAGTATCGTTTCTTTTTTATTGCGAGAGACGATCTGCTCTGCAACTTCTTTTTGCACAAGGAATGTGAGCTGTGAAGGCGGGCGGTGTTCCTCAAGAAAGTAACGGAAGAGCATTCCGGTGATGTAGTAAGGAATATTTGCGACAACCTTGTATGAGGGAATCCTACTTAATATCCCGTCGAACAAGTCGTCCGTAATTTTCCTCGCCAGAATATCTCCCTCGATAAGTATCAGGTGCTCATCGCGAAGTGCGTCAGAGAATCTATCCATGAGGAGCGGAATGCAGCGTGTGTCCTTTTCAATTGCAATCACATGTGCGCCGGCGTTCAAGAGTGCATTCGTGAGCATCCCCTCGCCCGGTCCCACTTCAACGACAATATCCCCAGGAAATATTCCCGACACGTCAATTATCTTATCGACAGTTTCCGTCGAGCGAAGAAAGTTTTGCCCTAGTGATTTTTTGGGTTGAATGTTTTTCATGGAATCCGTGCGAGTGGATGAAATTCGAAGCGTGGAGAAAGCGGAGAGCGACCTAAAATTCGACGGCCGTAGGGAGTATGAATTTGGAAGTCCCGGAACGGGGAAGACATATTCATATATGTTGACCGAGCTGCAGAGGCATAAGTGCATCACCTTACAACAAGAAGTTCGCCGCTTGCATGGATTCTACTATATATAGACAACGGTGTCGTTGTCATCATCCCAGCCGAGGAGGCTCACTTTTTTGCCGTGCTTATTGAATGAGTCATCTGTAAATGCTTCGCCTTCACGGGATTCATTTATCAGAAGGTTGTCATCGAGGTCGTTGAGGAACTCTGAGGGAATATTTATGTTGCGGCTTCCGAAGATTGTGCGGAATGAGGCATAAGAAAGGAAGACCTTTTTTGCTGCGCGAGTAAGCGCAACATAGAAAAGGCGGCGCTCCTCTTCGCGTTCCGACTGGTCTTTACTTTCGTCCTGCGACCGTCGTGACGGGAAAAGGTCTTGCTCCATTCCCGTGATGAAGACGTAAGGGAATTCGAGTCCTTTTGATGCGTGAATGGTCATGAGGCGTACCGCGTCAACCTCACCCTTCATGGTGTCCTGGTCCGACTCAAGTGCGACATCGGCGAGAAACTGCTCAATGCCTTCTTGTCCTTCAAATACGTCATAACGCGTTGCAACGGATACGAGTTCGCGCACGTTCGCGAGTCGCTCGGTGTCTTCTTCGTCGCCATCAGAAAGTATTTTCTCAATGCCGGTTTCTTTGATGATGAATGCGATGAGTACGGATGGCTTCATTGCTTCCCCGGCAACTTTAATGCGGTCAAGGAGCGCGTAAAACTGTGAAACTTTAATACGCATTGTTGCTGGGAGTTTTTCCATGTCGCCCGCGAGTATTTTTGCCAGTGTTACTTTTCCAACCCCGCGTGCCGGGACATTGATGACACGCTCAAGGTCGAAGGGGGAGTTCGGGTTGCGCGACGCCTTCAGATACGAAAGCACATCCTTCACTTCTTTGCGCTCGTAAAAACGCACACCGAGCACTTGATAAGGAATACCAGCAAAGAGAAGCGCCTCTTCAAGTACGCGCGATTGAAAGTTCGTGCGATAGAGAATTGCCATTTCCGTTGCGCGTACATTGCTCGAAAGCAGTGTCGCAATACGCATTGCAACAAAACGCGCCTCATCGGTTTCGTCGTACCCTGCAAAAAGCGAGAGTTTTTCCCCGGCAACGTTTTCCGTGAACAATTTCTTTTCTTTGCGCATCGTATTCTTCTTTATCACTGTATTTGCGGCGGAAAGAATATTCTGAGTAGAGCGATAATTCTGCTCAAGCAGGATGACACGCGCGCCTGGGTAGTCTTCTTCAAAGTTGAGAATGTTTGCGATCGACGCGCCGCGCCAGCTATAAATATTTTGGTCACTGTCACCAACGACGCAAATATTTTTTGTTTTGCCTGAGAGTAGCCGCACGAGTTGGTATTGCACTTGGTTGGTGTCCTGGTACTCATCCACGTGGATGTACTGCCACTGTGTTTGGTAGTAGTGGAGGATGTCCTCGTGCGACTGCAGTAGTTTGACTGTTTTTTCTAGCAGGTCGTCAAAATCAAGCACATTCGCGCTTCGCAGTGCCTCCTCGTAAAGAATGAACACGCGCTTTAGGGTGGTGGCCAAATAACGATTGTTCGTAGTGCTCTCTATGGTATCGGGGGTCCCAAGGTTCCCCTTATGGCGAGAGATAAGACCCTGCACTTTGCGTGGCTCGAACTGTTTCGGGTCGACTCCCGCCTTTGCCATTGATTGCTTGATGAGCTTGAGCGATTCATCTTGCGCCAAAATACTCGCGCTTTTTGGTATGCCTATTGCCTCTCCTTTTTCGCGCAAAATAGAGATACCCAGTCCGTGAAAAGTTCCGATGAACGGGAGGTCGCGCCTTCGCCCGAAATTTCCGGCCTCACCTTCTGTTCCCAGAAGTGTGAAAACCCGCTCGCGCATTTCTTTCGCAGCCTTGTTGGTGAAGGTGATGGCAAGTATGGCCCCTCCCGGGACTCCCTTTTCCATGATGTGGCCTATACGATGGGTCAATGTTTTGGTTTTTCCCGCCCCCGCACCCGCTACGATAAGTACGGGGCCCTCCGTCGCGAGGACCGCTTCTTTTTGTGCGGGATTTAAATTGGCGAGGAGATCTTTGGTCATATTCTCGGAATACATTAGCCATCATATTAGCACTCATTGGCAATATTTTCCTAAGTTGAGAATATCTATATTTGAGGCCATATTTTGCGTTGCGCTAGAGGATTCTCTATTTCGTCAAATATGGCTTAACACGGCCCGCATGTGGCGACATAATTTTCGACTAGGCCAGAATAGGCTTATCTATAGCCATATATTGGAGACCATTTTTTTAAAAACGGAGCGTATTTGTTGAAAAAGTGGTTGACCGACTGGAATTGTTTTGGATATAATATTTCTATACGGTTGTCAAACGAAAGCAAGGAAGTACGACTCTTTGGAGTCACGGAATAATCCAAGACGCGTAAACAAAATAGGCTTATCGCATTCAATACCCCCAAAATACCTGATCTTCGCTCTATGCGAAGTCGGGTCAGCGCCCTTCAGACCAAAACGCTTTCATGGAAAAAGCTCGGCTTTTCTATGTTTGCATTCCTCATCATCCCAGGAGCCGTTGCATATGCCGGCTTCTTTTCTTTTTTTGGCGATCTTGGGGATATTTTCACAAAGGCAAATACTCAAGAAAAAATAATTAATTCACAGAATTTCCCTCTTCAGGTTGCTGCAGTTGCATATGGTGCTCAGTCTGTCGAACCTTCAAGTGAGGTGAGCACGGTTGGTGACAGTGCGATACTTCCTGATGCGGGACCGGACGGCGGGCTTTCTGATGTCGACAATCAAGAATCAAGTCGTGGGCAGATCAGTCTTTATGTTGTCCACGAAGGAGACTCGCTGGCTTCTATCGGGAAAATGTTTGATGTTTCTGTGAATACCATTCTTTGGGCGAACAGCCTTCCCCGGGGAACAAAGCTGACAATCGGGCAGAACCTCGTCATTCTTCCTGTTTCCGGAGTCCGGTATGTCGTTAAAAAGGGAGATACGGTCGCGTCAATCGCCAAAAAGTACAAAGGAGACCTCGATGAAATCCGTTCGTATAATGGCCTAGAGGGTGACGTCTTGGCGGTCGGCTCGGTGGTAATAGTCCCTGATGGTGAGATCGCCGCACCTCCGGTTGCAACAAAGCCCGCAACGTCAAAACTTCGCGGTGCAGGCGGTCCCTCATACGACGGATACTATCGTGCCCCCC
This sequence comes from Candidatus Lloydbacteria bacterium, assembly GCA_043719805.1. Classification (GTDB taxonomy): domain Bacteria; phylum Patescibacteriota; class Minisyncoccia; order Phycocordibacterales; family UBA6899; genus MHLP01. Next base: position 36,846 of record JAYSTI010000054.1, read on the forward strand.
TCGCAAACTACCGCAAGACGCAGGGAACTCATGGATACAACGGCGTTGACCTTGTTTCAAGAGACGGCTCGGGTGCATATGTGATGGCGGCAGCTGTAGGAACGGTAATCATTTCTCGCAACGGCGGATACAACGGCGGTTATGGAAGTTATGTCGTTATCAAACATGCGAACGGAACTCAGACGCTTTACGGTCATCTCAAGGGAACTGCAGTTTCAGTTGGAGAGAGCGTGGCGCAGGGGCAATTGATAGGATATGAAGGGAATACGGGGAGAAGTTCGGGCACACACCTTCACTTCGAAGTCCGCGGCGCGAGAAATCCATTCTAGCTTGGCGCACTTCGGTCTTGACTGCGACGGGCGGTCGGGAGAACTTACGATGAGTAAGCTCTCTCGGACGCGCCCATCTTGTCACAACCGAATTGCATCCAATCTCGAACGGATTTCAAAAACCATTTTAAGCGGGCGACCTACTCGGTTTTCCTTCAGCAGATTTGGAAGCAGTATAGCACCGCAGAGATACTTCATTTTTCTAAGCGGATAACCGCTAAGAAAAATTGGTCGCTCATACCGCCTCTCAAATACCGCCTTAGTCCAAACCTTCGTATTTCGCCTCGCCTTAAATGAATTCTCGAGTACGTTTTTTGCTGTACTCAAATTATGGATGGTTGCTGAGATGCCCCCTCACAACTCACCCCAAATAAGAAGGGATTAATAGAGATTAAAATTTCGGCTTGCTTCCAGTGCGCACTGTGCTAGATTTATGTTTGGATATTTCTTTTTTGGAGAACGGCATGGTGCTGCGTAGTGGAAGTCACGTGAATATTCTGAGGTCGGAGCGGTTTGAGAAAGCCTTTGGCGACGTCGCATTCCGCGACAAAGTGTGCGTAGCATATTTTGCGAACGCAATAACTGAGTTCGAGGTGACCGTCACGACGACGGGCAATCTGATGTTGATGGGCATATTCACGGCGTCGGCTCTTGTGCAACTTACCAATCAGGATTGGGTAAAATCGATTGAGTCACGCAACGTGGCTCGCATGTGCTGAGAGGCGTACGCACGAAGAGGATAATCTCCTCTTTTTTGTTTGGAACGAGGGAGTTGCCATACTGCCTGCTTCTGGTAGTCTGACAAAAGATAAATTTTTGGGGTTCTGCATGAGCTCGTATGTTGATTTTTGTCCCTCTGGTACTTTGGTCAAGGAATTCCGTCGAATCTATCACGGTGGCCTGCTCGACCGATTGCAGCACTTGTGTTTAGGGTCGTTCATGAGTCAAGATGAATCGAGAGAGAGGCTCATTGATTGCATGCATCAAGCACTACTTGCCCGTTTTTGGCCGTGGACCGGAGATATCGCACACCCTGTAATGGGCTATCCTGATGCAGGTGATGATATTTGTGTGTTGTGGTGCTCTGATGAGGAAGACAAATTGCTCGTCTCGCTGAATTGGGTACTGTCCGGGCTGGTGCATGACAATATCGCAGGGAGCAACGTCATAGCACGCGGACTCGCGTCAGAGTTCGTCGAGCAGTTTGCTCGAGGTGAACTACTGCGCTCGGACGGAGCGGAGTTCTCCTTCTCACAAGGTCAATTGTCGGCGAAGGTTACGCACCTACACCACATGGAGTTTGAGCCGACGGAGGTGGGGTGGGTCAAAGAGGGGTAATACCCTCTTTTTTGCTTTTCTCAAGTATAATTATGTGAACATTGTGAAAAAATTTGATAACAAAAAGATCGGTCTTACTGCCGAGGAATTTGCATTGTTGTCTGCCTTGAATTCACCATCGAAGGTGCAGTCTTTTGTTTCTGCAATCCCGCACAATTTTGAGCGTAACGGTGACTCCTGCATGTCGGTCCGTGAAGTCCTCGCGAAGCGACGCGCGCATTGTATCGAAGGCGCAATTGTCGCAGCACTCGCATTTTGGATTAACGGTGAACGACCATTGCTTATGGACCTCGTTGCGGGCGGAGGAGACTTTGACCATGTTGTCGCTCTATTTAAGAGAGACGGATGCTGGGGGGCAATATCAAAAGGCAATCATGCGTACACCCTTTATCGTGACCCGGTGTACCGGACACTTCGTGAGCTTGCCATGTCCTACTTCCATGAATACTACGACCTGGAAGGTAAAAAGACCCTTCGAGAATATTCGCTTCCATTTGATGTGCGAAAATTTAAGCCTGAACAGTGGATTACCGGTGCCGATGCTTGGACTATCGCTGAGGACATTGGTGGGGCTCGCCATTTTCCACTCGTCACCGCACATCAGGTTGGCAAACTCCGAGAAATAGACGACATCGAACGCAAGGTAGCCAAGATGACTATCACCAAGCGATAGTTACGCAAACAACCTTTTTGGTCGGTACTGTAACGCCTCAAGAATATGCGCTTCTTTAATGTGTCGTGACTCGTCGATGTCGGCAATTGTTCGGGCGAGTTTGATGATATGGTGATAGGCGCGGGGTGACAGGTCGAGGCGTTTTGCGCTTTCGTTCAGCAGAGTAACGACCGAGTCGTCGAGCTTAATGTATTTATCCAGTGCATGCACACTCATCTTTGCGTTTTGAGTGATAGTTGAACCGGCGAATCTTTTGGCCTGGTGCGTGCGTGCGCGGGCAATGTCTTTTTGAAGTTGTTCAATTTCGACATTATCGTTCAGTCGCTTTCCCGGTGCGAGTGTGTCGTGTGCAAGTCGCGGTACCTCTATCCAGAGGTCGATGCGGTCAATAATGGGACCGGAGATTTTGCGCTGATAGCGCGCAATTGAACTGGGTACGCAGACACACGGCTTCTTCGTGTCTCCCCAGTAGCCACATGGGCAGGGATTCATCGCCGCAATTAAAATGAATTCTGCGGGAAATCGCTCGGAGCCTTTTGCGCGCGACACCTGCACATATCCTTCCTCAAGTGGTTGGCGGAGTGCTTCGATTACCCGTTTATCAAATTCAGGAAATTCATCAAGAAAAAGCACGCCTCGATGAGCTAACGTTATCTCGCCGGGTTTTGGTATCGCCCCACCTCCGACGATGGAGACGTAGGATGAAGTGTGGTGTGGTGCGCGCATGGGGGGCTGCACAATGATTTCACTCGTGAGTGCCCCCGCAACGGAATGTATTGCAGTGACCTCAAGGGCATCTTTTTCTGAGAGCATCGGGAGGAGCTCTGTAAATGCTTTTGCGAGCATCGTCTTTCCTGTACCTGGCGGTCCCCACATCGCGATGTTGTGCCCACCCGCAGCGGCAATCATGAGTCCGCGCTTTGCACCTTCTTGTCCGCGGATGTCATTCCATGATAGGTGCGCAGACTTTTGGTGCGATGCTTCGAGCGGGGTCTGCTCTTGTGGGGCAATGCGTGCGAGTTTTTTACCGCCTTTAATTTCGGGTGTGAGATGTTCGATAACTTCTGCAAGCGAACTGACGGGGTAAACAGAAACACCGGAAACAAGTGCGGCCTCGCGGGCATTTTCCTTCGGGATGAATATCTCCGTGACGCCCAGGTGCTTCGCGGCACTTGCGATAGCGAGTGCACCGCGGATGGCACGTACCTCACCGTTGAGGGCGAGCTCTCCGGCGAATAATTTATTTTCCGCATTGAATTTGATGTCTTCAGTTGCGAGGAGGTAGCAAAGCGCGATAGGGAGGTCGAATGACGGGCCTTCCTTTTTGAGCGACGCCGGCGCAAGTGCAACGGTGATCTTCTGGTTGCGCTGTTTCGGGGATTTGTATCCGCTGTTTTTTATGGCCGCACTCACGCGGTCACGTGCCTCTTCAACTGCCTTGTCGGGAAGTCCGACTATGGTAAACGCATGGAGACCTTTTGTGAGGTCTGCTTCAATGGTGATGCGATGCCCGCCCGAGAGTGTTGGTTGAATAGAATAAAGTTTTGCGAATGCCATGGTGGTTGAGTTATTCCATGTGCGCCTTGCAGGTCGTTGCCGCAGGGTTCGCCATAAGCCTGGCGTCTTCAATCTTTGCTTTACAGACCACACAGTTTCCGTAGGTCCCGCTTTCAATCGCAGAGAGTGCCGCGTTGACTTCGTTCCATCTTTTTTCCAGTTCAAATTCGATTGCGCTGCGGTCTTCAAAACTAGTTATCTCCCCCGCGCGCTCTTCTTCCTCTGCGGTCTCAAGATTGAGGTCTGCCGCAACCGGTTCCCAGTCGCCGGCGTTGTCCGGATTAATGCGTCCGACTTTTTGTAACTCTTGCACAAGTAAGGCCTTCTCTCCTTCGAGTTTTTCTTTCAACGATGCGATAAGTATTTCCATATAGGATTATCATACGCGAAAACAGTACCATAGCAACTTTCTGTTTAGGGTGCCGTTTTTTGGGCAACGGAAAGTAGGAGCCCACGGAGTGCCTCCTCGCCGCCGGTGATGATGAGCGTGTTCCTGTCTATGACGGTGTATGCGAGGAGCATAGTGCCGCTTTTATCGCGGAGTACCCGCGCATCAACGCCGCCGATGCGCTCATCGGTGAACATTTTGCGGTGCACGTCAACGAGTGCAGTCCTCCTGTGTAAGGGATTCATTGATGGAACTAGGTCGTCGGACATGCGTTTTTCCCATTCAAGCATCCCGGCAAATGTTTCTGGGTAAGAGTGTGTGCTGATAATCAGGTAGCCAATCGGCGTGCGGTCATCGGCATATATTCCATAAGATAAAGATTCATTAAGTGAATTGAGAAGAATGTCAGGTGGAGAAAAAAGTGACAGAGCATTCAACACCTCAATAGTAGATGCATCCTGCACGGTACCAGTCGAATCTTTTGTAACAAAAACCAACTCACGAGTTTTTCCTGTTGCCAGCTTTGTGTCGCTAAAGGCGATCGATATGTCGGCCATAATTTGTTCACGCGGGGAGCCTGAAATAAGTATCTCCGCAGATGCTTGGCGATTAGGCTTTTTTACCGTCGTATCTACGCCCATCGTCTTTCCGCCAATAAGCGCGTAAATTCCCACACCGACGCCAAAGGCCAACATGAGTACAAGTAAAAATATTATGCGACCAAAGTGGGACTCCCCGGTTTGTATTGTGCGTGACTCGCCCCGCTCTTCACGTCGTGCGGTTTCTGCGATGACCATCTGCGTTTTGGTGATGTGCTGTTCGCCCACCATCTTTTCGACATCATCATGAAGTGTGCGTAGTGGAGGCGCAGTGAGAGAGCCACGACTACGCGCCAGCTTTCGGCGCTGCTCGTTTTCGTCAAATGTTGGTCCGTCGTATGAGATCTCTTTCATGTTGTTGTATTATACCGTTGTTACCATTTGCAAGGAAATAACTTTGTGGACTCGGTGCAGTGCGCATCGCAGGTGGCCTATATCTTCAGTTTTGCCGGGTGTTCATATTCCCCCTCCGTCTTCTTCCATAAAAGCTCGAATATCTGCTTCATTGCAAGGGCAAACTCGCCGCTTTCGATGATGATGGCTTGTTTTGAGTGCATAATGACAATACGCACGCCCCAGTCGAAGGTTTCAAGTGAGCAGTCAGCGCCGTATATTTTTTCAGGAAGGAATTTCGCATTAATGCTTCCCCTCGCGGTTCCGAAAAATTTCTTATAGGGAAGAAGTTTTGGGTCGTCAACGGTAAATCCGCGCACGGAGATATCGTTTGCAACCTTTGCCTCATTCCACGGAAAGAAGACCTCGTCATGTAGCTGTTGGTCGACCTCATTCGCACGTGCGAAGAACCCGACTATTTCTTTCCCCCTAAATTCTTTGAGCTTGTACTCGTAGGCCTGCTTCAGGCCCGCAACGCCCTCAAAGTAAAGGATGTTCGGCTTGTCACTTTTTTTGCGTTGTAACGCAAGCAGCTCGGGGACAATTTTTCGTGCGCCTCTCACGCGCTCCTCCACCTCATCAACATAGCTTTCCGGCGAGCGCGCAATGTACATGCGTTTTTTCTCCCCCGTCATTTGCACGATGAGCCCTTTTTCTACCAGTTCCTCTGCTATTACATATGCGGTGGGACGTTTCAGGTGTGACCGCTTCGCAATCTTGTACGGAGTAGATGGTCCAAGTTCGAGTAGCGCGAGATACACCCGCGCTTCCTTCTCGGTGAGGTTAAGCTTCTTCAGTTCGCGGATGAGTGACTCCATGTGTCTAGTATAAGGCAACGAGAAAAAATAGTCAATAATTTTGACAAATATTTCACCTTCACCAAATAAAGCTATATATTGCAATATAAATAAGATATTTAAGCGACATGATTAGAAACAAAAGAGACATTTAAATTGACATTGCGTAAAATATCGCGTATGATATTCACAGAACGATATGCAATATTGCCTGTCGAGAACCTTGAAGGAGATCCAAATGATCGTCAAATTCATTCAGACCGCCGAGGCACTCGTGTTTGGCAATAAGTCCTACATCCTCGACCTCCATGCAGATGTGGCCTACGAAAATCGCGTGGAAGAGAGGAAGGTCGAAGGTGGTGGTATCGCCGACCTCAAGGAGAAGCGCATCTACGGCACGTCGTACGGGTTCGGACCGTACAACGCAGTACGGGTACGGGCACTCCTTCCCGACTGGTCGGTCGAGGAGCCGTCGGACGGCTACTAGCCTCCCCGTGGCGAGGTCCACGATAAACTCCTTCGCGTTCCCGGTTCGCGTGTCAACCGGGACTTTATCGAGTTCGTCACCTATCTGCTTTGGCAGTTGCAGCGTGGTGGACTCGCAGAGTATTGTTCTTTTCAATCAAGGAGACAGCAATGAGCACAACCTATTTTGACTCCGAGACCAGCGTTCGTCGTCACGGTGCGGTGATTACGTTCTCCTGTCATGACCACGATGGCTACTGGCCGAACAGCAAGACCGCCGAAGGTTCTCGGCGTGATAGGCAGATTGGGAAGCGCCATTGGGTGAGGAAGGAGTCGCGCTGGTGGTCGTCGGGTGGTGGCGCAGGACAAGAGGTGTCGGTGAAGACACCCCGAAAAGAGGTCGGTGTCCTCTTCGAGAAGACTTGGGCGTAACCCGAGCATGGCGAGAAAATAAAAAAATATCTCGCCCTCTTTATCAAGTTTTCAAACTACTCGTAGGTGAATAATTTAAAAACTTGTAGAGACAGAGTTCTTTGTAATGCATTGGATCACGATTTGTAGGCGTAAAAGGAGAGGTCAGCCGTCGAAAGGCCGGACCAACTCTCCCATACCGAACATCGTTCCTGGGCGGGGTTTTGAAAGAATTTTCGATAGCATAGACCAAGTGGATGTTGGCGACGACATGCACCCAGTGACTGAGCAATGGCAGCGTGTAAATCTCGTGGAGGTTGACGCTCTCAGCTTGGCGTATGGGTACGCGACCCATGACGCCAAGACGGTCGAGTCTATGTAATTCTTCCATGCTTTGTGTCCTAGGTAGCCGTGTTCCGGTTGATTCAAACACAGGTATGGCGTAGCGTTACTGCTATGTGAGGTCGGCAATCCGATCGACTCCTTCGGGGCATCAAACCCCCGAAGGAGACTCTCGCAAGATGCGTATCTTGCCTGATGAGTCCAAAAGGACGAAAGAGTGAATCTGCGTCAGAAATCAAAAAACGAAATTATGTTAACCCTAGCGGTCGCCGTGCCTAACATAATTGCAAAAAAGTTCCTCGAATTATTGGGAATCGAGGTGGTTGAGTGGAGTGATGTCAGGACGCCTGTGGGGCATGTCTTTCTTCTGAAAGCACAAGAGTTTATTAAATAGGTTCGAATGCGAGGCGCGGGGAAAGCGACGAGGAAGGCATATTCATATATGGTGACCGAGTCGCGGGGGTCCCGCAACAATGCAGGCGAATTTATTTTATGAACTCTTGAATTGATCCTGCCATCACTCCACTTAACCACCAAGGAGATAGTATGAACAAGCACACCGTTTTTGCCACCAAGGGGATTTTTGTCGCTACGACCTACCACTTCAAGGGGGTCGAGATCGACGAGGATCTCGTGATGCGTATCTCGGGTGCACATTATTGGAAAATGTGTACAGAAGAGCGTATCACCACCGCAGGCATCGAGATTCGGGTCACCGAAGCCCCGAAGCTTGTCGCAACGACCCCCTGTGATTACTCCGGGCACAGTCTTCCTGAATTCACAAGGGAAGAATGTGGTTTCGTCTGTTTCCATAAACAATATGGAGACAGGCCGGCCGGGTTCGAGTTGCGAGCAAGGGTCGCTGAAGAGATTGGCAAGGTTGTCGTTCTCCATGAATGGGAGAGGCGCAACTTTTATCGTAAGGGGTGGGGAACCCAAAACGAGCCGATCTTTGGCGATTGGGGAAAGATTGACCTCATTGGTAAATCTTTCACTTGCCTTGTCTGGTGACCGCAGAGCTTGTTCGAACGACTGCGGTATAGAAATGAACAAGTGGTGGTCAACTCGAGGACCTGCACACTGTGTGTCGCCCGTAGGAAGGCGGATGCACAAGGTGAGACCGTGGATAAAGCTAAAACCACGGACAAGCGCTATGACTGGTAGATACGCGTGAACTACTCGTCTTGCCGGTACGTGAACCGTGCGCTGGCTAAAGCATTCTGCGGCGGAATGCTCGCCCGAACAAATTTTCGGAAAGTTTATTTTAGGGGAATCGGTTGATAGTCGCGTGACTATAGATTCCGCTCTTTACCAAGGATGCAAATCATTCAAGGCCGAGCGATTTGCATGCTTGTAGAGAACAGGCAGAAAACCACGGCACTTCTTTACAAGATGATAATTATGTGCTAGACTGTTAGTAGCGATTAACCAAGGAGATTGCCATGAAGAAGGTCGGACAAACCCTCATCCCGCGTCTCCCGAAGGAAGCGCGCGAGAAGTTGAAGAAGGGCGGTACGCACAAGAACAAGACGGTGTACAACCGCAAAGACAAGCACAGGAAGAAGAACAAGTAGCACTGCGGCCGAGACATCTCGGCCGCAATTTTTTTACTAAGCTTGATACACTGAATTTATGGAAAATAAAATTTTTGAGTCTCAACTGGAATTAGTGCACACGAGCACGAGTGGTCCTCGCCCCACATCACAATTTGATTTAGTTGAAGAAGGAAAGAAAATTGGCATGTTGCAACTACGTCACACGCGCAATGCCCCCAGCATCGGTATGCCAGAGAGTTTTGGAAACAATATATATTATGAAATTGATTCTGATTTTCAGAGAAAGGGTTATGGTAAAAAGATACTTGCGTTGGGGCTCGATGAAGCGAGAAAGATTGGGCTAAAGGATGTGCGATTAACGGTGTTTGAAGACAATATCCCCTCACAAAAAATCGTTGAAGCAAATGGAGGAAAAATGATTGATAAACAATTAAACACCGAAAGAAACATCCCTGTAAGGTTGTATGAAATAAAATTGTAACATGAAAGGTAACGAAGAAATGAGAAAATATCTGGACGACATTATTCATCTGAAAAATCCGGTAGAGAATTGGTATGTGCCTGAGCTGTTTGAAAAATTTACGATGAGCGGACTACCGCCTGAACTCACACTCGTCACTCTACCCCCGCACGAGGAAGAGAATTACAATTATTACATTTATGCGCTCGGATTGAACAACGACCCAAGATTCATTGGGAATGCAAACTGGGATTTTATGAGATCATTGCATACTGATTTTGATGCGATGATAGAAAAAGGAATTTTGAAACAAATCAAGAAACCAGAAAAAGGCTGCTTGGTCATCTGGCGCATTGAAGAAAACGCCATTACCCACGTCGGACTCATGGAGGATGGAGATGTCGTAATCTCAAAGTGGTCATGGGGCCCTTTATTCCGGCATCACATCTACGATGTCCCCGCTTCATACGGCGACAACGCGGAGTTTTATGTCGGACTTCCTAAGGCGAGAGAATATATAATAGTGCAAAGAGATAAAGAGCACTTTGTTTTGCGAGACGGTGATATTTCTCCTAATCTAAAAATATCTACTGAAGTTAAATACGATGATCGCCTCGCGGTAAAGGTGATTCTTTTTGACAAGGACGGCATGCTCGCATTGGTGGGTACGAAGCACCGACTGTTGCCCGGTGGAGGCGTGAACCCTCACGAGGGAGACGACGATGCGGCAAAGCGGGAAATACGAGAAGAAGTAGGATGTGAAATAAAAATAATTTGCGAGGTCTCAAAGACCGAAGAGTGGAGGGCAAAGATCGGCCGACACCAGATCACTCGCTTTCTCATTGCCCACGTTGTTGGCGAGAAGGGTGCGCCCGAAACATCACAAGACGATGAACAAGGAATTGTCGTTGAATGGCACACACTCCCCGATGCTGTCGCGCTTTTGGAAAAACAGAAAAATGAAATACCCTTCGATGACTACAACGCCTGCTTCAACGTCCGAACGCACCTTGCTGCACTAAATGACTTATTTAACTCGGGTCTTGTCGCCTCGTACACTGATTAGTTGCCCCATGCGACCATTAGGGTAAAGTTATTTTGTTTACAGATGTGGATATTTGATAATTATTCGCTAAGAGCTATACTCATGCCATATGAACAAAGAAGGAACAATGATTAATGCAGAGTCGCCGATGTTGCGCACGGAGGCCTTCGCACTTTCACGCAAGGCGGTAACCACACGAGCCGGGGTGAACAATGAGGGAGAGAATATGTTGCCCGGCACACTCGTAGAACGTTCAAAAATTATCGGCGATTTAAGCCATGCAATCGACGAGTGGGTAATGAAGAATATGCAAGAGGGGGATATTTTTAACCAAGAGCGCTTGGGTCAAATAGTGCACGGCATCGGTGAGTCCCACAAGGAATTGCTGGATCGTCTTGTTGCTGAGTCAAACAACCGCACATCGTATGTGGGTCGTCCTAATATAAAGATTTATGATGGTGTTGAAGGGATTTTGCCGGACATCTGGTTACTTGGGTGGAGAGAAGATGCAACCACACTTGAAGCGACAGATATCCATGATCACGTTGATTCGCAGGCTGCATTTCATGTGTACCAAGGCTGCGTTGATGAAATTATCTATACTTTTGATCAGGACAAGTGGCACGAGGGTGGAACAGACCTTCCGTGTCAAAAAACCTCGCGCGGACTGCGCCGAGGCTCTACTGCGACAATTCCCGCACCGTATGTGCACATCGTAAAAGATGCTCGCGATTTTCAGCCCTCGGTGACTGTTCACGCGTACTACCCACCACTCGATCAGATGAATTTTTATGAAGAAAAAAATGGGGTGCTTGTGCCCAGGGGGGGCTGGGACGAGAAAGCTGAACAAACACATCATTGCGGGTCTCATTGCCACACAGAGGAAAAGTAGTCTGTCGACACGTAAAAAACACCGCAGGTGCGGTGTTTTTTGTTTGTCCTATTCTGTCGATGGTTTTGGTGTCGGTGTGAATTTTTGTACCGGCGGTGCATCTTTCTGTGTGAAGAAATTGGCATCTGCACGTTTGATAGAAAGATTGATGCGGCCCTTGTCGTCAACTTCTTTCACGACGACCGGTACCTCCATCCCTTCCTTCACATAATCCCCCACCTTCTCGATGCGGAACGAGGCGAGCTCCGAGACGTGTACAAGTCCTTCTGCGCTGTGTCCAATCTTCACAAACGCACCGAAGTCCATCAGTCGCGTGACGACACCCTTGAACATTTCTCCTGCGATATATTCGTGGGTCATTTCGGCGATGATGTCGCGGGCCTTTTCCGCCGCTCCGTTCTTGCCGGTGCAGAATACGGTCCCATCATCTTCGATATCAATCTCCGCTCCCGTCTGTTCACGAATTTCGTTGACCGTCTTCCCGCCTGACCCGATGACCATGCCGATTTGGTCAGGCTTGATCTTGATGACTACAATCTTCGGTGCGTATGGTGAGATGTCGGCGCGAGGTGCTGCGATCGCCGCTTTCATTGTTTCAAGAATTGTCAGACGTGCTGCCTTTGCTTTTGCGAATGCTTCCTTGAGAATCGGGAGTGGAATTCCTCCGACCTTCACGTCCATCTGAATTGCCGTTACTCCGTTCTTTGTTCCCGCAACCTTGAAGTCCATGTCTCCATGGTGGTCTTCCGGTCCTTGGATATCTGTGAGCACTTTGTATTTTGTCGCCGATTCCATCATGAGGCCTGACGCGATGCCGGCAACAGGTGTCGTGATGGGTACACCGGCGTCCATGAGCGCGAGGGTAGAGCCGCAGACAGATGCCATTGAGGTAGAGCCGTTCGAAGCCATTGATTCGGAAACGATGCGGATGGTGTATGGGAATGCTTCCTTCTCCGGGAGCACAGGAAGAAGTGCCTTCTCGGCGAGTGCACCGTGTCCAATTGCGCGTCGATTCATTCCGCCCATGCGACCCGTTTCACCGGACGAGAACGGAGGAAAGTTGTAGTGATGCATGTAACGTTTTTTGCCGGACACCTCCATGCTCTCAAGAATTTGCGAATCCTGCGGTCCACCAAGCGTGAGTGCTGAGAGCACATGCGTACCTCCACGGTAAAAGATGCCTGTTCCGTGAAGAACGGGTGAGATTCCTCCTGCCTGCGCGAAGAGGGGTCGGACATCGTCAAACCCGCGCCCATCCGGGCGCTTGTTCTCGTTGATGGCTTTGGAGTGAAGAAGGTCGTTTACCTGGTCGTCGAAGTATTGTTCAGCAAGCTTGTCGCTCATTCCTTCAACCTCTTTTACGTAGCCGAGCCATTCTTCCATTAGCGCATATTCGCTTGCGCGTCCCGCTAATCCCCAGATTGTCGACTCAAACTTTTGTGCTATTTTTTCTGTGAACAATGCCTTGATATCGTCACCGACGTCATCAAGTACGATGACGCGTTTTGCTTTTCCGCGCTTTGCGACAATCTCCTTCTGGAACGTTTGAAGTTTCTCGATCTCCTTGCTCGCATATGCAAGTCCTTCCATGATGTCGTCTTCAGGAATTTCTTTTCCTCCCATCTCGATCATGTTCACGTTGCCGTCTTTTCCGCATACGATAAGTTCACAGTCCCCCTCAATAGTCTCAGTGCCTTCGTCGGCGCGATACGTTGGAAGTGTGACCCACGTACCGTTTTGTCTTGAAACGCGCATCGCAGATACCGGTCCGTCGAAAGGAATGTCGGAAACGGCGAGCGCGAGCGACGCGCCATTCACCGCAAGAATATCCGGCTCATCTTTGTCTATCGCGAGTACGGTGATGACGACTTGCACATCATAGCGGATACGTCCATCAAAAAGCGGGCGAATCGTACGGTCGATGATGCGGCCCGAGAGTACTGCAGAATCCGAGGGGCGGCCTTCGCGGCGCATGAAGCGGCTCCCGAGAATTTGCCCCGACGCATAGAAGCGCTCCTCGAAATCTACCGTGAGCGGAAAGAAATCACCCCCTTCACGCTTTCTGTTGGACATGATCGTTGTCGCAAGGATGACCGTGTTGCCGTAGCGCAACATCACCGAGCCATGTGCCTGATCTGCAAGGTCATTGAATTCAGCAATAAGTTTCTTGCCGCCAATCTCAATCTCGTAAGATTCTTTTTTCATAACATGAAATTATGTTGCGGTATCCAGATTCTCAAATTGAACCGTAAGTTCAACTGGATGATCCGGATGCCACTGCTATTAATAGGGTTACTCTATCAAAATGGCACAAAATGAAAAGGGCTGCCATGCGCAGCCCAATCGTGGGTTAAGGAGCAACGCGCATGGAGATGGTAGCGTTGGTGACAATGCTCACGTCGAGCTTGTCTCGTGGCACGCCTGGAAATTTGGAACAGAGCTCCTTGATGCCCGCCAGCAGGTCCTCCGCGGTGAGTTCTCTGGTTTGGACGAGAAGTAGCGTGTTTATGTTGCGCTTCACAACATAGGGTTTCTTGGGTTTTGCCATTCATCCTCCGTTGGTGAAATTCATCCAGGCGTGATGGTACACCATCTTGAAGAAGGTAGCAAAATTGTGCAAAAAACAAAGGCCCCGCATTGGGGCCATATTGTCACTCACCAGTTCGCGCGAGAAAGTCGTCCGGGTCATTGTCCCACCTGGGCACAAAGACCCAAAGCAGAATGTATACGGTGATAGGAAAGCCGACACCGAGGGCGTTGATGAGCACCCAAAGCAGCCGGACTACCCAGGTCGGTATGCCTAAGTTATATGCAATACCCGCACATACGCCACCCAGCCATGCGTGCTCATGTGCAAGTCGCAAACTTGTATTCCTCATTAATGCTCCTCAAAATATTCTCTCCCGTAAGCCTAATCGCTTGTGGGAAATTGTCAATCTACCTAAAGCGATACTGCGCGTCGTGGGCGTGGATTTTCGCCGCCGTCTCTGCCTCCCCGTCCGTTGCTGCGCGGAGCACTTCTTCGCTTGTCTTTGAATCCCATGAGATATGCACTGGGGTCGTCGGAGAGATCAAAAAAGTCGTCGGCTGCTTCTCGAAGCTTTGATGACGCGGACTTGCCGAAGGCGATGACCTCGACCTGGATACCCATGTTTATTTGGAGATATTTCACGAGCGGCTCAAAGTCGCCGTCACCCGATGCGATAATGATGGAGTCGAGTTTTGGTGCGAGCGTGATTGCGTCGACGGCAAGGCCGACATCCCAGTCTCCTTTTTTTGCACCACCCCAGAATTCCTGAAGTTCTTTCGAACGTGTTTCGATGCCGATCTTCGCAAGCGCATCAAAAAATCCCTGCTCCTCGCCGGATTTTGTCGAGATGACATACGCCATGGCACGAATGAGTTTTCGGCCGGCAACTGCATCGACTAAGATATTATTAAAGTTCACTCGCGCATCATCGTAGAGATTTTTTGCGCTGTGATAAAGATTCTGCGTATCGATAAAGACGCCGACGCGTTGGTCCTTGTGTTTTGTGACTGACATAAAAGTATGCAATCATCCAATTTTGGCGAACTTCTTTGCTGGCTTCAATGATCGGTCCGGAGGACATACTCAAAGTATGCCTTCTCGGACACGCTCATTTCGTCGTCTCGAATTTCATCCAAAATTTGCCGATTGCTGAGATTAAAAAATAAAAACGTTAATATAAATGCAAACCGTATTAAAATCGCGTGACGATGTCACGGTGAAACTTGGGCGTTAAACTAATAATGCACCACATGTGTGCATTATTAGTTTACTTTATACCCAATTTTTTGACGAGGGAGTTGTATTTTGTCTCGCTCTTCTTCTTCAAATACTTGAGGTGGGCACGGCGATCAGAAACCATTTTGAGCAAACCGCGGCGCGAATGATGGTCTTTCTTGTTTTCCTTCAAGTGCGCTGCAAGCTCGTTGATCTTCTGACTCAAAATTGCGACCTGAACCTCCGGGGATCCGGTGTCCGTATCGTGACGCTGAGTTTTGGCCATTACGACCTGCTTTTTCTTTGCTGTTAACATGGGTGATATCCTAGCACGAAAGAAAAAAAACCGCAACCCACAGGGGCCCGAGTTCAACAATCAATTGCAACACCTGTACTAGAATTCAGTTGTTATGCGAAAAATCAAAAAAGGCGCCACGAATCGACATTTTAGTCAGCTCA
>JAYSTI010000055.1:0-121222 GCA_043719805.1 Candidatus Lloydbacteria bacterium
CTGAGAGTCGGTTGGGATATTCTTGATCCGGCACTTACGAGCCTGCTGAAATTGAAAAATACAAAGACGGACTTTGTACTAGTTTTGGGGAAGAAGAAAACCCCCTAGCAATAGGGGGTTTTCTTTTCCAAAGTAGGTCCTTGGGAGGTTAGAACTCCAACTGAGTTCAGACTTGAGCGAGTAGTTTAGGTTGGTCGTTAGACCGCGCTAATTTACTTCGTCAATGTCTGAGTGTCGGTTGGGATGTTCTTGACCAAGAAGTCATCGAACCAGTCGTTGGTGGTGAGCGAGTGTCCAAGGACAGACTCGTCAGACCATACGAATGATGCTGCTGGAAGTACTACACCGTTAGCTGCTGCGGAAGAGTAGACTATGACACCCGATGGGATGTTCATGCCGAAGCTTGCACCAGAAGCGATTGTACCGCCAAGCAATGCCTTCACGACATATGTCTTCGAACCTGAAACCTCCTGGTCGGTCGTTGAGACGAACTCAATGACGTTTGAAGAAGCGGTTGATGAAGCAGATGTGTTCGCAAGGGCTGCTGACTCATTGGCTGCATCGTAGATGACAAATCCGGATGCTGCGACGCCGGCTGACGACGACGTAGCGAAGCGGATTTTCTTCCACGCGACTGTGCCACCTGCATCTGCAGTGACCGTGAACTTTGCGACTGTCATCGTACCTGCTGAGAGGACTGATGTTGGAAGTGCAACGTTCGTGATCGTTGGCTTGGTCTTGAATGCGTAGAACGAGTTTCCAACGCGATCAGTGTAACTGCGATCCTTCACGCCGTTTGAGTTCTGGAACTCAAATCCGTCGAGAGTAACTGCAACGTTAACTGATGTTGTTGAATATCCTGTACCAATTCCACCAAGGTTGACGTATGCGTCAATGATCTTTGTGGAGTTGTAAGGAACAGCAATTGAGAGACCCGATGTTGTCGCGGTGTAGACACCGTTGTTCAACACGACTGACTGTGTAGCAACTGTCGTGGCACCATCTTTGAAGACGATTTCCGCTACTGCTGCTGCACTGACTGTGCCGGTCAATTTTGAGGTCAACTCAGTGATGGTGAATGCGTCGTTCGAACCTGTGAACTTGAACGAAGCAACCTTAGGCATCGAGTTAGCGACAACGTTCGCTGCGACAGGAGTCGAAGCGTCAAGAGCTGACGTGATCGCACCTGCGCCTGCGGTGATTGTCTGACCTGCGACAGCTGATGCAGTAACTGCATTGCCTGAAGCCTGTGACGTACCCGAGAGTGCGAGTGATGGGGTAAGGAAGATGCCACTTGTCATGCCTGCACCGAGTGTACCGTACACTGCGATGTTCATGGTTGTGTTGGCAGCAAGAGCCTCGTTGATTGACCATGACTGGTCACCACCTGTCGACTTAATCTGGCTTGTCTTTGCACCGTAGACAACGTAGATGTTGCTCAAGTCCGTCGTTGTTGCCACGAGTGAGCCGGCAAATGTGAGGGTCAATGTATTAAGATTGACTGCCTCTGTACTTCCCGTTGTGAGGCGGAAATCAGCAAGCTTGTATGCTGTCTGAGGAGCAACAACGGTCTGGCTTGCGTACGCTGAGTACTTAGCCAAAGTCATTGAACCTGAAGCAACAGTAAGTGTGTTGCCGTCAACCTGAACGTTCTGAGTGTATGCAAGTGACGAGCGTCCGTAGACATTCGAAGAACCTACATAGATGCGAGGGGTGATTGTCGCGTTGGCGACAAACTGACCACCTGCTGCTACTGGATTGTAGACATCTGCGCGAATCTCAAGCATGACATCCTTTCCTGCAGCCACAACAAGTGACGAGCCAAGATTGAATGCTGTGCCTGCGTTGAGCGCATCCTGAGTTGAACCAACCTGAACTCCGTTTGCAAAGAGCGCAGCATTGCGAATCTTTGAAGCGAGTGTTGTTGAACCATTGTGCAAGAATCCAACAGTAAGGTTCTCAACCTTCATCTCCTCACCTGAGGCACGAAGCTTGAACTTTGCAAGAGTGACTGCCGAACCCTGAAGAACGACGTTGCCCGAAGGTGACGTTGTGTCCTTAGTGATCGTCAATGAGCCTGCAAGTACAGTCTGGATACCGGTTGTGAGTGCAGCAAACGTTGCTGTTGGTGAAACCGTAGGGGTAACTGCAACTGCGAGCTGGCTGTCCGTCAACTCAACATCGATTGAGCGGCGGAGAGAAAACTGTACGGTGCGAGTAGAACCACCGATGATGTCTCCCATGACCTTCACGACATGCGAGCCAGCCTTTACGACTGCTGGGGTTGCGAGGCGGAATGTGAGGTAACGGTTGGTGTCAACAGTCTCTACTGCCGAGCCGACCTGTGTACCATCTATCATGAGGCGGAAGTTCTTCACATCGCTTGAGTTCACTGAACCAAGCTGCTGGAACGTCATCGATGAGAGATGAGCGTCACGGGAATTGACCGTGAGGTTCGTCTGCCAAAGAACGTAATCGTTCTGAGGGTCGACCGAAGCGACAAGCGGTGTTGGCGTTGGATTGAAGACCGCAGATGACATTCCTGCAGGTGCAGTAGCAAATGTGTGCTCTGCGCCTGATACAGGAAGACCTGTGACTGCTCCGGCATCTGCCATAGCGTCAGTCAACATGACACCAAGTGTCTGGCCATTCATCAATGCTGCAATGTCTGCGCGAACAACGACGGAAACTGATCCCATCGCAGGGACAGTTACGATGCCGGATGAATCAGAGAAACTGATGTAGCCGGTTGCAACTGAAGCTGAGTCGGTGATGCGCTTTCCCATCGCGTCGTAGAGGTAGACATCGTTCAATGTTGTGTCTGACGAGATACCTGTTCTCTTGAACTTGAGCATCGTCACCTTCGCAGCGGCTGAGCTACCATTCGAGATCTTGAAGACCGCGAGTGATGCTACGCCCTGAGGAGAGATGAGTGTGCGAGAGGTAGGAGAAGAAGCATCAAGTGACGCCATGACTCCGGTGCCCATAACGACAGGAGTTGTTCCTGGTGTTACTGGTGTTCCCGGTGTCACTACGACCACTGGTGCTGATGCATTCAGTGCTGCGCGTGACTTAGGTCCAACATAGCCTGCTGCGGGCATGATGCCTGCTGCGGTCTGCCATGCTGCGACTGCTGATTTTGTGAGTCCTCCGAAATATCCCATCGCGACGCCGGCTGGCATCATGAGGTGACCTTTCGAAACGAGAAGTGTCTGAAGTGCGGTGACGTCTGCACCCTTCGATCCCAATGTGAGATCTGCGGAGAAGACGTAGCCTGCAGTTACCGGAGTAACCGTTGTGCCACTCTGTGCAGCCTGAAGGGCTGACACCTGAGCAAGCAGCGCGTTGATCTGAGCTGTAAGATCGCTGATAGCGTCTGCTGATGCGACCGATGGTCCCATCATCATGACTGCAGTTGCGATGCCTACGAATCCAGAAACGACTTTCGCCGTTTTCGTATTCTTAAAATTCATCATATATTGTCTGCTTGTTAATGTGCTGTAGATAATACAGCGGCGAACCTACTAATAACTTTCTTATAATCACGGTTAAGTAGTGCACGATGATATTTCTTTCTCACTGCCGCAAGGCTGGAGCAGAAAATATTTTTCGTCACTGGTCGTTCATTGAATTGAACGAATAACAGAATCCGTGATCCCCTGATTGCTCAGAGAACCATACATCCGCTATTCAGTTTTCAATGAGCTATCCATTTTGCTTTCCTCCATACGGTTCTTCTCGCATTACTGCAAGAAAATGTATCGCGTTGTTATCTGTACAAACATACAAAGACAGAATAACTCTGCTCTCGAAAGCACAATATAATTATAGTATTTCCCTCACTTTTTCGCTAAGCAAATAACGATAAGATTGTGGATAACATTTCGTACAGTAACGCACTGTTTTTAATGCCCCAAAAGAGAATACTTGCGTGCACCATCCCTGGCACACGCAGGGGCATAGTACACGCAAGTCCATAGGTAGGTCAAACGATTCTACGGCCTGCCTGCGATGTATTTAGGACGTTCCGGCGGGTCTATCGGACATTAAGGTGCTCAGCTCTTAACGGTTTCGCCCACCAAAGCCAACGTGGGACCTTTGGCGGCCCCATGCCATAAAAGACACTCGCAAAAGTGTCTTTTATTTATGTCTTTTATGTGGGTATTTTGGTACCTAGAAATAGGGCACAAAATATGGGGTATATTCAAGGACTAAATGCCTCCAACGCCCCTCCTAATGCCTAGCCTTCGCGGAGGGAGTATGTAGACCAGCGGCGTTCTCCTTTCTTTACTAGTGTTCCCTCTTCAACCATGGAGAGGAGTTCGCGCTGAATGGTCTTCTCGGAGATACCGGGGATGCTCTTTGCGATGTCGCCGACAGTGATGGCGGGCTTCTGCTTGATGAGGGCGAGGATGATTTTGCGTCTGTCGTCGCGGGTCACATCGGGGCGCGAGCGGGCGATGACGTCGCGGTCGGAGATAACGAGGCGAGGGGCAGCCCAAGTACGCTCGGGTTGGGGAGTTGGAATGCTGGGTGCTCGCGGGGAGACTACCGGGATTTGTTGCATGGGAAATGAAGTGCTTTCCTCTATTGGTATTTTAGGTGCCATTGGTGGAACTACCGGGGTTTGCGACATCGCCAAGGTGACACCTTCCAGGGCCAAGGAATCACCTTTGCGCTGCGCCGAGACGACACCTTGGGGCTGTGTTGGGGTGAAGTGCTTCTCCTCCCTCACAATTGGCTCTTCCAGTGCAGGCGCATCGTGCGGTACTTCAAAGAAACGCTCACTGAGAATCGTCTTGCTGCGCTCTTGCATGCGGCTCCATTCTGCCTCAACACCATCTTTGAGCGCGAGGTATTCTTTGCGAAGCATGGAGGCATTCATCTCACTCACCAAATGCGTTGAGGTCGCGACGTCGAGAAAAGAAACGAGCTTCTCAATCTTCTTTAGGACAACGCGGAGCATGCTCATTTTCTCGCTCGAAGAAGTGGCCGCGGCAACGGTTATGTCGGAAAGTACTTCGACGCCAACCTCACGTGTCTTCCATTTCATCGGCTCCTTGTCCGGAAGAATGTCTGTGACGATATAAAGCGCGGTGGTAAGCTTCTCGGCCTTTCGGACAATATACCCATAGCCATGAAAGGCTTTTGGCTCATGTCCAGTGTTATTGCTTCTGTTCTGCTGATTGTCCTTTTGATGTTCCATATAGTGTCCTTAAATTGTCCTTACGTAATATCACACATTGTAATAAAAGTCAAACGATATCTGTTTTTGTGTCCTTGAACACGGCAGGAGCAATAATTTATGTCTATCATACTCACTGATGCTCAAATGTCCAATAGTGTCTTATTGGGGTGTGGAATATGATAAAGACTACCTGTGGATAAGTGGCGCTCCGGCAATACACTACTGCGGGACACGCCTTCAATTGCCCCAGCGGGCAATTGTTGCTCTGCTCGGTCGGGCGACTTTTCTCAAAGCAGAAAAGACCATGCTCGCCCTTCCCTGCGCAAGTCCCCGCAGCAGTGTATTGCCTCCGCTAGGAGAAAATTCGAATGTATATCTGTGGGGTCTCTGGCAATGACGTACCGTCCTCACTGGAAAGAGAATGCTGCCGCGGTCCGTGGCCTCTCAAAAAACAATCCCTCGCTCCGCAAGAACTTATACCATCCCCAACTAATCATTTCCGACAATCCTTCAGAATCTTGGGCTACGATGAGGAGAAAAATCCTCGACATATCCCGATATGCCTCGTATTTTTCTCACCATCTCGCCACAAGATTCTGAACGCTATCAGAAAGCATTAATTGGGGGTGGTATTATTTGAATATTCATTTTGAAAAAGGAAATTTATCTGTGAGAATTAACCATGAGGTGCTAAAATCAGAGCAAATTAAATACTGCTATGGCAAAAAAAATAAAAAAGCGAATAGAGAAGAATGGGGAGAAAAAAGAGCGAAAGAATAACGCTGACTCCACATCAAAAAAGAAAGGGCTCTGGGGAGGACTCCGCGAGGAGACGAGAAATTCTATCATTGGAATTTTGATGTTCATCGTCGCGGTGGTGTTGCTCTTTTCTGCAATCGGGAACGGCGGGAAACTTGGCGGGACTGTCTACAAGGGAATTCATTTTTTGTTCGGGCTCGGCTACTACGTCGTGCCGCTTCTCTTTGTGCTTCTCGGCATCAACTTCTTTCGTGCAAGAGAGCGTAGCTTCGCAATGCCCGCGCTTGTGGCAGGGCCATTCTTTATTCTGTCAGCACTTGGATTGCTTTCGGAAATGAGCATAGCGAGTGGAACTTTGGGATACGGTGGATTCGTCGGCTACTACATTGCGATGCCGATGATAGCACTCTTTGCCTCCACTCTCACCGCAATCATGCTTGTGACGGTACTCCTCATCGCAGTACTGATTCTCTTTGATATGCCGCTGCATCTTGGGTTTGTACTTTCATTATTTAAATTATTGCGCCCGACGAAGCGCGACGAGCTTGTCGGCGATGAGATCGATACAAGCATCGACCCTGAGGAAGCTGCGACCGTGACTATCTCGCTCAAAAATCCGCCGATAGAGGCGGAGGTTCCTGATGTGGGAGAGATCTCTCCGGCGCCAAAGGCATCGCTTTTTGCGAAGACAAACAAGACTGAGGCAAAAGTAAGAGCCGACGATGTGCCGTTCCGCTTCAACTCGACACTCCACTCCACATACATTCCTCCCCCGCTCGCACTCCTTGCGCACGATAAGGGAAAGCCGGGATTTGGGGACATCAAGGCGAATGCGAACATCATCAAGCGTTCGTTTCAGAACTTCGGCATCCACGTCGAAATGGACGAGGTGTCGGTCGGGCCATCCATCACGCGCTATGCGCTCAAGCCAGCAGAGGGAGTGCGCCTTTCGAAGATAACGACACTCCAACACGACCTCGAGCTTGCGCTTGCCGCGGCTCCTATTCGCATCGAGGCGCCCATCCCGGGGAAATCGCTCGTGGGTATTGAAATGCCGAACACCACAAAGTCGACGGTTGGCCTCGGGACGCTTCTCGCAGAAGCAGAGTGGGCGGCGAATCCGAATCCACTTTATGTCCCCCTAGGAAAAGGCATCTCCGGACAAGCGCAATTCATGAATATCGCAAAGATGCCGCACGTCATGGTCGCAGGGGCAACTGGCTCGGGAAAGTCTGTGACGATGCACACCATCATTACCGCGCTGCTGTACAGAAATTCCCCGGAGCTACTGCGCTTCATCATGGTGGACCCAAAACGCGTTGAGCTTACCCTCTATAATGGTATCCCCCACCTCCTTACCCCAGTCGTGACCGAAGCAAAGAAGGCCATTCTCACACTCAAGTGGGCCACAAAAGAGATGGACAGACGATATGACGTACTTCAAGAAAACAAAGTGCGAGATGTCGCTTCGTACCATAAAACGATTCTTCAACCGGCGCTTGAAAAATTTGAGAAACAAAAGGCGGAAGGAAAGATCGGTGAGGGAGAGGAGCCGGAACTGCCGGAACTCATGCCATATATTGTCATAATCATCGATGAATTGGCGGACCTCATGTCGGCATATCCTCGCGAGCTTGAGGCGGCCATTGTGCGATTGGCGCAGATGAGCCGCGCTGTGGGAATACATTTGATGATTGCGACACAGCGACCATCGGTCAACGTCATCACGGGACTCATCAAGGCAAATATCCCCGCTCGTATCGCACTACAGGTCGCGTCACAGATAGATTCGCGCACCATTCTTGATACATCGGGAGCGGAAAATCTGTTGGGTGCGGGCGACATGCTTTATCTTTCTGCGGAAATGCCGAAACCTATCCGTCTACAGTCCGCGTTTATTTCCGAGAACGAAGTGAAGAACGTCGTGAAATTCCTTAAGGATCACTACGACGGGACTTTGGGCGATGAGATAAATGTCACGAAAGATACCGAAAACAGGAACGCCTACTTTGACGGCATCCCCGAGGGTGAGATATCGCCGGACAATGACGATGAAGGGGAAGATGACAAATATGATGCGGCAAAAGAACTCGTGATGAAGGAGGGCAAGGCTTCGACGTCATATTTGCAACGACGACTCGGACTCGGATATGCGCGCGCAGCACGCATCATGGATATTCTTGAGGAAAAAGGAGTAATCGGGCCGGGCGAGGGGGCGAAACCGCGAACAGTATTGCAGCGAAATGGAGATGAAGGGTTTGGGCGCGAGCCAGAATAGCGCTCGGGCTATCGTGTTTTGAAACTCATGTCAGTCGTCGTACCAACGCAGTACACCTTTTGGCTATTCCAGAAAATAGCTCAAAAGGTCTTGCGCCACTCGCCCATCAGAATGGGACCCTCAATCGTGGCTCACCCCAGCCGGCGACTGCATTCTCTCTCGAAGGAAAATCCTGCCTCGGAAGGCAGGAACCATGCTTTTCCCTCCGTACCGGAGCTGTACACCTTTTGGAGATTTCTGAAAATCTCTCAAAAGGTCTTGCGCTGTGGCACCCACAAAGCTGGGTACCCAATAGCCACAGCTCACTCCTCGGCGGTTTCAAAACTCGATAACCCTCGCCAAAGAGCCTCGTGGACAGAGTGGATAGAGAAAGGAAAAAGAAAAAACCGCGCCATCTTGATGGTGCGGTTTTGGTTAACGCTTGCGGCGGGCGACCTGCTTCGCCTTCTTCTTTTGCCGGCGCTTGAGTGCGATGCGAACGGCCGACGCATTTCCCCTCCCATTTTTGGGCGGGCTTTGATTGGGAAAAAGGCTGTTCCCCAGGTGCAGCAGTGGTGCCGATTGCGCCGCACTGCCCGCAAAAAGCGTTACAGCAAGTGCTGCGATGGACCTGAAAATTGAAAAGTGGGACATCGGTGCCATTCCTCTTAGGCACCCGACACGCACTGAAGAATCGTGTGCGCATAGGCTTCGATTTCAGCAACGCGCCTTTCAGTGAGCCTCATTTCGGCAAGCTCAGTCTTGGCAAAATCAACGCAAGCGCTGAGTGACGACTGGAGCTCAACAAACACCTTGTCCTCCATTTCACGGAGCGGAGCAAGTACGGCCTCCACGCGGAGAGCGAAGGCCTCCTGCTCTGCCATGAGGCGCTCCCAAACGGTCTGTGCGTATTCGTTGGCGGAGTTGTTGGCGTACATCTGCCCTCTCGTCAACTGAAAGTGCACTTCATTGGAGAGGCCGGTTTCTTTGGCCGAAAAACGAGTGATTTGCATTGCGGTTCCTTCTGTTGTGATGTGCGAGAATTCTGACGCAATTATGCTTGCTTTCACATATTTGTCAAACAATTTCCGCACACGGGGGCATGTGTAGGGTACCCCTATACAAGATTTCCGATTTTAGGCATGCTCGTGTATATATAGAGCATGAGACTTACGTTCAAAAAGATACTTTCGGTCGGTTCCGGACTCCTCATTGTCCTAATCATCGTGTTCTATGCGTACTATCAATCCCGCTCCATCATCGCCGGCCCGATTATCGTGCTCTCGGAACCCGAAAACAATACTACGTCGAAAACCGCACTTATTGTCGTGCGCGGCGTTGCAACACACGCAAAGGAACTAACGCTTCAGGGGCGGCAGATATTCATCGACCTTGAAGGTAGGTTTGCCGAGCAGTTGTTGCTCTCCCCCGGCTACAATATAATAGAACTCACCGCACGCGACACCTCGGGAAGACAGATAGTAAAAAATCTCGAACTCGTGTACCAGCCCGTTGCGAGTAGTACGCAAATTTAATATTATTTTTAATTAAAATTTCATGGCAGGTTTTGTAAAAAAAGTGAAAAAGGAGAAATCAGAAGCAGAGCGCTCAGGTACGATGGGTATCGACGCGACCATAAAATCAATCCAGACAAAATTCGGCGAAGGGGCAATCATCAAACTGGGAGACGCGCCGAAGGTGAACATCGACTCTATCTCGACCGGCTCTATCGGGCTTGATCACGCACTCGGCGTGGGCGGGATTCCTCAGGGTCGCATCGTGGAAATATTCGGACCGGAGTCCTCAGGAAAGACGACACTCGCACTCCATATCGTCGCGGAAGCACAAAAGAAGGGCGGAGTCGCGGCATTCATTGATGCCGAGCACGCACTCGACCCGGACTACGCAAAGAAACTCGGCGTGAAGATTGATCAGTTGCTTCTCGCACAGCCGGACACCGGAGAGCAGGCACTCGAAATCTGCGAGTCGCTCGTGCGCTCAGGAAATGTTTCCGTCATCGTCATCGACTCTGTCGCCGCACTTACTCCAAAGGATGAAATCGAAGGAGACATGGGTGCGCAGCACGTCGGCAAACAAGCACGGCTCATGTCACAAGCACTCCGTAAATTGACGGCAATCGTTTCCAAGACTCATACCACCGTCATCTTCATCAATCAGATACGCATGCAAATCGGCGTAATGTTTGGTAACCCCGAGACCACCCCGGGAGGAAAGGCGCTCAAGTTTTACACCTCGGTGCGCATCGACATTCGTAAAATTGCGCAGATAAAAAAGGGCGAGGATGTCATCGGTAGCCGCACACGTGCCAAGGTAGTCAAAAATAAAGTTGCGGCGCCGTTCAAGCAAGCGGAATTCGACCTTGTGTACAACGAAGGCATCTCTCGAGAAAGTGAAATGCTGATGTTCGGAGAAAAGTACGGTCTCATCAAGAAAATGGGTTCATCGTATTCGTACGGAGACCTCAAGATTGGACGCGGATATGATTCAGCCCGAGTGTTTCTCAAGGAAAACAAGGCTGTATCGAAAGAAATAGTAAAAGAGATATTGAAGCAGATGAAGACTGATGATTCTTTCAGCGTTTCGGGAAGTGCGGCGGAGAAAGAAGAGGGGGCGCCCGAATAGTGGTCACTCGGGAAGTAAGTGATTTCGGAGCAACCTTGCCACCTCCCTGCGGGTGGCAAGGCGGTCCTCGACGAATTTCGCCAGCTGCTGGCGAACCAGGCAATTCGTCTGTGGAGTCTCCAAAATCACTTACTCCCCTCGCTTAAGAGGAAGATTCTCCCGGCAGGCAAACCCGTGCGGAAATTCACAAAACTAACCACCATCATTTTAAAGCAATGTATTAAAAAGACCCCCACTTGTGCGGGGGTTTTTGCTGTCTGTGTCTCGAATGTTATGGATAGTGGTCTTCGAGCTCCACCGTTGCCTTCATGCTCGCATCGTATACCGCGCGATCGAAAACGGAGAGTGACGATTCATCAGAAACGCTAAACTGCAGAAGGATGTAGGCCGAATGACGCTGGAGCGCATCAAATATCCGCCTCATGTGCAACGAGAGCTCCGCCTTCTGTGCGTGCGGGAGCGCTGAAAGCGACTCCGCTTTGTAGTGCGAGAGAAAATCTCTCATTGCCTTGCATTGCGGAACACCTGCATATTCTCGCACCGCAGTTCGGTATGTGGCAGCAAGACTGGAAGCGGCAAACTGCAACCGCATGTCAACGACGTCGCCCATGATGGCACTCCTCAAAAAATGTCTCTATTTGCATTAAAGCACCACGGCGGCAATTGTCCATGGGTATTCATAAAAAACAAAAAAACGCTTGGATGGGGCGCTTTTTTGACAATATATGATGTGGGTCCGAACTTGTTAAAAATAGGAGTGCCGAGTTTTCCCAAGAAAGTCTGATGCGAGCCAAGCAAGAAGGACCATTGCACCGAAGAAGAGCCCTACTGCCGTCACCTCCGCATTCATAAATGCATCGCGCATAAATGCGAGGTTGCGAGGAACGTCGGTTAGGCTTGGTACGTTCTCTAGTACGTTTAAGTACGAGATGTAGGCCGTCGAACGCCAGAAAAAGACAATTGCGATGAGCGCCTTCAGAAACAACGGATTCAGCACGGTGCGAATTGCATACACGAAGTAGATGCGACGCATGATACGTTTCGTGAGTCTGTTATTCATCTTTTCGATAGAGTCGTTCATTTTTTTGCCAATTGGCATTATGCTCTTTCCTTTTCGCTCGCTAATAATCGCTCGAATTCCCTCTTCGCACGATAGATCTTTGTCTTCACAGCTGAGACGGTCGTCCCTTCCATGTCGGCAATTTCTTTCTGCGAATACTCCTCGAGGAAGTGGAGCTTGAGTGGCCTGGCGAGCTGTGCGGGCATTTTGGAGAGAAATGAAGCGACATAATCGCGCATAACCTCTTCTTCCCTATGGTTCGCCGGGTCGGGGAGCGTTTCATAAAACTCAGGCTCGAGTTCGATGTGTGTGGCTCCCTTCTTCTTTAACTTTTGATAGTGCGTAAAGGTGGTATTCATCAGGATTTTGTACCCCCAAGACTTGAAGGACGCCCCTTCTACGGTCTTAAACCTACGTGCATTGAAGTAGATCTTGGTGAAGGTCTCCTGCACGATGTCTTCCGCCTCCTCGCGGCTGTGGATAACACCCTCTGCCTTCCGAAGAAACGCGTCCTGGTAGCGCGAAACCAGCACGGCAAAAAGGCTCGGATGATCTATCGAGTTTTCGAGGATGACCTCGTCTCTTAATTCATTTGCGGGAATTTCGTTGTCGTCCAGTAACATGTTTTGTATTGTTGCTCAGAATCCCCATTCTCGCAAGAGCTCGGCCATGCCGTCCTCAAACTTCACCTCGGGCTCCCAGCCGAGCAAGGCTTTTGCTTTTTGATTGTCGGCGAGGCTGTGCCTTGCCTCTTTTGCCGCCTCTAAATATTCAATGTCTCCCCCGATGATGTTCGCAAGTTCTTTTATCGAAATGCTCATACCACTACCAATATTGAGCACTTCCCCATGCCCAACGAGCGATGAAGTTGCCGCGAGAAGGTTTGCACGAGCAACATCTGCGACGTGCACAAAGTCTCGCGTCTGCTCGCCGTCACCATTCACGCGTAGTGGGAGTCCTTGTTGTTTTCTTTTCACAAATGCTCCGATGACCGCAGCGTATGGGCCGTCCAAATTCATGCGTGGGCCGTAGACATTAAAATACCGCAGTGAAGCCGTTTCGATGCCGTGAAGTGTGCTATATATGCGCATGTGATGCTCATTGGCATATTTTTGGACGCCATAGGGATTCACCGGCTCGGGGAGGAGATTCTCGGCGAGCGGGAGTGTCGGATTATTTCCATACGCCGCGCTTGATGCGGAATACACCACGCGGCCCGCACCTGCCGTACGCGCAGCTTCAAGTAGCGACAATGTGCCGCCAACGTTAATCTCGTGCGACTCCTTTGGGTGCAGAATTGAATATGGAACGCTCGGAAGCGCTGCAAGGTGAAAAATGATGTCGCCTTTTTTGAAGATTGTTCCGAGGGCATCCGTGTCGCGTACGTCCATTTCAAAAAGTTTTGCTTTGGGATTGATGCGCTCACGCTTCCCTGCCGACATATTGTCGACAATGTCTACTTCGTAACCATCTTTGATAAGCATGTCGACAACGTGGGAGCCTATGAACCCTGCACCACCCGTCACCACCGCGCGCTTTATGTTTTGTCCCATATATAGATAGTACACGCAAAATGCAGAGAATGTTTCATTTAAATCGGTTGACACGACTGCGTTTCTGTAGAAAATAGTGTTCAGAGTTACATGGAGTGAAACATGCAAAAACGTAGTGTCGGTTTACTCGTCCCCATCTACGTCGCAGCAATACTTTCCGGAGTAACGCTGAGCTGGATCGGGATTCTTGTTGTTGCGGCCATCTACCTGGTTTGTTTTTTGGAGAGAATTCGTAAAAATCCGTTCTTCGCGCCCATGTCCACCTGGCAGATAAACTATGCAGTGGCCCTTTTCCTCGCCAGCCTGCTCATGTTTCTGGCCTGCTTCCTGTCGCACCGATATGGCATGGGAAACACCTCTCAGCTCTTGAGCACACTTTTCTGCGCCAATGAACACATCCCCCACCAGGGGGATTTTTGTACCAAAAGGCAAGGCTTTTTTCCTCGACAAATCGCCGAAGATGGCCTAAAATGGCCGCATTATGGCAATACTCAATTATAGTGAAATCCTTCCGCGCAGAATTATTCTTATCGACGACCAGCCTTACGAGGTCTTGGATGCGCACGTGTTTCAGAAGCAAAAGTCACGCCCCGTGAATCACACGAAGGTAAAAAATCTTTTGAGCGGGAACGTCAAAGAGGTCGTATTCCATCAATTCGAGAAGGCAGAAGAGGCGGACATGGGCACAAAAGAAGTGAAATATCTCTACGCAAACAAAGGAGAGTACTGGTTTTGCGATGCCAAAGATGCCGCTGACCGCTTCAAGCTCACCGCAGAGCAGCTCGGCAACAGCATCAAATTCATCAAGACCAACACCATCATCGATTCCACAACGTTCAATGATGACATCATTGGTCTTAAATACCCGATCAAAGTCGAACTCAAAATTACCGAGGCGCCACCTGCGGTGCGCGGCAATACTTCGGGCAATGCAACAAAAGCAGTTGTTACAGAAACGGGGGCAACTATTTATGTGCCGATGTTCATCAACGAGGGAGATATTGTGCGGATTAATACTGACACTGGCGATTACGCCGAGCGCGTAGAAAAAGCCTAAAGTTTAAGCAAAAACACCCCGACTGCTTTGTTGCGGGCCCCAAACGACTCGGTCGACATATATGAATACGCCTTCCTCGTCGTTTCCCCCGCGCCTCGCATTCGAGGCGTTTATGCATAAACTTAGAACTTTTTGCAAATTACTCTGCCGGCTGCGTCGGAGCTTGGCAGACGTATCACTCATGCGTCTGCTCAAGTCTCACAACTTGCCGCCTCGTGCTCATCAAATTTTAAGCCTTTTCAGCGAGAAAGCGTAACGCTCGGAGAAGAGAGTTCGAGTTTGAAAAGTAAATTATCGAAATAGAAAAACCCACTGCGATTTGCAGTGGGTTTTGTTTACGGATGGGTGAGGCCGTGGGAGGCGAGGATCTGCTTGTAGAGGTCATCGGGATACGGCTCGATACGGAGCTTGAGTGCGAGGCCCTGTGCGCGCTCCCAGCACGTGCCGGTCGAGAACTCCCACCCCGGAAGAAAGTACAGAGTACCGATGAGTCCGCTCTCGAACAGCGGAAGATAGATGTCGGTGAGAATTGGCCAGCAGTAGCCGGTATTTGCCGGATTGCTCTTCCATTTTTCCCACATGCGAACAAGTCCTTCTTCGAGTGGCGTCTGATCAAACACGTGGTCGCCCCGTTCACGGAGCAGGCGCACAGCTTCAGAAAACACGAGGAAATTCAGCTTCACGGAATTGAACCCGCCGGTGGTGATAGGCCCGCACACCTGAATGATTGAACCGTGCTTCCGCTTGGGAAAACTCCGAAGCACGCACTGTGCGACGTCACTGATATCGGCGAATGAATCCGCGGCAAGCACGGACGAACGTAGCGCCTTCGTCCAATGTGGACATTTTTTCATCACGGCTCCTGTCAAAAGTCCTTACCCAAGCTAGCATAATTTCAGAAATTTACAAAAAAATACCCCCTCGGGGGTATTTTTTGAAACACATAAATCATATTAGGAAGCAATATGGAGCTAAAACAAAAAATGCTCGAAAGCATTTTTTGTTCGCCCGATTGCCTATGAGGCAATATAGGGAAGGAGGCCCATGAATCGTGAGCGCTTCACTGCAGTCGCAAGCGCGCGCTGCTGCTTCTGGCCAAGGCCCGAGCGCTTGTGACCCACAACCTGTCCATGAGGGGTGAGGAACATGCGAAGCAACTCGACGTCTTTGTAGTCGATGTACTTGATGTTATTTGCCGAAAGGTAGTCTTGCTGTTTCTTCATGGTGGTTTAATTAAAATGGAATGTCTTCTAGGTTAATATCTTCGTCGGGGTAGTCAATTGTTGCGAGTTCCGGTGATTGCGGCTGTGCGGTGGCTTTTGCTTTCGGTGCAGCTACCTTCGGACTTCCGGTAGCCTTCGCCTCGCTTGGTGTGAACTCTCCGGCTGCTCCGGGTTTTGGTCCAAACTGGAAATTCTCAACAACAATCTCTGTACGGTATTTCTTTTCTCCGGTGACCTTATCATCCCAACTACGATTTTGGATGCGACCCTCGACAAAAATCGGGGAACCCTTTCTCAGGTATTGGTGAATCAATTCAGCGGGCTTCTGGAAGGCAACAACATTGTGAAAATCAACAGACTCCTGCTTTGCGCCATTCTTGTCTTTCCATGTACGATTCGTGGCGACACCAAATGAAACAACCGGGACACCGGACGGAAGCGCCTTGAGTTCAGGGTCTTTCGTCAGGTTGCCGTAGATGAATGCCTTGTTGATATACATGAAGTTTCTAGCTTATGACGAGGTCCTCAATGGTCTTATCAATCTCGGCTTCGGTGAGTACTGGCTTGTCCTCCACCTTCTCGTTGACTACCACCTCTTCACCCCGCTTTTGCTGAAGAACCTTCTTTGGCACCATCGTGTTCTCGCGAACGGTCTTCACGACGATGAAGCGGAGAATAAGATCATCTGCCTTCAACTTTTCCTGAATGGCCTTCGCACCACTTGGTTCAACCTCAAATTTCATCCATCCGAAATATGCGGAATGATGCAACGCGCGCTTGTTTGCGGCAACCTTTAGCATCGGATAGGCGAGTTCCATGTGACGAGGGAATTCGTCTGCAATCATACTTCCTCCGGCTGCTTCAATGATGTCGCGAATAGCGGTCACGCGTACACCCAAATCAACCTCTGCGACAATTGGGACAATGTGAAATCCGACCTCGTAAACTCCGCGGTCCTTTCCTATTGCGTCAACGTTTATATCCTTGTTTTCCATAGATGAGGGCATACTAGCAAAGCGCTCTCAATATGTCAAAAGATGCGGTAAATTCATGCTTTTTTCGGCTTTTATGCCGTTTTGAGCCCAAAAACTCGAATGGCGTTTTTCTGTAATGCATCGATAACAACCTCTATGTCTATGCCCTTAATTTCAGCAATTGCGCGAATTGTCTCTACCACAAAGGCCGGCTCGTTGCGCTTCCCGCGATATGGAATGGGGGCGACATACGGAGCATCGGTCTCGGCATGAATTGATTCGAGCGGAATGTACTTGAGTACATAATCATAATCATGCGAAAAAGTGAGGACTCCAGTAAACGACATGGTAAAACCACAATCGAGAAACTGCTTCGCTATCTTGGTATCGCCGACAAAAAAGTGGACATTGCCACGCACGTTGCCACCGTATCGCTCTTGCCCGCTCTTTAGTATGTGCAAAATATCCTCATAGGCATCCATACTCCCCTTCTCCGGCCTGCCGTGAATCATGAGCGGCTTATCGACGGAAGCGGCGAGTTCCATTTGTCGCGAAAATAACTCGTGCTGGCGGTCAGCCTCCCTGTCCATATTCTCGATACGACCCCTCGCGCGATTGTCTTCCAATCGAAAATAATCAATACCACATTCCCCAATGGCAACGACGCGCGGATGCTTGGCCATTTTACAAAATGCCGCTTCGTCGTATACCTCCTTTGGGTCGTCGGTCGGATGCACACCGATGGTAGCCCAGATATCAGGATGCGCTTCTGCGAGTTCTACCGCACGTTCGGACATTTTCTTGTCGGTGCCGACGACAATGGATGCAACTCCCGCCTCTCGCATGCGCAAAAGCGCGTCGTCCATGTCATCGAGAAAACGTGCGTCGTTTAAGTGGGAATGAATATCAAAATATTTCATCTGAGAATATCCTCATGTTACCAGAAAACAATAAAACCGCTCATGCGGTCTTATAAAGAAGCGAACATTCAATTATTAATTTGGGGTATTTTGGTCCGCTACTAATTTTTTTGCATACGCCTCATACGCTGCATCCTCCTCGGGCGTTGTGGTTTTCTCAAAGACTGGCACCACCTTCCCCGAGCGCTTGTATACAAGCTCCATGCTCCTTCTGTGGGCGACCTGATATCTTTCAACATCTTCCGGTGTTGCCGTACCAGCATTCTTTCTCCCCATCAGCTCAAACATATCTGCATCTAACTGCAGCACCTCTGCTTCATCTTCTTGAGTAAATGTATTTACGGATTCTGATGAGTTTGGCATTTGTCCTTCTTGTGTCATATATTTTATGTTAACTTATAATGTATTATATACGAAAACCCGAATTTGTCAAGCACAAACTATTTGGTAAACATGGGCGCATTCATGGGCTGCTTTCACCATCAGTTGTTCTGTCTCGGTGGCCGCTCCCCACTGAAAAAGGAGATCTTTATCTTCCGGCAGTTGCTTCCTGCCAACCACCACAACTGGGGTACCTGTCCGATTATCAGTCACAGAATCCCAGCCACGCTCATTTATGGTCATTGGTGTAACCCGCTCACCCTCCACGGGTATATTCATTCTTATAAAACGAAGCGAGGGGTCACTGCGGACAAATTTATCCACAATATCGGTAAAATCAAAACGCTCTGGCGGAGATTCTTGATGTGCTCCTTCCATATAAAAATATCCCTACGGAAGCCTGTTAAATAAAGGTTTTTCGGGCATTTGGTGTTCGCGGATGAGGCGAAGAATTTCTTCTGCAGTACGAGGGAGGAATGGAAGAAGCAGGGTTGCGATGCGATGGAGACGTTCGACCATTTCCACGATAAGCACTTCGCCGTCCTCGACGTTCACTTTTATGACCTTGAACGGTGCGGTTTCTTGAATATACGCATCGAGCTCGCCCACTGCGGACATGACATGCTCTAATGCGCGCTTGATGTCGAAATCGTTAAACGCCTTATCAATCACGTTGAGATGCTCCGTTTCGTGAATTTCAACCGGTCCATCGAGGTGCGTCGTCGCCATCTTCATGATGCGGCTGACAAGATTGCCGATGCCATTTTGCAAATGCGCCGCATAGCTTGCCTTCACTCCATCAAGGGTAAGGTCGCCGTCTTCAAACGAAGGGATGTCGTGGAGCAATGCGAAACGAAGCACGTCCTCGGGGAACGGTGTATGCGGTCGGAAAAACCCAATGACGTCGAACGGGTTGATGACGTTGCCAAGCGACTTGGACATCTTTTGCCCGCCGCTCATGATAAAGCCGTCGATAATGATGTGCTTGGACGGCGGGAGTTTTGCAGACATGAGCATCGCCTGCCACATTGCTGACTGCTGGCGGTTGTTGTCCTTCCCACAATACTGGATGACGGGCCACCAATCGCTGAAGCGCGCCATGTCGTCAGGCCAACCGATTGCAGAAATATAATTCACGAGCGCGTCGAACCAAACATACATGACGTGCGCATCATCATCGGGAACCGCAACTCCCCACGGCATCTTTGACTTGAGGCGTGAGATACTGAAGTCTTCAAGTCCACGCTCCACAAATGCCCTCGTCTCATTGAGGCGAAACGACGGGATAACAAAGTCCGGATGGGCATCGTAGTGTGCGAGGAGTGGCTTTTGATAATTAGACCATTTGAAAAAATAATTCTCCTCCTCGCGAATCTCTACTTCACGATTGGGATGGACCGGGCACTTGCCGCTTTCAAGCTCCGAGTCCGTCTTTTCGAGTTCGCAGCCGATGCAATACTTCACCCGATAGAGTTTTTTGTAGATGTCTCCGCTTGCGGCACAGCGCTTCCAAAATTCCTGTGCAGCCATTACGTGGTGCGGGTCGGTCGTGCGGACAAAATTATCTACGGAAAGATTGAGCAGGTCCTTTAGCTCACGAAACCTCGCCGCATAACGGTCGGTGTATTCCTGTGGCGAGACACCCTCTTTGGTGGCGGCTTCATGAATCTTCGCACCATGCTCATCGGTACCGGTATTGAAAAAAATCTTTTTTCCTGTGCGCCGATAATATCGGGAAAGCGCATCTGCGCGAATAATTTCCATTGCAAACCCGACATGCGGGTCGGCATTCACATAAGGAAGAGTGGTCGTTATATAAACGTTTTCATCTTTCGCCATAAATAGTTTTAGCTATGGAACGTCGTCAAATATTTTTCTTTCCTTTGCGACGTCATTCAAAAATTCCATGAGTATTGCGGTGATGGGGACCGCGAGAATAATGCCAAGGAAACCGGCCATTTTTGCGCCAACCACTAATGCGATAATGACCAGTACGGGGGGAATGCCGACTATCTTACGCACGACCTCAGGATAGATGACATGGCTTTCAATCTGCTGGATGACAAAATAAATCGCCATCACGATGAGTGCGGCATTCACGCCGGGGGCAACTGCGAGTGCGTGCGCGAGAGGGTTGATGCCGTTGACGAAAGCGAGAGAGACCGCAGGAATCGCAGCGAGTATCGGACCGAAGACGGGGATGAGTTCAAACATCATCGCGATGACGGCTAAAAAGAGCGCGGACGGTATGCCGAGAATCGTCATAATGAGAAAGACAAGGACTCCGACAACGACGCCAAGCATCATTTGCCCCTGAGCCCATAACCCAATCTTTGCCTGTGAGCGCTTCCAGAGATCAACAACATACGACCGCGACTTTACCGGAGAAATGAGGCGTAAGAAATTCTCAATTCCACGCTCCTGCGACGAAAGATAAAACGAGAGCACGATGATAAGTATGAAAGAGAGCACGCCACCAAAGAAGATACTTGCGGAATGAAGTGCTCCCCCACCTTCAATACTACTCTTAAAAATATCCAGAATGTTCGCACTCTCAAGTAGGCCTTTCTGCAATTCAGCTGTCTGCGGAACAAGCACGCCTGCAGTAACGTCGGTCGTGGCCGGGCCGGTCATAGAAAAAATACCTGATGTGTCGATGACTCCGGGAAGCGTGCGCACCAGCTGACTCACGTCAGTGATAATGGCGGGAACAAAAAAGTAAAAGACCCCGATAAGCGAGAGCGCGCCAAAGCCGTATACCATAACGAGTGCAAGTAGCCGCGGAATATGCTTTTCAATTAGCGGCACCTTTTTTTTCAAAAGGAAGTGCACTGCCGGCTCAATGGCTGACGCGAGCACGATGGCCGTAAGCACAATCAACACGACGTCCCGCAAAAACCAGGCGAGCGCAAAAAGCACCATGATAAAGATCGTGCGCACAATGGTTCCTGTGGAAATATGAATATGGGAGGCGGTGTCCTCTATTTTCTTCATTTGTCCATCATAGCATCAGAAGAGTGGAGACTCAATTAAGCGCACGGTGGATGCTTTTTGCCACCCGGCAGCCACACAAAGAAGAGCGGCTTCTTCCGGTCGGCAAGCAAAGGTATGTGCTACAACTTAAGGAGCTCAAGGAACTTTTTGTCCTCCTTCCATGGACCGATAAGCGCCAGGTTTAGATGTTCGGTCACAAATATCTCTTTTGCCACGCGCAAGATATCTTTTGCGGTTACCTTGCGTATTTGCACCACCAAATCCTCGGGGGTGTTCATCTTATTGCGCAATATCTCCTGAAAACCAAAGAATTCAGCAATTTCATCCGAGGATTCGAGTCCGAGCATAAGCCTCCCTGCCATCATGTCCTTTGCTTTTTGTAGCTCAATCTCAGGTACGAGGTCGGTCTTCAGACGCTTCAGCTCGGCAATTATTGCCGCGACGGCCTCAAGTGCGCGCTCGTTGACCACGCCGGCGGAAGCCGCGAACATTCCGTGGTCGGTAAATGAATCGTTCGCTGCGCGAACATAATAACCCAGGCCCATCTCCGTGCGCACTTTTTGAAAGAGGCGCGAGCTCATTCCCCCACCCAGCACTGCGCTCATCACCCCGAGGATGGGATATGATTTATGCATCAGCGAAAAACTCCGAACACCGACAATGAGATGCGTCTGGTCAGACTCTTTATATTTCACGAGTACGGCGGGTTGTGATTGCGTATCTACGACCGGAAGTTTTGAATATTTCTTCACCTTCTTAAGACTCGCAAAATGCTTCTTAATGGACGACTCTACTTTTTTCACATTAAATTTTCCCGTAACAACAAGCATCGTTGCGGACGGGACGTAGTGCATCGTACGGTACGCAACAAAATCCGCACGCGTGAATGTCTTGACCAACTCTTTGGGGCCAGCTATTTCCCAGCCGGCCGGCTGATCGCCGTATGCCAATGACATGAAGAGGTCGCCCACCTTTCGCATCGGCATGTCCTCATACATATCTATCTCACCGATGATTGCACCACGCTCCTGTTCGATGTCCTCTTCTCTGAGGAGTGAATTGCAATATACATCGGAAATGAGGTCGAGCGCATTGGGAAGGTGGTCGGCGGCGACCTTTACGTAGTAGCCCGTATATTCATGTCCCGTAAATGCATTGTATTCAGCACCCATGCCGTCGAGCTCGTGGCTGATGATGAGCTGATTGGGACGATTCGAAGTTCCCTTGAAGCACATATGCTCCAGAAAATGCGAAATGCCATTCTTCTCTTTCGTCTCATATTTTGAGCCGGTTTCCACCAACACAAGCGCGGTGGCAGTGCGTTGGTCATTCATCGGCACCAGAAGTAACTTCATTCCGTTGGCGAGTTTTTTTATCGTTGGTTTTTTCATAGCGAAATTATAACATGCGAACATCCGTTACTGTGGCCGTCGATATATGAGTCTAGCTCCCACGAAAAGGAGTACCGAGGAAATCGCAATGACAGCAAAGCTCATTCGGACGGCGATCTCCCCTTCACCAACGACGTACACGAGGAGTGCAAAAGCACCAAGCGCGGCCACCCTCCAAACACCAAATGCCATGTCGCGGAGTATCATCGTCGGAAAAAAGTCTCTTCCCTCTTTTCCCAACGTCTCCATTGTCTCAAGGTCGATGACGTGCGCGGAAACCCTTGATAGCGGACTCACCACAACAGAGAGGAGCGAAAAAATAATGAACGCGGTGAGATCAAAGCGCAGCGCCATGAACGATGCAATGAGCGCAGATGCAAGTGTCGTCCAAAATAAAAATTTCATACGAGAACCTCCGTGACGATATTTCGAAAGTGCCAAAAGCGCCCCAACCGATAGCGCAGCAAAAACGGTACTGTACAAGCCGACATGCTTTGCACTTCCGAGAAAGATGATAGCGGCGAGTGGCAACGCAACTCGTGAAAAAGCAAAATTTGCTGAACCTGCAAAAAGATATATTTGTGCATGTCGATTTCTGCGGTCATGGAAAAAATGTTTCAAATCTCCGCGGTCCATCGGCTCCGGCCGATAAGAGCGAATATTGCGGAAAAGCGGGATGCCGGAAAGATAGATGAGGGGTGACACCGCAAAGAGCAAGGTGTACGTTCCGACATTGAATACGTCATCAGAAAGATAAAACAAAGCCGTTGCGAATGCCGGTGCTGCAAGATTGATGACCTGGTCACCGGCGGAAAGCACGGAAGAATAATAATCGCGTTCGTGATTGATTGTCTCCGTCAGCTCGAAAGTATGCAAGGTCAGCCAATACAAACCGAGCCCGAAGCCGTTCGTGAACATAAACATGAGCGCATCCATCGTCGTCACGTTGCCGTAGAGGAACAGAAAACTCGCACAGAGTGCGACAAAGGCTGCAACATACCCCCACTTCATGTTGAGGCGATACCAGGACGCGACGGCACCGACCAAGCTAAAACCGAGCGCGCAGCCGGTGAAATAAAACATCAGTCCGATGACATTGAAGGTTACACTACCAAAACGCTGATAGAGGTATATCTGCACGAACATACCAGTAAGTGAGCCGACGAATCCGTAGGTCCAATGGAGATAGACCATTGCGCGTACGGCGGGACGCAGGGCACGAAAGTGGCTAATCGTTGTCCTCAGCATGCGCCCATATTAACACAAACGACCCGTTTGGGCCGTGCAGTGTTTATCCGCGGAATTTTTGCAAAAGGTCTGCAATGGCGATGCGTTCCTGGGTTCCGGTATCACGATTGCGGAGTGTCACGGTGTTGAGCAATGCGGGATTCTCTCCGAGGGTGTCGAAGTCGATGGTCACGCACCATGGAGTCCCTATTTCGTCCTGCCTGCGATAGCGCTTGCCGATGTTGCCGTTGTCATCAAAGCTCACACGACCGAGAGCCTTCTTGAGCTCCGCATATACTTCGCGAGCCTTGGCGACGAGTTCCGGTTTATTTTTGAGCAATGGAAATACTGCGGCGAGCACGGGGGCGACATCGGCATTCAACTTGAGGTACACGCGCTTTTCGCCTCCCATCTCGTCCTCGGTGTATGCCTCACTTAAGACAGCGAGTATCGTACGCCCGACGCCGAGTGACGGCTCAATGACGTGTGGCAAAAACTTTTCCTTCTTTTCTTCATCAAAATATTCTAAGTTCTGCTTACTCCCCTCCTGATGACTGCGGAGGTCGAAATCGGTACGATAGGCGAGACCGTAAAGTTCTTTGCGTCCGAACGGAAAATCATATTCGAAATCAACCGTCCGCTCTGAATAATGCGCTCGGTCGCCATCGGCGACTTCAAGCTCGTACACGTGGCCTTTGTCGATTCCCAGTGCTTCGATAAATTTCCACATCTCCAGTCGCCATGTCTCAAAATGTTCCTTCCAAGTATCGGGGTGCACAAAATATTCAACTTCCATCTGCTCTAGCTCGCGCACACGAAAAATAAAATCACGCGGAGCAATCTCATTCCTAAATGCTTTCCCTATCTGGCCAAGGCCGAACGGAAGTTTCGGATGAAATGAATCAACAACATTCTTATAATTCACGAACATCCCACCGGCAGTTTCAGGACGGAGATACGTCACACTGCCCTCACCCTCAGTTGCGCCGACGTTCGTCTTAAACATCATGTTGAACTGACGTTCTTCGCCGAGTGCGCCACCGCATTCCGGACATTTTGCCTTATCGGCAAGATGGTCTGCGCGGAATCGTTTTTTGCATTTCGTACACTCAACCAGCGGGTCAGAAAATCCTCCGACATGCCCGGATGTGACCCAAGCCTGTGGATTCATCAGGATTGCCGCATCGATTCCGTACATGTCCTCACGGTCGTCGACGAACATCTTCCACCACAAATTTTCGATATTCTTTTTGAGTGTCACGCCTAACGGGCCGTAGTCCCATGTTCCCGCGAGCCCACCGTAAATCTCCGAGCCTTGATAGACAAAACCGCGGCGTTTGCAAAGTGCGATGATTGCCTCCATTTTTTCATTTGGCTGACTCTTTGGTTGTTTTTTTTCTTCAGACATATTTTTCTATCCTACAGGAGCAGTGGCTACTCGACAACCGAACCGGCAAACATCGGCGCCCTCGGATCGGTGGAGAGCTCTGTCGTCACATCCTTGGCAGCTTTCATTATCGTCGCATTTGTGAAGGAATCAAGCGCAGTAAACTCTATGCCACTCACAATTACCGGCGTTTTTGCGACCTGCGATAGACTCGGCATGAGGAGCACCTGGAAAGCGACC
This sequence comes from Candidatus Lloydbacteria bacterium, assembly GCA_043719805.1. Lineage (GTDB taxonomy): Bacteria > Patescibacteriota > Minisyncoccia > Phycocordibacterales > UBA6899 > MHLP01. The sequence goes on from JAYSTI010000055.1 coordinate 25,255, forward strand.
TCGCGTGGGGGCTTTGCAATACCCGTCCCCGCCGGAATGCTCCCGGGAACCCACACAACTTCGTTTGTTGTCGGATTGTAAGATATGTTTTCCGACGCCGGGAATGCCGCACCGTACCACTTCACGTAAGAAGGAAGAATTCCTCGGACGCGTCCGTCTACGATATTATTTGAGGTGTTCACGATGCTCCAAATGATTGTGTAGGTCGTTTCCCGTTCCACCTTTGGTGGAATTGGCCCTGAGTTGGCAAATGGGCCGTCATAATACACCCCGCGCGCCACAAACTGTGCCTCCGATGACATGCGTACTGTTTGCGACAAGACAGTCTTTATTTCTTCAGGAACCTTTGTCGGATCATCGGACGGACGTTTTCCGCGCACCGTCACCTCGGCGGTAATTTCAGGGTTTGTAATTACTTTATTGCCGGATACTGCCGGAAGCGGGCTGAGCAAAAATGTCACCGTGCCGGACTCCCCGGATTCCAGAACGGACAAGGACGTGTCTCCGCGTTCATCCCAAAAAACGGTGTTATCAATGGAACGATAAAATCCTCCTTTTGTCGCACCAATTGACGAGCGGTCAAGCACCGTTCCACGAAGTTTTACTTCAATCTGCGCATTGGTGATTCTTGTCGGCAAGTTGTTCCGCCACGTAATAACTCCGTCGATGCGCTGGCCGTATGCAGCGATCGCCTCACCGGCAGGCTTACCATTTATCAAAAGTGAAATGCCGATAAACGGGCGCTTCACGGTGATACCAGAAACGACTTTTCCGTAAAATGCCGATATTTCGCGCTCAGTCTTGTCGCTCCCAACTCCAATATTTGTGTGAAACACTTTCTGCTGCGTATCAGACCCCTCAAGAATTCCATGAAGCGCAACGTTAAATTCCCCCGTCGGACTAAGTGTGCCGACGCGCCAAATATTATTTCCAAAGGTTGGCTTTGGGTCGGCGCTAGTGAAGGTAAATCCTTGCGGGTATTCAACGGTAATAAAAACATCGCGTAGCGGCATAACGGTATTAGAAATAGCACTAATCGACAGATCAAGGCGTTGCCCGGCGTTTATTTCTTTGAGCGTAGTCACAACAAGGTTTATTGGCGCAGCAAGCAGTCGTACGGGGCGCAGCTCTTCTTTTGTGAGAATGGAGCTGACTCCCTCAAAACGATACTCAAGTACTGCGCGAATATCTTTTTCTTCATTTTCCTCGCCAAGAAAAATTGCTTTTCCGCGAAACTCCACCGATTCTCCAGACTTAATTGTCCCAAGAACCTTCTTTTGGTCATGCATATCCTTATCGGGATTGTTGCCGTCGCGCGTTCCGGACGGATAAAGAATGGCGAGATTGGCGTATTCGAGTCCGACGCGATTTTGATTAGTGATATGTACCACAATATCCGCAGGCGCTCCGGGGGCAACTCCAACCGGTGTATCGAAGGTAATAAAAATATTCTTGTCTGAAAGCTGACGAAGCGGATCAAAATATTGATACAGGAGGTAAAGGACGGAAGAGGCGGTAGTAAGCACTGCGAGTGCGACAATTACCTTCAAAAACGTATCAACGCGAGGTCTATGCGTGCGCTCTTTCCTCTCGGTTATAATTTCGGTGTCGCCCCAGTCATTTTCCACATCGACGCGTGAAGGGGAAAGTTCCGCAAATTTTTCGCTCGCCTTCTCTTCTCCCGGTTTGTACAACCCGCGCTTCAGGCGTTCCAGGTGGCTTTTGTCATACTCAGTATCCATGCTTAAAAAATTATACCACGTGCGGCAAAAGATGTTGAATAGGCAGGAGCGAAAACTATAATTGTGTTGAGTCGAGCGCACGATTCACTCCGGCTACTATTTCACTCCGCAGCGGACGAATCTTTTCGAGGTCATCCGCAGAAAATGTCACTCCGGCGAATACGGGAACGAGTTCTTTTTGCTCGCCCCAGTAACCGAGCGCGTCGAGTAATCGCACAACAAGTAGTAATTCTGCGTCCTTCTGTGATTCACGGTCGAAGACGGTCGAAAGTAGTGTAAGCCCTTTTAAGAGGTCATCGAACAGCAACTCGTGACGCTCTTCTCCTTGAATAAGGCGCCGCGCAAGGTGAAGGTGCTCCGCCGCAATACGACGCCTCCCTACGTCCGACCAGAGGTGGCGAAACGAGGAAATCGGTGTTGCGGAAATAAGTTTCCACCCGTATTTTCCGCGAATAAGGTCGACCTGTGCATGGGAAAATAATTGCAGTGCATAACGAAGCCGAGAGCGCGACTCACGTATACTCCGCGCATGTGCGACCACGAACCCAAGGTCGCGGGTATAGCAATACAGCAGGCTGTCTCCCTCGCCGTGTGGGCGCGTGCCAAGGATTATCGCTTCGGTGTGGTAGATATGGTGGGACACAAGAAGATTATATCACTGTTCAGCTGGGTCTTGTTGTACGTCTTCGTCGATTCCCGCACCAAGAATGACCTAGGACTTTGTGATGACGAGTGCATCGCCGGCACTAAAGCTATCGGCGCCGATGATGGAAGTGGCTTCCGTGCGATATTTTTCGAGGAGGGCAAACTGTTCCTTTGGTGCGGAGACGGTGATGCGGTCGCTCGGATTGAGGCCGGCCTTCTTGCGCATGTCCTGAATGGTGCGGACGAGGTCACGGAGCTGGCCCTCTTCTTTGAGTTCCGGCGTAAGCGCAATATTGAGCGACACGAGCAATCCCGCATTTTCACTTAATTTATGCTCACTGTTGTTTTCGGCGGTCACACGAATCTCTTCGTCAAAGATGACCTGCTTTACGTTCACTTCGTCACGGATGATGCCGAGCATTTCATCACTGATGGGTTTTTTGTCTGCAGTCTTGTATGAAAGTTCGGAAAGCGGTTGTCGCACCTTCATCCCGGCCTCGGCGCGAAGCGCGAGTGCAGCTTCGACAATTTTTCTGGTGGTCTCCATCTCATCAAGAATACTACTCGCGGCAACACCGACATCGGACCAACTTTCAAGATGGATGCTCTCTTTCTTCTCTTCAATCGTGAGGCGCTGATAGAGGTCCTCGGCAATGAACGGCATGAAGGGTGCAATGAGTTTCGAGAATTGAAGCAATATCCATCCCGTTGTTTCTGCTGCCGCCGCACGATCATCCGCGTCATCAGATTTAAAGCGGTCGCGGGAGCGGCGCAGGTACCACGTCGAAAGATCATCCAGGAACGGCATGATGGGGCGCGTAGCACGGTCGAGCTCATGTGTGTCGAGATGATGCGTGACTTCGGCGTGCATTTCAAACCAGCGCGCAACAATCCAACGATCAAGCACATTCCTCGACTCAGGCTGAAGTCGCGTGATGATGGAATCTTTCGCATACATCTCAAGGAAAGAGCGGACGTTGTCGAGGCGAATGGTGATCTTCTTGTACACCTCATCAACGCCGAGCACGGAAAAACGCAATTCTTCGCCTCGTACAATGGGCGAGTTTATCATGTAGAATCGCAGTGCATCTGCGCCGTATTTCTCCGCGACTTCCATCGGGTCGGGATAATTCTTTAGCCTCTTCGACATCTTTGCCCCATCTTCAGCAAGGATAAGCCCGGTCGTAATGACGCTCTTGAATGCCGCACGATCAAAAAGTCCGACTGAAAGTATCAGCATCGTGTAGAACCAGCCTCGCGTCTGATCGACCGCCTCGGCAATAAAGTCTGCGGGAAAATTCTTCACGAACATTTTCCCGTCTGGAGTTGTCTCATCGCCCAAGTAATGAAATTGTGCAAAAGGCATGGAGCCGGACTCAAACCAGCAATCAAAAACTTCCGGGATACGATTCATGGTCCCTAGCTCGCAAGAGCATTGATAACTCACCTTATCGATATGTGGACGATGATAGTCGAGCTCGTAGCGCTCATTGTGTGGGACGTTCACGAAGGAAAGAGCACGCACTTCGGCATAATTCACATAATCATCCCCTCCGCGATCGCGCATCTCTGCCGCCTCCTCGTTGGTCGCACCGAGAGCCACGGCCTCCATCATCCACGTGCCATACTCATGCGTGACGAGGAGAATATTTTTCCCCTTATACTTCCCTTCAATGTCATAAAGAAATTCAGCAACACGCATGCGCATGTGCTCCATCGTTTCACCTCCGGGTGGTTCCTTGGTGAACTTCTCAAGCGTGTTCGCAAAGTAGTTACGATACATATCGATATTCTGACCGTTGAAGTCTCCCGTGTTTACCTCTGCAATACGCGAATCAACAACAATATCACCCACAGGAATACCGTGGGCCTCCGCGACAATGGCCGCAGTTTCTCTTGTGCGCTGCACGGGCGAAGTGATGATGAGGTCAAACTTGCGATCTTTCAGCTTCGTTGCAGCAGCCTTCACTTGCGCACGACCCTTTTCAGTCAGATGAATGTCGTCCTCTTCTTTGCAGCTGATGATGTTCTGCGTATTCGAGTCGGCTTCCCCGTGACGCATGAATGTGTAAGTATTCGCGCTTCCGATGTTTTTTTTAAGGTCGCCCAATGAACCAATCACGTCCACTTTGCCGCACTTATTGCATTTCCACACAGGCAAAGGTGCGCCCCAGTAGCGTGAACGTGAGATTGCCCAGTCACGTGCGCCCTCAAGCCATTTACCGAAACGTCCGTCGCGAAAATTCTCGGGAATCCAATTGATTTCCTTGTTCTCTTCGATGAGGCGGGGCTTGAGCGCGGTCACATTTACGAACCACGACGACGCTGCATAATTTAAAAGCGGGGTATCGCAGCGCCAGCAATGAGGATAAGAGTGGGTAAGATTTTCTTTTGCAAAAAAAGTTCCATGCTCCTGAAGATACTTGAGCACGGCAATGTCAGTTGTGAGTCGGACTTTGTCGTCGTCGCTTTTTGGTTTGACGTGCATGCCAGCAAAATCTTTTACCTCAGACTTCATCGTGCCGTCCATCTTGACGTGCTGAATCATTGGAAGCTTTAATTTTTTCGCAAGCTCCATGTCTTCTTCGCCGAACGCCGGTGCTTCGTGAACAATACCCGTGCCGCTCTCGACGGTCACAAAGTCTGCGCCGACAACCTTCCATCCGTTCTCACGATTCTCAAGCTTTTCATCGGACGTGTAATAATCAAAAAGCGGTTTATACGAAAGTCCGATGAACTCCTTGCCCTTTCGCTCCTCCACAACTTCGTGATCTTTGTCTTTGAATACGCGCGTCACAAGATCCTTCGCAACAACGTAGCGCTTGCCCGAATAGAGCACAATGGCATACACAAACGCCGGATTGACGGCGACGGCAACATTGCCCGGCAATGTCCACGGTGTCGTCGTCCAAGCGATAAGATGCGTACCCGGCTCTAGGACAAGCTCAAATGTGACGTAGACGGAAATATCTTTGATGTCCTTGTACCCCTGTGAAACCTCAGAAGCGGCGAGTGTTGTCTCGCATCGCGGACAAATGTGCATCGATTTGAATCCATCGTAAATCAGTTTTTTGGCGTGAAGTGTTTTGAACGCCCACCAGACACTCTCGGTGTACGAGGAGTCCATTGTTTTGTATGCATGCTCCATGTCCACGAAGCGCCCCATGCGCGGGACAATACTTTTCCACTCTTTGTCATACGTCATGACACTTTCTTTTGCCTTCTGATTGAATGCGCCGATGCCGTAGGCCTCGATATCACTCTTTTGTTTTAGTCCCAACTCTTTCTCAACGAGATTCTCAATCGGCAACCCATGGCAGTCCCACCCCCACTCTCGGCGTACGTAGCGACCGCGCATCGTCTGATAACGCGGAATGAGGTCTTTGATGGTTCCCTGGAGGAGATGCCCGTGGTGAGGGAGCCCTGTCGCGAACGGAGGTCCGTCATAAAAAACGTAGGATTCTTTCCCTTCGTTCTGCTTCAGTGACTTCTCAAAGATATTCCGCTCTTTCCAAAGTGCGAGGACGGCCTTCTCGCGTTCACTGATCGATTGTTTCTTGTCATTTATCGGCGTTTCATCCATAGATAGGGATTATACTATATGTTTTTCCGCTTTGGAGCAAAAAACAGCAAAAATACGCGCAACATGATGTTGCGCGTATGCATGACTAGCTCTTTGGTATTGCGGCACTTTCTCCGCAACCGCACAGATGCGCACCATTCGGGACGACGATGACCTTCTTGGAAGCAAATGCGCCCCCACCGGAATGAATGAGCTCGACTGACGCGTGCTCAAATTCAGGACAGAGTAGGAAGTCACACAGAAGCGACATCCCAAAACCCTCTACAAGCGTGTCGCCGGGACCCTGCATGCCGCCCGGAAGAAATTGTGAGGCGATGTCGCCGCAGCCCGCCCGCATGTCTTTCACGAGGCGTAGTGGCATCTGATCCTTCGGGACCCGCATCAGAATGTATCGCGCTGCATCTTCCGTGATGAGTAGACTCATGATGACTCCTTCTGTGTTTGCAATATCAGACGCTGAAACTCGAACCGCAGCCGCAAGTCGAGGCAGCATTGGGATTCGTGATAACGAAGCGCGCATCGAGAAATTCGTCCCGGTAATCTACCGTCGCACCGTCAAGATACTGCGCACTCATCACATCAATGAGCAAAGTGATGCCGTCTTTTTCGACGAGAACATCGTCGTCGTTCGCGAAATCATCAAAGGCAAATCCATATTGAAACCCGGAGCATCCCCCACCGGAGACATAGACACGCAACTTCAGGTTTGGCGTTCCGTCTTCAGCGATCATGTCCTTCACCTTCGAGAGAGCAGCGTCAGTGAGCGTCACCATCGGCATTGGTCCGTTCATGTGTATCATCCTTTTGTACAGAAAACTCTCTCGCTATTCTACGCACAACCCCGCAAAAAGAAAACCCCGCGTTCAGGCGGGGCGTATCGGTCATTGTTTCATTTCCAACATCATTTTGGCAACGGACTTTTTCAGTCGGCGCTCAAAACTTTTTCGTGTTCCGTTATTCGTGACGACGGCATGTGCATGCGGGCGTAGAAGGCGGATCTGTTCCTCTGCTTCAGCTTTTCCCAACTCAAGGAATTGCGCATACGAGAGCTCGCTATCGCCCGGCTTTTCATTTCTCAGCACGTGGCGAGCGAAACGAACCTTCGGGTCCGCCTCGACATACATGAGACGGAAAGGATTGTACGCATCACTCATGAGCGTGGTGATGTCGACCAATCGACGAATGCCCTCGATGATGACGCACGTGCAATCATCCCCTGCTTGTGCGACGCGAAATTTGACCGCACGCTCGAGCGTGTCTTCACCGAAAAATCGTCGCACTGCGGTCGAGAGCGTCTGCAGGTCGGCAGTACTCGCGCCGTTCGGCCAAACTCCGCTGTGTTCCGGCATAAACCGTCCGACAAGCCAGTATTCAAACTCGCGAAACTGAATGTAGCAAGCACCTGATGCACCGAGGTCAGAACCGAATGCATGTTTCAAAATATCGACGAGGTGCGGACCAAGACGATCTCCAAAAAGCGCAGGGGTTTTGTTCTCGCGCAAATGCGGAAAATTTTCAAGGAGTAGTCGATAGAATTCGCGCAGTGAATCCGAAAAACGGAATGACGGCGTACCCGGATACCACGCCTTGACCAGGTCGGTAGCTGAACCCTTACCGCTGGACATTTCGCCGGCGAATCCCAACATCAGTTTTTGCATTACGCGCTCCTGTGTACTTCTTGCTCCATCGTATTGGAATCAGTCTGAAAAACAAGTTGACCGAGGTCATCACATTCGCTCTGGTGCGGTGATGCCCAAAAGGTCGAGCCCGCGCAGAAGAATACGTGAGGTCATCTGCACAAGAGCGAGCTTGTAGCCCTCGTCGCTGCTTCCTATCACCTGACTATTCGCATAAAAGGCGTTAAACTCGCGGGCGAGCTCTATAAGATACGTTGCGATGTGGTGCGGCTCACGGCTCATTTCCGCGCGCAATACCGCTTCGGGAAAACGTAAAATATATTTATGCAATGAAATGATTTCATCATCGGCCATGCTCGCGACATTCAACTTCTCCCCTCCCGCCTTTGCAAATAGAGACTTCGTGCGTGCGTAGGTGTATTGCAAGTACGGGCCGGAGTCCCCCTCGAAGGAGAGCGATTGTTCAAAATCAAAAATGATATCTTTGCCTGCCGCCTGTCGAAGGATGGAATACTTAATGGCTCCAATCGCGACCTGTTCAGCAATCTCATCTTTTTCCACATCAGAAAATGCACTCGTAAATTTCGTGAGTGCTTTTTCTTTTGTCTCACCAATGAGCGCCATTGCAGTGATCACGCTACCCGTTCTCGATGACATTTTTCCTGAAGGAAGTCGCAAAATACCATGACCAATATGGAGCGTCACGCCTGCGATAGCAGGCATTATTTCTTGCATCGCACGAAGAACTACCTTAAAGTAGTCATTTTGCTCATTCGCAGTTATGATAATCGAAATATCGGGGTGGTATGTATTAAGCTTCCAAAGATTAAGTCCCATCTCCTTTGATTCGTATGTAGGTAGACCCTCTTTGCTTATAAAAACGCGCGTATGTAGCCCGTTTTTTTGCTCTGAGTAAATGATAGCCCCACCATCTCCTTTCTCAAAAATCCCTTCTTGTACTGCCACAAACACAATTCTCTTTCCGTCCTCCGTTATCTCACTTTCCCCCTTTGCCACGTCAAAGTTACTTCCAAGGAGTTCGTATATTTCTCCAAGGTGCGCGAGACTCCATTTTTTCCCCTTATCATAGAGTTCATTAATGACGGGGTCAGATCGCTCGTGAATCTTCTTATTTATTTCTCTTACCTCAAGGGCAACTTCTTCACTTTCTTCCGACATTCTCACTCCATGCGGATAAGCTTCTCCCAAAAATTCAATGCACGCAAAAACACCTGCATCATGGGACGGCATCTTTTCCCGCAATGCATTCATCCCCCAGACAGCCTTCGCAATATTGAGCCCCGAATCAGAGTAGTAGTTCATGCGCACAACATCCGCTCCGCTCGCAGCAAAAAGACGTGAGATTGACTCTCCGATTGCATTGCTCATCAAGTGACCGATGTGAAATGGCTTTAAGACATTCGGGTCGGTGTATTCGACGATGACTTTTTTGCCCTTCAGCCGCTCGTTGTTGCCGTACTTTTCAATCGCGAGCGCGGCTTCAAGTTCCCGGACGAAATATGCTTTCGAAAGTTTGATATTGATGAACCCTGGACCGGCTATCTCAACCATAGAAATATCCGTATCTTTTTGTGCTTCAAGTTTCATCTTTATCTCTTCTGCTAGTGCGCGAGGATTCTTGCCCGCCTTTTTCGCACCCGCCATTGCGGCATTCGTCGACCAGTCGCCGTTTACCATATCCGCCGGCCGTTCAACGACAAAAGTCGCCTCGGTAATGCCGAGATCGAGAAGTGCCAAGTCTATGTATTCTCTCAATTTTTGCTCCATAATACAGTGATAGTAACAGAGCGGCGGGAAAACAAAAAGTCCGACCATTGGTCGGACTGTCATCAGAAAATTTTCTGCTGTTTTAGGTATGCGTAGATCTCCTCGTGGATGTCTTCCTCGGAGCGCATGGTCGCGCCGCCATGCATCATGCAATCGATGACCTTCCAACCCTCACTCTTTGCAACCTCAAGATAGGACGCGGACGCCTGACGCAAATGCTCGATGTTCGCCTCGTGCAAATCACGCTGCTTCCCTTGGGTATATTCGCGTGCCGCCTTTTTGTCGACAAGCTGCTGTCCGACCTCGGGTGGAACGTAGAGAAGAATATTCGCGTCCGGATGTGGCAATTCGAGAATTCCATACTCAAGTCCCTTCAACCAATCAATGCACTCCGCGCGCTCTTTGGGATTAGCAATCTTTCCCGCCTGATGCCCCATATTCGATGAAACATAGCGATTGCTGATGATGATGCCTCCTGCCGCGAGCCACTCACGCATCGCGAAAGATGCATCGTAGCGGTCGAGCGCATAAAAGAGCGACGCCTTTTTTGCGCCGATTGTTTCGAGAGCGCCATATTCACCACGAAGATATTTTTCGACAAAATATGCGGAGGTACTTCCATACTGAGGAAAATCACTAAGCTTCACCTGCTTGCCCTCGCGCACGAGACGTTCAATCAGCATGCGAGACTGTGTCCCCTTTCCGGAGCCGTCCGTTCCATCAATCACAACGAGTTTTCCGAGCGTACTCATGTCAGTTTTTCCAAATAAAAGATACTTCTGCTAATATTCTCGCACAAAAAAGTGACATTGTGATATTTCTATCATTCGCCGTATTTTTTGACGATGGCGTCAAGCTGCTGCTTAAGTTCGGGCATTGTCCCGGCGTTGTCGATGACCTCCGCGGCAAACGCTTCGAGCTTCGTTATCTCGCGCTCGGGCTCCCCTTCGTGGTCATCTTCAAACTGCATGAACGTCTTTGACGAATCATCGGCATTTTCTCCCCGAATAATGAGCCGCTCATAGCGTATCTTCATTGGCGCGGTAATGTAGCAAAGCTTAAACTCGGGAATTTCACGAAGATACTTTACGTCCTCGAGGCGCCTCACGCCGTCGACAATGATAAGCTGGTGTTCGTCCTTCTTTGCGTCTTCAAACATCACCTTCGCCATCAAATCCTCACCGAATTCTTTTCGCAAAAGCGTCGATGTGCGCTGCATAGTTGCGCGGTCCTGGGGTAGGTGCAGGCGACTGAGGATGTCGCGAAGCATCGTTGAGAATCGATAGGTGACCGCACCATGGTGTTCTGCCAAATATTTTGCCGCAGTTCCTTTCCCCGCCGCCATTTCCCCCGCAAAACCGAGAATCAATTTTTTCGCCATAAAATAATACTATGAATATCTCCTACATGTTCTCATACGTTTCCATGTCGCCCGAGAGCAATTCCAAAAGCACGCCGGCATCTTTAAAAACCTTCTTCGACTGCGTAGCGCCGTGATAATCTTTTGCGCATACGACCCTCACAATCCCGACATTGATAATCATCTTCGCGCACACGTAGCACGGAGCCATGTGCGTATAGAGTGTCGCACCTTCGAGCGAGACTCCGACACGCGCGGCCTGCACTATCGCGTTCTGCTCGGAGTGCGTCGTGCGGATGCAGTGTTGTGATTCCTTGCCGTCAACTTGAATAACCGTGTGAAGTTCATGGTCAAGCTCATCACACGAGGGGAGGCCGACCGGTGAGCCGACGTATCCCGTGGTAAGCATACGCTTGTTCTTTACGGTGACCGTCCCCGCGCGCCCACGGTCGCACGTTGCCCGTGTGCCAACAACCTCAGCAATCTGCATAAAATATTCGTCCCACGAAGGTCGCCGATATGCTTTTTTTTCCTCATCTTTCATCTGTAGAGTATAGCAAATCAGTATATTTCAAATCTGTGCACAAGCTGGGGAGATGTCTCAGCATGAGTCCAGTGCTCGCGCACGAAGGATTCAGGAAGCAAATACCCCCACAATATTGACAAAACTCAATTTGAATGTACTATGAATGAAGCTGTTCAACCCCTATTGGAGACGACATGAAGCCGTTTTGGGTCTTGGTATTTGGTGCGGTCGCCGCAACTGTCCTGCTGTCGCAAAAGCGGACTCCCCGCCTCGCCGTGAGCAACTCGGATACGCCGGAAATCACGAGAATCCGCGCGGAGATCGCGGCCCTCGAGGCCGAACTCGTCAGACTCGACGCGAAGGCGCCGGTCGCGGAAGAAGATGCCGATCCGCGCTTCTTCACATCGCACACTCCGAAGCCGATTACGTATCTGCAATGAGACCTCATCCATTTGGATGAACGAGTCCCAAGCAAAACTGCCCCAAAGTAGGGCAGTCTTTTTTATTACGATGGAAATTGTCCAACTAGTCAGCAACGGTGACACCCATCGAGCGGGCGGTTCCTGCGACAGTCTTCATTGCGGCTTCAATGGAAGCGGCATTCAAGTCCGGCATTTTCTTTTCGGCAATTTCGCGAACCTGAGCCTTGGTGATGGAGCCGGCCTTTTGTGTCCCCGGCTTGTTCGATGCCTTGTCCTTACCCATCGCCTTCAAGATGAGGCGTGAAACAGGAGAGACCTTCAGAATAAAGGTGAATGTGCGGTCTTCGTAGACGGTAATCTCGACAGGAACGATGTCGCCCATCATCTTTGCGCTAGCCGCATTGAATTTTGTGACGAAGTCTCCGATGTTGATTCCGGCCTGTCCGAGTGCGGGGCCTACCGGTGGAGCAGGTGTTGCCTTGCCTCCGGAGATCTGCAATTTAAGCTTTTTGGTGATTTTTTTTGCCATATGAATTTAAACTATATATTGAGTTCTGTGCGTAGCAAGTAGAAGCCATACTACGCGCTTGATACTACGTTAAATCTTTTTTATCTGCAAGAAGTCGAGTTCCACGGGTGTTTCGCGGCCGAACATGGGGACCATGACCTTCACGCGCCCACGCTCGGTATCCACTTCGCCGACGCGTCCCTCAAGCTCCTTGAACGGTCCGTCGGTAATAATGACCGATTCGCCAACTATGAGGTCAATTGCGTGCTTCACCATCTTTGAACCCATGCGTCCGAACAATGCGTCGATCTCTTTTTGATTGAGAGGTACAGGAACGACACCGGCGCCAACGAAGCCCGTTACGCGCGGAGTGTTGCGCACGACATACCAAGAGTCGGGATCATAAATCATGTTCACAAGCACGTAGCCCGGATATATTTCCTCTTCGACTTCAGCGCGCTTGCCGGCCTTCATCTTAATCTTCTTTTCCTTTGGGACGACAACATCAAAAATCTTGTCTTCCATGCCGAGTGACTCGATGCGCTGTCGCAAATTGCGTACAACCGCATTCTCATACCCTGAGTATGTGTGGATGGCATACCACTGACGCGTCGGGGCTGCGGGCGTCTCGGGAACGTTGTTCTCTTCTTCCATAATGAGTTTCTGGTGAATGATTAATTAACGCCCATGAACTGCTTGATTCCGCTGGAGAACACGAAATCGAGTAAACCGAGAAAGAGTCCTGTTCCTATAGAAATAGAAATAACGATAAGCGTATAGCTGACGGCTTCTTGGCGCGTTGGCCACGTCACGTGTCGCATCTCCGCCCTTGTGTCCTTCAAATAATTGATGAATCCCATCATACAAGTGAAATTAACCTCATAATTGCCCCTAAGAAAAAACCCCCTCGGGGTGTCATTGATTTGCTTAGTATATGCGCCCCTCCGCAAAAGTCAAGGACGAAAAACTCGGCTAAAACATTGGGGAATGTTCGGTCGCGGAAAGAAAAAAGGTCCCCGAAGGGACCCTGGAAATGCTTGAACGATTGAACGAACGAAAGAACGGTCAGTTGGCGCGCGTCGGACGAGAGCGGCGCGGATGCATCTCGTCGTAGTAGTCGACGCCGTCGAGGATGATGTCGGCCCAGCCCGAGAGCATCTCGTTGTGCTCTTTCGGGAGACGATCATAGTCGCACTTGCCCCACAACACGCAGGACGGGAGGAACGGCTTCCGCTCACCCTGCTCGGGGAGCGAAACGGTGACGATGTGGTCGCCATCCTTCCAGCGGGAATACGGGTAGACGCGGATCACCATGCGCCCACGGCGGTAGTCGAAGAACGAAGTGACGCGAATGTACACGATTTCGTGCATCGCCGGATAGACGACGTAAATGCCGGGAACACCGAGGCGGGCCTTCCAGAGACGCTCGTCTGCGACGTCTTCGAGTTCGATCTCCGGAGCAGCGCGCTCCGTATTACGACGAGGAAAGTCCACCACGCGGGAAACACTCAGATTGGACATGTCAGTTCCTTCAGAAACGTTTTGAATAGGTTGAAGTACCCACGACGCGCCGCTTGTGACGGCGAATCGTGGGCAGGAGGTTGCCTGATCAGCGAACGCCCATGATGGAGAGCGCCATCTCGAGGTATCCCTTCAGGCCGCGAGTGCTCGCGAAGCGTGCCTTCGGCGCCTCGGTGTGCCCGAAGAGCTCATCGCGAAAGAAACTGCACCTCGCGAAGAGGACTAGCGGATGACCGACGCCACCGAGCACCGTCATCTTCACGCGCTCGCCGTGCTTGCCCGAAACCACTTCGAGGCCAAAGTCGATGCGGGAGTGAGCCCTCTCGACGTTGATCCCGAAGCTCACCACAGGCCGCTTGCCGTTCGCCCTGATTGCGCGAACGAGGACCGAGAGGGTGCCGGTGTCGAACTCATCGAACTGCTTGAACGGGACTTCGTCCCAGACAGCATTGTCCGAGAGCTCGTCCACGTGCGGCGCCTTCGGCTTCGGTGCGGGCTTGGCGGGCGCCGTGATGACCTCGACGAGCACTGCGGCTTCCGGTGCGGACGCGGCGGGTTCGGCGAGCGCGACAACGAACACGCCGTGTTCATCATCGGCGATCGGCAGAGCCGTCGGGTCGGTGGCGACAGTCGCGTCGACGACGGGCTCGTCATCGGGCGGAAGGTCGTTGCCGAAACCGGCGAGCGCGAACGCAGTGGCGAGTGCGGGGGTGAAGGGAGCGACACCGTCTTCGAGGTCGCGACGGTCAATGTTTCGTGACTTGTTGCTCATGGTAGAGACTCCTGGTGGTTGAAAATCAAAAAATAAACACGGATTGACAAGGAAACGGACGCACAAAATACTCACTTCGGGTTTAATCCCCAAGAGAACATTTCTAGAATCCTCAACAATTGTAGCAGAATTTCAGTAAAAGTCAAGTGTATTTCCATACGCATTGCGAGCACCAAAACTGCAGAGGACGGGCTTCTGCAGTTTTGGAAACGCTGTGTGAAAAAACGCCGTATTTCAGGCGTTTTTGGGGACTAACGAATGGCGGGCGCATTCATTGAATCGGTGTGCACAAGGAGAATTACTTCCCGCCCCCTCTTTTGTTGGTGCTAGGTCGGAGTCGCGGGAAGAATCTTCACCACACATCCCGTGGAATTGACGATTCCCATAAAAGTTTTGCCCGCTTCAAAGTCGGCCGAATATCCCTCTGTTTTTTGAGAAAACGCATAACGCCGCCCAGCTCCATCTTGCGTAACGGCGTAGCCGAGTTCAAGTTCTGGACTGAAAGTAACGATCTTTAGCAAGAACGGCTCGGAAGAGCGGTGCGGACGGATTGTCGCCGTTGAAGCGTTTGCGGGTGCAACCACTGCGTCATCGGAAAAATACTTGAAGTTGAGCTTCTCTGCTCCTGCGGGAGTGGTTGCTGTGGGCGCTGACCAAGGAGCTGATGCGGGCTGACCGGCTCCTCCGCAACATTTGCCGGTATCGCAAGAACATTGCATAGATGCACAACCATTTTCGCCGCAACATGATTTCGGTGTGACGACATCAGTGGGACGCGTCGCCTCAATCTCCGAGAGCGAGGAGGGCATTCCGCTCATTCGCTGGCCTCCGGAAGTCGCGATTGGGTCGTCATAGAGACGATGCTCTTTTAGCTCATCGAGTTCGCAATCACGCACATCCCGTACTTTCCTCTCGGCAAGGCGCCATCGCAGCAGGAGAAAAGCGCACAACGCAAACATCGACAGCGCGACGAGGCCCATCAATGAAAATTGAAGTTGGCCTTGCTGGTTCGCTTCCTTCAGACTCGCAATCATCTGTGACATCTCTGCGAGATCAGCTTTCAAAGCAGCACGCTCTGCTGCAAATTGCGCAACGTCTCTCCGAATCTCGTCTGCAAAAATTGCCGACTGGTTTCTCTGGACGGTGACCACAACTCCAACAGAAAGGTGTCTCCACGCTCGGTCGGTGTGATTGACGCCCGAAAGCGCTGAAGCGTCTTTCCAGTACTTCTCCCACTCGTGGAGCGGGCGCTTTTGTGCGATGAAGTACGCCCAGAGTGACTTCCACTCACCGAGTGAAAAGTTTTCCGTTGTCGCAATCGGGGGAAGTACTGCGACTTCAGCCACGTCCGACATTACGAGCTTACGTCCTGTCACAACGACGACCTGGGATTCCGGCACAGCCGATGCGGCAGGCGCCTCGGCGGATTGCACTATGCCGATTGCGGATGCTGACGATACAAGACACAGCGCGGCGAAGAAAGTCGCGAGTGAACGAATAATGCTCCTCATTAGAGACTCCTTTTTGAATTTACATCTCAAGAAACTCTACTCGGTATCATTTCTGATGTAAAGATAGTCTTTGTTTCGTCGTCGCTCGGCTCGAGCGCACATGGCACATGCACACTGAGACCTCGCTAGACGAAATCAAAATAAAATAGCCCCTTGTGGGGGCTATTTTTGGATATGATTCAACGTGTCCCTTTCTAGCGCACCTCGTAGGTGATGGTCACACTGGAGGTGTACTTATTCTCTCCTGCGGGAATATTTGCAGCCTCCGGTGCAACATCAGCCGACGTTGCCTTCATTTCCATTCCCCCGCGCGCATAATTATACGTAGGGTAGTTACTTCCCTCGCTGAAAGAAGTAATACGCACAATGTCGACACCGAGCTGCGCTGCGAGTTTCTTTGCTTTTGCCTGCGCCTTCTCTATTGCTTCTTTGCGTGCCGACTCCTTCACGACGTCTTCGTCGTCAACGGTGAAAGTGAGCCCGCTTACATACGATGCACCTTTGTCGGAAAGTCCGCCGAGGACGAGTCCGGCATCATCAATCTCGTGGATACGCACGTCTACGGACTGCGTCACTTCATACCCGACGAGCACCTGCTTCCCCTCCTGTGGCGGGCAATTATATCCCAAAGCACATGGGACGTAAGCGCCGGTCTTCTGCCACTCATATTTTGGATTCAGGTTATATGCGGTCGTTTTAATATCCTTATCTTCAACCTTCGATTCCTCAAGAAAAGCGTGGATGGCTTTCATCTTTCCATCAACCAGCTTCCGTGCCTCAGGGGCAGTCTTTGCTTCGTCGGTAATTGAAAACGAAATCTCCGCGATATCAGGAATCGCATATGCTTCGCCTTCCCCCGTGACATTGATGGAAGTCTGCTCACCCGGCACATCTCTCCCGATAAACTGATAGGACTTTAATTCTCCCACAAAGAGTGCAAGCAAAAAGAGCGAGCCCGACACGATAAGGAGTAAGGCTCCCGCGACGACGGGCTTCTTCCAACACTTACCGGTGCAAGGACCCTTGCAGCCCATACACACTTCCTCGACATGATTTTCTGTTGCCATATGAATTGTAAATTAGTAAATAATAAGCTGATTTGCATCAATTATAA
This sequence comes from Candidatus Lloydbacteria bacterium, assembly GCA_043719805.1. GTDB lineage: Bacteria > Patescibacteriota > Minisyncoccia > Phycocordibacterales > UBA6899 > MHLP01. The sequence goes on from JAYSTI010000055.1 coordinate 42,384, forward strand.
CACAGCAACAACAGGATTGTGACACGTGCGGGCTAAGGGGTAGAAATAGCTTTATTTTATTGACTTTCGTGTGGAAAAGAATTAAATGGATGCGTTGTCCTGGTGGCAACTGCGGTGGGGATGGTCCCTGCGGCAAACTTCTTGGAGAAGTTGAAATGGTAAAAAGTTTACGCTGGACTCAATACACATCGCGAGCGGAAGCATTCGCAGAGGAGGCGTTGCGACAGGTGCTTGGTACGCAAAAAACCTTGCTCTGGCTCTATCGCGAATGTGAGCAGGAGGAAATAGAAGAGTCGCAGGAGGAACGGAGTAGTGGCGCGACAAAACGCTACATTAACATCTCTGGCACACTCCACGAAGGGCAACGCATAAGGATTTCCATCTTCATCGAGCGACTAGCTCGAGAGTGGCCCTTCCTCGTGAAGTATGTCGAAGTGCGGGTGAAGAACAGTCAGGAACATGCGAACGTGCACGGGGAGAAGTCGCGACTGAGGGTCTTCCTTGCACCTGAAAGCGAATTCGCGAGTCTCTTCGCATAAGCAGCACATCGCCCCACATGGGGCGATCTTTTATTTCACCGTCACCGATTTCGCGAGATTGCGCGGTTTGTCGGGATCGTTACCGCGGAGTACCGCGAGATGATAGGCAAGGAGCTGTACGGGGATGATGCTTGCGATTGGGGACGCAATACCGAGGTCGGGCACTTTAATCCATTCGTCGAAGAGCTTGCTGTTGTCGGGTGCGATACCGATGACGTACGCACCACGACTCTTAATCTCCATCGTGTTCGACTCCATGTCACGCTTGGTCTCATCGTTTGGAATGAGTGCGATGACCAGTGTTCCCTTCTCGATGAGTGCAATTGGCCCGTGCTTTAATTCTCCGCCGGGAAATCCCTCCGCGTGAATATACGAAACTTCTTGTATTTTAATTGCCGCCTCCTGCGCGACGGGGGCGTTCAGTCCACGCCCGATGATGTAGAGGTCGTTCTGCTTCACGAGTTTTCCAGCGATTTTTTTTATCTCATGCGAAACATCAGGGGTGAGCCACGCTTTGATATCTTTCACGGCACCGCGCATAATGTGTTTTCCTTCAGCGAGTTTTTTACCGAGTGCATGCGCGATGAGAATCAGCACGGCAATCTGCGCGGTCGCCGCCTTCGTTGAAGCCACGGCAATCTCCGGTCCGGCGTTCAGGAACAGTGTCTTCTTAGACATACGGTCAATTGATGAGCCGACGACATTGAGGAGTGCGAGGATGCGCGCGCCCTCCTTCTCTGCGACGCGAAGTCCCTCGAGTACATCCGCAGTCTCCCCGCTCTGCGACACGGCGACAATCGTACTTTTTTTATTGAGGAACTGCCCGTAGGCGGCAAACTCGCTCCCGACATAGGCGTTCGTCAGCTTTCCCGCGACGCGCGCCGCATAGAGCTCACCGAGCTTTGCCATCTTTGCCGCCGTTCCACAGCCAATAAAGAAAAGATGCTCCGACTCTTTCATCAGTCGTGCGAATTCCTCAAGCTTCGCATCCTCCTGGTGAATTGCCTTGTCGAGGGACTGCCCCTGTTCCATTATTTCCTTCAGCATGAAATGCGGGTAGCCCTCTTTGGTGGCGCTCGCCTTATCCCACGTTACGGTGACCCACTCGTGGTCGACTTTCTTTCCCGTTCGGAGCTCACGAATCATGATGCTGTCGGCGGAAACCTTCATGTATTCCTGGTCCCCGGGGTAGAGCACGGTACGCGTGTGGTCAATAAAAGCAGGCACATCGGACGCAAGGAAGAATTCATGTGCACCTTTCCCCACCACGAGTGGTGAGCCGTCACGCATCGCGAGGAGATACGGCTCCCCAAGCTTCATCACGACAACGGCAAACCTGCCTTCGAGCATTTTCCCCGCATCGACGAACGCGGTCTCAAAATTTTTCTTTTCATGAGTTATGAAATATTCGATGAGGTGCGGGATGACCTCTGTATCTGTTTCGGAAACAAAAAGTTCGTTCGCCGCGGCGCCAAGCTTTGAGCGCAAAAAAGTCCGTATCTCTTCATGGTTCTCGACGATGCCGTTGTGGATGACCGCGATGGTCTTGGCTTTGTTGAAATGCGGGTGAGCATTCAGCTCCGTAACTGCGCCGTGCGTCGCCCATCGCGAATGACCAATTGCCATTTTGCCCATTAACCCTTTCACGTCAGAGAGCGGTGCACCCGATATCTTTCCCGCGGCCTTAACCGAAAACATTCCGGAGTCAGTTTCCGCGGCGATACCCCACGAGTCGTAGCCGCGATACTCGAGTTCACAAAGCGCCCGATTGGTCATGAGTGCCACCTCTTTTTTCTTATCACCGATGTATCCAAATATTCCACACATGTTCGTCTATTATAACGTTGCGGTAAGCAAAACGTTACTTTTTCGCCAATCCTTGCATTGCAAATAAATGTGTTGTAGTTTTTGTGAGGCTCAACTTGCACAAAGGTAAAAATGGAAAAGCACGCTGTCCGAATTCCGCACATGATTCCGTTGCTCGATTGGAGCACGAACGGCACCTGGCAGGACACACTCAGGGAGGAGCTACTCGCACTCCCCGCAGACACCCTCACCATGTGCATCAAAAGCGTGTCTGCCATCAATCAGGTGGGATACCCGTATGTCTTCGGTCTTCATGGGCACTCACGTGGCGGGCTATGGGAACCCATCGCAAAACTCCCCGGTTACGAGTACTGCTGGGAAACCATCGACGGGCGCACGCTCGATGAGCTGAATATTTTCGGTCCCTTTGATGCGACACTCTTGAGTCAGATCATCGAGAGATTCGAGGCCAAGGGACTCAAGCTCGACGACCGATGGAGCCTCCTCGTCACCTTCGGGACATAGCCGCATTCTTTTACCCCCACCCGCATCACGCGGGTGTTTTTATTTTGTGTATTTTTTCACCAATTTATTAAACTGCTCTCCGCGATCGAATTCGTGGAGGAATTTTTCAAAGCTCGCCGCCCCAGGAGAGAAGAGTATCGTCACGTTTCCCTCACTATTTTTTGCCTTCCCGCCGGTGGTTTTGAGGAGGATTTTCGCCACGCGAAATGCCTCGACCACGCAGAAATCAAGGTTTTTGAGCACTTTTATGTCAAGGAGAGTCCTTGACATTTTTTGTTGATGGAACGATTTTTGGAGCTTTGTTGAAGCAGAGCCTTCAAGGATGATGAGTCGGTCGACGGGAATATGCTTCGTGATTACTTTCGCGAGTTCCGCAAACTCGAGTTCTTTGTCGGTTCCGCCGGCAATGAGGACGATGTTGCTCGTTTTGCGGAAGCGTTCTATTGCCGCGATGGTGCCGTCGGGTGAGGTGGAGCAACTGTCGTTCACCACCATTAGTCTTCCCTTCTCGAATATTTTTTCTTGGCGCATCTTTGGAGTAGGCAGTCGCAGTACGTCGCGCTCACTGACTATGACCATAGGATCGAAAAGTTTCACTGCGAGTACCGCATTCATCAGATTCTCGAGATTGTGTGCGCCGCGCGTTGCGATAAATTTTTTCACGGAGAAAAGTTTTTGTTCGATTCCGTCGAAGCGAAACACCAGTGCATCGTTCTTCACGTAGAGCCCGTGCAAACTTTTCGGAAGCGTTTTTTTGCTGATGAAGAAAAGAATTGCTTTGGGTTTCTTTTTCAAAAAATGTGCAGTCCAAAAGTTATCGTGATTAAGTACTAAAAAATCATCAGATTTCTGGAGTGCAAATATATTTGCCTTTGCATTCGCGTAATTTTTTATTCCGTCGTAGCGATTAAGGTGGTCTGGGTACAGGTTCGTAATGACCGAAACATGTGGAGCACGCCCACCCGAAGAAAGGTGCTCAAGCTGCCACGACGACATCTCGGCGACAACAGGTGTACCCTTTCCGCTCACCCGCTCAAACTCTTTGAGGAATGCATTGTCGGGAGTGTTGCCCGACGAACGAACGTCGTGATATTTTTTTTGAAGCAACGTTGCGGCCCAGAGTGTCGTCGTCGTCTTACCCCTCGTTCCCGTCACTGCGATGACCGGGTTATCGCAATAGCGGAAAAACAAGCTCGCGTCGTTTTCAATGCGCGCCCCCGCTTTTGCCGCTGTGTACAAATACTCACTCTCGCGCGGGACTCCCGGATTTACCACGACGATGTCCTGTTTTTCAAAATCCTTGTGACGGTGCTCACCCAGCACATAGCGAACGGGGAGATTTTTGAGCGCAGCAATCGATGAAGCGAGCACCTCTTTTGTGCGTTTGTCAGTCGCCGTGACGCGTGCGCCGTGCTTTATAAGCCACTTCGCCGTCGCGACTCCGCCACCATGGAGCCCTAGTCCCATGACCAATGCGCGCCTGCCAGAAAAATAGTTTTGTACTTCCTTCCTTATCATCTGTACATTCTAACACAGCAAAAACACCTCAAAAATTGACACCCCGCCCTAGTATGGTTGAGTGAGTAGCAGTATCAAGTGTACTTTGTAATTCTTTATTCCGAGGAGGGATATTGTGAACAAACAATGGCTTTTGAGAATGGCAATGTGGGCACTAGCCGCCTTCATGCTTGTTTCTGTTTTGAAGTCGCTAAAAAATAGCGAACTGACAGAAAACGGCGAGGTGTCCTATTCTGTTTTCCTCGAGGAAGTGCAGAAGAAGCACATCAAGGCAGTTCAACTACAGGAAGTCGTTGGCGGCACCAAGGTAATGGCACTCACAAAGGACGACAAGCGGTTTTTCACGATTGCGACTCATCTAGATCGCGGACTGATTGGTGACCTTATCAACAATGGCGTCCAATTCGATGTCAGAGTACCCGAGCAGCCGTCTCTCTTTGTGACAATACTCGTCAGCTGGGCACCGATGCTCCTCATGATTGGTGTAATGATCTATTTCTTTCGCAAGATGTCCGGAGGCGGTTCCGGTAGCATTGGTGGCTTCGGAAAATCCAAGGCCCGAATGCTCGACCCTTCGACCAACAACATCACCTTCGCGGATGTCGCAGGATGTGACGAAGCAAAAGAAGAAGTGATGGAACTCGTGCAATTCCTGCGTGACCCTGCCCAATTTCAAAAACTGGGCGGACGTATTCCGCGGGGATGTTTGCTCGTTGGCCCTCCGGGAACAGGCAAGACCCTGATTGCAAAAGCTATCGCCGGGGAAGCCAAAGTTCCCTTCTTCACGATTTCGGGTTCCGATTTCGTCGAAATGTATGTCGGCGTCGGCGCCGCTCGTGTGCGCGACATGTTCGTGGAAGCAAAGAAGGCTGCGCCCTGCATCCTCTTCATGGATGAAATCGACGCCGTCGGACGCCAGCGCGGAGCAGGGCTCGGCGGCGGCAATGATGAACGCGAACAAACGCTGAATCAGATGCTTGTGGAGATGGATGGCTTCGAGACCAACACCGGCGTCATCGTCGTGGCCGCAACAAACCGCCCCGACATTCTCGACCCGGCACTACTGCGCCCCGGACGTTTCGACCGGCAAGTCTACGTGACGCTGCCTGATGTACGCGGTCGTGAGCAGGTCTTGAACGTGCACATTCGCAAAGTGGCGCTGGGCAAAGACATCCATACCGACATTTTGGCTCGGGGCACACCCGGATTCTCAGGTGCGGACCTCGCAAACCTAGTGAACGAAGCGGCACTCTTTGCCGCGCGACGCAAGGCATCGGTCGTCGAGATGGCCGACTTTGAAAAGGCCAAAGAAAAAATCATGATGGGCCCCGAGCGGAAGTCGATGATCATGCCGGAAAGCGAACGCAGGAACACCGCGTACCACGAATCGGGGCACGTGCTCGTCGCACGACTCATGCCGAAGACCGATCCGGTGCACAAGGTCACAATCATTCCTCGCGGACGCGCGCTGGGCGTCACCATGCAACTTCCCGAAGCTGACCGTTATAGCTCGGACAAGATTCGCATGCTTTCGACGCTTGCCGTCCTCTTTGGAGGCCGCATAGCCGAAGAAGTCTTCATGCAGGAAATGACGACCGGCGCTTCGAACGATTTCGAACGCGCAACGCAAATCGCTCGCGAGATGGTGACCCGCTACGGCATGAGCGACAAAATCGGCGTCATGGTCTATGCGGAAAACGACGGGGAAGTATTCCTCGGTCGCTCGGTGACTCAGAGCAAGAACGTCAGCGAAGAAACACTGCGGACCATTGAAGTCGAGGTCAAGAGAATTCTCGACGAGCAATACGCAGTGGCCCGAGCCCTTATCGAAGCCAATCAGGACAAAATGCACGTCATGGCCAAAACCCTCCTCGAATGGGAGACGCTTGATGCCCATCAAATCGACGACATCATGAATGATCGTCCGCCACGTCCGCCGCCTCCGGTCCCCCCCGTCGTCGACGTGAAGCCAGGCAGGCCCTCATTGCTCCACGTTCCGGGAATCGATCCCGAAGCAGCCAAGATGGCTGCGCAGTTGGGCATGCAACCCATCAGTCCGGACGACAAAGAAAAAGAAGAAAAGAAGTGAAAGCAACGCCGACAACCTGCCGGCGTTTTTTTATTCTGTATTTTTGGGATGACAAAGGGCTTTATAAATGTTCGTCAATCTGGCATAATTTCACCATGAATGAAGAGACTCACAGCATTGTCGAAGAGGGACCGGAAATGAATACCGCCGAGCGGTTCGCGGAACTTGTCAGGCGATATGGGGAGAACCCATAGGTTGGAATTGCGCAACAACAATTGACTAATTACATAATTCGTTATATACTGAATTTAGCTATCTGTTCCAACTACCACCGGAGAGAAATCATGGGTCAATACACGCTCGCATCGATCCCCCACGACCTCGCACATAGAATCGAAGATGACCCCTCTTTTGGCGCTCGTCTCATTCGCGCAATCATGGGGCGACGTAACCCCAATACCCCCGAGAGTGTCCCCGAGGTGCACTCCGTGCAACTTGGACCGCAGTTTCATTCACACGATACATTCGTGGTGTCCGTCGAAGAAGGCACCATTGTGCGCCTCACGTCGGAAGAGCAGTTCTACGTCACGGAAGCACTGCGCCGGTTTCGCAAGAAGCAAGTGAAACAAGCTGCGTCCGCCGAGTGACTCGAGTAGAAACTCCCACCTCAACCCGCCGACCTCGTGTCGGCGGCGTTTTATTTTCTCAACAAACTCAAACTCCGTTCCTCCTAAGCGGGGGCTTATCACTTTTGAAAGGACTCTCGCAGGGCAATTGGCTTGGTCCTCATTCTGATGAGGCAATTGGCCGAGAGTGACAACGGCCCCAGCAGGAGGGGCCGACTGTGTGCCTTTCAAAAGTTGATAAACCCGAGCGGCTATTTTACGCCGTGGGGGCCCGATTCGGTAAGGCCAGCATTACTCATCTTGATGAACTCCGCATTCTTTTCTAATTGTTCGAGGTTCTTTGCGCCGAGATAGCTCATTGAGGAACGTAGTCCGCCGATGAGGTCCATGACGACCATGTTTGCCTCGCCGCGATATGCAACACGCCCTGATGCTCCCTCTGGCGAACGGAACGTGCCGTCTGTTCCGCCGTCTACTTCGATTTTTTCACGCGTGGCATCATAGGAAGCCATGCCGCGATAATATTTGTATGCGACACCACGGTCGAGAATATATTCTCCCGGTGACTCCTTGCATCCGGCAAGAAGATTGCCGATCATAACCGTATTCGCGCCCGCCGCCATTGCCTTGGAAAAATCACCAGAATTTTTTATTCCTCCGTCTGCGATGAATGGAATGCCAAGCTTCTTTGCTTCTTTTGCGACATCCATGATTGCAGTCAATTGTGGCACGCCAACGCCGGTCACAATGCGAGTTGTACACGCAGCACCCGGGCCGATACCCACCTTGAGTCCGTCCGCTCCGGCTTTTGCAAGGTCGCGCGCCGCCTCGGGGGTGGCGATGTTTCCCGCAATAATCTCTATGCTTTTACCAAATGTTTTACGCAGCAATCGCGTGGTCTGAATTGCTCGCTCGTTGTGCCCATGGGCTATGTCGATGACGATAACGTCCGCTCCCGCTTTGAGAAGTGCGTCGGTACGTGAAATCGTATCTTCTTTTACGCCAACCGCAGCACCCACCATCAGCCTCCCTCTCTTGTCCTTCGTCGACATAGGATTTTGCATGCGCTCGATGATATCGCAGAGCGTGATGAGCCCGACAAGATAACCCTCTTTTGTGGTGAGGGGAAGTTTTTCGATGCGATAGTCATGCAAAATTTCTCTTGCCTTTTCAAGTGTGACATTGGGGCGCGCAGTGATGAGGTCGGTACTCATGAGCGACGACACTTTCTTGCGGTCATCAGTTTCGAAGAGCAGGTCTCGGGCGGTCAAAATGCCGACAAGCAATGTTTTGCCTGCCTTCTCCTTCACAACAAGCACGCCGGAAACTCCCTCGCGCCGCATGTAACTTTTTGCCTCACCGAGCGTTATGTCCGGATGTACAGTAAAAGGATCCTCAATGATAACGTTTTCTGCGCGTTTCACCTTTTTTACTTCCTCAATCTGACGCTCGATGGAGAGGAATCGATGAATGATGCCGATGCCGCCCATGCGCGCCATTGCGCGAGCCATTCCCGATTCGGTCACCGTGTCCATGTTCGCCGAAACGAGAGGGATGTTGAGAGAAATATTTTTAGAAAGCTGCGCCTTTGTTGATGTGTCTTTGCGCGAAAATACCGCGGAGCGTCGCGGCAGGAGGAGCACATCGTCAAACGTCAGTCCTTCACGGATATTCATACGTCGGTATTATACTCCATCAGAATGAAACGACCAAAAACACCCAGCCGGGCGGGAGTTCTGTGTTATGCCGAAGTAACCAGAAACTATTCAGCGGTGCCCTCCTTGAGCGTCGAGAGATAGTTGAAGTCTGCATTTTTTACGCTCGCGTTTTGGTTCAAGGTGGCGATAGCTTTCGTGGCGCCCTTGCCGTCACCCTCATCCTTCACTTGCACCAAGAAAAGCGGTGCCATGGTAAAACGCTGCAGCATTTTCCCGCCTACACCATCGATAATACTGAGTGATGCTTCCTCCGAAACGCCGGGCCGAAATTCAACAATAATCTGATTTGATACATATTCACGCCCCGTTTTTTCATCCTTAATGACGTTATTGACGGACTCAGGGTCCATGAGCGGAACTCCTGCCGGTGGTATGCCGCTTCCACTATTATTTCCCGAAAGCGCGGCGTCGGCAAGACCAGTCTTTTCCTGTTTCGCATAATAAGCACCCCCGAGAAGGAGCGCCAGCCCGAGTACGATAACAATATTTTTTTTCATTTGGTCCATTGCACTATCATAACGCCAGCGACCATCGGAAGCAAACTGTTCTATTCACGGTTGCACTATCATCACAATATGTTTACATGGGCCTAGATGTACCCACCCAAAGGAGATATCAATGAGCAGGATGCCCTCTCTCAATTCAAAACGGATTGCCGCACTTGCCGCATATGCACAAACGGCAATCATTCCGCCGCCACTCAATTTCTACAGTGTGACCGTTCGCGAGGGAATGGAATATATTTTCGAAGACATGTACCCTCCGCTTCATGCGCCGGGGACGCTCGATTTCTTTTTCTTCGCAATGATCCACAATTACGGCTTCTGGACTGACGACGGAAAAAAGTATGTTTCACCGCTCTTTGGAAAGTTGAACGGGAGGGGCGGAGTCAAAGGTTCTGACCTTCTTTGGGGGGTCCTTCATTCTGCGTGGAAGAAGGACCCGAAATGTTTTTCCTCGCAGCGTCTTGCGACGATTTCCGATGCGGAATTCGCGACGATGTTTTCCGACGATGACGGGCCGATTCCCCTCTTCAATACCCCGCGACGCATTGCACTCACGCGAGACTATGCAAGATGGTTTCGCACTCCGCGTTGGGCAGGACGATCACCCTCGGACCTCGTTGAATTTTCCAATGAAAGTTGTGACCCAGTAGGAACTTTGCGTGATATTCTCACACATCCGGAGAATGGAGTGCCGGGCTATCGTGAAGACCCGCTCGGAAAGAAGGCAGAGCTTTTGCTCATGGCACTTGCGAATCGCCCGGAGAAACTGCTCGGTACATCGGAGAAGACCGTCTGGCATCCGATAATTGATTACCACGTCATGCGTCTCGCACTACGCATGGGACTTACCTCAATGTCCCCAGCGTGGCGGGATGAAAATATCGCACGCCAACTGACTTCGCCTACGCGTGAAGAAGCAATCCGAGGGGCTGTGAAAAAGGGAGTCGAGAGCGTAATAAGGCTGTCGGGAAGAACGATGGCCGAAGTCGACAACCTCATGTGGTCGGCGCGCGCGTTCTGCCCCGAGGTCGCGGAACCGAATTGCGGCGCATGCTTATTGCAAAGTGTTTGCGAGAGAAAGACGGCCCTCTTCCAGCCCATCAGGCGTACAACGTTCTACTAGACCAATCGAAAAACAAAAAACCGCGAGCAGTGCTCGCGGTTATTTTCATGACTTTCTATTCAGGTCCAGTGCCGGAAACAACTCATCGACCACGGCATGATTTGAAATGTCAGCACCTTCGGTCTTTAGGTACGGATTCAATATGCACATGAGTAGCGTGTCGGCTGAATCTCTCTCTTCGCATCCAAACAGCGTTAGGAGCCTCTCGGGTGTGAGCTTGTACACCGACATAAGCCCGGCGAGTGTGGCCGAGATTACGTACTTTGTCGCCAAAACATTGGTGCCGGCCTGAAATACGCTATTGCGCGTTTCGGGCGGAAGCAAGCAGTCCCCCTTCTTCCTGCGCTCCATCTCGCGAAGCACCTCAAGATACGAATACCCATTCTGGGGTCGACGCTTCTGCCATTCCACATCACCTGGGACTGTCAGTGAGGAGCCATTTATTGTCTTGGTCATGCTCTACTCCTATTTCAATTGCATCCTTACCAAGACTAACGCTTGCACCTCCCCCCGTCAAACATGTTACGATAGTGAGGTGAAAAATGTGCACCCCATCATCTGGATATTGGGAGCAACCCTCCTTTGGGGTATTTGGCAAATAACTTCTGCGATACTGAATTACCATCCGATTAAAAACTATCCGCCAAAAGGTACTCATATTGTTGCGCTTGGTGACAGCCTCACGGTAGGAGTTGGAGCATCAAGTCCTGAAAAGGGATTTATTCCGGTGCTCGCAAAACGCCTCGACGCGACCATCGTGAACAAGGGTGTCAGTGGCGACACGACGCACGACGCACTGCTGCGACTTTCGAGTGACGTATTGAGTGAACGCCCAAACATCGTCATCGTGCTCCTTGGCGGAAACGATTATCTCAAGCAAGTCGAAAGAGAAAAAACATTCTCGAATCTCCGCCTAATTATTAACAACATACAGTCGAATGGTGCGGTCGTCTTCTTACTCGGCATACGAGGGGGCCTCCTCGCGGACCACTACGACAGCGACTTAGCTGCGCTGGCAAATGAAACGGGCTCTTTTTATGTCTCAAACGTACTCGAGGGACTCATCGGGAATAATTTGTTTATGTCCGACGAGATACATCCGAACGACAGAGGATATGAGAAAATTGTCGACCGCATCGCGCCAACTCTCGAAGGTATCATTGCGGCAGCGCCGCCGAAACCCGCTACTCTGTAACAGTGCGTACTTCCCCCAATCGTGAGAAATACAATACCGTCTCTTCCCCCTCGTTGCGGAACGTCAAAAAAAGATTTCCGGATGGGAGGGCAAATGACATGCGCACCACATCGCGATCATCCTCGATCAGCACAATCTGATTTGCCTTCGCATAATTGCGATAAAATGTGCGAACGTCATTTTCACTTTGGCTGGTGACGTAGATCCATGTCGTATCATGAATAATCGGATTTCGTTCAATTGCATATCGTGCCGACGGCGGTGTCGCAAGTAACGCCTCAAACGTCTGCCTGCCTCCGTCCACATAGAAACCCCCCCATACCACGGCCCCTCCTGCAGCGACGAGGAACAGCGTATTAAACCAATACAAGCCGTGGTCAGGATGCCCCGGGGCCATTCGCCAAAGGATGGCCACCTCACGAAGTGAGAGCAGAACGAGAACGAATGCAATCAACCCAATGACGACCCAATATATTTCCACGGAGTTCATACTTCGCGTTTATAGACAACTTCATCCTGAAGCAACATTTCAAGATTCATTAACTCTTTTACCCGTTGAAGTAGATTTGGTGTCGGATCTTCTGTCTCTCTTATAAATGCGCCCCCTTCTCGTTCAACGCCGTAAACGAAATGCTCACCAATGAACCGACGAAGTGCGCTGATGTCACCCGCCACGTCATCCGAATCCATTATCACGAATGCTATAGTGCGCGGACCAAACTCTGCGAGTGGCAGGTCAAAAAGAAGCATCGCTCCGCTATGTCCCGAAGGATCATTCGCCACAAGTCCTCCACGGAACGCACCATCACCCGAGAGCACCCATGGATTCTTATTCGTCCAATTATATCGCTCATCTCCGTCGACATCAGTGAGCGTCTGCTCTCTAGCAAGTGTAACGTCTAGGAGGAAGTGTTTGCGTTCGTTCACATAGCGCAACAGCGTCATGAGGTCACGAGCGGTCGTTGTTGACTCATCGCTTGATAACGCGCCACCAAATATTGTGTCGTTCATTCCGATGGCTCTACTTTTTTCATTCATGTACGTAACAAATTGCTTTGTCCCGTGCTCTTTCGCAAACACCCTCGCGGCAGTATCACTTCCGTCGAATAGGAGTGGGTACATCAGCGTTCCTGCGGGCATTTCATCAATGGCACCAATGGAATACTTTCGGAGTATCGCACTGCCCATGAGTAATTCGCTCATGCGCACAAGCTTGTATTGATTGACGGTCTCGACTGCGGTAAGCCCCGATGCAAGCAACGCCAACCCCTTAGGCCCCTTGAGGTCTCGCGCTCGTCTCTCCCACAATGTCGCACCCGTATTGGCGTCCGCAACGACGAATGATGACGCAGAAATTTTCGGCAGATGGCCTTCCCCGTGGAGATAGTAGCGCGAGGAGGTCGCAAATTCGTCGTCTTTTACGCCGGAGAGCACCATTATCTTTGCACCGCGCGGAATGAACTCGTAGACCATGCGGGCGTCCTCCGTTGCGAGGCGGATACAACCACCGGAGTACCCGACAGGAACATCCTTTCCATTCACATAAGTCGGCCAACCGTGAATGAAAAAGTTGCCGTAAAACTGCATACTGTACGGCATCCACGTTCCGCCAATTGACGAATAATGCTTCACTTCTTTTGCCTGGATTGTATATGCGCCGGTCGGCGTCTCCCACGGTGTTCCGGGACGCCCCTTCGAAAGAATGGGAAATATATTCTTTACCACACCACCGTCATACAGCGAAACTTGCATCGACTCGAGGTCGGCAATGAGCACCCTCCCAATCGGTGATATCCCGGACTGAGTCGAGGCGGGCACATTCGCAGCAAATTTGTACAGGAGTGCGGTCGAGCGCTCGCTGACGGTTTTTTGTACAGGCTGGAGCAGGCTTCCCCCGATGATAAGCGCAACGAGAGAGAGGCACGCACCAGCAAACAAGAGCAAGCGGGCGTACGTCTTGTTCATGACTTGTGCGAAAGGAGTGTGCGTAGTCGACGGAACCCGTTCATCCAGAAAAAGAATATCATCGCAACAACGGCGCCGAGCGTGTCCGCCAGCATGTCCTTCTGTGCATCCCAGATGTCTCCCTGACTTCCAAGATAGTCGTCTGCGGCAGCTCCACCGTACCCCGACGCATATAGCCACTCAATCAGTTCATAGCTCATTGCGGCGGTTGCGATAACAAATATCGGATACGTAAATAACAAAAAACGATTTACCACGAGGCGTTTTACGAGCAGCCATTCAGCTATTGCAAAGGCGTAGAAACCAACGGAGAAATGAGCAATGCGATCGTAATGGTTTCGCTCGAAGCCGAAAAAATCTGTAAACCAGTCAAAAGGGACTTTTGCAAACGTATAATGTCCACCCACGGTATGCAAAAAAATGAGTACTGCCATTAAGGCGTACGCGGTATTGGAAAAACGCACCTTCAGCACATACAAAAGGGCGAGTACTCCCACAATGATGAGTACGGTGAGATTCTCGGCGAACCACGTCTGCCGGTCAACCGGGTTGATAGCGAGCAAAGCAAAAAGACACGCATAAAGAACGAGGAGCGCGAGAGGAAATTGCGAAGGGCGCTGAACTGAGTTGTGTTGTTGCATATACTATAGAGTATAGCAAAATTTCACTTACTATGAGTACGTTTGTGTTTCTCCGATTTCTCGAGAAGAAGACGCTCGCGCCGTCTACGGAACCATGCGATTGTCTGGATAACCACAGTAACCAAGATAATTGCCGCAACGATGCCCCCCTCAAACTTCTTCATATTTCCCAAAAATCGTTCTATCGCACCACCAAACGCATACCCACCAAAAACGAACAAATGCGCCCACACAATGGCGCCCATCAGATTGAGTATGAAATAGCGGATTCCGGAGACCTTGCTTGTGCCAATCACTACCGGAATAATCGCCCGAAAGCCATAGAGAAAGCGTGAGCCAAAGATTAGCCAATCCTGATAGCGCACCATCCATACGTGAATCTTTTCCACGCGGTCGTGCCACTCGGGATGGCGTCGGAGTATGGTTCGCCCCTTGAGGCGTCCAAAATAAAAAAACGACTGGTCACCGATGACCGCTCCGGCTATCGCAATCGGAATCAACAGTCCCAATTCAAGCCCCCCCTGATATGCGACAAATCCCGCAAGTGCAACAACTATCTCGCCCTCAAGCAATGTGCCGATGAACACGATGTAATAACCGTAGTTATGTATTAGTTCCACTAGAAAATCCATGCGAAAATTATAGCATAAAACAGGAATTGCCCTGCGCGAAACACTTCCTTCTATTTCTTGAGCAAGTCGCGAATCTCTATAAGGAGTTTTTCTTCGGGCGACGGCTCTACGGAAATGACCGGTTGTATGACTTCTTCTTTTTTGCGGAGCACGATGACAGCCTTTACGACAAAGAAAAGTGCCCACGCAATAATCATGAAGCTAAATATGCTTTGAAGGAATTTTCCGTACAATACGGAGACGTCCCCCATCTGAATGTGCAATCCGGTAAAGTCGATGTTTCCGGTAAGTGCGCCGACAAGAGGCATGATGACATCCCCCACCAAAGAGTTCACAATGGCGCCAAACGCCGTACCAATGACAACTCCAACGGCGAGGTCGACGACATTCCCCCTCATGGCAAACATTTTAAATTCGTGGAGCATAAAATAGTATTTTATTAGTGATGAAAGTATTTTAACATACGAAAATAAAAAACCCCTCCTGCCTGCATAGGCAGGAAAGGTGGGGCTAGCGCTTCTTCCAGTGAAACAATGTGTGAAACAAGTCGCCACGCACATTCCAGAGCAAGGTGATGATGCGACGTCCAAGATCGAGAAAAATGTGCACGAGTTCTTCGAATCGCTCCTCAAGCTTCCCCTGCTCGCTATGAATGCGGACGACGGTATCCTTGGCGAGTTTGACGCGAATCTTTCCCCACTTCACGATGTCCTGTATCGCATGACGATGCTTCTGGAGTACCAGGTGGTCGATGTGCGGATACACAATCTTGTCCGCATCGTCACGTGGTGTCGAAACATTGCCGAATGCATGCTCCATGTCTTCAAGTGGCGCAGTGGCATCGTCCGCCCCGTGAATGAAAAGCACGGGAACGAATATCTTGTACATATTGTCACGTGCCTTTTCTGAGGCGATGAGGATCTGATTTGCCGTCCACGCGCTCATCGCCCCCTTAAAGTGTCGGGGGTCATCGCGGGAAAATTCATCTTCCTCATATGTTGCCACAGACATTCTTGGATGCACGCGGACCATAAGCTTAAAGAACGGCTTCACCACTTTTTTCCATCGAAGAATTTCCTTCCTTGCGTTGTGGTCCACGCGTAGCGGCACAGCGATAAGCACGATGCCTGCAATGTACTTCTGCAGGTACGGATAGATCTGCAACAGGCGCAGTATCACGAGTGCGCCGATGCTGTATCCGACCAATATCGTCGGCACCTTGCTCTTGGATTTCGACTCGAGCATCGCAAACAACATCGACTTCAACGTGCGAATAAGTACCGCAAACGAGGCAATCTGCCCCTCAAGTTCAGGGCGCTCATTCCGACTCTTGCCGAAATTCGGAAGGTCGAATGATGCGATATTGAACTGCGCATCGTCGAACGCATTCGCAAGGTCCTTGAAGTGCGGGGCGCGCACATTTCCACGGTAGCCGTGGACAATAATGGCATTCCCTTCCATCAAGGACTCTTTTTGATCGTGCCAAGTGCGATAGACACCGGCGCGAACCTTCTTCTCTACCTGCTTGCGGTAGTCCTCCATAAACTCAGGCGTGAGCTTTGGCATGGGGTTCTCCTGTGTCAAGAAACTACTCTACATTTAGACTAGTCCTCTTGACCTATTCGGTCAATCATTTTGTGGTCTTGCAATTGTTTACCTGGGTGCTAGGGTTGAGGGAGAAAAATTCTTTCAACTTCAAAGGCAAATAAATGACCCCGCTCTTGATGATCTTGCTTGTCGGGCTCCTGGCAGTGCTCCCGGTTGTTTACGCCGTGACGGTGGTCCTCGCAAATCACCGCAGAGATGCACGCCTGCGGGCACTCTGCGTTCGGGATATTCTTCAGCACATCCATGCCGTACTACAGAACCCGAAGGCTCCCGTCGTGCTCGCACACCAAAACAAAACGACTGCCGGTGCAATATTCTCGGGGCGCAACTTCTTTTGTGACTGCATGTGGCCGGTTTCCTCGTCCGGTACAGTCAGCAGCGACGATGGCAGTGCAATATTGCGCTCACTCGACGGATATCTGGGATTTGCGGAAAAAGACGCGCTGAGGGAACGCCTCGAGTATTTCGGGGTTCACGCAGAGCGCGATGCCACGCTCAAATTTCTCATACAGGGAGATGCTGGGAGAAATGCCGCTGTGCGCAAGCAACACGGTATCTGCTACAAGGTCGACGCGGAGCATGCTTCCGGGGACATCACACCTGTGATATATGGGGTTCTCCCACGGGCAATCCTCGAAGACATCGACGATGACGAGCTCCTCGAAGACATATTCGCAGTACTTCAGTCGTACAGTAAAAGCTGAAACACCGTTCAACCCCGCTATGGCGGGGTTTTTTGCTTGCAGGAATTCTTCATCATGATAACGTAAGAGGAGAAATTTACCGGAGGAATTTCATGGAATCTCTGCTGAAAATACTGCTCATTCTCTCGCTCATATTTGGCTTCTTTCATTGGTGGCCGAGAAACCGTCGAAGGGCAGACCTCGTAGAGCATCTCACGCTCGTCTTGGGTGAAATTAAATCCGGTAAGTACGCCGTCGTGGTAAATGATGCTGCCGGGGTTCAAACCATTGAACTCAAAAATTCGATGTCGAGACACCTGTATGAGCTACATGCAGCACACGAATCTCTCTCCTGTAATTGCTTCTTTGCCGACAAAGAGGACTCAGGGGCGAATGTCACCTTCGTTTCACGACCATCCGGCGGTGGGGGTAACAGAAAAGTAACATTCTTGCGCAACAACACGCTCATGGGTCGGACGCTCTATCACCAAACCGGATCGACGCGTAAAAAAGCGGTCCATAAATTGTTCGATGATATTTTCGAGCAAGTGGCCATCCTTTACGCAACAAACCCCGTCGACAACCGTAACGTTGGGTTTGCCAAGGATTCATGAGGACCGACCACCACAAGGTGGTCTTTTGCATCACGTGACCTACGGCCAATTTATAGAAACAAAAACATCCGCCTCAAGCGGATGTTTTCTTTATATCGAGACTAATCGTTACCGATATTCAAATAAGTCGCTCTCTGCGAATCGGAATTTCGGAAATGCGGGTTCTGCCGCCCTGAATCCGACCGTCATATACGCAACTGAGCGCAGATGTGCAGGAAGTCCGAGCACTTTGTCGACCTCGGCATTTGTGAATCCCTCCATCGGACATGCATCGACACCGAGTTCCGCGGCCGCGGCGAGTCCGAATCCTAGTGCGATATACGCCTGCTTCGACGCCCACGCAATCGTGCCTGTTTGTGCATCGAGTGCACCATGCATCATATCTTGGTAACCCTTCATGGCGGCTTTTGCGTCGGCATTTCCCCCGGTCACTTCCTCAAAATACTGATCCACGCGAGGTGTCACATCAGTGCGTGCACAGAAAATAAACAGCTGCGACGCATCGGTCACCTGCGACTGATCGTATGATACCGCACGAAGTGCCTTGCGAAGCGCTGGGTCGGTTACCACCACGACGTGAAGCGGCTGAACACCATACGATGTCGGCGCGAATCGCACCGCGCGAGTGATCTCTGCTAATTGCTCACTAGTAAGTTTTTTGGCCGCATCAAATTTCTTTGTTGCGAAACGCCAGTCAAGGCGTGATAAAAATGTGTTGGTCATGCGGGAATCTTAGCATGCGAAGTATTGATTGTGAAGATTGTCGACCGGGTCTTCCTGCGCTCCGGTCATGGAGAAAAATACGTTGAAGCAGGGCCGTAAATTAGAGGTGCTACTCGCGGTAGCTTCTCCTTGTAACCTTTTCACGCTAGCATCACATGATAATGGAGAAGAAAGCAATGGCACAAAAAGACGCGTTACACGAATGCATACGGAGGGCGAGTGCGGGCGACAAAAACGCATTCCAAGGTATTTTTGACGCAACCAATGACAAAGTCTTTCGTTTTCTTCTTGGCCAGCTTCGTGACCGCGACCAGGCACTCGACACCCTCCAGGACGTGTTCATTGATTTCTGGAAGGGTCTTCCGAAGTTCCAATACCACAGCGAAGAAGAGTTTTGGGGATTTATCTTTTTAATTGCGCGGCGAAAGGTCTATGCGCACAGGAGGGGTGCAGAAAAACTTCCCATAGCACTAGAAAGCGAAACACTTGAGTTCCTTCACGAAGCGACACATCCCGGCGTCTCTCCTCACGAAGACTACCGAATACTCGAATCTGCGATGTGTAAAATCAGCGCACTCTCGAAGGAGGTCATCACGATGCGACATTGGTCAGAATTGTCTTTCAAGGAGATTGCCATCGCAACCAACACCACTGAAAATAACGCCAAAGTACGCCACCACCGCGCGTTGAAAGAATTACAAGCCTATCTCCCAAAAGCCTATGTCGAACAACGATACATATAATATGGAACAACACATCCGCCACAACAAACCGACCGGCATGACTAAGGGAGAGAAGATTCGCTCATGGAATGCGATTGAGCAAGGACTCACCCTGCAATCTTCACCTTTTTCATACGTCACATTCCTGAAGCGCGCACACAACAAGATTATTGCCGCGATTCTCGGCATCCTTATCTTAGGTGGCGGTGCAGCAACTGCATACGCAAGCAATGCCAAACCCGGAGACATTCTGTTTCCTGTCGCCATCGCAAAAGAAAAAACACAAATTCTCTTTGCGGGAAGCACGGAAAAGAAAAAAGCACTTCAAGTGCGATTTGCTCAAAGGCGCCTCGCAGAGGTGCGTGAACTTGCGTCACTCGCGGAGTCATCAGAAGAAGATGCCTCGAGTCCGAACATCGCAGCGGGAACTCCCGTAACCACTTCGAGGGAGTCGGCAAAGAGAAAAGATCGGGCGAGGCACGGTGCAGAAGTTGCACTACGCGAACTCCACGCAACACGCGACATTCTTAGCCATGATGAAAATCAAGATGCGACGAACTCTGTCGACGATATTATTTCAGAGGTCAGCGCTGTTTCTCTTCATGGAGGGCGAGGTGGCAAGAACAGAGAGCGCAGGGGCAAACAGAATACTCCCGACGAATCATCAACGACAACACCTTCGTCTCAACGCCAATACGACCAAAAGGAAGATCGCGGTGCGAAAACTGAGACCGAGACGCATGCTGATGACTCAGAAAAAAATAGTGACAACGCCGAAGTTAAAACAAGGAGCAGTAGAGGGCGTTATGAATACAAAAATGAGACGGCTGATGGAGAAGTGAGATTTCAGACACCCGCATCAACAGACGCTAGCGGCCATGAGGAGTCGGATGACGAAGACCGGTAGCAGTTTATCCACAGTTTATCAGAAGCTTTTCCACAGACTTACGCACTCAACCACGTAAGCATGAAATTGTCGCAAAATTAGACGACGAATTCTTTTTCTACCTCAATCAACCGCTCGTACTTCACCCGCCGTTCTTTTTGCGTCGGTGCGCCGGCTTTTAATCCGTACGCGCCAATACCAACAGCGAGATCCGCAATGAAGGAATCCTCAGTCTCCCCCGAGCGATGACTCGCGACCAGCTTCCACCCTGCGTCCCTTGTAAGTCGCACGGTCGCAAACACCTCTGTGAGTGTCCCCACTTGATTGGGTTTGATAATCATTGCGTTCGCGCGGCTTTCATCAATCATTTCTTTGGTGATTGCGGGATTGGTAACCGTGAGGTCATCTCCAATGATAAGCGTGCGAGCACCAAGCTCAGCGGTGATGCGTCGGAACGCAGGGAAATCTTTCTCATCAAACGGGTCTTCAATGCTCCTCAGGTGAAATTTATTGACAAGGTTTTCATAAACATCAAAAAGTTCGTCACTACTATGTGGTGCACCCTCAAGGATATATTTCCCGTCATGGAAAAATTCTGATGCCGCCGCATCAATTGCGAGAAACGCCGCGGCCTCGGCCCCCATCGCTTCGCTTAACAGTGCGAACGGTGTTTCAATGCCATTCAAATTTGGTGAATATCCACCTTCATCGCCCATGGGAACTTCGCCGTAACGCTCCTTAATAAGCGTACCGAGTGTTTCAAATATCGCATTTGCTTTTGCGTATGATTCCGAGGGGCCCGCAGCACCAACTGCGACAATGTATTCCTGAAACGGAAGCCGAAATGATGCATGCGCTCCGCCGTTCAACATGTTCATGTAAAGACGAGGGAGCGACGGGGTAAATCCGCCGATATCCGCGAGACATTTCCACACAGGAACTCCTCTCTCTTGCGCAGCAAGTCGCATGGCAGCAACGGAAACTCCAAGCATCGCATTCGCACCGAGGTGCGTCTTCGTCGGAGTACCGTCAATCGCGATGAGTTTCTCGTCGATTGCGGTGGGGTCAAGCTGCGCACCACGAAGTGCATCATTGATGAGCGTATTCACGTTTGCGATTGCAGTGGTGACACCTCTTCCGTCTGCATCACGCAACTCACATGCCTCGCGCGTTCCCGCGCTTTTTCCCGAGGGAACAGAAGAACAAGCGGAGAATTCTCCGCTTGTCATCGTCACTTCTAAGGTCGGACTTCCTCGTGAATCAAGAACTTCTTTCGCCCGTACTCCGGTGATTATCGCCATATTGCGCTATCGGCCGAGACGCTTTTCCTCCTCCGCGACCTCAAAGAGCATCGGTATAATAGAGTCCGGGTTAAGAGAAACCGTTTCGATCCCCTCCTGAATAAGGAAGCGTAAGAAATCGGGGAAGTCTGATGGTGCCTGTCCGCAAATGCCGATATATTTCCCGCGTATCTTACATGCCTTGATGGCCATCGAGATAAGCATCTTCACTGAAGGATCTTTTTCGTTTGTGATGCCGGCAACAATTCCTGAATCACGGTCCGAGCCGACGGTGCACTGAGTCAAATCGTTGGAGCCAATAGAGAAACCATCAAAGATATCGAGAAACTCGTCAGCGCGAAGCACGTTTGAAGGAATTTCACACATCACGTAGACATGTAATCCGTCCTCGTCCTTGCGTAGTCCGAATTCCGCCATTGTCGCGAGCACCTTCTTTCCTTCATCTGGAGTACGGCAGAACGGGACCATCACATGTGTATTTTTAAGTCCGTAAGTATTGCGGACGCGAAGTATCGCATCACACTCAAGCTTGAATGCATCCTTAAATTTTGGATCGTAGTAACGGGATGCACCGCGCCATCCGAGCATTGGATTCTCTTCCGAGGGCTCGTACGCTTCTCCTCCAAGCAGTGTCCGATATTCATTGGTCTTAAAGTCCGAAAAACGAACGATGACCTGATGCGGGTAGGAGGCTGCGGCAATTTGCGCAATTCCCTCTGCGAGCTTTTGAACGTAGAACTCCACCTTGTCGGGGTACCCTATCGTGCGTGCATCGATCTTCTTCCGTAGCTCAGGGGCGAGCTTCGCATAATCGAGAAGGGCCTTTGGATGGATGCCGATCTGCGACATGATGATGAATTCCTCGCGCGCTAATCCGACGCCTTTATGTGGAAGATGTGCGTACATAAATGCAGCCTCGGGGCTTCCGACATTCATTGCAATCTTTGTCTTTGTCTCCGGAACCTGCGAAAGGTCTTCGACTCGCTCTTCCCATTCCAATTTTCCGGGATAGATATAGCCGACTGAACCTGATGATGCATCTACTGTTAGCACCATTCCGGTCTTCAGCTTATCCATCTCTTCCATTCCGATACCGATGACGGCGGGGATGCCGAGCTCACGAGAAACGATAGCTGCATGCGATGTGCGCCCACCTTTTGCGGTGATGATAGCGGATGCCATCTTCATGATGGGCTCCCAATCCGGGTCGGTCATTTCGGTAATCAAAATTTCTCCCTTCTTGAATTCCTCGAGCTTGGACGCCGACAGAATTACGCGCGCAGTTCCGGTGGCAATCTTTCCGCCAACGCAGATTCCGTGCGTAATTGCCGGGGGGGCATTCTTCTGCAAAAGATACTCGGTGATTGAAAGACCCTTCTTCTCAGACTGCACCGTCTCGGGACGCGCCTGTACAATATAGAGTTTTCCGTCAACGCCATCCTTTGCCCACTCGATATCCATCGGTGTTGGCTTGCCGAAGCGCGCTGTGTAATGTTCCTCAATGATCATTCCCCACTGCGCGAGCTCGATGACCTCGTCGTCTGAAAGTGAAAATCGTATTTGATCTGCGAGTGGGACAGCGACCTCCTTGACCGGAGAATCCTGTTTTTCCGTATACACCATCATCATTTTCTTTTCACCGAGTGACTTCTTCACGATAGATTTGAATCCCTCACGCAATGTCGGCTTGAAAAGCATGAACTCATCCGGTGTTACCTTGCCCTGAACGACCATCTCGCCGAGTCCATATGATGAATTTATCTCAATGACATCCTTAAAGCCGGTTTCCGTATCGATAGTGAACATGACTCCAGATGTCCCCTTGTCTGAGCGGGCCATCTTCTGAACACCCACAGAAAGAGCGACGTCAAAATGACTGAATCCCTTGTCGACGCGGTATGAAATGGCACGGTCATTGAAAAGAGACGCCATTGCCTCACGGGTCTTTTTGATGACCTGCTCTGCCCCGTAAACGTTGAGATAAGTCTCGTGCTCGCCGGCGAACGATGCACCGGGAAGATCTTCGGCTGTAGCAGATGAGCGCACTGCGACATCAGCCTCTTTGACGCCGTATGACTTGGAGATTTCTCCGTATGCCTTGGTGATATCATCGCGTAGGACCTGAGGAAATTCTACCTTCAAGAATGCAGCACGCACGGTTTTGCCGGCGTTCTGCAAAGCCTTGATATTCGTCGTATCAAGACCCGTAAGCTCTTTCTTTATGATTTCAGCGAGTCCTGAGTTATTGATGAAATCGCGATATGCCTTTGCGGTCACGATGAATCCGTTCGGGACACGAATTCCCTTACTCGCGAGTGCGGTATACATTTCGCCAAGGGAAGCGTTCTTCCCGCCAACTATCTGCACATCGTCATTGCCCACCTGATCGAACCATAGAATCGTTTGTTCTGTTTTGATCATATCGTTTTAACTAATCTCCTAATAATTTCGCCCATTTTTAATTTACAAACGTCACCCCTTGTCACTTAATATTAAATAAAAATCCGCCACATTGATTCCGGTACGTCCGGTCACAATCGCTCCGCCATTCGTCTTCCAAAAATGATAGGAATCGTTAGCGCGGAGAAAGGTGTTCGGATCGAGGTGGGCATTTTTTGCACGCTCACGATCTCCCGCATCCACGATTGCCCCCGCAATGCTCGTATTATCCCACCCATCAGATGCGGCCGCAATGATAACCATGTGATGAGGAATATGTGCCACTGCGCCTAGAGCCAATTCCTGATTACGCCCTCCCTCACCCGCGTTTTTTGTGAGACGCACCGTCGTCTCTCCGCCGTAGAGATAGCAGGAGCCCGGCGGTATGGGCACCGTCGTGAACGCCGCACCAAGGTCAGCGGCAATTCCCTCAAGTGCCGTATCGCGAATTTCTGCGTGGTATCCCAACGCCTTCGCTCTTGCCTCCATGGCAGTGAGCGCGATGCTGTTCGTCACCATAAGAATGTTCGTCACTTTTTTGAAGTACTTCTCATCTTTCGGCGTCTCGGACACCCGGCAGTCCGGAAATTGACACTGTGTAAGAACGTCATATTTTGCAAGGATGTGCTCAGCGTCCAAGACTGTCGTTACATCTCTTACGGTCGGACCGGACGCAACAACACTCATGTCGTCCCCCGGAACATCAGAAAAAATAAATGAAACTACTGTCGCGGGATACATAATCTCCGCGAGTTGTCCGCCTGCAATATCGGAAATATGCTTGCGCACGGTGTTGACCTCACCGATGGTCGCGCCACCCTTCCAGAGCGCCATGGTGATTTCTTGTATTCGGCTACAGTTCATCTCATGAGGAATACAAAGCAGCGCCGAGCCGCCACCGGACACAACGACGAGCACGAGGTCGCGCTCGGTGATACCGGAAAGCATGTGCACAATCTTTTTTGTCACGCTCACATTGTAATCAGAAGGAAACGGATGTGTTCCGATGAACGAGCGGATCTTTTTAAAATTTCCCGCCTTCACGTCAAGCACAATGCCGTCGGTAAGGCGGTCACCGAGAATGTCCTCGAAGACAAGCGCAGCGTCTACTGCGCATTTTCCAATGCCAACAAAAAAGATGCGATCAAAGTCCGTGAGGCAGATAGAATTCTCTTTGATACAAATATCGTCCCCCTTCACTTCTACCTGCTCGCGCACAACGTGGTCGGTCAAGACGGCTTGATAGCCGGACTCAAGAATGGAAAGCGCGTCGCGGCGGAGTTGTGTCGTGGCAAGCTCATCGATATTTTTTATAATTGGACCGCTCATACTATACTTTCCTAGTATACCACCATCGCGGAGGTCAGGCGTGTCCCCGATTTATGTGCCCAATTTACGTGATGGAAGCCGGGTCTCCTGATATAATCTCACAATGATACTCGCAACCCATGCCGTCGCCGGCGCCGCAGTGGCAAATCTCTTTCCGGGCCATCCCGTACTAGGTTTTGCCGCAGGCTTTGCGAGTCACTTTTTTCTCGACGCGATTCCTCACTGGCACTACAAATTACACTCACACAGCAATGAGACCGGCCATCCAATGGACTCGGACATACTCCTCAACAAGGAATTCCCACTCGACCTGCTCAAAATGAGCTGTGATGCACTACTCGGTATCGGTATAGCCGTCTATTTTTTCCACGTGACGACCCCCTATTTTCTTTCGCTCACACTACTCGGTGCTGCCGCGGGAATGCTTCCGGACGCATTGCAATTCGCCTATTTCAAATGGCGACATGAGCCACTTGTCACCCTTCAGCGTTTTCATGTCTGGATTCATGCGACAAAAGGCCTTGACCAATACCCAATATGGGGGCCACTTGCGCAAGTCGCGTTCGGACTGCTCTGCGTGCTTGCTGTTCGTTAAAAAAACTCCCGCAACAAGCGTCGCGGGAGATGGAAAACGTAAGACAAACTATTTCAATTCACCCAAAAGAAAAGCAATCGTGTCGGCCTGCATTTCGACGGTAGCGGATACCGCACTTGCACCACCGTGCCCAGACTTGCGCTCAACGCGAAGCAGTATCGGTCGGTCTCCCGCATTCGTCTCGCGCATTCGCGCGACCTGCTTGTATGCATGCATCGGACTCACGCGGTCGTCTTTGTCCGCGGTGAGAACCAGCGTCGCAGGATATGTAGTACCCGCGACCATCGTGTGGTACGGACTGTATGCGAGCATGACCTTCGCGTCCTCGGCGACGTCCGGGTCACCGTAGTCGTAGATCCAGTAGCGCCCACCATCAATCACATGAAAACGCATCATGTCGATGACGGGAGCGCCGATAACAACGGCACCAAAGAGCTCCGGGCGCTGATTCATTACCGCGGCAGTCAGTAGCCCTCCGTTGGACCATCCGAAAATACCGAGGTGTTTTGCAGAGGTGTATTTTTCCGCAATGAGCCATTCGGCAGCAGCAATGAAGTCGTCGAAGACATTCTGCTTTTTCTCACGCCGACCTGCATCATGCCATGCTTTTCCGAATTCCCCGCCGCCGCGGATGTTCGCGATTGCGTATATGCCGCCTTCCTCGATGAAGACCAGGGCCTCTTTGTCGAACGAGGGCGTGATGCTCACATCGAACCCGCCATAGCCGTAAAGCTCAGTAGGATTCGCACCGTTTTGCACGAGGTCTTTCTTGTGAAGCAGAAACATCGGGATACGCGTACCGTCCTTTGACCGATACCACTGTTGAGAAACGACGAAGTCCTCCGCGCGAATGCCTGCCTTCACTTTGCGGTGCAATGTGAGTGCGCCGGTGGAAAGTCGGTACCGATACACGGTGGGGGGCAAGAAGAATGACTCGAGCCCGAGATAAAGCACATCGGACTCTGCTTCTGCCGTCCATGCACCGAGCGTGCCGATGACCGGGAGTGCTATCTCCGTCTTTCCGCCCCCCAACACATCGTAGCGGTAGAGGTGCGAAGAAACATTTTCCTGCACCTCGACAAACAATGCGTCACGCACCAATTGCGAAGATGTAATGGGAAATTCCCCGTCGGGAATCACGCACTTCCAATGCTCACAGCCCCAACCCGGACCGGAGAGGTCACAGGAAAGGATCTTCCAGTTCGGTGCATCGTGATTCGTCGTGAGATACAACATGCCACGATGAATATCCGCGCCGAATTGCGCCTCGATACCTTCGGTGAGGGAGACAAAACAAAGCGGAGACTGCGCGGTGTCCGCGACAAAAACCTCGCTTATTTCTTTTTCGGCGTGCCAGCGATACACAGAGAGAAGGAGCCAACGACCGTCATGGGAAAGTCCGATGCCGGGAATGTCTTCCTTGCTATTGAGTGCATCCCAGACGACAGCATCCTCTTCCCAGTTGCCGCCGAGATGATGGAAGTACACATGCTGGTGGTACTTTTTTTCTTCCTCGGACACCGCAACACCGCTTCGTGTGTACCAGAAGCCGGTTCCGTCTTTGTTCCAATTCTGAAAACTCGGATAGCAATTGTCGGGAACGCACTCTTCGGTGGTGACGCCCGTTGCGACATCCATGACATGGATACTCGTGCGGTCGTTACCCGCCTTCGATAACTCATATCCAAGAAGTTTTCCGTCATCCGAGACTGACCATCCCGCAATCGTCGTGGTCCTATCCTTGGACATCACATGAGGGTCGAGCAGAACGCGCGGTCGACTCTTCGAATTATTTTTCACGTACAACACGGAAAGGTCCTGTCCCTTTTTCCGTTCGAAGTAAAACTCCATACGCCCGCGCATGAGGGAAACACCGATGCTCCCCGTATCATAGAGCGACTGCAGACGCTTTGCGATGCGCGCCCTGTTCGGATACGCCGCAAGTATCGGCACACTGTGCGCCGCCTCACGGGAGACCCATTCTTCAACGCGAGGACCACCCCTCTCGAGCCAACGATGGGGATCGGAACAGCCAACCAACTTTGCTGTATGCACGGCATACTCCTTTTGAGTGATTTCAACGAAATGCTCTCATCTCGTTCTATCAGTGGAGGCCACTTTGTCAATTAAGACTGCCGCCAATAGAACGTGGGAATATCCGCCATTGCAAACTCGTATTTACGTAACGTGCAAAAACAAAAAAAACGCCTTGCGGTGCGTTTTTTGTTTTGCTACTCCTAAGCTGAGGCTACTTTGGTGCGACTGCGGGTGCGACAACCGGTGCCGCTGCACTTGTTGTGACTGTAACGGTCGGAGTTTCGACGATACGATACATCATATTACGTTCGAAATTCCGGTATCCATCCTGTCCCATCATCCCACGACCCTCACGACCCTCACGACCATATTGGTCATAGTCCCCGTATTGCTGCTCATGACTCTGATATCCTCCGCGCATGTGATGGCGATACTCACCATTTGCACCGAAACAGTATCCGACAGCAAACACAACGGCCAAAACAACAACAATCACAAGGCATTTCACAATGCAACAATGTCGCGAACAAAGCTGATGCATGTGCTCATGCATACTTGCGCACGTGCTACCTGCCGAGCGGCACGTCCCACTTCCCGACGCTTCTGCTACTTGTTTTTCTTCCATGTTTGAAAGTTAATTTTAATGATTAACGGTTACTCTATTATACGCGCCTCCGAGCACTATGGGTGCGCCTGCTTGTTTTTTCTATATTTAGAGACATTTTTTCGAAATACCACTGCATACAACTTCTGCAGTCCGATTGTGCCCGATACCCGCCACGCGAGAAGGAGTGGAACGCCAAGGAGTATCATTACGGGATTGATGCCTGTCGTTCCGGACAAAAGAAAATTAAAATTCATGAGAACTCCGCCCGCCGATGCAAAGGCAGTCAGTACCCCGAAGAGTAGGCCGAGCCCGACCGCAATCTCTCCGAAGGTAATGAGGAGCGACCAAACTGCTGGATACGGGGCAACGCAGTTCGCAAGAAACCACGCATACCATGCAGTAACGTCCGGATGCGCCCCTCCTGTTTTTTGGAGTGCTCCGGCAACAAACCCCGCAATGCCCTTCCCTGCGTCGGGTCCGACCCAGACCGGATTCATGAACTTAGCATACCCCGCACCAAGCCATATGCTTGCCAGATATAGTCGAACAACAAACCAAATAACTGAGCTCTTTTTGTTAGTAAAGAGAAACTGCTCTACCCCCGCCATGCGTCGTGCGATGTTGTCCATAATAGCCATTAGTATAACGTCTTTTAAAAATCATTGGTAGAAGACCCGATGGAAAAAGCGTGCGTGTACTACCCGACAAAACCGGGAGGCGGAAATACCCCGGGATAATGCGCCCGCAGGTACATGAGCAGCAAAATGAATGGTATTGAAACAAGAATGGGAACGAAAAAACCGCACAAGTACCGCACAATGCGGGGCAAATGCTTTTACCCTTCTCCGCGGAAGCTCACCACGGAGGGCGCAATAATAAGTGCGTACGTAAACATCGTCGGAAGGATGAGCAGTATGCCCGCAATGGGGAAGCTCAGCACGTGCATATAT
Organism: Candidatus Lloydbacteria bacterium; assembly: GCA_043719805.1. Lineage (GTDB taxonomy): Bacteria > Patescibacteriota > Minisyncoccia > Phycocordibacterales > UBA6899 > MHLP01. Next base: position 71,701 of record JAYSTI010000055.1, read on the forward strand.
ATTTTTTCTGAAAACAGCCCAAAAAGTCCTGCGAGGATGAATATCTCCCGCTCACCATAGAGATAGCGCCGGAGGAGGACATACCAGCCAATGACGAACCCGGGAAGGGCGAGGAGGTTGAATGCGTAAAATTGGAGGATTCCGACGATCATCTTCGCAGGGCTCGGAAATTCCGCAAGGTGCATTGAGAACCCAGCGAATGTCTCCTCAAGAATGATCATCCCCAACCCAATGAGGAGAAATTTTGGAAAATGCGAAATATTCCACGACGCCAATCGCGACTCGATCGCCGTACGATGCTTCATAAAGTACACACCGACTCCCCCGAGCCATATCACGTAATAGAAAGAAATAAAAGAGCGGTTCGCAAGAAAAATTACGTTCAACAGAACGACGGAGATGGCCAGCAATATCAGAACGTTCTTATGCATTGTTCTATTGTAATACAGCGGATTAAAATACTATATTTTGAGCAGTTGGTCGTGAATATGCTTGAGGTCTTTTGCAAGCGGACTCTCGGGCCAGCGAGCAAGCAAACACTTTGTCACCTCGAGATAGTTCGCGACGGTCCGCTCCTTTGAGGCGTGGAAGCGTGCGAAGGTATCATCACCTTCTCTTCGATGGTCATCGATTATCTCTGAGACATTCGAGATGGTATCTGCAGACTTCACAAGCAATGAGCCGTGCGAAAAGTGCGCGATGTGTTCCAGTGCCTCCTTCTTGCTCACCTCCCAGGCCCTCGTCTGGTCTTCTTCCGTCACGCTCAAAACGAGCTCTGCAACGGGAGCGCCAAATCGCAGGGCTATCATTTCTTTCGATACTTTCTTTTCGGGGGAACTGTCTTCAATCGTGTCATGCAATATTCCTGCGATAACGACGTCTTCCGTTGCGCCTGCGTGCGCCAAAATCAGTCCAACTGTGAGCGGGTGGGTAATATAGGGAATATCTTTTCCTTTGCGCTTTTGTTTTCGATACACCTCATGGGTTTTTATTGAAAACTTGATCGCATCCTTCAGTTTCTGTGTGTATATCATGCTCGTCCGTCGAACATAACACACTAATCACCGCACAGCTAGGAGCAGTTCAAAAAAACGGTGTAAAATAATCCGATGGAACAGAGTGCTACGATCACAAAAACGAAGCCGATTGCAGCGCCAGCACTTAGTGCGGAAGAACGTGTACATGCGGTCATCGGGCGCGTGCGACCATACATCCAATCTCATGGTGGTGACGTGTGGGTTTCCGGAATCGTGGGCGCAATACTCACGCTTAAGATAGAAGGAAGTTGTGCACAATGCCCTCTCGCCTCTTTGACGTATAATAAGATAGTAAAAACACTCCTCAATGAAGAGGTGCCGGAAATCACGGAAATTGTGCTCACCTAAAATTATTTATTTATTATTTACTAATTCAAAAGCATATGTCCGAAACACGAGAATATCCACGCACAAAGGAGGGATCAAATATCGGCAAGATTGTCATCGACCGCGACCTCTGCATCTCCGCGATATCATGCATCGCCGTTTCCGAAGCAACATTCCAACTCGACGACGAGAGCAAGGTCGTTGCCATTGATCCAAATGCTGCCGATGATGCGACCCTCACTGCCGCAGCAGAATCATGCCCGACAAAAGCAATCATTCTTTTTGATACAGCCGGAAAGCAAATCTTTCCTCTCTAACTTACGCATATGCAGAGCGTCACCTATCTCATTATCGGAGGAGGCATCGCGGGCACGACTGCGGCAGAAACACTCAGGAAGCGGGATGCCAACGCCTCCATCACCATCATCACTGATGAACCACATCGCCTTTATTCACGCGTGCTTCTTTCGAAGCCGGCATTTTTGACCGGCACGCAGGATTTCGAATCTGTCTGGATGAAAAAAAAGGAATGGTATATCGCGAACAACATCACACTTCTGACTGGTCGGAGTGCGGCAAAACTTGATGCGGGAAATAAAATACTCACCCTATGGGACGGCGAAACATTTCACTATGAGAAACTCCTGATTGCTACCGGAACGCACAATCGCATGTGGACAATTCCCGGAGCAGACAAAAACAGCGTGCACTACTTACGCACACTCGACCACGCCAAGGCAATCATTGAGGACCTTCGTGTGGGTAAAAAACACGCCGTGATGGTCGGAAGTGCCTGCGTCACCTATGAGGTTGCGGATATTCTTCACTCCAAGGGCATCGCCATTACCGAGGTCATGCGCGAGCATTACTTCTGGCAACCGGCACTTTCTGAAGCAGAGTCAAGTATCGTCGAAGGGCGACTTACGGAGGGGGGCGTCACGCTCATCCGCGACATGGAGATAGTAGAAGTCTTGGGCGATACTGAAGTCACAGGCGTTGTTCTCAAAGACGGGCGTCGTCTCGATTGCGACATGGTATTTGCGTTCATCGGCGTTGATGTTCCCGTCGACTGGCTCACCTCCTCAGGGATAAAGCTTGAACGCGGCGTCCTCGCAAATGAATACCTCGAAACCTCACTCCACGATGTCTGGACGGCAGGCGACGTCGCACGATTCAAAGACGTCATGCTCGATGATGTCGTCATGATGGGCAACTGGATGAATGCGACAAAGCAAGGAGAAACGGCAGCATGCAACATGCTTGGAGATAGAAAATGCTATCAACTCGTATCTTTTCACTCGAGCCACGGCTTTGGCGACATGATCTCCTTCGCCGGTGACGGCCGTGCACTGCCTGACCGCGAATACATCATGCGAGGAAATATTGCCGACCGCAAACTCGGACGACTTATCTTGCGTGGCAACCACGTTGTCGGAGCAACAATGATCAATCGCACGCAAGAACTCGCCACCATCGTAAAACTCATCACCGCACGCATCGACGTTTCAAACAAAAAGACCGAACTCGCCGACGCGAACTTCGATCTCAAAACGCTGTTGCCGCTCTAGCCGCAGGGTTTTATTTTGCCGACATAAACCGAGCATCTACAATATGTGCTTGGTTTTTTGTTGCAATGACGGGATTGAGGTCAATTTCAGTGATTTGCGGATTTTCGGAGGCGAGGCGGCCCATCATGACAAGTAATTGTGCGAGCGCCTCCTTATCGATAGGCTCAGAACCGCGGAATCCTTCGAGATATTTCACGCCTGCGATTTCATCAATCATCAAACGTGCCTCATCGATAGCGAAGGGCGCAATGCGCATCGACACGTCACTCAAAAGTTCCACAAAAATTCCGCCAAGGCCAAAGACGATGACCGGCCCAAATGTTGCATCACGTTTCATTCCGATAATAACCTCCTTCCCTTTTACCATTGGCTGAAGGAGCATTCCCTCAATTGAGGCGCCCGGCGATACTGCCATAACTCCTTTTTCAATGTCATCCCACGTGCGCAGAACATCGGCGCCACCTACATTGAGTCGCACTGCTTGTGCTTCGGTCTTGTGCACGACATTTCGCGAAACCACCTTCATTGCCACTTTTTCAACACAGAGTTCAGAGAATATTTCCCTCGCATCATCTTTTGTGTGTGCGAGTGAGCCGAAAATTGCGAGGTCATATTTTGCCAGTAGCGCCGACGAGGCCTCATGGGAAAGCATGGTTGCCGTTGAAGCAGTGTGAATTTTTGCAGGGAGTGGAATTTTTTTCTTTGGCGTGAGCGCATCGAGCACGAAGACAGCGTCTGAGGGTAAGTCAAAATTCACCATTCCATTTGCGAGGAGCACATCAATACCCGCGCGCATGACCTCTCCCCCCATGAAGACGGGAATGATGGGTTTTATGTTTTTATATGCAACGATTGCCTCGGCGATAGCCTTTGCATCGGTCATCATCTGCGGAGTTACAATCACGATAATTGCATCAACATCTTTTTTTTGTGCAACAATATCGAGCGCCGACTTGTATCGGTCCGCACCTGCATCGCCGATGACGTCGACAGGATTTCCCACTGCCGCCATAAATGGAAGCACCAAGCGTAACGCGTTTTTCGTCGCATCGTCAAATTGTACGAGCTCCATTGACTCGGAAAGCTCGACAAGGTCTGCGGCATTCACTGACGGACCGCCGCCGTTTGTGACGATGGCAATACGAGTCTTGTCTCCCCAATTCGTACCTAGTGTCAAAATTTTTGCGGCGTTAAAAAGATCCCGGAGATTTGTCATCGTCGCAATTCCCGCCTGATGACATGCGGCGGTAAATATCGCATCCTCAGGTGCAAGGGAACCGGTATGGCTCATGACTGCGGCACTTCCCCGTGCGGAGCGACCTGAACGTAAGAGAATAATCGGTTTTTTCTTCTCTTTGACTACTTCTTTTGCCACGGAAAGAAATCGTGCGCCATCGGAGACGTGCTCCAAATAAACGAGAATAGCTTTTGTGTCAGGGTCATTCCCCATGCATTCCAGCATCGCGACTTCGGATACACCTGCCTCATTGCCGAGACTCACAAATTTTGAGATGCCGACACCCTCGGAGCGTGACCATTCGATGAACGCGGTGCCGATAGCTCCCGATTGTGAAACAAAACCAATTCCTCCGGGTAGTGGCTTGTGCAATGCGAATGAAGCATTCAGGTCCGCATTACCGTCGATAACACCAAGACAATTTGGACCAAGGAATGGGAGCCCTGACTCACGGCCGATTTCTGCAAGTTCTTCTTCAAGCAACTTCCCTTTTTCACCCGCCTCTTTGAAACCCGCAGAAATCACCACTGCCGCCTTGACTCCTTTTGCAATACAAGCACGAAGGGCTTCGGGTACGAGGTCCGAGCGGATTGCAATAACCGCAAGGTCAGGAGTACCGGGAACCGCTTCGATAGAAGCAAATGCGGGAATACCAAGCACCACCTCGTAGTCAGGAGTAACAGGGTAAAGAGTGCGACTCCTTCCCGCAAGAAGGTTCTTCATGATTGCCGAGCCGACGTGCCCGTCTTCGGGGCGCGCCCCAACCACCATGACCGACTCGGGATGAAAGAATTTTTCAAGATTCATATTATTTGTTAGGACTTATGTAAATGAATGAAATTCGAGGCACGGGGTGGCAATGTCCCAAAAGAATATTCTGATATTTTGATGGGACTTGCGGGGCCCCGTAACGATGAAGTTCGTCATTTACAAAAGTCCTTAGAGTTGCTGCTCAAATGTTGGCCTGTCTGCGCGATAGAAAATTCCCATCGGGATTTTTCCGTCATCGCGTTTCGTCGCATGATACGCAGCATCAAGATTCGTCGTGTCATGATCCTCAGGAAGCCACACGATGTGCTCCTTGTAGAAATCGCGTGTATCAAAAAATGTGATGCATGGCTGAGCGATATCGATGAATGACATGCCCTTGTGTGCGATTGCGGCTTTCATTATCTCCTTTGTCTTTTCATACTCTCCCGCATAAGCACGCGCGACAAATGTTGCCCCTGCGTTCATCATCATGCGTAGTGGGTCGATTGGCTCCTCAATAGAACCAGATGGTCGCGTGAGACCTTTGAATCCTTTCGGCGAAGTCGCAGTTGCCTGCCCGGTCGTGAGGGCAAATATCTGATTGTCATGAATAAAGACATTGATATCGCTATTGCGTTGAGCTGCATGGATGAGATGTGACAACCCCTCTGAGTATGAGTCACCATCACCGGAGAACGCCACCACCGTAAGTGCGTCGTTCGCCGCCTTGATGCCCTCAATCGCAGGAATTGCGCGACCATGAAGTGCGTTAAATGTATTCATGTTGAGATAGTCGAGAATCTTTGCATGGCAACCGATGCCGGCCGCTGCAACGATGTTTTCTTCTTTGAGTGCGCCCACCTCACAAAGCTCAGTCACCGCCTTTCGAAATGCGACAAGAATCTGGTTGTTTGGGCAACCAGGGCACCAAGAGATTTTCGTGGATGTTGCAAGTTGCGAGGTCATGATAACGAAAGTTTATTGCGTAATTCTGCGGCAAGTACGGCGGGGTCGAACGGCCGGGCATTGAACTTGAGAATTTTCTCATGGCACACGATGCCGGTCTTTTCGCGCAAGAGTCCCGCCAATTGTCCGTTATGATTTGCTTCAACATCGATGATGCGCGCTACGCCATCGAGTGCCTTCATGACCTCCTCCTCAGGGAACGGCTCCATCCACAATATCTGCACGAGGCGCAGTGGGGTTTCAATCATTTTGCATGCTTCAAGCATGGGGCCTTTAGTTGAACCGAAGAACACGACGGCATCCTTTGCCGATGAGTCGCCGTACACTTTTACCGTTTCGCAAGTACGCGAATCAGCTCGGATTCCCTCCATTTTTTTCCATCGTTTCTCCTGCATTGCCTGCACCATTTCCGGTTTGTCGGACGCGACGCCAAACTCATCATGCTCGTAGCTTGTTGCTTTTACTTTTGCGTTCGAAGTGCCGGGAAATGCGAGTGGGGATACGCCGTCGTCAGCGAAGCGAAACCGGAGATACTCGCCTTCTGTCTGTGGTTTGTGTGGCGTCACTACCTTAGCGCCCTTTTCAACAATCGTTGTTTGATAACTTTCCGAAAGTTGCTTATCAAGAAGAACAATGGCTGGGGTCTGAAACTTCCATGCCAAATTAAGTGCGGTTCGCGCGGCGGTGTATGCTTCCGCTGCGTCTCCCGGGGCGATGACAATGCGAGGAAATTCCCCATGACCGGCAGAAACAACGAACCGTAGGTCACCCTGTGATGTTCTCGTGGCCGCACCTGTCGCCGGACCTTGTCGTTGCGATACGGCAACAGCAAGCGGCATCTCGGTCACACCGGCAAACGAGAATGCTTCCTGCATAAGGGCGAATCCTCCCGTTGCGGTGCCGGTGGCAACGCGCTTTCCCGCATAGGCAACACCGAGTGCCATGTTGATTGCAGCGATTTCATCCTCGGGATGAATCACTGTGAGGTCTGTAGTGACTGCTTCTTTGGCGAGAAAGTGCAAAATACCTGATGCGGGGGTCATGGGATATCCGATATAAAATTCAAGGCCGGCGGAAAGAAATCCCAAGGCGACAGATTTGTTTCCCTCGAGAAGCTCTCCCGTGTGCACACACCCACCATTCACAGTTAGCTCGCTCTTCGGCATAAGTCCGGATTCTTTTGCGGCATCATATCCGCGCATTGCCAGCGAGACATTCATCGCAACACCACCCAAAATGTCGCCAAAGACTTCCCCAAGCATTGCTTCGGCCTCTTCGCGTGAGCGCCCGACGAGATAGCAATATGCACCAACACCAACCGACGGGCCTGCTGCATGCGGTGCACCGGCCCCCTTTACCGCAGCCATCATCGGTAGCGCCACCACCTTGCATGAAAGTTCTTTCAGTGCTTCGGCGTGCGGGGCATCCACAAATACCACTGCCCCTTCTTTGAGTTCTTCGAGATGAAGAAGCACTGACTCTGAATTCATCGCAATGATCGCATCAAGCGCGGAATGATCGGCGTGCACCTCTCTTGCCCCGTACGTCATTCGACCAAAATTGTGTCCTCCGCGGATAAGCGACGGGTACTCCATCGTGAGATACACAGAACAGCCGATATGTTGCGCGAGTTCTGCAAGATGCAATCCTCCCTCCTTGATTCCATCCCCCGCGGCACCCACGACGGCAACCGTAAAGACCGGAATATTTTGTTTTACTGTGTCCATCAAATTATTATACCAGAAGTTTTCCCATGGGTGCGGTGCATAACAGGTATACTTTTAAGAAGCTGTTTTTCGCCGTAAACGGTGTTATACTTTGGACATTAATTGCCATTTTTTCCTATGGAAACACAAAAAAAATAGCTATCGGTTGGTTCTCCTTCTCTTGCTGTGAAGACAGCACAATCGTCTTTACTGAGCTCATGAACGACCACTGGCAGGAGTGGAAGCGCACTTTTGATTTCCGCCATGTAAAAGTGTTGAAAACAAACAACATCATGGATTCATTCGATATCGCATTCATCGAAGGGGCAATGGCAAATGAGGCGCATGTCGAGAAACTCAAACATATTCGCAGTATTTCTACAAAATTGGTCGCCATCGGCGCTTGCGCCGTTACGGGTGGGCCCTCCGCGCAACGCAACAATTTTACCCCCGAACAAACGGCGAACATTCAGTTCCTCGTTGACCGCTTTGGTGCATTGCCCAAGGTGCTCAAAGTTTCTGACGTTGTCACGGTCGACGCTTCTGTCCCCGGCTGCCCAATGAATACCGACATCTTCATGAAAGCCGTGTCTGCACTTATCGCCGAGCTCCGCCCTGACTTAGCTACACCGGCCGCTGCGCTTACTCCTACAAATTAATGTTCATTCCACCGTCATGCATACATTCGATTTATCGATGGAACACATCACCAAGATTGAAGGTGACGCTTCCATTTCTGTAAAAGTTGAAGACGGCAAAGTGACGGATGTGAAATTCCAGACCGTTGAATACAAACGCTTCTTCACTGAGGCAATGAAGGGAAAAGCAATCATGGCGATTCCGCAACACTTGGCGCGTATCTGCGGCACATGTTCGAATGCACACGTCATGGCTGCCATCCTCGCATGCGAAGACGCACTCGACATTGAACCCTCAGAGCAGACCAATGTGCTGCGCGCACTCACGATGCACGGCCTCACCATTCGCGACCATGCGCTCCATCTCTATCTCTTTTCATTACCCGATGTATACGGCAAAGACGCTTTTCTTGACCTCGACGAGAATATTCCCGAGGAACACCAAATACTTCACGATGGTTTTGGCATCAAGGCTGCGGGAAACTTCCTTGCGACTCTTATTGCGGGACGCTCCGTTCACGCACACTATCCGACGATAGGCGGCTTCCTTCATTTCCCCGACCAAGTGGGTATCGATGAAGCTATCGCAAAAATGGAAGCAATGCGCCCTGCGGCACTTCGTCTGGTCAAAATATTCCTCGACCAGCCATTCCACTTTGACCGCAACACCAATTACCAGGCACTCATTCCTAACGGCAACTTCGGATATATCACGGGGGCAATTCGCACAAGTCGCGGTGAAATATTTCCCAAGAGTGAGTACCGCAATCTTCTGGAACATGTCGTTCTCCCCTACTCACAGGCATCCGCATACAAATATAAAGGCGATGGCTACATGGTGGGCTCGCTTGCACGCATCAACATCGCGAAGGACAAACTTCACCCCAACACCAAGGCATCGATCCCCGAGGCGCTCGCGCTCTTTCCATCGACGGATATTTTCCACAATAACCTTGCACAGGCGATCGAGATACTTCATTCACTCGATGAATCGGTTGAAATTCTCCGCACGCGCAAATTTACTCCTGAGCCTTTGATCAAAAAGCCTGCACGTGAGGCAGTCGGTGTCGGCATTGTCGAAGCTCCGCGCGGAACGCTTTATCACAAACTCGTCTTGGGCGCAGACGGACTCATCGAAGAAGGCGAGGTCATTGTTCCCACAGGTCAGAATCAGATCAACATCGAACAAGACATGGGCCGCTACGTCGAAGGACTCCTCGCAAATGGAGTACCCCGAGAAAAAATGCCGCTGGAGATGGAGAAGTTGGTGAGAGCCTACGACCCCTGCATGTCCTGCGCGTCCCACTTCCTCAAAGTGAAGTGGATATAACAAAAAGAATATAGTGATACGAAATTAAAAGAGAAACCCAATGAGGTTTCTTTTTTAATTGCCACCGTAACCGAAGTTTAATCTTACCGAGAAAAAATATATGCCCCATCATCTGAACCAAAATGTTTGAGCCTTTACCCTGAAAAGGATTAAACAAATTATTTCTCAATAATGAGAAACTTGGTGTGTTGAAGTCATCGATTTCCACAAAAATACACACTATACAAAAAGCCCCTCGGGGGCTTTTGTTGATGGTGCACAAAGACTCACTTGCTCCAGATGACCTTGATTGTCTTCTTGTGGTCGCCCTTGTCGAACTCGATACTTTCCACCCCATGCAGTGCAACACTGTGGGCCACAATGCGCGCTTGAGTCTTGAGACTTCTCGGCGTGCCTTTCGGGACGGCCTTTCTGCACATCGCACAGTAGACCTCCGAGATGACCGAAGCAACGCCGTCAGTTCTCCAGCCGGAGTCGTGGTAGCAAGAATTCTGGAACTCGTCCTCCCTGTGCCTGCTGATCATGAGGTCATCGATAGATGTCCCAACGAGCGTGTAGTTGGAGGGTCGCCAGAAGAAAAATCCGATATGGCGAGTGAATGTGCCAGCCTCCATACTGCCGACACTGAGTCTGAGCGGCAGAAAGAGCGCCTTGTCGCGTGTGCCACGCGGAAGGGCGAGCTCAACCATGGCAATGACTGCGTCCGAAATATCCTGCTTGAACATGTGTGTTCTCCGAAATTGCAAATGGGCAGGAAATCATATCTTAAAAAATCATACGCTGTTTTACTTACTTCGTCAATAGCTCGTTATGGCTCATTAAAACTGCCACCATCCTCCTTCATTTAATGCTGAGTTTTTTGCGGGGAACGTCACCATGGGTCGAATCGAGACAGACCAGGCGATTGCCATGCTTCCACTTCTACCACAAAAGCTCATCCGACAAATTCACCGGAGGGTTATAGTTTTCTACGCATCGACAGAGTGCAGACACAAACTCTCGAGAAAGAGTCGGGTATCTGTTGGCGATATCGTCCTCGAAAGCAGCTGCCTGCCACAATTTCTTGGTTATCGAATCAACAAGATGTTTTGCGATATTAACGACCTCGTCATATGCATCCTGATATTCCTTACCAAACTTTTGCATATTCATAAGATCAAAAAGCTCGCCAAATTTTTTGACCTCTCCAAGGCTCCCTGCTTCTAATATCTGTCCTCCAAATTTCTCAGTTGGCATACGTTTATTATAGACTATTTTCTAGCGCCGTCTGATGAATTTCATCTTCCACCCGCAAAGACAACTCAGTTGCTTTGTGTTCGATGGTCCGAATTATGCAATAAAACAAAAGGTTTTCACGCCTATTTGATTCCTCGCACCTAGTGTTCTTCTTCGCCTCGAGTCCATTCCATTCTTCCAATAAGTACTATTTACCCGCGATAGCGGCTAAATAGTACTTTGTGTTACTACGTAGATATTGAATAATATTGTAAGGGAAATAAACAATCAAATCGTAATGTCAAAAACGAAAACAGGAGGCAGCGAAACAAACGGTGTCTCAAAAAGGCGGGTTGGGCATGTGCAGCAAAAAATACTGCTTCTCTTGCTCGGCGGGTTGGCGCTCGGGCTTTCGCGGTCTCCGAAACAATACTTTCGTGTGGTCGGCGAAATAAAGGCAGAGTGGAACGCCATCAATCGTCGCGCACTGAATCAGGCGATCCAGAATCTCTACAAGTCAAAGCTCGTCAGCACCAAAAGTGACAAAAATGGCACACTCACCCTCATCTTGTCGAAGGAGGGCAAAGAGGTGGCGCTCCGTTATGATCTCGACAACATGGTCATAAAAATGCCTGCATATTGGGACAAAAAATGGCGGGTGGTTATGTTTGATGTGCCGGAAAATCTAAAACGTGTCCGCGATACTCTCCGCATGCATTTCAAGGGAATGGGATTCTATGAGTTTCAAAAATCAGTTTTTGTGCATCCCTATCCCTGCGCGAGTGAGGTCGAATATATCGTGGAATTCTACAATGCACGGCGCTACATCAGATTCATCACCGCCACCGAGATCGACAATGCACCGGAACTCATGCGCCACTACAGTCTAAGCTAACTCCACCCCACAACAAGTCCTCGCAACGAGAATGCTTCTATTGCTCACCGACGCAATCTCTTTGGCTAACATTCCATCACTAGGTACTATTTACACGCGATAGCGGCTAAATAGTACCTTCGTTTATTGTACCCCTAACCCATGGGCTAAGTGGGGGTTGGCGACGGTCACACTTTCGAGTTGAATGGACCTTGCGTTCCTAGACAAAATGATAGAAACATGCCATAATTTAGAGAGCAATCTCGCTGAACCTTTTGGAGAAAGACGCCATGCGTAAAACCCTTGCTCTCGTCGCTGTCCTGGCTGCCGCGACCCTGGCCGGCGGATGTGTGGTTGCCCCCGCTGGCAGCTATCGACCCATCGTACGGACGGAACCCATCGTCATCATCGACGTCGCCCCGGTTCGCGTGTACGTGCCGCCAGTCATCTTCTTACCGCTCCCGTACTACTACCACGAACGGCACCACGTACCGCCTCCGCGTTGGCACCATCGCCACAGGCGCCACGGACACTGAGTCGAAATCAAGTCCCCGCCTCAATGGCCCTCCTCGTGAGGGCCATTTCTTTTTCCGGAAATTTACAAAAACAACAGGTCTCTACTCGTGTCATCAAAATCGGTGCCGAGTTTTTTGCGACTGAGGGCGTTGTGGGTTGAGGCGAGATAGACGAGACGTTTGCCGTGCTTCTCTTCCAGAGAGTCTATCCGACGATGTATGGACCCGAGCTTATCGGCATTGTCGGTCTCGCCAAACAAGTCTCCCTGTGAGACCCCGCATGGAACGAGGTCGTGCAACGTGACGCCCGTCGTGCGATACAGCACTCCGCGTTTGTGCAACTCTCCGAACTTTGCCGCCACGAGCGCAGTAATTATCTCGGGGGCGCTCGTCGGTACCGAAAGAGCTAGTGTACATGCGGCGTACTTGAAATCTTTGGTCTTGAGAAATAGAGAAACTTTTTGGGGCGATAGCTGATACCGTCGCGCTTTTGCGCACGCATCCTCAATGTGTTTTGAAAGCTGGGAAAGCAAAAATATTTTGTCATTCGTCGGAGGATGGAATGTCTGAGTTTTTTGAATAGAGGAATATGACGTCTTTTTTCTCGAATCAACATCCGAGACCAATATCCCGTTGAGTTCAAGCCAGATGGTCTCGTACGGTTTTGAAAAGTTTTCCCTCACCCAACAAATTTCCTTTCGGGAAAAATCGAGCGCCGTGTGTACCCCCTTCTTTTTCATGAACTCTGAAGTACGCGGTCCGATGCCCCACACACTCTCGATTGAAGTTTTGACCAGAAAGTCCGGCGCAGTGGTGGCATGAATAATTGTCAGACCGTTCGGCTTTACCCATTTTGTAGCAATTTTCGCGAGTACTTTTGTTGGCGCGATACCAATCGTCACGGATAGATTGAGCTCCTCGGCAGCCTCCCGCTTGATGCGCTCGGCAATTTGTCGGTAGGTCATCTTGAGCGGCGGCTCGAGCCCCGTGAGGTCGGCGAAGCATTCATCAATACTGTACTCTTCGACGTCGTCCGCATATCGGCGGACAATGTCGAACATCGTACTCGAGTAGTGCGCATACGCCGCATAGTCTCCGGGAAGAATGACGACACTTGGGAACTCTTTCTTCACGCGGAATATCGGCATCCCACGAATAATGCCGAGCGCCTTCGCCTCGTACGACAATGCAGACACGATGCCGCGCTCTTCGCCGGTGACGACAGGAAAGCCTTTCAACGTGGGGTCTTTCGCGACCTCAACGCCGACAAAAAACGCATCCCCATCCATATGTAAAATTGTTTTCTCAGTCATGCTGCTACAGAGAACTTATGCAGAGACGCTGGAAATGTTCATATTTTGAATGCAGTGCGAAGTCTCGGACTGAGGCAATGTCGAGAAGTCGTAGTCATCTACGACGACTCGGCTTGCCGAAGGAGAGACGAGCAATGCGTCAAAATTTGAATATTTCCGTTAGGCGCGCTTGATGACGCCCACCACCTTGCCGTTAATCGCGAAATCATCCCCCGGCATGATAAGTATTGGCTTGAATGTTTCGGTAGATTCGGAAGAGAGTATGATTTGATTATTTTTTTTATCAAATTTATATTTCTTGAGATTTGCGGCGCCACCGATGATAGAGAGCACGTAGTCGCCGTCTTTGATGCTGCGGTCTTCGGAGTCGATGAGGACGTAGTCGCCGTTTTCAATATTCTTTCCTTTGATATTTGCACGGTTGAGCGAATGCCCTGACGCACGCAGGGCAAATATGCCACTCGTGCGCGGAAGTATTGTCCTCTGCACAGTGAGATAGCCCTCGATGTTTTCTTCGGCAAGAAGTTCCGCAGGACCACAGTTGGCGGAGCCGACGAGCGGAACAGAAATGAATTCGAATCCTGAAAGTGTGCCGGAGAGCGACATGCTGAAGTCGAATGCCTGGAGCGAAATGCCGCGGGGTTGATTGGCCTCCTTTTTGAGATAGCCACCTTCTTCCAGCTTTTTTAAATAGTGATGTGCAGTAGAAACTGAAGCGAGCTTGAAGTGCTTGCAAATCTCCTCGTGCGACGGGGCGTAGCCATGCTTGCCCGTGTAGGTAGTGACGAAGTCGAGCACTTCTTTTTGTTTTTTGGTTATCATAATTCTATTTATTTGCTATTTATGTTTCTATTATAGAAAATGAATAGAAACTGTGCAACGAGGTTATCCACAACCCTTCCCTGCTCCGGATGATGGGGCGGGCAATAAAAAACCTCCCGCAAGTGGGGAAGTTGGCGAGAGAGGCAGCTGAGCCTATTTTTTCTTTTGATGGGTACGCTCGAGCTTGAAATGCTTGTCGATATCGGCAATGAGCCACTCGGGCGGGATGCGCTCGGCAAACCATGGGCTCTTGGCGGGACTCTCAAGTTGCACCACGACCAGCCAGTAGATCGAGATGGCGAAAGTGATGCAGAACGTCGAGGCGGCACCGCTCCAAAAACCCTTGTACTCGAGCAACATCACCATGCCGATGATCGGCGCGGAAAGAGACGCAAGCAAGAGGTGCAGAACGATGGGAATGCGCTCGTCGCGATAGAGCAAAAATTTATGCTCGTCTTGCTCAAGTACCGCGATGACGACCTTCTGATACTTCTCCCATATAGAGTTCAGGACCAAGGCCGCAATGATGCTGAAGGTGATGGCAAGCGTCGCCACGACCGCGGTGGTAAGCACGGCTTCGTCTGCCTTCGGAAAGTGAATCCCTGCTTTTGACAGGTGATACCAGGCCACAACCGCGAGCATTGCGGCGAAGAACGGCTGGCACAACAGCATGGTGTGCCGCCTGAAGGAGCGCCACCTTCGCGCTCTGTCGTCTCGTTTGGAGAGTTTCACGGGTTACCGCCTTCTTGAAAGTTACAGGGTTGAAGTTCTTGGTACACAATGGCACACAAAAGATATTTTGTCTACTGCGCGCAAGAATCTACAAAAACATTTTCCCGAGACTCACAACGGCGATTATGACCCACACCACGTTGACCCAAAGTGACGCCCACGCATGTTTCTTGGTCGTGTAGTAGATAAATGCAGCACCACCAAAAAGATTCGCCAGTTGGTACCAGATATTATCGGACAAAACGTAGCCGAATGAGGTCGAAAAATACGCTCCGAGTATCATTGCCATCCCAAAAAATCCAACCATCTCAAGCGCGAGATTTTTTCGTTTCATGTCTTCATATTATCACGACAAAGAAAGTTTGCTGTACACTGTTGGCACAAACGGTTACTTGTTTAAATCACGGGTGGTGCAACGAGAAATGCATCCATCAAAACATTCACCGATACTGAATCCCCTTCCGGCGTACCACTCGGAATCGTCGGACCGTCAGGGTCCCCCCAATAATTATTCGAGGCGTCGACAACGGCATCGATGTCCGTATTGCTTATGCCCGTTCCGTTGCCGTCGATTACCGAGTCGTGAATATTTGCCGTACCATCAATAAGATAGATGCCAATAGCATTGTCTGAAAGTGTCGTCGACGAAACAGAGAGATTTCCACCACCGGCAACGAATATCCCTGCGAAAGAGTAATCGCTCACTGTGGATGAGGCGAGTACGAGTGTCCCTTTTCCACTTACTGTAACGCCTGTTCCGTTTCCACCTGAGAGCACCATATCTGTGATAGATGTATTTCCGCCGCTGACAAATATGTCGACTGAGCCCGCTGCACTCCCCGCGTCGACGCCAAGAACGGTGCTCGTCGAATTGTTCAACCGCAGAATAGAACCCCCGACTCCGTCGACGCGGATATCATCTGCCACTAAGGTTGAAGTATGAATATCGATGGCATCGTCGCTTCTGCCGACGTTTATTATTGTCGAGGAGGAGATGCGGAGTGTACTTGCCTGATATATCTGTATCGCGTCATTGCCTGAAATATTCCTGAGCAACACGTCGCTCGCGTTAATCGTACTTTTGAAAAGTTCAATGCCGTCATTTGAGTCTATAATCGAAACACTCGTCATCGTCGCGGTCGTTCGATCAAAATATGGTCCGGTTTTTAGATTATAGAAAAATACGTGCGCGAGCAGCGACCCTGCCGACGTATTATAAAAATCAAGTCCGCCTGCCCGCACGGTTGTATCTACCACACTCGGATCCCCATCGCCAAGCAAGTCTCCCGCGAAACGGTCATCCCACGTAGTCGTAAATATCACTGGTTTCTCTGCGGTCCCGTTTGCGAGAAGTACACCGCGTAAATTCAGGAGTGAGTTCCCAGATGTTTGTGACTTAATCACTACTCCGGGGTCAAGCGTGAGCGTGTTTCCTGCTGTGAGTGTGACCTTTCGTCCGTTTATGATGTAACCTCCGTCTTCCGCGCTGAGTACGAGATTTGCAGCAATGGTGTTGCCCAATGATAGTAAGTAATTACTTCCGTTACGTGCACCGGGTGTTCCGCCTATTATGTCGCCAAGAGAATCCGCGCCCCGGTCAAAACCCACGGAATCCGTACTCCAATTTCCTACGTAATCTCCTGTCGGCCTATCGCTGCGCCAACGCTCCATTGAGGTGCCGATACCGCCCATTCCACACCAATTCAAACAATATGCCAGGTTGTCGATGGTGATTTCTGTGCTCACTCCGTCGGACGACGTCGTCGCATAAAGCAGTTTTAATTCTTCCCCTGCGTCATCGAGGCCCTCACCAAACGCAAGCTCGAGGATGTGAGTGGGGCCTGATACCGCGTGCGTACCATCTGCATGTGCGCGCGAAAGAACGAGATAGCCGCGCGGGGGAAGTACTCCATGCAACGGGAGACTGATGCCATCGTCGGAAGATTTGAGCGTCACCCCAGAGAGATAGAGTTCTTCTCGTGTTGTATTAAAGAGCTCGATCCATTCATCGTTCACATCCGCAGAAGTGCCGCCCCATGCGACTTCATTTAATATAAGTTCGCCGGAAAGTGGCGTGCGCGGCGATGTCGATGCGATTGGTGAAATAATTTCCGGGGCGGGCAGTGTCACCACCACATCAATTGTCGTCGCGTCGGAGCTATTTCCCGCCGCGTCTTCTGCGGTGAGAGTCAGCGTCGTTGTCCCGCCATTGCCCAACCCGTCGGAACCAGTGTCCGAAAGCACGATGTCGTACTCCCACCTTCCATCCTCGGTAGTAGCAAACAGAAGCGCGTAAATAATTACTCCTTCATTCCACGAAAGCATGACGGTACTCGATGCCTCAGCCGTGCCCGAGAGGTGCACATTCGTCGTCGCCGTATGGTACGGCGAACTCGATGGGTCCAATATTGTTGGTGCTGATGGAGGAGTGACATCGGGAGTGGTTGTAGCGACCTCATTTGTTGTTGAGCTTGTCTCTTCGACTATCGGGGGAGGAGGTGGCGGGATGGTAGGAATGGGGGCAGAGCCCTGAGCAACGCCGAGAATAATTCTTCCACCATACGCAGGTGCTGGTGGCGAAGATACAATCCCTCCGCTGACAACTATCGCTGTCGTACTCGCGCCAAGTACTTCGCCGACAATCGGGGTATTCACGGCGAGTTTCGCTGGCGTTGCCGCGGCAACCGACTGAAGCGTCTGTCGCGCCATTTGAAGAATCTCAAGGAGTGACCTTATGCGCGCGACTTCTTCGGACACTTTTGCCGCCCCTGTTTCTGCGAGCGAGACACCCTTCGCAACGGTTGCGACCGCAAAATCTTGTGTTGCAACGACGGCAATTCTCGTTGTGATTGTGCCACTTCTATTTATCATCCGCTCCCCATAATATATATCTCCGGCCATGATCTGAGAAAGTCTCAAGTAACTACTTCCGGCTGAAGCAATTGCACTTCCAGTGTTTGAGAGAAACGCTGCGGGGCGGGACACAAAGAGGTCACCCATGCCAAATGCGAGCTGCCCAAAAAACCCCGCTCGAGAAAGTCTATTATTAAGTGCGGCTTGCTCCACAACTGCCCGCACTTGTTCTGCTTTTTGTTTCGCAATAAATTCCGCGCGCGCAAATTTCGCCTCCGTCATAAACAAATCAATCACCCGCGCACCAACGGGGATGACCTGTGGGGTAATGCGGTCAAAGTATTCGGAGATGACGGAGTAGTCCTCATCGTAAGCCAAAGTAGTGTAATATCCCCCTTCTGTTTTCTCGACTAGTCTATAAAGCCTGACGTTCTCCTTGCTGATTTCATCCTGGCCATATGCATACTGTTCATCTTTTGTTGATACCCTGGGTCTAGCATACCCACTTGACCCAATCGTATCCTCACTAAAAAAGTTCCCATTGGAATACGAGGCCATAAACTGAAAACACTCTTTTATTCCGGCACAGTTATTCATTTCTGCGCCGCTACTCGCAAGCTTCTTTCCTTCTCCAAGAAGTGTCGTACGGTTTTTGTGTTCGTTAGTCCAATACTCAAACGGGCTCCGTCCCGTATTGAGGCCTCCTGCACCATCGCCCATGTGTGGGTCATTGCGTGTATGGTCGGGCACCGATGCGTCCTCAATCAGGTGTATGACATGCCCCAACGTTACCATAGCAGTATGCTCATCCCCTTTCGCATACGCCTCTATACCCCTTCCCCACGTGAATTCATTCCCCGAAAGGTTGTTGGTCACCCAGTCGATTGACGGACGATAATCATTCAACCCAACGCCATGCACAGGGTCATAAAAATGTGTAAGACTGCGGGTTGATGGGGTGTCCTCATCTATCGACCCTTGCACCAAAAGTGTCGTATCAGTATCACTCAGTACGTCCCCCTGTCCCATTTCATAGAAACTCACTATCTCCTGAGAGAGTCCCGCGTGAGTGGTGGCTGGCGCGTACGCAAAAGAACCTTGTGCAAAAAGGCACAAGGTCATCGCAATAACGATGCCTCGAATTGTATATCGGATAATTTTCATTGATCAAAACTCTGCTTTCCAAATATTCTTATATTTGTTCAGTTCAAAACTGTGAGACTTGGTACTCTTGCTCCCTTTTTCAAACAAGAAAGGTTTGTCAGCACCAGGCAATTGAATATATTCGTCTTGCTCTCGTAGGTACTCATATGAAAGTGAGCAACCATCCCCATCCTCATTACATTTCTTTTTCCCACCCAAAATATCCTTGAAAAATGAAATTGCGATATTGAGATTCCCCTTCTCCGCCTCTTGCTTCTTGAAACTCGCGAGTGCCTTCTCCTGATCGAGGACGTAATAATATTTTGACGCAAGTACGAGGTCGTTCTTTTCGAGCGCCGCGAGAATGAGCTCGGCCGTTCCTTCCGGCGTTGTGGAGCCATAGGTATCCGCCATCTCCATCGCTTTCAGTTGATCTCTTTCTGCCTGAAGCATGGCACTGTATGCGCGCGAGTCGCGGTCCACCTTCCAGCGCAAAATGTCGTCGGTGTGATTTCCGAACCAAACAAATGCGTAAAGAAAAAGCACCACCCCAGCAACGGAATAGACACCTCGTTTCAGCCACTTTTTCCCGACAGAATTCTCTGTTGTCATAGTGAACCCACAGTATCCAAACCTACACATATATGCAAGGAAGGGGCCTTGTTGGTCCCCAATTGCAGAACCTACATCTTGAGACAGCACACTGCACCTACTCCCAGCCTTTCTTGGGGCAGAGTGATACAATAATCCCCACATGAGCTCGACTGACATACCACTCTTCCGACGCATACGCATCAAAATACTTGGAGAGAATGCGCAGCCTTCGGTGCGGCGGGGGGGCAACACTCCTTGCAGCACTTATCGTTCTAAACATCCTCGTTGGCGTTGCAACCATTATGCTCGGCAGACACTACCCCATCCTAACCGGGCTCGCTCTGCTTTCGTGGGGATTCGGACTGCGTCACGCGATGGATGCGGACCACATTGCCGCTATAGACAACGTCACGCGCCGTCTCTTATACCGCGGCAAACCCTCCGTCGGCGTCGGACCGTATTTTTCACTCGGTCACTCGACGATTGTTCTCCTCCTCACCATCCTCATCGTTTTCTTCACCCCATTCATGAATGCGCACGTTGATTCGTGGAAGGAAATCGGCGCCATTGTCGGAGCCACTATCTCATCGGTCTTTCTTCTCCTCATCGGCATCATTAACGTCGGCGTACTCTATAAACTTATCGGGGTGTGGCGCGACCTGAAGGCGGGAAAAGAAAACCCGTATCACGGACACATGCATCTCGGCGGGCCGATAGAAAAATTATTTCGCCCGCTCATCAAATTGGTCGACACAAGTTACAAGATGTACTTCATCGGATTTCTCTTCGGACTCGGCTTCGACACTGCGGCGGAAGTCGGACTCCTTGCCATTTCCGCACTCGCGGTCGCCACCGTTCCCCCGTGGGCGATCATCCTCCTTCCGCTTGCATTCATGGCGGGAATGACGCTTCTCGATACGATAAACGGCCTGTGCATGCTCGGCATCTATTCGTTCGGGGTCTTCGATCATAAGCGCCGCATTTTTTACAACATCAACATGACACTACTTTCGCTCGCGTCTGCACTCCTCATCGGGGGTACCATCGGACTACGGCTCATCGCGGAACACCTTGGTCTCTCGGGAGGAATATTTTCCGTCGTGCAACATCTCTCACTCGACAATCTCGGCTACATCCTCGTAGCACTATTTGTCACGAGTTGGCTCGTAGCCTTTTTCGGACTGCGCACAAAGCAACCTAGCGAGCCAGTACCTCTCTAATAGAGGAGACTATTTTCGTGAATGCTTCTTCTTCCGCCATTCCCGGAGGAATGCCGATGATGATGACTCCCTTCAACTTCCCCAGCTTCGCAAGATAGCGGAGATTGAAAAGCGCATCGAAGTCGTGCATCGACACGGTGGGTGACACGGCAAATTCGTCGAGGGAGTGGAAGGCGTGAATATCAGAAAGCCCGACAACGGTATCGACGAGCACGAATGGGTCGAGAATATTCCACTCTTCGTTCGGGTCCAAAGCAGTGAAGCGAACATCAGGAAACTCAAGGGATAGTCGCGGGAGGAGTCGCAGCGGCATGGCGTCCATCGCAATGTCGGGATTTCCAAAAACGTGAATAGTTTCCCGTGTCACGATGTTAAATAGTGAGATTTGCGAATGTAATATGTCGAAGCGTGTACTTTCGGAGAGCGACAACCTGCTTCTGGGTCAGCTTTTCACAGATGATTCCCCAATGTATCGAGACAAGGTCACCCTTCTTGATCTGCTCAATATCATATTCCGCCTCAAGTTCCCTTGTGAGTTTTCGTTCAACCGGCTCTCCGAGAGTGAGCTTTTCGTTGACAAGAACTAGTCGAGACGTGCGCACCGTTACCACGGGACCAAGCGCACTCACCACTTCCCCCCAACTCACACGACACTCATCAAATTCACTGAAAAGTTTTGTGCGATCAACTTGTCCGGTTCGCTTCCACACATCGAGTACGTGAAATGAGTGGTGCGGAACAGCACCAAGACCAATGAGAGACTCGACGAAACTAAATGTTTTCCCAAATTTTTTCTTAAGTGACAACCCATCGATGAGATGCCAGTAAAAATCATTTTTTGAAACTCTGTCGAGAAGTTCGTTCCCCACCCAATATGCTTCGACGACGCGGTCATCGAGTGGGTCGATAATCTTATTCGCACGCGCGATGTGAGAAAGATATGGATACATCGCCTCAAATGCCTGCAATATCTCGCGAAGTCCCAGATCATCGCCCTCTTCTTTAATCCGATCTTTAAGTTCAAGTACGCGATCAGGCCCACAGTAGTGCAGACGATTAGGACCAAATGCATATCGAGAGCAGCGCAACATGCCTTGTGCAGGAATATCCATGGTGAGCAAATAATAGCACGGTGAGCGCAATCAACGCGAGGTAACAAAAAACCCGAAATAATCGGGCTGTGATTCACTTAATTCTTGACTGCAGCAAAGACAACGTTCGTCCTGAATCCCAAAACGCCGGCGCCAAACACTTCGAGCATGCGTTGGATTTTGTCACGGGAATCCGTGTATCCAGTGAGTGCTGCAACCGCAGTGTGTGAACCGGTCGTCCAAATACTGCCTGCCGCGACAATCGTAACCCCAGCCTGCACCTTGGGGTATTGCTCCCCAAGTGCAAGGAGCTCAGAAACTGTCGCAGGGCGATATCCCTTTTCCTTTAGATGAGCAATCGCCTCTTTGACGGTCGCGTTCTTACCTTCTGACGCAAGGGGGACGAGTTCCACCAGAACTGAGCTGATGGGTTTGCTCTCGACTGAAAAATTCTGCGTTGTGACGGCAGGATTGACGAAATCGTACCGCCCCGCCGCAACCAACGCAGACAGCGACTGCGCGCGCTGTGTGACGAGATACTCACGATCAACACGGGCTTCTTCTTTTGAAGAAAATACCAACACCAATGCGACAAGGAGTGTCCCAGCGAGAATCGCCAATGCTCCCATCATTGAAAGCCATCGGCTCGACAGACGACGACTCTCTGCATTCGAACGAGCGGACTGAACAGTCATTTGTTTACTCCAATTTTTATAGTACAAAACCAGCAACAATCTAACATGCAGTAGATACATTGTAAATCTCGCTATCAATCCACTTTGACATGCATGAAGTTCGCTGCAATAACAAACAACCCGATTCTCTCATGTAAATTTACGGGTCACTCGCGAGACAGAAGATCTTCGCGAAGCTTTGGTATGATACCCGGCTCGCTCGTTGTGTGTCCGGAGCGCACATATGGCCCAACACTTCCGTCCTTATAAGCAGACTGGTAAAGGATCTCCCCGTCCTCGGACGTAAACCTTACATCGACTACCTCCAGCGCGATACCATTCTCATGTTCAGGGTCATTTTCCATGCATTTATTTTACCCCACGAGAACATAAAAGCAACTTTGTGACAACGAACCGTGCCATAATGGCTCCCCACACACAGTGCGCTATACTATAGACATTACTAGAGGCCAAGTGGTCATAAGCACTACTTCTATGGACATCATGCACTCGCTCTATCGCGCAGTAAAACCGATCATCTTCAAATTGTCCCCAGACAATGCCCATGCAATATTCTTGGCCGCAGGAGAGATGATGGGCGCGATAGCTCCCACTCGCGCACTCATCGCTTCGCTCTATGAATATCGCGGTGAAGATATTTCAAAAACCGTTGATGGCGTGAAATACGAAACCCCCGTCTTGCTCTCCGCGGGGTTTGACTCCGACGGACGCCTCACACGCATCCTCCGACACCTTTCGTTCGGCGGAGAAGAAATAGGTTCTATTTCCGCCTACCCGTGTGAAGGCAACCCGCTTCCGCGCATGACGCGACTGGTACGCAACTGCAGCATCATCGTCTACAAAGGACTTCGCAATAATGGTGTCGATGCGCTCATCAAACGACTAAAGGAGACTCCCCGCACCAAGGGATACGTTATCGGCATTTCCATCGCACGCACCAATCGCAAGGAAAGCTGCGCCAACACCGAGGAGGGCATCAACGACTTTGCGCTTTCCTTCCAAAAACTCAACGAGGCAAATGTCGGTGATTACTACACTATCAACATTTCATGTCCGAATGCTTTTTCGGGAGAGGCATTCACGAGCCCCGAACCACTGACGCGATTGCTCGCGCGCCTCGAAATGATTCCCTGTACGAAACCAGTATATTTGAAAATGCCGATTCATCTTTCAATGCCGGAATTTGATGCGCTACTACGCATCGCCGACAAGACAAGAATACGCGGTGTCATTTGCGGAAATCTCAACAAAAATTACAACGAACTCGACTTTCCTGAAGATGCGCCAAAAGAATTCCGTGGCGGACTTTCAGGGAAACCCTGCTTTGTCCGCAGCAACGCACTCATCCGCTACACGCGCGAGCACTTTGGAAATCGATTCACCATCATAGGCACGGGTGGCATTCTCTCGGCAGATGACGCGATGGAAAAATTCCGCTCCGGTGCAGACTTTGTACAACTTATCTCCGGCATGATGTTCACCTCGCCATCTCTGATGAAGCAGATATGCACGCAGTACGCAAAAGAGCGTCCTGTGTACCTCCAAAACAAGGCCTGAATTTAAAATCCCGTACCAGTTCTTCGTGGACGCAAATAGAAGAACGGACTATAATGTGGGTAATTATGACACGCAAAGCAGAGCAACCTAAAATACCGAAGGAAATAGTGCCGGATTCCACACTTGAGCGCATCGCGATTGGGACGACTAACTCTATCGGCTCTCTTCCCTCGCTGGTAATCCATTCTATTTTTTTTGTGGGAATCTTTAGTCTCCAGTGGTTTGGCTATGCCCTTGAGCAGATTATGCTCATCCTGACCACTGTCGTGTCACTTGAAGCCATCTATCTTTCAATCTTCATCCAAATGTCCGTTAACCGCCAGGCCAAGCAAATTGCCGAGGTAAGTGAAGACATCGAAGAAATCCAAGAAGACACGAAAGAGATTAGTGAGGACGTTGAGGACATTCAGGAGGATGTCGACCATATCAAGGAAGACGTTGAGGACCTCGGAGAAGACTTTGAGAAAAGTGAGGAAGGCGAAGGTCGCGAAATGGAAAAAATTCACCAGATAGAGAAGGTTCTTGAGGAGCTACTTCGCGAAATAAAGTCTGTCAAAGCACGATAGTACGCCTACCGCTCGCCTACGGCGCCAATGGAAATCTGCGATAAAAGAAGTACTTTGATGTTTCTGCAAGCACGAGATATCCGACCACAATTCCCGCAATAAAGAGGAGTGTCATGGGCGCGAGTGCGGCAAATGAAAGTACTGTGCCGAGCGGAGTAAACGGTATCACCCAAGCAAATGCCAGCACACCCAGTACACTTCCGACTACATAGCGACTTGGTTTACTCTTATAGAATGGTACGCGCTTGGTACGAATGACAAAGACCACCAATATCTGCGTTGCAATCGATTCAATGAACCATCCCGTTTGAAAATGTTGCTCATCTAAATGCAACACAACATACAAAAGGTAGAAAGTGAAAAAATCGAACAGCGAACTCACGATCCCAAACACAACAATATACTTTGAAAACTCGTGCATATCCCAGCGCAATGGTTTTTTAATCGACTCCTCATCCGTGTTATCGCTCGGCAATGTTGTCTGCGAGAGGTCATACAAAAAGTTATTGAGCAATATCTGCGAGGACAGCATCGGGAGAAACGGCAATATTACGGAAGCCCCCATCATGGAAAACATATTCCCAAAATTCGAGCTGAACCCCATCTTGATGTACTTCAATGTGTTTTGAAAAGTCTTTCTTCCCTCAATAACGCCGGCCTTCAGGACGTGAAGATCCTTGGTGAGCAAAATAATGTCTGCAGTTTCCTTTGCAACATCAACGGCGTTGTTCACGGAGATTCCGACATCCGCTGCCCTTAAAACGGGGGCATCATTAATGCCGTCACCCATATAGCCGACGGTATGCCCAGCCTTGCGCAAAATACTCACGATGCGCTCTTTTTGTTCTGGGGAAACGCGCGCAAAAATTGTTAGGGAATCAACTTGTGCGGTCAGTTCTTCATCGGAAAGAGTATCGAGCTCAGAGCCGATAATCATCCCCTTCACCTCAATCTCAAGATCGCGGCAAATACGTTGTGTGAGTATCTCGCTGTCGCCGGTAATAATCTTGACCTCGATTGCGAGCGCCCGAAGTTCTTCGAGTGCCGTGCGCGCACTCTGCTTTGCGGGATCAAGAAACGCGGCAAACCCGAGAAAGGTCATCTCTTCTTCCTCTTTTCGTGCATACGTCTTCCGCTCTTCTTTCGGCAGTGTTTTCAAAGCGATTGCGAGTACGCGGAATCCGTCTGCAGAGAGTCGGTCATATTCGTCGTGCGCCTCTTTGGCAATTTCCGGAGTGAATGCAACGCGCTCAGTACCGCGCAAAAACCACGTCGCAATGGAAAGTACTCCTTCCGGTGCACCCTTTGTCACCATGAGCCTTTCGTTTCCATGTTCAAGGACGACGGAGTCGCGCTTGCGCTCAAAGTCAAAGGGTATCTCATCAACCTTCTTGTACCCGTCAACATCCATCTTGCCGTGCACTTGAATAGCAACATCCAGCGGGCTTTTTCGCGCAGTATGAAAGACACTACTGAGATAGGAGTGCAGCATGACGTTCGGTGATTTAACTCCAGACACATCGACACACTTCACCAGCTCGATGCGATCCTCTGTCAGTGTCCCCGTTTTGTCTGTACACAAGATATCCATGCTGCCAAAATTTTGCACCGCTGCAAGGTTCTTGACGATGACCTCCTTCTTGGCCATCACCATTGACCCATGAGAGAGCGCAACGGACATGATGACCGGAAGAAGCTCCGGGGTAAGCCCCACCGCTATCGCAACCGCAAAAAGAAACGAATCAAACACACCTCGTCCAAAATAGGCGTTGAGCGCAAAAACAATTACCACCATGACCACCGTCAAACGCATAACGAACACGCTAAATTCCTTTAGGCTTCGGTCGAAATTTGTTTCTTCTTCATTTGCGGAAAGTCTCTCGGCAATCTTTCCAAATTCAGCTTTTGCTCCTGTTTGTACGACCATTGCGACCGCATACCCTGTCACCACTGAGGTCCCCATGAATACGGCAGTATCATCGCCCAGCTTTACCGACACATCTATTTGTGGGGGTACGGATGCAACGTGCTTTTCGAGCGGGAACGACTCACCGGTGAGTGCGGACTGATTTACAAAAAAATCGTCCGCCGACATGATGATACAGTCGGCGGGAATTACGTCACCCGCGGAAAATTCAACCATATCCCCCGGCACGAGCGCGTGAAACGAGACTTCCTGTTTTTTTCCGTCGCGGAAGACCGTTGCGGTCGACGCGACCTGCGCGAGCAATTTTTCGGCGACTTTTTCTGATTTGTAACTATTGAGAAAATCGAGTATCGCGGAAACAAACACCATAAAAAGGATGATTGTCGCGCTCACGCGTTGCCCCAGGAAGAATGAAACGGTAGAGGCTCCAATAAGGAGAAGGAGGAGCGGGCTATTGAATTTTTTTATGAAGGCGATGATTGGGCGCAATCGCTTCCGGTGATAGATGGTGTTTTCACCATATCTCTGAAGTCGCAGTGCGGCCTCTTTTGTGGTAAGTCCTTTGGCAGCCAAGGGTGATATTGGGTCAGTCATACCACACAGTATAGCATTCGCGTACTATTTTTCACCCAGCAGAAGTCTAACAAGACTACTCACTTCTTCGACTATCTCGGCAAATGTCGCATCCGTCAAGGATTCAATGGTCTCTGCATCCAGCCCCCGAGGGTTAACATCCTCCACGCTCCACACATAATATTTTTGCAGAACAGGCCTAATTTTATCACTGCACTCTAGATAGACATCCTTATTCATGAAAACAACAACATCGGACTCTTCCAAATTTTCTTTTGTCGACTGCGCCCAACTCGCTTTCCCGTACGTCGCAATATCATGTGCAGCAAGGATTCTCGCGGCATAAGTTGTAATTGGACCATTAAGATTGTCCGAAGCCTCGATGCCACTTGATACTGCAGACCAGTCTGGAATAGCGAGTGAATTGAAATATGCTTCCGCCAGCCTGCTGCGATAAGTATTTCCCCGACAAACGAAGTGGGCCTTCATTGTCTTCATAGTGCTAAAACCAAACGATTAACGAGAGCCTCCCTCTCCTTCGGAGACAATATCATTCGCTCTTTTCCGTCATGTTCGGTATCTCCCAAAAGAATATCAGGGATGAGATGGTAATGCAGATGCGGGACGCTCTTTCCCGACCCCATTCCCTCACGAACTAGCAGTGTTATATTTTCATGCCCCAGCTTATTCAACATGCGCACGCCGGTTCGCTGCAATGCATCGAGGTCGTTCATCATTTTTTCAGAGATATCGAGAACATGCTCGATGTGCTGTTTCGGGATGACCAAAAGATGGTCCGGGCGGTAGGGTGCGAGGGAGTAGGTGAGGAATGCATTCTCATTCTCGGTAACTACGCGTTGCCCTAGAACGCAAAACGGGCACTCCACTACGGTCACCAAAAAATCCTTATATTTCATTCTTTGAGTATATCAATACTTTGCCAATAAATCTTTTGGCCATGTTTACTCTACGAAAAATCCGGGGAGTTGCTCGTGTCTCTCGTCACAAATAACTGCTCACTCGACCTACCTTTTCGTGGCAACGATCACTTGGAAATTTCCGAAGCAATAGGTCGTCCGTTCACACGTCCATAGTCCGGAGCACTCGAGAAGCTTCACCGGGTCATGACTATCCCAAAGCGCCAGTCCGTACGGCTCGAAGACGTAAAAATAGATACGACTTAGCATGCGCATGAAGAGCGCGTCCGGACAGTGAAACTCGGCGAGAATAAGCTTCCCACCTGAAATGACCACGCGGCCGGCCTCTTGGAGTACCTCCTCTTTCCGGTGGTCCTGAAGCTCGTGCAGAAGAAAAAATATCACATTAACGGCGACTGAACTGCTTTCTTGCTGCATGTGCATAGCGTTTTCTTCGACAAACTTGGTCTTTTTGCGAAACTCCCTGAGCTTCCGAGCTGCGTGCAGAAGTTCGTTCTTGATAATGTCCACCACAATCACACGCCGTGCGCCACATTCGATGGAGGCACGCACGACGCGTGAAAGGACATTTCCGAACGCGCACGAAGTTACGAGCACAGTTTTGCCGGCGAGCACAGTTTGCCCTAGCTCGTCAACGATACGGCTGACGAGTTTTTCGTATTGAAACAAAAGTATTGCGGAAATGAGCGGCTGAAAATCGATAAGCGTAATCAACCACATCTCTGAATATGCAGGATACACGTGGGCCGTCGGTCCTTTTGATGTTCCAATCCACGCACGCACAAGAAGTGCTCCGCGCGTCACCGCGAAAAAGAAAATACCGATTCCGGCGAGGAGTAAAAGTACGATGACGACGAGGAGTGAAGTGGTATCGAAAAATGTTCCCATGATAAATAACTCCTTTATAAAATAACTCACTGCGAGGACACACCCTATCGTAAGGTCGAAGACAGTGACTTGCAAAATGCTGCTTCAAACAACTAGCGCTATTCCGGTCATAAAATATACGCATCCCAACACACCAAGAGAGCGGGTCGACTGTGTGCGCTATTATATCTCACGCCCGAATATTGGACAAAGAGTCGCCGGATAGCGGGGATAGATCAATCCGCATTGCGCGTTTTGCATTACCACCGCAAGTACCTTCGTTAGCCTATTCGCAATCTATTTCAATACTATGGTCAAATAATTTTGAAGTCATCGACATGAGCACTCCTCAGACGAAAGATTTGAAGAATACTCATCACGGGTTAGACTGAATGTATGAAATTCGTTAGGCGGAACAACTCTGCAACACACAGGGGCGGAGGGGGGGCAAGCATCTCATCGTGGATGCGACTCAAAAAATCAATTGCAAAAAGAAAGCGCGGACTACTTATCGCCGCCAGCGCGCTGCTGCTGATGCTTTTGCTCGGAACCGGAAAATTGAACTCCACGCTTCATACCGCTTACGATGGCGAAATTTCCAAACAGATACTTGACGGCAAAGGAGAACTGCTGGAGCGTCTACCAAATCAACGAGGCCACTACATGACCCTTGGCACAAGCACCCCACGTGTGCGAGAGCTCATTATAAAAAAGGAGGACAAATTTTTTTATTACCATCCGGGGATTAATCCCGGAAGTATCGTGCGCGGCCTATTCCACTCATTCGTATATGGAGTACACGCCGGCGGGAGCACAATCACACAGCAACTGGTAAAAAATCTCCTTGGTCACGAAAATAACCGCACTACACTAAACAGACTTACGGAGTCGCTCTATGCGATGGCACTTGAACTCTATACGCCAAAAGACGAGATACTTACCATGTATTTAAGTACGGCATATTTCGGCAATCAGATTGAAGGAATCGAGGGTGGGTCGCAATACTATTTCGGAAAAAATACCGCAGATCTCACAGACGGAGAAATCGTACGTCTAATCGCACTTCTCAGTGCCCCCTCGTTTCAACCAGGTAGCGCGGGTAATACCGTGCGTGCAACAGGGCTGGGAAAACGCATCGGGGTAGCGGAAATATCCGCCTACGCGAGTATCCCCCGCGCAGTTCGTGAGACAAAGAAAGACCCGGCGATGTTTGAACTCGCATCGCTTGCGCCGCCCGCAAATTGCGGCCATGCATGTACACTTTCCGTCGACAGAGAACTCACTGCGAAAATTCGCGAGATTGTTCACGACAAACTAGGTACGAAGCAGTTTAATAGCGTTTCCAATGCGGCCGTCGTCGTCATAAAATTGGGAAAAAATGCGGAACCGAATAGCCTACTCGCGCTTGTCGGGACTCCTAATCCGTACGGGAGTGCTGACGGGAATCAAATCAACATGGCGTTATCGCCCCGACCGATAGGCTCAACATGGAAGCCGTATATTTACGGCAAAGCGATTGAAGCAGGGGCTCGGCCGTACTCCTTAATTGACGACACGGAATACCGCTACGAAATTGGTACGGGATATGCATTTTACCCAAAAAATTATGATGGGATTTATCGCGGGGATGTGACCCTGCATTACGCGCTCTCAAACAGCCTGAATGTCCCGGCGGTGCGGGCGCTTCAACTTGACGGCGTTGACGCATTTGGAACATTCATGAAAGATACGCTCGGATTTATTCCGCGACAATCGTTTGATACATACCAACTTTCTGTCGCGCTCGGCGGACTCGAAATGAATCCGCTACTACTCGCGCACTATTTCACGGTTTTTCCGCGAAATGGAATGCTCGCGCCGCTTGAATTATTAAAAGGGACGGCCATGGAGATTCCCATGTCGATATTGCCGACGCAGCCTCGACGAATATTTTATTCGACGACCACCGCGCTCATCAACAAAATGCTTTCTGATCGACTCATGGGAGTCGAGCAATTTGGGCTTGAGGGAAATCTCAATCTTCCCTTTGCCGAGTACGCGGTCAAAACAGGGACGTCCTATGACTATCACGACAGCTGGACCGTCGGATACACGCCGGACGCTGTCGTCGTGGTCTGGATTGGCAACAGCAACAACAAACCGATGGACCTCCTGACGGGAGCGCGAGGCGCAGGAAAAATATGGAATGATGTGATGACGCTACTCTTGGCACGTGGAGACATTCAACCTCAAGCATTTGAGACAAGCGCAATCGTTGACGTTGAAACTAAAGACGGTCGTTCTCTTGGACTCATCGATGACGATGTGGAATATTCGCGCAACATCATGAAAGACCACGAAACAATACTTGAGCCGCACGACAAGGACGTGCTTCAGTATCAACATGGAATGAGCGTACCACTTCGCGCAACGAAGTCCCTCTCGTGGCGGGTAAACGGAAAAATCTTGGGTGATGGCGAAAAAATATTTTGGTCCCCAACTGAAGCAGGAGACTACACTATTGAAGCAAATGAAAAAGGAGGACTGCTTGTTGCAACCCTCCACCTTCATGTCGTAGAGTGACCGTCGTTATTCTGACTTCTTTATGACCGTGAACGTACCGCCTGCAGTGCGTCCAAAATTCTCCGGTGTATACATTTCACTCACCACCATCGGCAGGTACTGATATGTCCCCGGAATAAGCGCCCGCACATAATAGTCATAGACATACTCTCCCTGACTAAGCTGGCTGACGAAGACAAAGAGGCGGTCATCATGAGCCTCAATCGCCGTTGGATAGAGTGGCCCCATCGCATTGTCTCTATTTCCATATGTAGCATCATCGAGCACGCCGTCGGTCTCACTACTCGGCCCTACGGCTTTTCCACCGAAGGAGAATATCCCCGCAAGACTCTGCCCAAACCATGACTTGGAGCCTCGTGCGCCATTATTCACTCCGTAGTCTCTACGAGAGGTGTTGTCATTTCCCAGACTCTGGTCTTCGGTGAGTAACCGCTGATTGACAATCTCGACACCCGCGGGGATAAAGTCTTCGATTGCAACATTGAAGCGTGTTATTGGTGTGCTCAGGATGATTCTCCCATGCAGTACCTCCCCTTGTATCGCCTCGGTGACGGGGTGAGCAAACTCCGTATCGTCTGCTCGATACAATGCGCGCTGCACACTGAAACCCTCGTCGCGCGGAGCAATTGATGCGGCGGGGAGATAGTATCGGAGCAGCATGTCATAATAATATGCGTCATTTGCAAGTCCGAGATTCTTCTTCAGGAATTGTATCGTCTGACTCTCTCCTTTTTTAAGCATGCCCATCGGGACACTGGTCGCATGCGCCGTGAGTATATTTTTTTTGTTGAACTCAGTAGAAATAATCGGCTGTGTATCGAGCGACACCGCGACGCTCATTTGTGCACTTGCTTCATTCGTCCACTTCAGATACTCCGTCACCGCATCAATTACCGTGATTGAATTGTATGTCGACGACCATCCTCCATCGTGCGATTTTCCGCTTTTGATTGCCCGAATGAACCCCTCCAAGAGTGGTGAATCGCGCTCAGCCTCAGAAAACGCCTTCAATGCAAGTGCGGTATTTGCAATTGCGTTTTCAGAAAAACGGGACGGCACCGCCGCATTCACATTAATGGTCGTCCCACGCGCATCGATGTGACTTCTGTTCTCGAACTCTGCGAACAATCGTGAGGTAGCGAACATGCCGAATTTCTCTTTTGTCGAGAGTATCGCAAGATATGCGAGTGCGGGAGTACTCAGACCCTCATGCACCAACGCTTTGTCGTTTGCGTACGTATTCAATTTTGCTCGCATCGCGACACTCGTGTATTGTGCGTCTCCGGCCTTCGAAAGCACATACGAACCGGCAATGATGTCCTCGCTCGAAAGAGGCCTATCCGCGCGAGGATAATTGATAAAATTAAATACATACTGCGCCGATTGTGCAAACTTACTCTGGTCTATCGCGTAGCCTGCCTTTTTCAGATCGATGTACGTTTCAAGTGTTTCAAGTGTCACTCCGTAGTCAGGAGGGAGATTTGCATAATATGGCATCCCACCGTCCGGCAGCTGATTTTGATATAACTTCGCCAATCCATTCTGCACGATTTGGTCTATCGTAAACTGCGTTGCGCCAATTGCGACGAGCTTCGGTAGCATCGGTGTTGTCGTGCCGAATAACTGTGCATTTTGTTTCACGATGGCAATCGTACGCAATTTGCTTGCGACCTGTTCGCTACATTCATACGGATAAATTATCATCCCTTCTACTGCACTATCAAGCAGGGACGCCATCGTCGCGCTTATCGAAACAGTAAGTTCTCCCCGATCGGCAACGACATTCTTCGGAAGATAAAGCTGTTCTTTCCAATTTGCATCGGTCACACGCCCTGCAGTGACGCTAAACTCATACGTATCGTTTCGCTCTATAGGAAAGGTGCTCAAGACGACATCCTCATACACGTCATTTTTTGCGAGAAGCGTAAACTCGTGATTTCCCATGACGACCGATTCCGGTGCGACTACAGGAAACGAAATACTTATTGAGGTGTGCGGTTCAACCGAAATTGTCGCTTCGTGACTCCCTGTGAAGGTAAGCGAAGGTGCAGTCACGGAAACGTTCAACTTCTGCATTTGGTCAGACTCGTTGAATATGGTTCCGCCCACAGAAAAACTATCCCCCGGGAGAATGAATCGCGGCTTGAGCGGCACTGCCATGACGGATTTCCTCGCAGTAAAGTCACTGTACCCGACACCAATCTTCGTTTCCTTCGTCACGCCGACACTTTCCACCTGCCACTCTGTAAGATTATCCGGAAGCGTAAATTCAACACCTGCCTTTCCGCTTGCGTCGGTCAGAACTACGCCCTCCCAATGCGCCGTGTCACGAAACACACCACGCTTCTTTTTTTCAAGGTCGTCGCCTCCGCCGCCGCCTTTTGTGCCGATGGGAATCTCCGCAATATTGAGAATATTCTTTACATTCATCGCAGTGCGAATAGTCAGCGGCTCACCATTGTAAAAGAACGTCACCGGCTGTTTCTTCGGATTTCCGACAAGTGCAAGCACGCTCATGTCGACGACAGCAATCGAAAGCTCGGCCTGCACGGGATTTCCCTTCGAATCTTTTGCCGTCACCGCGAGGCTCACCTTCTCGCCGGGCAAATATGTTTTTTTACTTGGGATGATCTCTATCGTCAACTCTTTTTCCTTTGCGCCGATACTGTAGTGCACTTCGCCGTATTTTATTTCCGGAAGTGGCGAGAGTAGGAGTACGCTTGCAACAACATTGGGAATGTATTGCTCGGTCGCGGTAAAACGATATTCAGTTAGTTGCGAATTTACATCGATGACTTTGTGCTCATAAGTGTTGCCGCGCGCGAGTGTGACCAACGCCCTTGCGTGCGGGTACGGCGACTTAATCACGAACGTGCCTACTCCACCGACTGCCAGATCGGTCTTGGCCGCAACTAATTCCAATGTCGCATTGTTCGTCGGGCGTATGCTGACCGCCGACCCTCCGGAAACATAGAATGCGTACTGTGCGGAAATGCTATTTCCTTGCGCATCGATGCCGACGACAGTGAGCTCGTACTCCCCCGCCTCTCCAGCAGTAAATGGATAGCCCACGTCACCGTTCGTGTCGGTACTCAATTTTGTACTACTTACGGCGGTCTTCACACGCTCTGTACGATAGTAAAAATTCCCATCCACCTCCTGACGTTTATATGATTTCCACTCAACCTTATCGAGCGTGAGCGTGAGTGCGTCTATCGCTACTGACTTGCCCCTAGTATCCACAGTTTTTATGCGCGCGACTCCCTGCTTTCCTGTTTCCACAAAGTAATCATCCATGGAAAGTCCGGCATAGAATGCGCCGCGATGCACGATGAACGACTCGTGCTTGGTCACCGATTGTCCGTTCTCATTTTTTACCGTGACGTACACGCTCACTACTTTGCTCTGGTTTTTGTAATTTCCCGTAAAAAGCTTGTCAATGTTTAACTCTTTGCTGATTACCCCCTTTCCATTCCTTGCGAGTTTGAACTTTCCTGATGCAACAAAGTGGTCACCGTACCAGCCGTTTTCGTTGTCATACCAACTTCTTCCAAAACTAAAATATCCGTCCTGATAGCGATCGAAATAATAGTCTTGTGCGACAATGCGATATTCCGCGTCTCCGCTCTGTACCGGAACACCAAAATAATAATCCGCGGCGATATTGAACGCGGCTGTTTCTCCGGAAATATATTCCTCTTTGTCTGGAGTCACCTCAACCTTGAACTGCGGTGCGACATATTCCTCAACCTGAAATGACCAGTAACCGCCGGTATCCGAACTCACTGAATAATATCCAAGCGGTGCTTTTCCGTCGATGACGAAAGAAGATTCATACGTGCCGTTTTTGCTAAAGGTACAATCAAGCGTCCGCGCGATATCATACTTTGCATCGCGAATCTCGAGCTTCGTCTGCCCCGTCGCTGCTTCAAATTTCGCATCGTAGCCAATACGCGAGATTCCTTTTATGTGCACCGTGTCTCCGGGGCGGTATATTGGTCGGTCCGTATACACATATTCACGACGGGCGGGTCCCGCATTCTGTGCCCACGAAAGTGCGTCGCTCAAATTACTCACAATCGCGCTATCGCTACCCATAGTGACCACCGCTCCGATGACATTATCTGCAGAGGGCGTCTCCGCGATTCCTTCCTTATCGGTGCGATGTGCGGCAAGCTTTGTTATGGTCTTCTCTCCTTCGACATACGGAGTGACGACTGCTCCAACGGAAGGCGTGAGGCTCTTAAAATCATTCACCCAGTACAGATTTGTCGGCCACTTTTCTTTCATGAATGCGTTACGAAGACCACCAGTAGAATCATAATATCCGCCGCCACGCTCTACTTGCTTTGAACCAACCGCGAGATTGGTCACCGTTATGTAGGTTTTTTCAAACAACTGCTCGCCGAGCACCTGCTTGTAGCTCCCTCCGACGTATTCGTTCGCAACACGACGGTAGTCAGGATGAGAAAAAACAAGCACATAATTTCCTATTGGGTTCACATAATAATCGCGAAGGTCCACCTGCAAATATTTTCGCGTCGCATATGATTCGGGGAGGACGATGCGTTTGGACATTTGCTCGATGCAGTCAAGTACTGCGGGACCTCGCACAATTCCCGGAGTAAATGTGCGATAGCGAAGCATTGTCTCCGGCAAGACTTTGCATATCGTCATATCCATTTCAGTCATGAAATCCAGACCGTAGGTAAGGGTGGTGCGCTCAGGTGGCGTCATCACCACTGTTGGCTGCAAATGTGAAAACCCCTTTGCCAACGGGTCGGCATCTCTGGTGGTGAAGTGAATATTTTCCGTAAGGTGCTGGCCAAACGGATCATCAATGTCCAGCGTGAGCTCATATGCAAACTTCGGCACCAGCCCATAGCGTATCGTCGTCTGAAATGTATCGACCGGGCACAAACGCTCTTGCTGATAGGAACTTGGCGTGACGAGGAATGACCTATCCCAGTTCCAAAGCCCGATCATCATATTCGAACGAATTTTTTTATAAAACTCATCGTCCATCGGCGCAACGAGCGGATTAGTACTACATATCTGGATTTCAGTGAGACTTCCATCCAATGCTTCGTCCTTTGGTGTCGTGCGCACAACGGCAAACTTTGGAAACGTCGTAAATGTTTTTACAATCGGACTTGTGTTAAGAGTGATGCCGTCCGTGTTCACCAATTTGACTATCGTTATCGCGCCTGTTTCCCCCATGCCAAACTCCTCCGCCGCAAAGCTAATGATAAGATTTTTTTTGTCGTCTACTTTTGCACAATCTCCCGGATCTGTGGAAACCTCTTCTCCCAGGGCGGGCTCCGGGCACATCTGCCCGTATACAATTTTTTTTACTCCCTTCCCGATGATGTCCGATGTGCGCAGGTCAATTGGTTCGCTCACGCGAAGAATCAACGTACCGGTCGGATCAAACAATGTAGTTGTCACGAGATTACTCCGTGGTGACTCTGCGGTGACACTCTCAATGATTGGCGTGACATAGATAGCCTGGCTGAGAGCGGAGGAAAGCTTCATGTCCCCCTCAAGTGGAGTGGCCCCCGAAATGGTAACGCCGTATGCTGCATCAAAATCCCAAAGATATTTTCTTCCGTACGTATCTTTTTCGGGAAATATTTCAAGTACGGACTGGTCTGTCAACGTGCGCGTCTTTCCTGTTTTTTCATCGGTGACATCGCGCGTGCCGTAAGCAGCAACGAATGGGACCGGGAATGACGTCGACTGCGAAGTCACTGCTATCTGCGACCGCGTTTTCTCAAGATCAAATGGTTGATTGAAATACATACGATAAGGCTGGTCGTGTGTAATTGAGAATGTTGACGCATTGCGCATGCCGGCATTCTGATAGTTGAGTGTGCGCGTCGTAAATGCGTGCGTAAACGCGGGCACGTTTACTCCGTCCTGTGAGCGGAGTCCTTCCTTCACGCTGATTGTATACGCCGACGAACGCAATAACCGCTTTGCCGGAATGAACTGTAGCGTGCGTGTGGTTATCCATTTAAACCGCCCTTCCGTCTTTGGGGTAATGTCGACCGGAGGAAGAATGTCGGCGTTCTCCGAGAGTGTGCTGAGTGCGACCATCGGCCGACTGAACATGATGGTGACGTTCGAGTACTCGTTGACCTCGGTCTCTTGCTTGGGGAAAATTGCCAGCACTGACGGGTCCTTATCTACGGAAAACATTTTTTCCATCTTCATTTCCGGAGCGTTCAATGTCACAAGGTGGTATGCGCCGACGGCAAGCTTTTCTGCGGGGAGGAAGCGATACACATTCCCCGAAGAGGTTGCGCGGGGCTCCCACGTCCCTTTTATGTCCGGTGAAAATGAAAGCTCCTGCTTGGGATCAAAATTTGCAAAGGTGGTATCGGGAGGGAGCGCGATTGCGATTGGAGCACTTTGGGAAATTTTATCAGCGACGAGCGCGTACTGCTCGATCGGCAGATCGTGCGCCTTATTGCGGTCCACAAAAACGACCGACAGCGCACCAACTACTATAACTGCCGCAACAATGAGCCCAAGCTTATAATGTTTCTTCGCACCGTTTAACAAAAAGTCTCTTACCCGCGCTACGAATAAAATCCCGCGCGGAGTATCTCCTCCCAATTGAGTATTTTCCATGCTAAAATTATATCAATTTCACGCACAAAAATCTTCGCAGATGTGATGCTACTATGTTCCGGCAATAATCTGCCCGAAAACAATGGCGCAGGTGAAATCAAGCAGTACAAAAAACACCATGACGAATCAGGGTGTTTCACTAGTTTTTTGCAAACATGATATGGCGACACGCGTCCCACAAAGCAATGATGCTCATATAGAAGAGCGCGGCGACGAGAGCGCCAAGAGAGTGGGCGAACAAATTGCCGACCACATACCCAAGGAGGAGCCCTGTCGGGATTAGCTCCGTGAGTGCTCTTTGGGTGGGCCCAAGGTAACAGGCGTAGATTGTATTGAACCCTGTTTCTTCCTTTTGGATGAATTCCTTAAGGTCTTCCCCGACCACTCGAAGATTCTGAACGCCCCAATACTTACGGGAGAACGGCCAAAACCATCCGATTCCGTTATCATAAAGGAGCAAAAATCCTTTTGTGTCGTGAAGATAGTGCCAGAATACTCCTACCCCGGCAGCCAGCGCCCAAAATGTTCCGCCAATGAACCACCCGATTGCGATTGCAAATGGAATGCCAAGGATTGGACGATGGGTCAGATGCTCGTGATGATAATCAGGGTCCTTCCCGAAAAAACCGAGCAGGAGGTCAATATCGGGCGACGCACCAAGGAAAGCCCCGATAGCATACTGCCACCACGAGAGCGGGTACGACAAATACTCGCCAAGCATATAGACAAAGAACAATCCCGCCGCAAGATCCAATACCCCGGCAAGACCAAGGGAGACGATCATCAGGAAGCGCATTTTTCACCCCACACACATAAAACACTTGATAAAATTTACGCGAATTAGCCCCGATTGTCCACTTGGAAAAGAACACAGATATTCTTGGACATCAGCGCGCGACTATGCTAATCCTAAGAGAGATATCTTTTACTTTCAGCGAGGGAATATGTTCAAACTTGCTCCACGCATCGCCCGACTCGTCGACTGGCTGCTTTATGTCACCTTCAGTCCGATTATGAGGCACTTCGTCGTCCTTTCGGTCAATGACGCAGCCGATGCAATCAAGAAGACCGAGCGACTGCGCCGTGAGGGATTCCGAGTCTCCTTTGATGTCATGGTCGAGGATGTGGGCGACAACATGCTCATCGCAAAGGTCCGAAGATTCTATGACGACCTGCTCCGAGAAATGCATGACGGCGGGTATGGGAATATCGTCATCAAGCCGACATCGCTCGGCCTCGACGCATCAGTGGAAATTCCAAATGTTACCGATGGGCGATTTGCGAAACAACTGCGTTCGCTCCTGCTCGCTGTTGCCGCCAGAAATGAAGCACACGGAAAGACGTTCATCGAGATTGAGATTGACGCCGAGTCGACCAAGACTATTGCGCGTACCTTCCTTGTAATCACACATCTTTCAAATGAATTTCCGCATCTCCGCCATCTGTTGCGCATCGCAGTTCCCATGCACATCAGAGACCTGCCGAAGCTCACGAGATACCACCGTCTTCTCGATCACCCCGTGCGGATAGTCAAAGGTGCAGGGGTCTACAGCGAGGAAGAGGGGAGACTTGTCGATACTGCGACAATCGAGCGAAGGTTCGAGGAATATTTTCTCGAGTGCCTCGCGAGAAAGAAACATCCTTTCCTCGCAACAATGCATGACGAGAGACTTTTGCGACGAGTGCTCCTTTCCGCCGAGAATCGTGGCGTTGAAAAAAGTGAATTCGCCATCCAGATGCTCTACGGGCTTTGGGCCGGACTTGGTCGTCGCCTCATCGCGGAAGGATACACCGTGTGTGTCTACGTCCCAATTGTCCTGCCATGGTGCAATGGTGCATCAAACGGCTACGTGCAAAGACGTGTCAGCATTTTCCGAAGGCTTTTCTGGAAATGGCTCACGGCCTGCTTCCACGGACAATAAGCAACAAACCACAGCAAGGGCTGCGGTTTTTTTATTCGTGAAATTTTATTACTCATTACACATACACAGGAACGATGCGCGGAGTAATCAAAAAAAGAGAGAAAGCAATCCCTGCGCCGAGTACGCCGAGCACAACAAATGATTCAGCGAAACCAAGATATTGTGCCATGTATCCCCCCGCAATGGGACCTACAATGTCTCCAAAATTCGTAAAGAAGTCCTGAAGTGTCTCTATTTCCTTACTCTGCGCGGGGGCGCCGTTGACGTGCTCCGCATAGATTGCGTTTATCGAAGGCCATCCAATAGAGAGGAAAAAGGAAGCCATAAACACCAGTCCAATGATGAGATATGCCGATGAAACAAGGCCGGCGCAAATAAGGAGGAGCGAGCCGACACCTATCGCCGCCTGTGCGGTATATTTCATTCCCAATTTTCGCGTGACCTTACCTATGGCCCATCCGACCAGAAGCGGAGGGAGTGCGTAGGCGGTCATGAGTACGCCTCCCGGAAAGCCGTTCATCGCTCCGAGGTGCTGTGAAAAGAGCGGCCCGATTGTCCAGATGGCGGCATCGATGATGTTGATTGTAAGGGTCAGAGACAAAATTGGGAGAAGTACGATGCCAAGTGTTTTCCATAAATGCATTTCCGCAAAAAAAGATAGGGCGTCTTTGGATGGAACCAAGCCATACTGATCCATTTCTACTCCGCGACGCGCTACTACAATAAAATAGAGGAATGCTGAAAGCAAAAGCGGCAATGCAACCACAAGGAGCATGCGTGGTCCGGGGTGGAAATAGAGCAATAGGAGGCTTGCTGCAAATGGCGCAAGAAGATATCCGAAACCTTCGAACATGCGGAGCGTGCCGAAACTCGTTGCATGTCGCGACGGCTCCGTGGTACGACCAACGAAATCCAGTGTGCCGATATTATAGAAATCATAATAAAATCCCCACATTGCCATGGCGATGATATAGATAGAGATTGTTGTCCCCCCGAAGAGAAAGAGCGGGTAGAGCGCGGCGACAATAAGCATAAGGAGGAACATCCGGCGATAATTTGTATCCGCAAACGCGCGACAGAGCACAATATCAAAGAGCATTCCCGCGACAGAAGATGAGCCGATGATGAGACCCATCATGCTCGCGGAGATGCCCGACTCAGTAATGATTATCGGCGCAAGATACATCAAGACTCCGTCAAAGATGACGAAGAAAAATATCATCAGGCCGACGGAAAAAAGTGCCGCCTCGGGGGTAAATTGGGGAATGTGAAGCTGGAGGTGCCGAATCGCCATGTACTATCTATGGTAACACGCTCTTAGCGGACGCTTCTCTTCTCAATGAAATCAAGAAGCCATGCCACGACGAACGCCCCCACGATGGCGATGAGCATGCTGGCAAGAACGTCAATCACGTGATGAACTCCCGCATAGACTCTTGCCGCTCCCACAAGCAGGGTGATCGTCCACAGCGCGAGCGCCACGCGTTTGTGAAAAAAAGTGAACACCGCCGCTATCGCCGCAACAAGTAGCGTATGGTCAGACGGGAAACCGTTACTTGCATCATTCGGAATAAGCGGAATGAAATTCTCGACGACGAACGGTCTTGGATTTACATAAAAATATCCGGCGACAACTGCGATGCAGTAAATAAACGGAAGAGCCAAAAGTCCAAAATAGAAAAGTTTTTTCTGCTGCTCCTTCGAAAGCGTCAGTGCACAAATAACGGCAATCAGGAACGATGCTAAAAATAAATACTTTGCCCCAAAAATGGCGAATATATCTAACATAGATACATACTACCACTTCGGCCGGAAGTGGAAAATCTCCCCACACCAGGATAGGGATTCAAAACGCACTACTTGGAAACGCCTGCAAGCACTGTACGGAACCAGCCTCGTCACAAGACGTTGCGGTACGTTCTCGTAGTGTGAAGCGATAGGGCCGAAATACCCTACCTGGTCTAAATGGAGGTTTTCTCCTGTCACACATGAGCACGAAGCCCACGACCACCCCCAAGGTGAATTGCCTAACCTCGCCGTCGACTCCTTTTCCGCCTCTTCCTGGATGTACAGGCAAAGAAGGCGCTCGTCACACAGGTCAGCGAAT
Organism: Candidatus Lloydbacteria bacterium; assembly: GCA_043719805.1. GTDB lineage: Bacteria > Patescibacteriota > Minisyncoccia > Phycocordibacterales > UBA6899 > MHLP01. The sequence continues at coordinate 113,982 of JAYSTI010000055.1, forward strand.
CCTTTGGGAAAAACTACCGCCACCACAGTTCACACACGCCCATCCGCGTCAAACCGGAGTAAAAAACCACAATTCGCTTCGTCACATACACCTATTGGCAATATTTCCCACCTAGGTGTAGTCTGGATTCGGACTGTACTCAAGGAGAGCTAAATGTCCTCGCATAAGGAAGTTGCAACACGGCACCTCGACAACATCGTCGTTCGTATTCGGAACGCCGCGGAAGTGTTGGGGCTCGAAGACTGGATGGTCGAAAAACTGACCACTTTCAAGATGGAGTGGGGTGGCTCACTACAGATTAGGGGAGCAAACGGCACGCCGAAGGAATTCCGCGCCGTACGCATCTGGTATCGCGGTCCGCAGAATGGCCAGCCGTACAAGGGCGGCATCCGCTATCACCCGCTGGTGAACACCGACATGATGAAGGCTCACGCAATGGAAATGGGTCTCAAGTGCTGGCTTGCCGGCATCCCATTTGGCGGAGCGAAGGGCGGCATCGCCGTTGACCCGACTACTGTCACGATGGAAGAGCTGAAGTCACTCACCGAGGCTTTTGTCGACGCGCTGAACGAACGAAACATTCTCGGACCGTTCCGCGACGTCCCTGCTCCTGATGTGGGCACAAATCCCACAATCATGAACTGGATCAGGCAACGCTATGCCCAATTGCGTCGCGACCGTGAAGATGCGCGTTTCGCAGGTGTCGTCACCGGAAAGCCCGTCGGCTACGGAATGGACGGCCTCGAAGGCAGAAACGAAGCGACCGGCTACGGAGCGATGGCGGTACTCGAGCATTCCATGCAGAAACTCGGAATGGCACATGCGCATCCACGCCTCGCCGTCATGGGTTACGGAAATGTCGGCTCGCACTTCGTCAACCGCGCCGAGACTCACGGGCACCCAGTCATCGCCGTCTCCGATGTGAACGGCGGCGTCTACAACTCGGCCGGCCTCGACATTGCGAAGCTCCGTGCCTATCAACGGGATGCAAAAACCATTTTCGGTTTCCCTGGTGGAGACAGTATCACCAATGACGAATTGCTCGTCTTGAAGGATATCGATGTTCTTGTTCCGGCTGCGCTCGAGCATGTCATCACGAAGAAGAACGCCGCAAAGGTTTGCGCGAAAATCGTACTTGAAGGAGCGAACAGCCCGACAATGGCCGAGGCGGATGAGATTCTCTCAGACAAGGGTGTCATCGTTATCCCGGACATCCTGGCAAATGCGGGCGGCGTGACGGTGTCCTTCTTTGAATGGGCGCGCAACGTGAGCATCCGCGACGAACGCGTTCCCTCCGGCGAAAAGGCAGATGTCCTCGACGCCATGGCAAGCATTCTCACTGCATCGACCGAACAAGTACTCGCGAATGCCGCGAAGTACAGCGTCAGTCTGCGCACTGCGGCACTGCTCACCTCAATGGAGCGCGTCGCCCCGATTCTGCGGGCAAAGCACACCGCTTGCATGGTCGGCTAAGCGACACGTTCACCAAAACAAACGCAGGACATCCTGCGTTTTTTCTCTACAATATTTCCAAATTTTCAACCCCTGCTCTTCATCCGCGAAAGTGCAGGAGCCCACTTTGCGATAACAAATCTTGCCCTGTTTACTTGCTCGACAAAATTTTCTTTCAAAAAACCGTGTTCGGAGTTATTCGTCAAAACCACATAGGCACTATTGTCGAAAAACATGAAGCTGAGGTCGGACATTTTGTCGATGAGCACAGCCATGATATCGGGAGTGAGTATCTGTCGTATCTCATCTTCTGCGTCGTGCTCAACAAACAATGTAAAATATTTATCGAAATCCCCTTCGAGTCGCACGTAGACACCCGGAAAGAGCTTCGATGGAACAAATGTTTCGCCGAACGCATCTGCCTTGCTTATAATGAGCATGCAGGGACACGTCCCAATATCGGCAGTCTCGAGTATCGTTGCCTCATAGGCAGCCTTTTTCATCCACTTATAGTAGAAGTCAAAAATTCTCGCAGGTCGCCCATCAATGGTACCGAGGAACACATTCACCAAGCGCAGATCTTGCCCGAGCGTTTGTAGACGCCCATGAATGCTTGCAACATCGCCAATGGGTAAGTATACAAACCCCATCTCTTGCGCCGCCGCCAACATCTCTTTCTTGCCCGCGTCGAGACGAATTTTACTGAGAAAACCCAAAAACACGACGAGAAATATCATGTCAAAAAGAATGAGCATCTCCCACCATCGCGCGAAGGCATAAAATATCATATTCAAGAGCACCACGACAAGAAGAGCGTATAGAAATCGTTTTTTGTATGGACTAAAAATTTTACACCGAATTTTCGTTTCCTCGCCATGGAGCTCGTCCTGCTTATCGCGCACTTTTGACCGAAGCACGTTGAGATAAACAAACACCGCAAAAACAAAGCCGGCAAATATGCCGCTTCCCATTCCCTTGTAGTAAGCAATGAGCAGGTCTGCTCCCGCAAAAAGCATGATGACGATGATTTTTGCCTGGGGACTTAAATTTCTTTTGTTGCTATTGTTATCCATATGTAAATTTTACCGCGCCCAAAGTGGGGGGGCGCTGGTGCAGTACTATAGTAACGGTCATTAGAAAAATGAGACGGCAAATGAAATACCCCCGACACATACCATATAGAGGACCGGAAGAAAAAACCTCCCCGATTGTCGAAATCCCAAGTGCTGAAAAACTACGAAGAACTTCGCTGCAATACTCGCTATTAGTGCCGCCAATATTCCAAAACCCATCACCAGATCACTGACCTCGTGATACTTGAATGCCTCACCGAGTGATGCGAGCGCGGAGGCTGAACTGATGAGCCCGGACAAAAACGATGCGGGGACCAACCATCCGCTCCCGAGGTAAAAGCGTACAAGTACCATCAATATCATCACCAGCGAGAATATCACCGAAAATTTTGTGATGAAGTGCAGTGGGAGCGGCCGGTTGGTAAACTTCACCCCTTCCATCTGAGTTGCACGAGAGAACGTGAATAACGTAAGCGCAACCATGACCAAAAATACCGAGACCATCGGGAACAACATTTTTTGAAAAAATGCCAACGGTACAATTGCGAAAAGAATCACTATATCCTTGAGGAGTGAGCCGGTGCTCGAAGAAAGATACGCGAGATAAAGTCGCTCATTGGGCTTGTCGGTATCTTCCGTATGAGTTTCTCCCTTAAGAAACAAAATGACGGTTGCGAGTGACGAAACCAACCCGCCAAAAAAAGTTGCGAGGAGAAGTGCGTTTCGCCCCTTGATGTACTTCGTGATGAAGTGCGAGATGAAGCTCATGAAACTCATCATCAGTATCACCTTCCAGAACGTGACAACACTAAGACTCTGAAAAGCAAATGTGTGCTCTGCAAAAGAATAGAGTGGTATCTTTAACGCTGCACCCTCCGGAATGAGCGGAGTGATAATGAGTGCAATTGCAATTAATATACTAAAATCCACAAGTTCATGTTTTTCTATCGTTGCGGTAAATTGATGCCACTTCTCCTTGAACTCCAAAATGATTAGGAGTGCGAAGATGAGTGTCGCGATGAGCCAAAAACCGACATTGAATACACCAAGGCTAGCGATTAAGAAGACCGTCGGAAACGAAAGAATGGTCGTAACGCCCGCGCGTGAGTGCCCCTCCTCCGTCTTCTTCTGTATCGATTCAAAAATAAAGATGACGAGTCCCAATATCATTGTTCCTGAAAACGCGATCGGCCAAATATACGGATTGTACTGCTGGAAGTAACTGGAGAGAAATGCAAGTAACGCAATAAGTGAAAAATCTCGTATTCCCAAACTCCCGTGCGCAGTCGGATTACTGATTTGTCGTTCGGCCCCAATAATGACGCCCGTCAAAAGCGCCAACAAAAGATGCCACCCCGCGACAAGAAGACTCTGATCCACAAAGAAAGTCTATCAGGTTGGCCCCAAAATGTCTTTCCTCGCTTGATCATTGGGCGAAATCCCCATTCGCGCGCCTTCATGGACAGATTTCTAATCCTCTGTCGATGGCACCGGCCGGTAGACTAATTCCAGATTGACAGCCACACGCCAACATAATGCACAATAACGTACAGAAAGAAAAGATATCCGAGCACTCCGGCTACAACAGTAAGCGCCACGTAGTTTATAATTTCATTTCTTCGACGGACAACATCATCAAACGTGCAAATGCCTATTTGTCGACGCAAATAAAAGACGAGTGAGCCAACTAAGGCAAGTAGTCCCACGCCACGAAAAGCCCATTTGTATTCTCCATAAAGCGTATCAGCAAGCGACGTTGCAAAGCTCACTGTGGAAATCCCAAGAAGCACCAGTATGACAGGTGAGAGGCAGCAGAGTGACGCAACGAGTACTGGGATGGACGAGATTTTGAGAGTTTCTTTTAATTTATGCATGGAATGAGAATTACTTAAGTTGTGGTAAATATTCGCCATATCCCACCTTCTCCATATCCGCTACTCCGACAAAACGCAGTGCGGCAGAGTTCATGCAGTATCTCCTTCCGCCACGACCGGCGGGGCCGTCCTCGAAAACATGCCCCAAATGATTGTCACCAAAACGAGAGCGCACTTCGACGCGTGTCGAGAATAACTGCTTATCCTCTTTGAGTGCCACGACACTATCATTTATGGGTTTAACAAACGACGGCCAGCCCGTACCTGACTCAAACTTGTCCTTCGATAAATAGAGTGGCTCCCCCGAAAGCACATCGACATATATTCCCTCCTCATTGTTTGAATTGTAGATATTATCAAATGGACGCTCCGTTCCTTCCTCCTGCGTCACTTCGAACTGTGTCGGCGTGAGATTCAAACGCAATTCATCTTTCTGTGGTTTAACGTAGGACTCCCAAAATTTTGCGCCGATTGGTAGCGTGCTCATCATTGCTGTTTGTGGTATTGAATAATTCGATACAGTAAACGCTCCTGCGCTTTTACCCCAATATTTTTCAATAAATGCATCACGTCCCGACCCTCCGCGATAATAGCTGTAGCGAATAGGGTTTTTCTTTGCATAGTCCTGGTGGTACTCCTCCGCGGGCCAAAATTTTACTCGGGGAATGCTAATGAGCGGGAGTGGTTTATCAAAAACCTTTGTGGCATCTATCGCATCTATCACCCTTCGCGCATCTGCCTTCTCGCTGTCTGTTTCGTAATAAATTGCCGGTGCATACTCCACTCCTCGGTCGTGAAATGAACCTGCGGGGTCGGTCGGATCGCCATGCTTGATGATGTGCTCTACAAGGTTTGCGAAACTGACTTTATTTGCGTCATATGTCACAAGTACTACTTCGCGAAAACCATTTTCGGAATAATTTTCATATGTCGGATTCTCACCAGAGCCACCCGCATAACCGGAAACTGCAGCAATGACCCCAATAACCTCCTCGACATCATTCTCAACACACCAAAAACATCCATCGGCGAGTAGTGCGGTTTTTCTAGAGATATTCACGGCGCTCCCGTTGGTTTTTGTTACAAGAGTTGTACTTGCACCAATTGAGCCAAATTCGTCACGAGTCACCGTGTCGATTTCCACCGTCTCGCCAAGTAACCGTCGCGCGCTTTCTTCGCTCGTTTTTTTACTCTGAACCACGTACAGCGCAGAAAGTGCAAGCACTACTGCGAGGACGCCAAAAATAAATGATTTCTTCACTAAGGCAGTATATCAAACGCTGACTGATTTTACCGCCTCGATTATAATTGTCTGCCCAACTCCCTCTATTGTCCGACAGAGGATTAACTTCGAGTTTGCCCGCGCAGGAAGGAATACAAAATGAATGCTCAGGAATTAGATCACAAAGATCACGACGACGAATAGTGCAAGAACGATACGATACCAGCCGAAGTAGATCAGCGAAAGTTTCGATAAATATTTCTTGAGGAGAAACAAAGTAACTCCCGCGACGACAAACGAGAGCGTGAACCCTGCCAGGAGTTCACCATACGAGTGAACAACTGCGAGCATCTCCCTCGACTTATATGCATCGTAGAGAACTGCCGCACCGAGTGTTGGGAGAGCGAGCATGAATGTATATTCAATTATGGTGTCTTTTCTGATTCCCCGCAGAATTCCCGCAATGATTGTAATGCCGGAACGCGATACTCCAGGAACGATGGCGAGTGCCTGTGCGAGTCCTACTAAAAATGCGTCGGCCTTTGTCATCTCGGTAGTACCGAAATTTCCGACCTCAGACACGCCACCTTGCCGAATAAATATCTTCTCCAAATATATGAAAACAAGCCCACCGACTCCAAGTGCAATAGCCATGAGCAGCATGTTTCCTTCCAGTAAGTGCTTGAAGAGTTTGTAGAAAAGAAAACCCACGGCCGCGCTCGGGAGAAAGCTGATGCAGAGATTGACAAAAAGTTTTCTATCGGAAAAGATTTTTTTTGCGAAGAGAAAGATTCCTGCGGCAAGTGCCCCCAACTGAATAAAGAGGAGGTAAAATTTTGTGTACGCATCCGTGAGGTCAATGGAAGTAAGTTTCGAAACGATAATAAGATGCGCCGTTGATGATATCGGCAAAAATTCAGTAAGGCCTTCGACGATCGAAACCAACAGGAGATGTGTATTCATTCGCCCCATTATACGGGGAATGCACAACTTTCCCAATTGGGATGGCGTGACTGAAAGTCTTCGAACCTATTTGGTTGGGGTGAGAAAGACATGACGAGGCGTTCATCAAAGGGAGAGACGAGCTTGAGGCAAAAATAGCAAAGCCCAAGACAAATCTGCGAGAAACAGAAAGTCGAGCCGAGAAGTGGCTGGAACTTACAGAAAAGACTTTCGACTTCGCTTGTTATGCACGCAAGGAGTATCTTACTGGCAGTCTTGAGAAGAAGCGGGAGATATTCTCGGCACCTGGTCAGAACTTTTCGGTAAAGGACAAAAAAGCCCATATAGTACCTAACAAATGGCTCGTTCCAATAGAAAAAACATATCCTTCTTTATTGGAGGAACATAATCAGCTAGAACTGGATAAAGACCTTAATACTGCAAGACGAAGCGAGCGTTTTGCTCAACTTATTCTCGATTGGGGTGCCGTGATGGACAGGCTTCGAACCTACTTGGCTGGGTACATCATTGATTCAAAATGCACTGATTTATGATTGGCTTAGGTTGATACTGACTCGTACACATTAGATTGCTTTCACTTTGCGCACATAACTGCAATAGAGGTCGTTCACTTTTTTCTTTGTCGTTTTATACACGTATCCCGTTGGGCGTGGCGCT
>JAYSTI010000056.1:0-51243 GCA_043719805.1 Candidatus Lloydbacteria bacterium
CGGCGCTCAAAATGTCGCCAATGCAGTTTGCGCGCCAATCAGGAAATGCTACCATTTCCTTATACAAGACTGGTGTCTGATGAATGGGGTCCAGTACAGGTCCTTCTTCCCATGTCTTTTCTTTCATCTTGAGACCGTGATGTAGAAACACGGATGCTAAGTGGAATTCCCATGACCGAGGTATGTACTCATCAGCGACCGTTTGAAATATACGTAGAAAGTTTTTATCGAGATATTTTCTCACCTTGGGCCACTCTTGCTCATACCACTCTCTGACGTCGCTATGTGTTACCGCGGTCCAGACATATGCACTGGAGAGATTTGAGTGCTTGGCAATTGCCTGTTCCAGTTCTTTCTGACTTTTAATCGTATACGCAAGATATTCTGGAAAAAAATTGTTTTGAGTCGTGGTGGAGATCATGGAAATATATTTTACTTTCAGCTTTGAGTGGCACAGTGGACTTACTTCTGTTTGTTTATTTAGGAGTATCTCTTAAACAACCCAAACGTTAATTTAATCTCCTCTGCAGTCCGCTTAGTATACAGCGTACGTTGTGACATATTCATAATCGATAATGCGAAAGGATCAAAGATGTGTGCGCACCCAAAATGCTCATCACTCAGTTCCTCAGGAATATCGCCGATTATAATCTTGTAAACAGCAACCTGACCAAAAAACGTAACCCTCAAAACAATTTTTCCATCTTCGGGCAGAAAATTTATTAAATGAGCAATTACGCGTTTTTTATCAGTTCTTTCTTCTAGTAAAATTGGCTCTTCATTCGGAGAAACAATCACATTTTTCATGTCACCCTCCCCCGAGTGAATAAACCTCCTAATCGTGTCAAACTGCTTGGTATATAATATGTGAATTTTTTTATCCTGCAGAGCGCAGTAGGCCAAGTAGTTAAAAGCAATCTTTGCAAGAACTCTGCCGATATCCTTATTCACCGTGCAATGGTAATCCTCTTCAAGAAAAATCTTTTCTCCTGCCTGAAAAAGCATCTCTCGTTACTCCTTTTCTTTGTAATTAACACCGAGCGTCCTTAGTAGTGCGATTATTCTTGCAACGGACTCCTTATTTTGGCCGAAGATACTTATATCTTTTTGCTCCAATTTACTTATATCTTTTTTTATCTTTCGAAAAGCACCGGAATCCTTCTTTAGACGATACAGGTTTTCCGGAATAAATATCCTATAGCCACCCTGCTTCCTGTGTATCTTGATTTGATCCCCCATTTCGGGAATTATTTTCGCGTGTTCTGGCTTAAGAAAGAAAAACATCTCATCAAAAAAATGATCGCCAAAACCAGAAAGTCTTTCAATTTTAAAAAGATTATTTCGGATGATAATACTATTTCTGCTTGTTAAACGTAACCGTTGCCCATATACCCCTCGAGCGTATCCTCCATAAAAAGGGTTTCAAGCGGACTAAAAACTTCACCATTGCAGGTGTCGCACACCAGACCATCGCCACCAAGAAGCGTGGGGTTAAGTGGTTGAAATGAACCTAAAGACGAGGGTATTACGTGTTCCCTTTTTTTAAAAGTTACTTCACTCTCTTTTTTAAGACAATAAATACATTGTGGCATTTTATTTAAATTGACTATCTTTCTTCTGGGGTTCGATTTGTTTGATTCATTCTCTTTTGAAGCAAGTGCTTCAGCGTCAGGATATAGGAGTAATTGGTAACATGACCTACAGAGTCTAGAACTTTTAATACCAAAAAGCGACCCTTCTCGGTCGCCTCTTGGGTCTCTCTGTCGGTGGTGCCGTGATGGACAGGCTTCGAACCCTTCTCGGTCTAGAACTTCATAAAAATATCAAATATCCTTCTTTTTGGCCACTTTTTCTCTAACGAGCATGCTGACGAGCGATTCCTCCCAGCCAAAGCAAGTCGACTGTCCAACTAAAGTAGCGAGTGCCTGTTTGCTCGATGGTTCAATCTCAGAAAAACGCTTTAGCACTTCGACGGTGTCAGTCATAAAATTTCCGACTGTGCCATCGGAATCATCAACTCCACCACTTGAGAGTTTCTTGTCCAAACGAAGAAGTATGTCAACGAGTAGTTTTGCTGCATCGATTCCGACTGGGAATTCTGAGACAACTGCAGAGAGGCGGGCGCATCCTTCGCTAAGCGAGTTCTGATAAACGAACCATGTTCGTGATGGTCCGGTATATGCCTTGATATATCGAAGTGCCACAGAAATTTCGCGTTTCTTTTCTTTCAGCTCAATGCCAGAGAGCGGGCCGATTTTTCCCGAGCATGCGGGCGAAGCCGTGATCTTTTTGTCATTGTCCGACAGCTTCTTCCCTTTCGCCGTCGCACAGATGGCCACCGCCACCATGTGCTTACAGAGTTCCCCGTTTTGCCCCATATAGCACTCACAATCTCCGCGATCGTACTGTCTTTCTGATACAAATACACGATAGGGGCTACTGCCGAGGACAGTAGCGGAATATTCGCCGATATCTTCGGAAAAGTTTGTGACCTTGCCAGTCCCATAAAGTTTTACCGCACGCTCAAAAGTCGTGGGGTCTGTCCCGAATTTTATCTTATCGAGATCGTATGCCGGTTCCATTTCCTACTTCTTCGCCTTGATCTTTGGTATCCCGAGGTCGCGGCAGATCTTCTCGGCAAGAAAATCGTTCACTTCGGTGTGACGCGGTATTGCCGAGCTTTGGTCATTCTTCGGATTCACGTAGAGTGTGTGGCGGGTTCCCTCACGCTCAAACCAACATCCATGTTCCTCAATATATGCAATGAGTTTTGAGCGCTTCATGCGGGAACGGCAATGTGGAGGGTTTTGCGTTCAACGGGAACAGACTGTCTCCTGCCTGCCACCTTTCTGTTGTATTCCAGTACCATCAAAAGCGCCTCGCGAAGATTTTCGCTCGCCTCTTTCATCGTGCGCGCCTGCGTGTTCGCCCCGGGAACTTCTTCAATCCACGCGACGATCCAATTGCCACGCTTTTGATATGCTGCGGTGAATTCTCTTTTTGTGGTCATAGATGTAATCATTATAGCTTATAACTTTCGACATGAAGAGTGCGTGACGTTACCCTTCTCGGTCTATCAATTGGGGTACCCCAACGCGACACCAGAACCTACTCGGTCGTGAACAAATTCCCAAAAAACATAGAGCTACTCGGTCTTATTCGAGGGCTCTGCATCGGGGGTGACTATAGGGAGTTGAACCCTAACTAAAGGCTCCACAAGCCTCTGTGCTACCGCTACACCATAGCCACCATGAATAGAAATGCACCCTGCGGCGCATTTCTATTCATCATACTTATTTGCTAAGAAAAATCAATGTCTCGGTTCTGCCCAGAAAACATGGGTGAAAACCTGCTGTCTGTTTCCTAGCTCCCTACGGTAGAGGGACGCGCGGCCGTCTTTCGACCTCCTAATCTCTTTGCCCCACGAACTCAGATCATTCATGTCGACATCGTTCCCATTTCGCGAAACTGCAACCGATGCGGTGCTCGCGCTGTCAAGATGCGCATAGATTGTTTCGAGCATATCATAGTCATGCTGATTGGGATGCTGATTTGAGGCTGAGTCATTCGTGTAGTCCATGCAGGTATTCAGGTTCGTATTTGCGAAAGATTCGTCCTGATGATCGAGGCCGAGGGTGTGGCCTACCTCCTGACACAACACGAGGTTTCGCCATGCGGGAGTGTTGTATGTACGGGTGCTGAAATAACTGTCGTTCATCTTCACTGTCCCTTGCGTTACATGATCTCCACTTGCCCAGACCGATGCGATTCCAAGCCATCCGTTGCTGCCGTACTTTGAGTTACACACTTCAACGCGACCGGCGACCGGTTTGCAGTTTTTCAAAGGCGACTTTCCGTAAACAACGACGGTGTCGAGTGCCGCTGAGGAGCTCCAGTCGCTTGCAGTTGTACCGAGATACGAATCCCATGCTGTCGTGACGTTGTCTCCGAGCTGTACAGTGAAAGGGTTTGCGCCACGCGCCCAATGATAATTTGCCCATGCATGATCTGCAAATGCCACACCGAAGAGCCCACAAAAGGTGAGAGCGGCGACACCGACTACCGCTAATTTGTATTTATTCATATAAGGAATAGAGTTACTGATAAATAATTATTGTAACTATATTAGAGCACTTATCATCGCGCGAATCAACAACCACGCGGCAAGCCGACGGGGAATATTAGGATATAAAACCAACAACTTTATAACTTCCGACTATCGTACGCCCAATGCAACAATGCTTGCCGCTGTCGCGGACGACAAAATATATCGCCGACTCGACAATTTCTTCTCAGCCCCGCAACGTGCCGCACCATCGCTTTCCATCGCTTGATCTGACGCGCGTCTTCCTCGCGAATGCGGCGCCCCATGTAATAGCGACAATACCACTGAAACCAGCCGCGTGGATCATCGGGATGTATCCACCCGTTTTCGCGCCAAACAGAGAGCGACTGCGATGCGTGCACTCCAAAAAAATTTAGCTTTTTGTCGCGCACTTCACCGGCCAGCTTCGCACTCTTCCACCATGGCGCAGGAAATTCCTCTCGGCAATCAGTCATATATTTCCCGCTAAACACCCCGAGTGCGAGCATCTCTTTCGGAGTGAGGTCCGGTTTAAACTCCGGGTCAAAATCTTTTCCAACGCGCGCCGTACATACATATTGATAATTCTGCTGCATGCCGTCCGACACTCGCACTGTCCGCTCTACCTTTTTCATGATATTAGTAGCGTGGTTTTTCTTCGGAAATTCCCGCACGATGATTTGCGAGGCGGGCGAGTGCATATAATAGAGAGGAAAGACGATTCATGTATTGAAAAAGTGGAGGCTTTGTTTTCGGGTCAGGAATTTCAAGTGCAACAACGACACGGCGCTCTGCGCGACGCGCGACTGTCCGCGCGACGTCGCAGGTTGCAGCGAGCCTCGTTCCGCCGGAAACAAAAAATGTGGTGATGGGCGGAAGCTCCGCTTCAATCAATGCTATCCACGCTTCTACTTTCTTTACGCGCACCTCATCCATTTTTTTATCGGACCCCGCAAGCTCCGCCTGCACCACAAAGAGGTCCTGTTGCACGAGTGACAAAAGGTCATGATACGTTAAACCATCGACGGCCTTCGTGTCGTTGCCTTCCATTTTGACAACTCCCAATAATGAATTGATCTCATCAACAGAGCCCAGTGCTTCCGAAATAGCTGAACCTTTCGAAATACGCTGATCGCATCCGAAAAGCCCCGTCGTGCCGTTGTCTCCTTTTCCAGTAAATAACATGCTCACATTATAATGCAACAAAACTTTTTTGACGAAAGCTGCGGCGAACAGTAGAGTGACTTGAGATAAGCACACAGGAGGTACGCGATGTATTCTTCCCCGCCGGCCAAATCGGTCGCATACCGGAAGGTCAGTGCGATTGCCATTGTCCTCACCATCTATCAGATATCGATCCTGTATTTCGACGTGTTTAGTCGCTCACTCCTCGCCGATACGGTGCATGGAGTAACGGACCTTGCACCACTTCTAGGAACGACATACCTCCTCGCGAGAATGTGGGGAAGCGAGGCCATTTTTCTCAAGAAGCGTCGCTTCTGGCTATTCATCGGCGTGTGGTCTCTCGCATTAGGAGGACTGCTCGTTGCCGGCGAATCGGCATACGACCTTTTGAACGGAGCAACCGGAACACTGCGGTCGCCGCAACTGCTCTTCGCTGCAATACTTGGTGCAGGAGGAAACTGGTGGATGCATCGCATCCTTCACAACGTCACACACAAAGACAAGGACTCGCTCGACAAGCTCAATCTCAGTCACGTATTTTGGGATGGCATTCTCTCACTTGCGGTCATCGTGGCGTTTCTCACTGGCTCGCCAATCGTTGACCGAGTTCTGGCCATCATCGTCGGCGCGATTGTCCTTCCCCTTCTTGCGTGCATGCGATGGAAGGACGATGGGCACGACCACAAACATGCAGATGGGCATGCCACTCACGATGAATGTGCACATCATCACGACTGATCCATTCCCGTAGCGATGCTGCGGGAATTTTCTATAGAAAAAACCGCCCAGCATGTGGGCGGCTCAAACATTAACCGAACAAGAACAGATTAGTCGTCTTCGTCACGCTCCGGTGCCCTGCACGCACGAATGTCCATTACCTCACCATCGTCTGCAACACTTTCGAGTTGCACGTCGAAGCCCCAAAGGCGGGCAACATGCCGGAGCACCTCGTCGGTGTCGTCGCTGAGAGGCCGATTGCCTGCTCGCGTGTGAAGCAAGGTAAGCGACCGGTCTCCCCGCGTGTCAACATTCCAGACCTGGATGTTGGGCTCGCGACTCGCGAGGTCGTACTGCTTGGACAGTGCCTCACGCACGCGCTGGTAGCCGGAGTCATCATGAATAGCTGACACTTCGAGCTCATCTTCGTTCTCATCGTCCTTGATCGCGAACAGATGGAAATCGCGAATGACTTTCGGACTCAAAAACTGGCCGATGAAACTTTCATCCTTGTAGCTGTGCATCGCCTCGTGGAGCACCGGCAGCCAGTCCGTCCCCGCAATTGCCGGAAACCACAAGCGATCTTCGGCGAGCTGTCGCGAATCACTCGGCACAAAATTGGCCGGGACAGACTCCAATCCCTTCCATGTGCCACCCTCGCAAATGCGCTTAATATCGGTATACATGGCGAAACCGAGCGCATAGGGATTGATGCCACCGTAGGCCCTGCTCCCGACCGGAGGCTGGGCCACCACATTGGTGTGCGATTTCATGAACTCGATCATGAGCCCGTCCGACAGATGACCTTCGTCATACATCGTGTTCAGGATCTTGTGGTGCCAGAATGTCGCCCACCCCTCGTTCATGACCTGTGTCTGCCGCTGGGGGTAGAAGTACTGCGCGATCTTCCGCACGATGCGCACGATCTCTCGTTCCCACGGCGCAAGTGTCGGGGAGTTCTTCTCGATGAAATAGAGGATGTTTTCCTCGGGGTCCACCGGAAAGCGCCGCTTCACCACTTCTTTTGCTGCACTCAACTTGGTCGGGAGCGTACTCCACAGCTCGTTGACTTGCGATTGCGCATAGTCCGCACTTTCTTTTGTGCGGGCAAGCTCCTCGACAAGACTCAACTTACTCGGATGACGAAAGCGGTCCACTCCGTAATTCTGAAGTGCGTGACATGAGTCAAGCACCTCCTCGACGCGGGCAAGACCGTACTTCTCCTCGCACTTCGCGATATATTCCTTCGCGAAGACGAGGTAGTCGAGGATGCTTTCCGCGTCGGTCCACATGCGGAACAGGTAGTTCCCCTTGAAGAAACTATTGTGCCCGTACGCGGCATGTGCGATCACGAGAGCCTGCATCGGCATGGTGTTCTCTTCCATCAGGTAGCTGATGCAAGGGCTCGAGTTGATCACGATCTCATATGCAAGTCCCATCTCGCCGCGGATGTACCGTCGTTCGTTGGAAACGAACTCCTTCCCGAAACTCCAGTGGCGGTAGTTGATGGGCATACCGACAGACGCATAGGCATCCATCATTTGCTCGGCCGTGATTATCTCGAGCTGATTGGGATACGTATCGAGAGCAAAACGCCTCGCAGTATCCCGAATCACCCGATGGTACTGGTCGATCAGATCGAACGACCAATCACTGGGCGAAGGAAGCGGCTCGCCGGGCCTCTCCCCCGCAGGAAGCGGGGTGTTGGGTACAGTCTTTTTCATGACGCCTTCTCCTTTTCAAACAACCCACGAAACACAGGGTAGATCTCGCTCGCTTGGCTGACCTTGCGAATGGCGAGGGTTTTATTCCTTCTTGCCAACATGGCGTATTCCTTCCAGAGATCCTGCTCATCCTTGACCACTTGGATGTACGCAAAGTAGCGACACAGCGGCAACAGACTTTGCTCGAGCAATTTGGTGCAGACACCACTGTCTTGCCCCCAGTTGTCACCGTCACTCGCTTGCGCCCCATAGATATTCCATTCGCCGGACGGATACCGTTCGCGGATGATCTTCTCCATGAGGACAAGCGCACTTGAAACAACAGTGCCACCGGTTTCACGGGAGTGGAAGAAGTCTTCTTCACTCACCTCCGTTGCCTGCGTGTGGTGCCGGATGAACACGATGTCGATCTTTTCGTAGTGCCGCGTCAGAAAGAGATACAGCAGGATGAAAAAACGTTTGGACAAGCCCTTGCGCTCTTCATCCATCGACCCCGAGATGTCCATGAGACAGAACATCACCGCCTTCGAATACGGCATCGGCACGCGAACGCGCGCCCGATACTTCAGATCGATCGGATCGAGGTACGGAATGACGCGCATCTTGGCTTCGATAGCCGCAATACGCAAGGCGATTGCCACATGAGATTCGACCTCAGGGTCGTTCCCGATCTTTGCCTCGAGCGCACCAATCTCTTCGGTGAGCGCGAAGTGCGCTGCGTCATATCCGACGGGATTCAAATAGCAAAGCGACTCGAGCTGGTCGAGCTCTTCCAGCAATTCCAACAGCTTCTTGCGGTCGGTCTTGTGAAAGGCGATACCACGCCCGATCGAATTGCGCATCGAATGTACGATGGACAGATTGTTCTGCGTGCCATCACTCGTAAACCCCGAACGCTGATACTTGTACTCGGGAGTCTCGGCAAGCGTCGTCTTGACCAGATTCGGCAACGCAAGGTCACCGAAAAAGGCATCCCAGAATTCCTCCTTCGAAAGATGGAAGATGAAGTCATCCTCACCCTCGCCGGAATCGCCAGCCTGACCTTTGCCCGCACCCTTACCGCCGCCACCCTTCGGTCGCTCGATGCGGTCGCCCTTCACGTACTCCTTGTTCCCGGGATGCACCATTTCACGGGTGCCACCTGGGCCGTGGCCGAACACCGGCTCACGAATGTCTTTTCTCGGAATGCGGACGTCTTCGCCGCCTTCTCCAATATCGCGAATGCCTTTGCCTTCAACAGAACGCCGTACGGCTTCCTGAATCCGGCCCTTTTCGCGCTTCATGAGGCGCTCACGGTTTCCCGCTGACTTTCCGCCTTGCTTGCGACGGTCGATAGGCGGAGCAATTGCCCCGGAATCGACCCGAATCCTGTCATGTTCGCTCATTTCCAGCTCCTAAAGAAAACAGGGTGCGTTTGGCGCACCCTGTGGGTTAGACTACAACTTTCGAACGTTCGTCTTAGGAAGATTTCCGGACGCGCAGGTACCACTCGCAAAGCAGGCGCACCTGCTTTTGCGTGTAGCCCTTGGCGACCATCCGCTCCACAAAACTCTCGTGCTTCTTGGCTTCATCAGCGCTCGACTTCGCATTGAACGAAATGACCGGAAGCAACTCTTCCGTGTTCGAGAACATCTTCTTCTCGATCACCGTACGAAGCTTCTCGTAACTCGTCCACACGGGGTTATTGCCCTCGTTCCTTGCCTTCGCGCGCAGGACGAAGTTCACGATCTCGTTTCGGAAATCCTTCGGATTGGAAATCCCCGCGGGCTTCTCGATCTTCTCGAGTTCGGCATTCAGCGAGCTGCGGTCGAACACTTCACCGGTGTCCGTATCGCGATACTCCGTTTGCTGAATCCAGTAGTCAGCATAGACAACGTAGCGATCGAAGATGTTCTGACCGTATTCGCTGTAGCTTTCCAGGTACGCGGTCTGAATTTCCTTGCCGATGAACTCGGCATACCGTGCCGCCAGTTGTTCCTTGATGAACCCGTGGTACTTGTCGGCCGTCTCCTTCGGAAATTGCTCACGATCGATCTGCTGCTCCAGCACATACATGAGATGCACCGGATTTGCCGCGACTTCGGTCGTGTCGAAGTTAAACACCTTCGACAGAATCTTGTACGCAAAGCGCGTGCTGATGCCGCTCATGCCTTCATCGACTCCGGCGTAATCCCGATACTCCTGATAGCTCTTCGCTTTCGGATCGGTGTCTTTCAGGTTGTCCCCGTCGTACACCATCATCTTGGAAAAGAGCGACGAATTCTCGGGCTCCTTGAGCCGCGTGAGAATCGCAAACTGACTCATCATCTTGAGAGTCCCCGGAGCACATTTGGCGTGGGTAAGCGACGAACCGCGAACCAACTTCTCGTAGATGCGCACTTCCTCGCTGACGCGCAGGCAGTACGGAACCTTGACGATGTAGATACGGTCCAAGAATGCTTCGTTGTTCTTGTTGCCACGGAACGCTTTCCATTCGCTTTCGTTCGAGTGGGCGAGCACGACGCCGTCAAACGGAATCGCACCAAAACCTTCGGTGCCCTTGTAGTTGCCTTCCTGCGTTGCAGTCAGCAACGGATGGAGCACCTTGATGGGCGCCTTGAACATTTCCACGAATTCGAGCATGCCTTGATTGGCCAGACACAGGCCACCCGAGAAGCTGTAAGCATCCGGGTCGTCCTGCGAATTCGTTTCGAGCTTGCGGATGTCGACCTTACCGACCAAGGACGAAATGTCCTGGTTGTTTTCGTCGCCGGGCTCGGTCTTTGCGATAGCGACCTGCCGCAGAATGTCCGGGTAACGTTTCACGACGCGGAACTTCCTGATGTCGCCGCCGAATTCCTCGAGGCGTTTGACGGCCCACGGGGAGAGGATGCGATTCAGGTACCGCAACGGAATACCATAGTCGTCTTCGAGCGCCTTGCCCTGCTCATTCGGATCGAACAAACCAAGGGGAGACTCGTTGACCGGCGAATACACAAGCTTGCCTTCCTTCTTGATGGCAAGTGCATAGAACGGCACGTCCTGCATGAGCAGCTTCAGCCGCTCCGCGATGGACGATTTGCCGCCGCCGACGGGGCCCAAGAGATACAGGATCTGCTTCTTTTCTTCCAACCCCTGTGCGGAGTGACGGAAGTAGGCAACCACCTGTTCGATTGCATCTTCCATGCCGTAGAACTCTGCGAAGGCCGGGTAGACCTTGATGACCTTGTTCGCGAACAGTCGCGAAAGTCGCGGATCGGTCCGCGTGTCGACCATCTGTGGTTGACCGATCGCTTGCAGCATCCGCTCGGAAGCGGTGGCGTAGGCGACGGGATTCCGCTTGCATTCGTCGAGGTAGTCCTCGACGGACATCTCTTCGACTTGCAGGCGTTCGTGACGCTTGGACTGCGTGGAAAAAACACTCATGACAATCTCCTTAAAACCGGTTTATGAAAGCGAGGTGTGGTGCGCACCCACATTGTTCCTCGCCGTTGAATGTCAACGAACGACATCATTTACAGCCTTTTTCAGACTAGCACCCGACCTGACATCGTAAAGATTGACATATTGTCAAACCGATGTTTAAAATGGTATTTTTGACAAATCCCCTTTTTGTAGCATTTTCCAGACAATACTTCTTGGATTTCTCCTTGCCTCTCTGTTAGACTATCGAAATCGGGCACATGGCGGAATTGCAAATGACAATAGCCGCGGAGGTCTCAGAAAAAGCCGATAAAATAGCCATGGTTGGAAGGGGGCACGTGGCGGAATTGGTATACGCGTACGTCTCAGAAGCGTATCCCGTAAGGGTTGGGAGTTCGAGTCTCCCCGTGCCCACCTGGAGAAAAAATGGCTCTATAGTGGGCTATTTTTTACAATCGACCTTTAATGATAGAAGTAAATTCTTATAATAGTCAGCTTATTGTTGTATTTATTGTTTGGTGGCGCTAGCATCTGTTTTGGAAACATAAACTGTGGGAGACTACTTGCCTGAGAGGGAATCGCTTCGCCTGGAATACATACGCGCAATGTCTGCACTTGATGATGAAGTAGAGCGGGAGGAGAATTCCCTTCGCGCCGCTGGTCGCTTTGACGACTCTCGACTTCGGCTTTCGAGAACAAGGGTTCAGGGATTCCGAGATCGTATTGCACAAATCGAACGAGAAGAAGTTCGCCGATATCTCGACGTAGCTGCGGATCGATCTAGCGCGGTATGGGAAGAAATACATCTCCTTCGCGAGGCCATTGACGGCGTTCTTTCAGGATTACGCACAGAGCGAGTCACGACGCGCGTCGTTGTGCACGATGAACCACGTAGTTGGTCTTATTCGTCGACACCCTCAGCAGAAACATTCAATCCACACGACCCGAGCGATCTATACTACCCACTGTGGCAAAACGTGCTTAACCCCTGAATCGAGAAGCACCACTACGGTGGGGTTTTTTGTTTTCTGGCGGATAATTGGGTGCCGCAGGGCACTTTCTCTGGTCACAAATCACTAAATCTTTTGTAGCTATTCGCACAAAAAATGTAAGTGTTCGCGACCCCACCACGCGGTTTCACGTGCGCAATCAAGATTACTTCATTTTTCTAAGGTGCAGTACCACTAAGAAAAAATGGGTACTCGCGAAACATCGCTGCGGTTCACAAATAGCACAAAACCTTCCGCAGGGAAGGCCCTGTGTCTGATTTGTGCAGAGGACAGGAGTCTTTCGCCCTACTGGCGCAGTACCCCTTTCACCATAAAGAGTACTTCAGAAAATATATTCGCTGCACTCATTATTTTCTTGGTCGCCCATTTATTCAGGATAAGAATCCTTCATAAATATGGGAGAAGGGCTTCAAGTTCTGTCATGAAAGTGCCACAGGGCACTTTCTCTGGGCACAATACAAAAAACCGCATTCGCGGTTTTTTGTATTGTGCCCAGGACAGGACTTGAACCTGCATGCCCTTGCGGGCGCTACCACCTCAAGGTAGTACGTCTACCAATTTCGCCACCTGGGCATTTGCTACTATGGGGACACTATACAGAACACCCCTCTTTTTTTCAAGTCCAAACAAAAAACGGGTTTCCCCGTTTTTTTGTTCTTACTCTGCTGCAGTTACCTCTGTCTCAATTTCTACTTCTGCCTTTGTCTCAAAGTCCTTAGTTGACCCACCCCCCATGCGCGTCTGCTTCAACTTGCGGCGTACATCGCGGACGGCCTTGTCGCGGACATAGTAGAGTTTCGAGCGACGGACAACGGAACGCTTCACGAGCTCTATCTTGTCAATCATCGGTGAGTAGAGTGGGAAAATACGCTCTACGCCAACACCGCTCGCAACCTTGCGGACAGTGAATGTCGCTCCGGTCTCCTTGCCATGCTTTCGTGCGAGCACCATGCCCTCGAATGCCTGCAGGCGATACTTCTTCTTCTCGGCATCTTCAAGAACCTTCACCCAGACACGAACGGTGTCACCGGTGCGGAACTCAAGCGCGCGTCGCGACTCCATATCGACGGGGGAGAGTGTGAACTTCGTGTGCAATGTGGAATTCATAATAAATTGTTATTAATTTTAGTATTTGCCAGCCACAAAAGTGACAGGATTCACGCAATGCCCGAGGGCCGATGCGAACGTAGTCGCCAATCTAACACGACCTACAACATCGCGCAACCATTCTATATTTTGCAACATATTTTCCTTGTTTATTGTCAAGGAGAGTCCTTGACAATTTTGATGAAGTACGCGAATATAGAGGGATGCTACGCACCACCCCATTCGCTCCCGGCGAATATTACCACCTCTACAATCGTGGTACCGATAAGCGGGTTATCTTTCTTGACGATGAGGACCACGATCGATTTGTCTCGCTTTTGTATCTTTGCAACAGCGGAATACCCATTCATCGCAGTGATCACCCTGCCGCCACACTCCGTCGATTATTTCTTGTCGATCGTGAAACAACACTCGTCGACATCGGCGCGTACTGCCTCATGCCCAATCATTTCCACATTCTTCTGCGAGAGTATTCGGAAGGTGGTGTCAGTCTGTTTATGAAAAAACTCCTTACTGCATACGCAATGTATTTCAATAAAAAATATGAGCGTAGTGGGACCCTTTTCGAGGGACCGTTTCGCTCACGTCACGTAGGAAGAGATGAGTACCTCAAGTATCTCTTCGCATACATACATCTTAACCCAATCGGGATCATCGACGACGGATGGAAGAAAAAAATCATTCACAAGAAACAGGTGGCTGAAAAGTTTATCAGTGAATACTCATATTCAAGTTATATTGACTATGCAGCCAACGCTGCTCCTCGTTGGGAATCTGCAATCCTGAACAAACTTGCATTCCCGGAGTATTTTGAGCAAAAAAGCGACTTTAAAATATATCTCCGGGACTGGATGGCCGGAGTAGAAGAGGAATAGTCTGCGCCAATGTCAAGGACTCTCCTTGACAAAAGTGGATAAAAATACGGCTTAAAATAAGGGACGGCGGTCTACAAAATCCTAGAAAAGAGGCTAGCCTTTTGCGGGTGAAATGCCAAAAAGTAACACCGCCCTTTCAAAATCGTCAGGATACGGCGCGACGACCTCCATCCTTTTTTCTTCATAGAGAAAGACTATTTTTCGCGCATGAAGCGCGAGACGCTTGAATCCGCAGGCGGGAACATTTGTTATGCCGTAGCGAGTATCACCAACAATCGGATGCCCGAGCGCACTCAAATGCACGCGAAGCTGATGGGTGCGTCCGGTCTTGGGGCTCAACTCAAGAAAAGAGCAATTGTCATACTCGCCGAGCACCTTGTAGTCGGTGACAGCCGACCGAAGAGTGCCCCGCGCATGCGGCGCCACAGCCCACTGGCGAAAATCCGCACGATTGCGCCCTATGGGCATGTCGATCGTTCCCCCTTCGTCGTCCATCGTCCCTCGCACGACCGCATGATAGGTCTTCTCTATCTTTCTCTCGAGAAATTGTCGCTGCAAGTCAAGAAATGTTTGAGCGTCTTTTGCGATGAGCAATACTCCGGACGTGTCGCGATCGAGGCGATGCACAATACCCCACCGCTCGGAATACCTCCCCGAATCGAGCGTGTGTAGCCCTCCGATGTCTTTTAATTTCGGATATTTCCCTTTCACCCAGTCCGCGAGTGTCGCCTCAGTGGTGCGACCATCAGAATGCACTACAAGACCTGCCGGCTTGCATATCACGAGCAGGTTTATATCTTCAAACAAACGCATTGGTGCACTTTGACTCACAATACTTTATAGGTTAGCGTACTTAGAGAGAGTTTGAAAGGATGCCCGATGAAACAGAAGACCCCACTTATGGCCGGAAAGCCATTCGACGCGCGCACGCTCACCAAGCGCCAGGCGCGTGCATTGCTCGAGAGAGCATGCCCGTGGCTCGTCAAGCCTAAGCGACTGCGCAGCATCGTAAGACGCGCCGTGCGAAAAACACGAACGAAAGAGTTCGCCGACAAGCTCGACGTGGTCCTGGTCCTAATGGACACCGTACATGACCTCACCGAGCAAGAGTCTGCGATGAACCCCGCATTGCTCAAGGCCCAACGCGACGGCACAATCGCAAAAGAAATAAGAACGGAGTTCGAAAAACTCATGACGGCATGGGAAGAACTGCTTCGAGTCACCTAACACAGCCCCGGCTGTGTTTTTTATTACCCGGTTTATTTTCCCAGCCTCCGTTCACGCTCGCTATAATTTCTTATGATGGAAAGAAATTCTTCTTTTGAAAAAGCCGGCCAGAGTGTCTTGGTAAAACACAATTCACTGTACACGCTCTGCCAAGGAAGAAAATTCGAGAGGCGCTCTTCGCCGCTCGTTCGGATGACGAGGTCTGGGTCATGCATTTCTTTTGTCCAAAGTAGTTTTGCAAATTCTATTTCGGATATCGTAGCAATCTGCTCTTTCGGAATACGATGAATCGCATCGACTATCTCCGTGCGGCCACCGTATGAAAGCGCGATGCCAAAGATAAATGACTTGCAATGCTTCGTCTCTTCCTCTGCGCGCACGATCGCATCAACAATATCTTTTGCTAACTTTGCGCGCTCGCCAAAAAAGAGTAGGCGCGCATCGTCTGCCTTGGCATCCTCCCGCGCCTCATCGATGACCTTGCGAAATAGATTCATGAGATACCCGACCTCCTCCGCAGTCCTGTTCCAATTTTCTGTAGAGAACGCATACACGGTCATCTCTTTCACTCCGGCTTCCATGGCCCACTTGCGCACCTCGCGCAGCTTCGCGTAGCCGGCACGGTGTCCCTCCAGTGCTGGAAGGCTTTTTTCTTTTGCATAGCGACGGTTGCCATCCATGATGATGCCAACGTGTCTCGGGGCGAGATTACTTTTCTGCGTAGATGACTCCATAAGAAATTACATTGTGCCTGAATAACCGACCCTGCGCAATCATGCCTAAAGAATTTTGCATGAAAAGAGCCGGCAAAATTTTCAACACCGAGAACGGAAAGATGAGCAGCAAATTGACCCACCCAAAAACCTCACGCTCGCGCACACAATCACGAATAGTCTTTGAATAATCAACATACCTAACATTTCGAAATCCCACAGCGGAAAGTGCCGACAAAAATTCATCCTTTGAGCAGAGCGACGGGACAATAAAACCGCCGCAAAAGTTTCGGTAGTCGGTTGCCCTTCTTTTTCCTTCAACGTCTTTCATTAAGAAAAAATCAGCCATCACCATGCGTCCTCCCCGCCTAAGTAGTCGGTAGGACTCCCGGGCAAGCTGCCTCTTGTCTGATATGTGGCACATGCTCTCAATCGCCCATACCAGCGAAAAGTTAGCATCAGGAAACGGCACCCTAAGCATATTCCCAAGAAATACATTTGCCCGGTCAGTGCACTTCTCTTTTAAAATCAAACGCTTTACCCGACTGACCTCCCCCACACTTATGGTGATTGCTTCAATTGAGCACTTGTAATGGCGCGTTAGCCAACGCACACTGTCTCCCTGCCCGCATCCCATGTCGAGAATATGGTCTTGGTCGGTGACAGATGCCAGATTTGCAAGCACGAAGTTTGTCTCCGCTGGTCGCTTCATCCGATAATGCAAAGTCCGCGAATAGCCCCGCGAGAGAACCATGTGCCACGACGCAGCCAAATCATAAAATCCCGGAACGGCATCCTCTATTTCCCTTTGTTTATTATCTATCATTTACAATATTAAAATCGGAAAATTTTTCTGTTGCCTCGGCAAAAGACACCACGACATCTTCCACGCGAGATAAGGCCGACCCCGTCCTCAGTTTCCCTACCAGGGAGCCGAGCGCGGGCTCTTCGCCCTCAGCAACAACATAGACTGTTCCATCCGCTGCATTCCACACCTCGCCGGTGAGGCCGAGTTTCTTTGCGTTTCGCGTCACGAAATCACGATACATGACCATCTGTACTCTTCCGGAAACTATGCACTCAATGCGCTTTTTCATGTACTAATGCTAACCCGCTCAAGGACAGAAACATGCTTGACTTTTATCGTTTAACGACATATAATATGTTTACCAATTCCGCAGCCTGAGGCCACAAACATTTGTTTCTTCTGACTGCGGCGGAGGAGCGATCCTTACAAGGAAGCCGGTCTACCAGTCGGGGCAGCTCGAGTGGTGTCCACAGCCGTGAAAAGCTGGTCCTCGAAGACGGAGGAGCCGTCGCAATCAACCCCAGTCGTCGAGCAATCGACGACTTCTCTTTTTTTGCCGCTAATTCATCGACAAGGTTAGAGCCTGGTGATACAATCCCCACATGCCCTATAAAAATAGAGAGGATTTATATGCGGCCCAAAAGAGACATCGCATAAAAATTCGCACAAAACTCCAAGAATTTCTTTCAAAAACACTATGCATTGATTGTGGGGAAAAAGATCCAATAGTCCTTGATTTCGACCACATCCGTCCTGAGAATAAATATAAATCAATCTCTCGAATGTTATCGGGACATTTTTCTTGGGACTCAGTACTAGCGGAAATCAATAAGTGTGAGGTAAGATGTGCAAATTGCCATAGGAGAAAATCTTATTTCCAATTTCAAAACCTAAGCATAAAGTCCTCGTAGTTTAATGGATAAAACAGAAGCCTTCTAAGCTTCGGATCGTGGTTCGATTCCACGCGGGGGCATCAAAAAATTGCACATGTCGACAAAATGTTTTATTGTACGATAATCGCGAAAACAAACGCGCGATTAGCTCAGTTGGTAGAGCAGCGCTTTTACACAGCGAAGGTCGCAGGTTCGAATCCTGCATCGCGCACATATTTAAAAAACTCCCTTGGGGGAGTTTTTTTAAATATGTGCGCGATAGGAAGCAAACTTCTTTGCTTCCGGCAGGATTCGAAAAGGTTGAGTATATTTCGTCTTCGAAATACGAAACCTGTACTGCGCACGTAGGGCGAGAAATTCCTGCATCAGTCAAGCAGTGACCACCGAAAATCCACTATTCATAAAAATATACATATAATGACAGGAAGTAAGCGCCGCGGAGAGTGCACCATTTTTCTAAGTCGGAGTACCTTTCGTCCGCGAAACCACCAACCACGCGCAGTCAGCGGGAAATTCTAGCAGTAGGTACCTACCTAGGCGTTGTCGTAGCGGGCACTGCATCACCCCCAACATTCAGCAATTCGCCGCTCGGGATGTCGACGGCACTCACGTTGATTCCCGAATTCACCCCAAGCTCCGGAACGGTCGGTCTCGTCGTCAGAAGTTTTTGGTACCTCTCCTGCTTTCCATTGTAGTACTCGATTACCCCGCGCACCTCCTCAAGTGAGATTGCATCTTTGTCTGCTTTTTTCGTCACAACAACTTCACTAAAACTCATAGCCCACTGATATGACAACGACGCCAGAATTGCGATGATAACCCCGCACGCCGTCGTCACACCGACAATTATCTTCCAGGAAAGTTCCGGATTCATATTTCCGGAAGTCAAAGAACGGATGAGGGAAGGAAGGAGGGCGAAACTAGTTTTGGGATTAATTTTTTCCATATTGATTACTTCGCACCTTTTAGACTACTGAGAACCGCCGATACACTACCTGACCACACGCCTCCGGAAGAAGAGCCCCGCGCATCAAAGCGGACAATATCCAAATTGGAAGGAAATTCTTCGAGCAATCGCAGGAAATGATATACTTGTTCCCACGTTCCCCTAACCGAAATCGAACCACGCAGACTGGGTTTCGCGTCCGCAGAAAGATCCAGCGAAGTTGTCTCAACTATCGCCCCACTCGTACCTACCCCCATGTGTTCTATTTGTGAGACGAGGCTAATCTGACTTTCGTAGCTTGAGTCATATAAAAATTTTGACATTTCAGTGTGCTCACTTTCAACGTTTGCGAGTTTACGCTTAAGTGTTATCAGATTTTTTGCCCGCTGGTCTTCCAAGACCAATTCTTTTCTTAGATCGTTTTCTACGGCTTTCTTGCTCTGCATTGACGCGTGCGCCCACCACAGGCCTCCCGCGGTGAGCGTATCAAGCAAGAACAATATTACAAGAATGCTCATGGTTCGGTTCATGCTATTTTATTGTTTTTTGAACGTTATGGTTACGATAAAATCAATTGGGGGCTTTCTGGTGATGAAACTACTGCCAAATTTTACTGATTCAACAATCGAAGTTTTCAATATTTTTTGAAGTATCAGCAACTCTTCGCGGGTACCCGCAGTACCGGACAACTGAATCACCACGACTCCACTACTTTCGGCATAAGAAATCGCCGAGAACTCAACCCCCCGAGGCTTGTTGTCCAAAAGTTCATTAATGAGCCGTGATGGCAACATGTCATGCACTTCACCGGACAACTTAAGGAGTGCAAGTTCTTTTTTTATTTCAACCAACTGTGAGGGTATTTCCGCATTCGTCGCAGGTGACAAAAGTTTTTTCTGTGCGAGCTCGTTCGCAAGGGTGTTCGTCACCGAGTTTAAAATAAAATATGACGGCGCAAAAAGTGCCACAGCAAATATTTCAAGGACAAATATTGCCCACAGGACAACTATGCCGAGTCGAAGTCGGTATTCTCTGTGCAGCTTTTTCTTCGCAATTGGTGGAAGGAGATTTATCATATATCGGAGAACGTGTTTCGGAGCGCAAGACCAATCGCAGCAGAATACCCATGTGACTCGCGCATGGTGAGTGGCGGTACATACTGCTCGAACGAACAGACGTTCACCCATGGATTCGCGATGATGGCCTTCACTTCTAATTCCATCCCAAGAAATTCGGTAATTCCCCGCAAGTTTGCGCCTCCACCGGTAATAAGTACGCGTTCAATATTTCCGCCCACCTTTTCGCCATGGTGAGTCTGCCAGTAGGAATAGTGTCGCATCAACCGCGTGCGAAGGTCGGAGACGACGGGGAGCACTGCGAGGTGCACGTCCTCCGCCTTTTCGCCTCCCACCAACCCATGCAATACCTTCAGCGCCTCTGCCTCTTCGTGGGTAACCTTCAGTGCTCGTTCGATTGCTTGAGTCATGTAGTGTCCGCCAATATCCAATGAGGCAGAAAACTGGACTACGCCATTCGCGGCGACAAAAATATTCGTCTCCATTTTTCCGATATCAACGACCAGAAAAGTACCATTATCTCCCCGTGGCACAAGCGCGCGCGCCATCGCCTGCGACTCAAACTCGAATGCTTTTGGTGTGATGCCCGTACCCGAAAAGATATCCAGATACTCCTCAACAACAACTCGAGGGAGCACTGACGCGACCACGTCCATATTTTCCTGACGTCTTGAGCCGGACTCCCCAACTACGACAAAGTCGAATACCGCATCTACTCCGGAGATGGGAACATGCTCCTCAAGCCGCAACTCGATTGTTTCATGCACGTCCTGCGGTGCAACGCGGGGAATACGCATGTTGGCCAAATATGCCTGCTCCTCAGGTAGAGAGATATTTGCGAATGCGAGCTTGTGCTCCTGCGCGAGCAACTTTATTGCGTCACGAAGTTTTTTTTTGTCTCGCACGTGCCCTTCGGAGATAATACCGAGGGGAAAAATCCTCGTTGCAAAACGCGTCACCTCAAGAATGCCGTGGCGATTTCTATCAAGTTCAATGAAACGAAGTGCATCGCCGGAAATATCAAAACCAACCGCGGGCATGGAGAGAAATTTTGGAGCAGTAAGAAAAGACATCAACCATATTATACGCAATTGGCTCCTCTCTGCCAAAGAAAAACTGTGTATCGGTCCTTTTTTTAACGCAACAGACTGCCAGGAGGAACCACTTTGTCTGGGTGAAGGAGCACTGCACTGCCCGTTGAGAGGCCGACCGCGAGAATCATTCCATAACTTGTAAGCCCCCGCATCGTGCGTGGCGCAAGATTGGTGACAAAAGGACACTGCTTACCGATGAGCTCTCCCGGTTCGTAATATTCCCGAATACCCGAAAGAATCTGGCGGACATCCTGAAGGGGGCCGGCTTCTTTCTCTCCGGATGGATTGTCCTCCTGTGAGGTGCTGTGTCCGGCGGTTTCCAGCTGGGGGTTCGTGAACGGACCAAAGTCGACGGTGAGCTTGAGGAGTTTGTCTGCTCCTTCAATATACTCGGCCGTGAGTATCGTGCCGATCTTCATTTCGATTGCGTGAAAGTCATCTACATTGGCCATATTTCATTATATTACTCGATAATATTATTCTTCCTCAAAAAATTCGTCATTCTTCTTCGGGTTAATTTTATCTAAATAACTCTGCAACACAATAGTGGCCGCAGAAGCGTCGTTTTCAGCATTGTCGCCCTGAAGGTGCATCGCCTCTTGCGAAGACAGCACTTCGTTCATAAAGTAGATAGGAAGACCCGTTGCGATAGTGAGTGCATTGGCAAATGGTGTGATCTTTTTCATAAGAGGGTTCGGTTGGTTGTGAAAATTGAGCGATTCCCCAACTACAATTGCTTCAACCATTTCCGCACGACAAATGCCGGCAATGTCCTCAACTAATGTTGCGGTATTGGGAACAACACGAAGAGGAAAGGCAATCGTTCCCCCTTTGGGTGCAGTCGCGAGCCCGACTCGCTTTGTTCCGTAATCAATACCTAAATATTTCACTTGAGTATGCGAGTTAATTTATGCCGACAGTATAACACTGATTCACATAAATTTATTAAAAAATAACAGCCCGCGCACTGTCGATGTGCCGGGCTGTTTTGATGAGTTTGTCCACGTGACGCTAAGTTGTCGCAGATACAATCTCCTCGATAGTGCGCATGACCGCATCGTAAGGACTTGCAGCATTCACGATTGGCCGGCCGACTACGATCCGGTCCGCACCGGCCCTGATTGCCCTAGAAGGAGTCATAATCCTCTCCGGGTTCTGATCGTCACCGGGAACGATCGCCCACGTCGGACGAATCGCCGGCGTATTGAGCGAAAGCATAATGCCAAACTTCGCACGAAGTACTGCCGCCTCTTTGGGAGAGGAGATGAGCCCGTCAATCTGTGCGTTTGCCGCAACTTGTGCAAATCGCAGGACGGCCTCCTCTGTTGTGCAGGTGAACATCGCTTGTGTATCCGCATTTGTGAGGCTCGTAAGAAGGGTCACACCAAGTACTTCCGTGTGCGGCAAATGTGCTTTCAGCGCCTTCATTGCGGTAACCCCAACCAGACAGACCGTTGTGAGTATCTCAGGCTTCGCTTCTTGGAGCAAGATGCCATCCGTAGATAACGTCTCAGTGATATCGAAGAGTTTGAGGTCCGCGAAAACACGCAAGCCACGAGACTGGATCTCCCCAATCAAATCATAGCCACAGGCACGCAACGCCGAATTCACTTTGAGATAAACTCCGGTTCCCCTTAGGCTATCAGCCAGTGCGAGGACGCGAGTCCTTACCCAATCCCTCCCGTATGGTGCCGCGGGCCTAAAGTCAGCAGCCACAATTAAGCGCTCTGCCGGTGTCAGCATCTTTTGCATGAAATTTTCCTTCTTAGTTGTTGAAAGTTTCAATATGGCGCGTTCAAAAGTACCCAGTTGTCTTTCGGGCGCAGCGCAAGTGAGCAGCACTTGCAGAGCGGACATTCCTCAGGTGTCCACATCGGCATCGGGCGATCGATGAGTGCAACGATTTTCTTTCCATTCACTTCCGCGAGTCCTGATCGATTCACAAGAACAAGCAAAAAGGGTAGGACGATTCCGCCAGCGTTCACAACGGCTGCTGCAGCAAGATCGACACTTCCGCCGGTCGAGAGCACGTCTTCAGAGAGTAGTACCAACTGACCGGGGAGCAGGTCGCGATCTTCATCGCTAAAAACCATCGACTTCCGTCCCTCAACTTCGCTCTTTGCCGGCGAGGCGGAAAAACACTTTCCTCTCGTACGGACTGAAATCTGCTCGCTCACCAATTGAGCGAGCTTGGTCGCTCCCGTCTGCGGTCCGACGACACCCTCCACTTTCGAGACATCTCCACCTTGTTGTGCAAATAATTCAAGAAGATCCGAAGCGGCCTCGCGCAAGAGCACTTCGTCTGGAATTACCAACCGACTATTGAAGAAACCGTTCGAATGTTTCCCTGAGGTGAGAAGTGCGTGCGGACGCTTCGTGTTTCCGTCATGAATCCAAAGTGCATCTTTCCGTTGGTATTGACTGATCCATCCTTCAGTAATTCGCAACATGGGATCATCCTTTCAATGTTCAAGTTCGACGCCTTACATCACACAAGATGTGCAAAATAAAACGACTCCTGTGAGACATTACGCGAAAAGTAGATAAAAATCAACGCGTGGAGAGGTGAGATTCGCTGATTATTCGAGATCGACTTCGAAGCTCCTCGGAGAAGTTCGAGTTGTGCTACTGCGTCCGCGGAGGCGGACACTGCCACGAAAAAGCCAACCTGGTATCTGACTTCTGAGGCAGATTTTGCTTACATCAGCAGGTACTTTCCAGACTCGATGACTCGTCAGTGAAAAGTCTTTCGAATCTCACGCAGAGGCAAGCAAGGAAGCCAGAGTTGAAATTAGGTCACAAGTTACTAAGTCTTTTGTTTCGCTTCGCACCACAGGGGCACTTCTTGTTTTCTCATTCGCTACGCTCAAAAGAAAACGAAATTGCTCATGAGAGCCAAAGTACTTTCGACCCCGACTCGGCAACGTCGCATCAAGGCATGCGCCGGCTTCGCGCCTCCGTCTTTCGAATCTCACCTCATCCGCAAGTGTAAAAAACAGAAATGCTTTGCATTTCTGTTTTTTACACTTGCGGAGGCGGAAGGATTCGAACCTTCGGTCCCGTTTCCGAGACTTCAGTTTTCAAGACTGATGCGATCGACCACTCTGCCACGCCTCCGTACTTATTTTGCTAGTTTTTTATTCAGCCAACTACCACCTGAATAATGTTCTTCTCCATGACAATTCGGACAAATTAATTCCAGATTAGACAAGTCATTGTGACTCCTGTCCCGATCTTTGTGATGCACATTAAGGATTTCAGTTTTTCCATAACCACATCGCTCACATGCATCGCCCCTTACTTTGACAAGACGCTGTTTAACTATTCGCTGATCCTTCACTTTGTCCTTACTCGGACGACCAATCTTGTATAAATTTCCAATCCTGCTTTTGTTCGCGCAGATCCTGCTGCAGGTTTTTTTATTTGCGCTTGCCAGAATCAGGGTTCCACATATTCTACAGGGAATTTCTTTTCGAATGGTTTTCCCATAACAGAAAAGACTACAGAATACCCGCCCCCTAGATAACTGAACTGGCCTTCGATACATCAAAATATCACAGACCGAGCATTTTGTGTTTGGATTTCTTTTATATTGCTCAGTCACTCATCCAGTATACCACCTCGTTCGCTCGCACACTGGATGCTCACCACTATACTGAATATTTCAAAATTGGCAAAAAAGTCCTATTTTGCAGACTGATTTGTCGCCGTGAAATTGCTTGACATTACCTAGGATATGTGATACACTTCTACCATAAGTTCATTGAATCTGGTTTTGGTTCCCCTAGCGTGCAGAAGTACTTATGCGCGATAGGGGGACCAAAATCATGCCGTCTCCAAACTCGCGGCGAGTTCAGCCGAATCCTTTCCAGGAGAGACTCCATGACCACCATCACCGACCTGATCGTCACGCCCGAAGTGCAGGCTGCGAACCGCGCTGCGCATGATGCCAAGAAGGCCGCAGCGAGAACCCGCAAGGCGTACGACGAGGCCCTTCGCCTCGATCGCATCCGCGACGCGGAGCGCGCCGCGCTCGAAGCGGCTGCCAGTGCGGTGTCGGTGGTCGTCGAGACCCCAGTCACGACGAAGGCACCCGTCTTCAAGGGTGTCGTCGTTCTGGCCGACCCGGCCGAGACCGACCGCATCCGTGCCGCCAACGCCGAGGCCGACCGCATCGCCGCCGAACGCAAGGCAGCGAAGAAAGAGGCTGCCAAGCCGATTTCTGCCGAAGTGCTCGTCGCCGGCCTCGAAGCCGACCGTGCCGCCGAAGCCAAGCGTGCCTCCGACGAAGTCGCCCGTGTGGCGCTCCTCGCCGAAGGCTACAAGGCGGACATCCGCAGGTCGGCCAACGCCATCAACTACAGCGACAAGCTGTCGCTGCAGGAGAAGGTCACCGCGCTGCTGGAGATAGGTTTCGTCCACATGTCCGTGGCCGTTGGCAAGTCCGGCCGTGACGCCGAATACTTCCACGCCAAGTCAGGTGTGAAGTTCTTCCTCAAGGGTGCCGGTCTCGGCACGCAAGAGGTCGTGCGCCCGCACAAGGCACGCGGTTGCGAGCTGCTCCCCCCGATGACGGCGGCCGACCATGAGGCGCGTCGCCTCAAGAAGATCGCCGAAAAGGCGGCCATGAAGGCCGGCAGGGCACCCAAGAAGAGCCCTACTCAGATCAAGAAGGACGAGGAGAAGGCCAAGAAGACGGCGGCAAATGCGGCAAAGGCCGCGAAGAAGCGCAGGTAGGCTTCTCGAGAGCCAACACGAAGTCCGGGCCCCGCATGCGGGGCTCTTTTTTATTTCCAATTTTCCTCGACCAACAATTCTTATCGTTATAGGTTTTTCCCCCTTTTTTTGTAATTTGTCATTGAGTACAAAAATACTGCATGTTACTATGAATGCACATTATGGAATGGGAAACATTAGAACATTCGTATCACGAAAAAACCAACGACTGGTACGCCTCGGTTATTCTGATTGCAGGCTCTTTGATTGTGGTGGAATTTCTCATCAACAATTTCCTCATGATCACCCTAACCTTTATCGGCACCATCACTTTTATTTTACTTGCGGCACGCCGACCGGACATGATGCACGTTCAACTTCGCGAGACAGGCGTTTATGCATACGATCACCTCTATACGTATCACAGCCTCGATGCCTACGCGATAGCCGAATACCACCACGAGACAAGGCTTCTTCTGGAATCGAACCGACACATCATGCCGCTTATCGTAGTTCCCATTCCTGATGACGTTGACCCGGAGCAAGTCCGTATATTGTTAAACAAATATCTCCCCGAAAAGGAATTGCACGAGTCATTTGCACATCTCATATTGGAGCGATTTGGATTTTAATTGGGTTT
The DNA here is from genome assembly GCA_043719805.1 of Candidatus Lloydbacteria bacterium. Classification (GTDB taxonomy): domain Bacteria; phylum Patescibacteriota; class Minisyncoccia; order Phycocordibacterales; family UBA6899; genus MHLP01. The sequence goes on from JAYSTI010000056.1 coordinate 26,218, forward strand.
TGACGAAACGGCGTTTCGTATGGTAGGGTTGCCCTAGCCACCCTTTCGCACGTTTGTTTGGTGGCATTTTATTTGTCTCCGTCGTTCAATGGATAGGACAAGAGTTTGCGGAACTCTAAATATAGGTTCGATTCCTATCGGGGGCACAATTTTAAAAAGCAGCACATCAGTGCTGCTTTTTAAAATTGTGCCCACGAAGAAAGCAACTGCTTGCTTTCTGCATAGGAATCGAGGCCACCGCGAGCCGGGGTTGCGAGCACTTACGTTTTTGAGTTAGGCTTTGCGCTCAAAGACTTAGTGACTTGTGACACAAGATAAATCTAGCCTCCACGGGAGACCACCGCACAGAAAATTAGACCCCACTGACCCCCCTCATCCATACCCACACCCAACTTCCTAGTGGCATAGATAATTTTGCGCTATACTGTTCTACACATGGATTCTAAAAAAGTACTCTCGATAGAAGATGACGCTTTTCTCTCAAGTCTTGTTTCTGGAAAGCTTATTGAAACTGGATTTTCTGTTATCACGGCAAGCACCGGTAAGGACGGCTTAGCAAAAGCGGCACTCGAACACCCCGACCTCATCCTTCTGGATATCATGCTCCCGGACATGGGTGGCTTTGAAATCCTCGAACACCTAAAGGGCGACCCCGTAACCAAGGATATTCCCGTCATCATACTTTCCAATCTCGGCGGACGAGACGAGATTGAAAAAGGCATTGCGCTTGGTGCTTCATCATATCTGATCAAATCAAACATCCTCCCGCATGAAGTTGCGGAAATGGTACAGAGTCAGATTGCCTCAACTCCACGCACCGCATAGAGCCACGTACGGTGACAGTGCGTCAGAACCCGGGGAAATCTCCCGCTAAACAAAAAACGCACTCTCATGAGTGCGTTTTTTGTTTTGGTGGTTATTTCTTTGCCTTTGCGACCTTTGGAACCTTCACTACCGGTACTTTGACACTTTCCTTTTTCATGAAGAGTACAAGTCGTGACTTCTTTCGTGCTGCGGTGTTCTTTTTGATTACACCGCGCTTTGCAGCCTTATCAATTGCCTTATATACACCGGGAAGCAGCTTAAGCGCTTCGTCGTGCTTACCTGCTTCGGAAAGCTTACGAAGTGACTTCATTTCGTCCTTCATCGTTTCTGAACGACGAATATTCAACACGCGCTTACGCGCCGAAACTCTGATTGCCCGCTTTGCGGAAGAGGTGATTGCCATAATCGAGAATCCTACATGAGTCGCAAGTAAAAGGCAAGCGGTCGGCCTAAGGCATGGTGAAATGGCGTGTTGGCGACTTTTTCCATCGCCACAATGCGTCTTCACATAGTACAATGGGGGCATGATCGGATTTATCGAGGGCACAATCAAATGGAAGGATGAACGCACGCTCATTGTGCTTGTTTCCGGAGTCGGCTACGTGCTTTCAGGCACTCCACAACTCCAAAATGCGGCCAAGGTGGGTGAAACAGTGGCATTGTGGACGCACCTCGCCGTCCGTGAAGACGCACTCGACCTCTACGGATTCTTGGACCGCGACGAACTTCTCCTTTTTCGATTACTCATTGGCATCTCGGGTATTGGTCCAAAAAGCGCGATGAACGTCCTCTCACTTGCGGACCGTGCGACGCTCGTGCATGCAATTCAAAAGGGTGACGCGACTTACCTGACCAAAGTGTCCGGCATCGGAAAAAAACTGGGAGAAAAAATCGTTCTTGAACTCAAGGATAAGGTTGTCGCACTCTCTTCAGTAAGTGTACTCGGGAATGCGGAGAGCGAGGCGCTGGACGCACTTGATGCACTGGGCTATTTACCAAGGGACACCAGAGAAATAGTGCGCCTACTCACAAAGGACTTTGAAACTCCCGAAGAAATCATCCGTCGCGCACTCCAGATACTCGGTGGGCGACTATAGCTCACTGCGCAGCTTGGGTGGGATTCTTTTTTTACGAGAATGCATCATGTTATGATGTGTCTATGCTGACGCTTGTAAAAAAATTTATGCCACAGTCACTTCTTCGTGTACTGCGCCCGGCATATCACTTCCTGCTCGCACTCATTGGTGCACTGTATTACCGCTTCCCATCAAAAGAACTCGTCGTCGTCGGTGTCACCGGGACGAAAGGCAAATCCAGCACGGCGGAAATTTTGGGAAATATTTTTGAAGCGGCCGGCTACACGACCGCGGTGTTGGGAACGATTAAATTCAAGATCGGGAATACCACTGAACGCAATCTCAAAAAGATGACCATGCCGGGAAGATTTTTTGTGCAACGATTCCTGCGCGATGCAGTCTCGGCCGGGTGCACACATGCGGTTGTCGAAATGACCTCAGAGGGCGCCGTACAATATCGACAGCGATTCATCGACATGGATGCCCTCATCTTTACCAATCTCTCTCCGGAGCACATTGAGTCCCATGGCTCATATGAGAATTACCGCGATGCAAAACTCTCCATTGCGCGCACGCTCGCACGTTCGGGCAAGCAACACCGCTTTATGGTTGCGAATACCGACGACAAGGAGTCCATTCTCTTCCTGGCGATACCGCACGTAGAACCTGTTCCATACTCACTTCAAGATGCGGAGGATCTCATCGCTGATGAACAGCACAGCACTTTTGTTTTTCATGACACCAATGTCACCAGTCACCTTGGCGGGAAATTCAACGTCTGGAACATCATTGGTGCAGCCACCGCTGCAATGAAGCTCAGTGTACCGCTCGATGCGATAGCCCGGGGCATTAAGAACACCGCCAAGATTGCGGGACGCATGGAGCGCATCGAGGCGGGGCAGTCTTTCCCCGTCATTGTCGACTATGCGCATACGCCGGATTCTCTCGAGGCAATATATGGCGCGTTCGAAAATTTTGAAAATATTTGCGTATTAGGAAATACCGGCGGAGGAAGAGACAAATGGAAACGCCCGGCCATGGGTGCCCTCGCGGAAAAATATTGCGCCGAGATAATACTTACTGACGAAGACCCTTATGACGAAGATCCAAAACAGATACTCGACGAGATTGCGGCCGGAATGAAGAACAAAAAACCCCAAATTATTCTCGACCGACGTCAGGCCATCGCGACCGCCCTCCTCCTCGCAAAGCAAAAGCACAGGCCCGCAGTACTCATCACAGGAAAGGGAACAGACCCTTTTATCATGGGCTCGGATGGCACAAAGCTCGAGTGGGATGACCGTGTCGTCGCAATGGAGGAAATTCAGAAACTACTTGCGGGAGGTTGATTTTTCTATCTTGTTCGCGTTGAATGCGTAAGGGTGTTTCTCGACTACGGAGACGACATGGAATACCTCCTTCCGGGAGTATTTTGTTTTATCGTTTGGCTGGCATGCAACATTCACTCGATACGGCAGGAAAAAAACCTTCCGGCGCACATAAAGAACGACCCAGTTCTCCGCAACCTATGGGCCCACTCTCGTTCATACCTGCTCGTGGTGGGAGGGCCCGCCGGAGAGGAACTCGTTTTCCGACTGCCACTCCTACTGCTCTTTTCAAACATGAGCCCGATCGCCGTCGCTGGCATCATCGGATCGGCACTCCTCTTCGCCGCAGTGCACAATGGGCCGGGAGAGCTCCTGAGAACGAGCTGGAGTCCAAAGAATTGGAGAAAGATCATTGAACGAATATACCTCCAATTTTTACTCGGCATAGCGACGGGAATCATCGCGCTCTGGACACAATCACTGCTCATGGCAGTGGCGACACACATGCTCTGGAACCTCTTTTGGTGGATTGCACTGCAAAGATACATTGCAAAACAGGATCTTTCTTTCGAAGAGAAACTCATCTTCAGCGAATGGTACGGCTGGAAGTTGCGACTAATGATGTGCTGGCTTCGATGGAAATAGCGAGTCAACAACACCGGCCATCCAGTGTTATTTCTTCTCAGTGCACCAAAAATTCCGCGCCGCATTACCCCTTGACCTTTTTATAGCTATTTGTATACTTTTAATTAGCCCGCGGGTAACTCCGCTTTGTGAAAGGAGGTGGTCCCATCTCAGTCGGTCAAAATCAAAAAGAAACCGACGGTATAAAAGATCGTCTCCTTGCCCCGCTTCGGCGGGGCATTCTCATTCTCCATCGAACATGCGAAACATTGCGACGCCATATGCAACCGCAACGTTGAGTGACTCTTTTTTTCCACGCATAGGAATGTCGACAATGACACCTGCGCGCTTCTTCATTGCAGAGGAAAGCCCAAGGACTTCGTTCCCGACCAGCACGAGCATTTTTTCTTTTTCGGAATGAAATGTTTTGTAATCAATAGCTCGGGCATCCTGCTCAATGGCGATGACTTGAGATCCTTCGCTTTCTAATTTATTAATCAGCCTTGTCTGCTCTTTTATTGCTTCCCAGGGAATCGTTTTTTCTGCGCCAAGTGCCGTCTTTGCAATTTCCTTCACGGGACGGCCAAATTTGTCGACGGGAAGCGATGAGTAACCTGAGAGGTAAACGTGGGAAACACCGATTGCATCACTGGTGCGAAATATCGACCCGACGTTATGCGCACTGCGGATATTGTGAAGCAAAATACGAATATCTTTCTGCATAGAGAAGTCGACGGGAGTATGCCCTATCGCATTGCCGGTGATTCTATCTTGCCTGACACTGTCTCTGATGAACCTCCGCATTCGCCCTTGGAGCTCACTACAACGCCCGCAACCCCCGCGACGCATGAATTCCCGTATGTTTGCCCGTCCGCACCACAAACCGGATCATACTGCATCGTGCACGCCACCCCTTCGATAGGCTTCAATTCCGGGCAGGCCGCGAATTCGCAGGATGGGCCGGAACGGCCGACAGCAGAACCGTCGGGGCAGAGCTTTGCCTCCATGGTACAGGCGATTGGAGCGACGGGCTTCATCACTGGAGGTTTCGATTCAGTTTTTGTCGCCGGGGTAATGGGTGTGGCCGGCTTGCTTTGCTGCAACGTATCATCACCGCATTTATCCGATGCACCCGGAAATGTCGGGCATCCGATTGGCTCCGAATTCGCATCACCGTACTCGCGCTCGTAAAGAGGATTTTCTCCGCTCGTTCCTTTTTCATCGTACAAAGGACTCACGGATTTCACTCCCTGCTCTTTTATTGCATATTCGGCAAGTGCTCTTCTCTCGCCGCGTGCCAGCACCTCCGCAGCGCGTGCATGCCCAAATGCTTCACCGAACTTTCCCCCGGCAAATGCACTCTTTCCTTGGGCGACCATTCCCCCCGCAGATTCCAGACCCGCTTTCATGCGGTCACCGAAATCTCTTTTGGGTGTCTGCCGCTCGATTGTCATATTTGTGGAGATTCTTGCGGGGGTATTATCTATTCTGACCGGAGCCGTCTTGTGTACACCAGGTTCATCAATGGCAATTTCGGTCTTTTTCACTCCTTGTTCTTTTATCGCAAAACCTGCGGGCTCCACACCGTGTTCGTCGACAGTTGCGGAGGAGGCCTTCATTTTCTCACCAAACGTCGCTCCCTGTGTCTGCTTCGGCATCGTAATGTTCATGCGCTCAAATTCCGCGACCTCCGCTTTCAATAAATTGAATTCTGATTCTGCGCGTGAAAGCTGTTCCTCAGCTTTCTGTTTTGCATTAACGTCTTTTTCTACAACCGCAATAACCGTACGACGAACATTCTCCTCTGCGTTCTTCATCGTAACCCTCAGTAAATCGAAATCAGGGTCTCCCAAAATGGTGCCCTGCGCTGCGTCTTCGGCATACGGATCATCATTCCACCTTCTCGCCATCTCGCTCAAAAAAGTCTCGTGCTTTAACGTTGCCTCGTGAGACCTTACGAGCACATCGTTTGCTGCCTTATCGGAAGACGTTTCTTTTACCTCCGCGACTCGCACATTAAGTTTCTCCACTGCGCCGGTGTAATTTTGGAGTGCACCTAAAACCACTTTTGTATTACCCGGATTCGCTGCCTCCACCACAAGCAACTCCGCGGCCTTTTCATTTGTAATACGGAGCTCGAGGTCAACTCTTTTTGTTGCCTTCCACGTGAACGCGCGGCTCCATCCCCTCTTCCACTCTTTAAAAAAATACCAGGAGCTCGTCGGCAATGTCCCAATATTCCCAACAACGAAACTCCCGGGGGTGATATCCTCTTGTGTGGCAATATTCCCAACATTAATCATTACCGGCACATCCTCCCTATCCACTGCGACAAGAGCGGTCGCAACCGTCGGCAAACCAAAGCTCATCAGTAACCCACCGATGATTACGTGTGTAAAAATGTTTTTCATCCTTCTATTCTACTTCTCGAACAAAAGAAGTGCCACCGTCCCCACTTATGGACACAAAAAACTCAGCTCTTCAATAATTCAAAGGATTGTGTTACTGTTGCTTCGTTCGTTGATTTAGTTCAGAATTAAGTCATGCCCCTATAGCTGTTTTGGTAGATAACAGTTGGTAGGAGAATTAACGATAATATATTCTATTTACAATACACGCCCCTATAGCTCAGCTGGTAGAGCAGTAGCCTTTTAAGCTAACGGTCGCAGGTTCGAGCCCTGCTGGGGGCACAAGAAGAAAGCCGCACTTTTGTGCGGTTTTCGTTTGTGCCCCCAGAGGAAACCAACTGCTTGGTTTCCGACAGGGCTCGAAAGGATATTCATTATCGAGTCTTCGAGATTGAATATCACCCCCGGCGGTAGCCGAGAGACCCCTGCTGGGACTCGAAAAGGTTCTCCGTTATTTTTGGGAAATTCTTATTTCAAAAAAATCGGAAATCTGCACTGCGCCAGTAGTGCGAGAGACCCCTGCTCCGATCACAATGCGCTGAATTTCCAAACATTGGAAACGGGTACCGCCCCCGTAGGGGAAGAGCCCCCGCTCCGGGAGGACCAGCACTGCGCCCGCAGGGATGGTGGCGCCCTGCTCTCTGCACAATGCGCTGAAGTTTTTACGCCGAATAGCAATTTGCTAAAAACATAAGTTTGTAGTATAAAGTATTAAGAAAATTAAGGAGTGACTATGCCCGCCAAACCCCTCATCTACATTGGCCATTCTCGTGGGCCGTTCGACTACCTCAATGAACTTTATCGCCCCATTCGCGAAAGTTTGTTGGGTAACGATTTTGAGATTGTCTTCCCTCACGAAGAGGGCGTGCCAGACTTTAGCTCCAAAAAGCTTTTTCAAAAGGGTTGTGATCTCTTCATTGCAGAGGTGAGCTTCCCTTCTACGGGGTTAGGGATCGAAATCGGTATTGCAAATATGCTCGGTGTGCCAATTGCATGTATCCATAAAAGTGACGCGGGCGTATCAAGTTCACTCAGAAGGATCACCAATCAGTTCATTGCCTATAAAACTCCTGAAGACCTTCTCCGAGAGCTCGCGAAATTGACGGATCAGCTCAAGTGACATTCACCTAATTTCCAAGCTCGCACTCAGATGTGCGAGCTTATTTTGTACATACGCGGTTCGAACACCGTCCAGTAGGAGGCACAATGCGCGGAATTTAAAAAAGCGGGTCCTTCCTTTCCCGTTCATCACATATATCCAATCCACGCACTATCAAAGATCCCACAAATTCAGTCCCGTCGCCTCATCGAACGAACGACGCAACTGCTCGCCGTGAACAATGAGCACCACTTCGCACGCCGCCGAAACCACTGCTTTTCGTACGTGCCCACCGAACGCGACGAAATCTGTTCCCGAGAAAACTCCGTGCAGGTGCACAATTGGTTTCCCTTCAAGCAATGCGATGTTTCCCGTCGCTGAAACAATCTCGATCGTTCCCTTAAATGTTTTCCAACGATACTGCTTTTCCGTAAGCTCGTAGTAGCCGAGCTCAACAGATGCGACAGCCCCTATCGTAGTCACTGTGCCCGACAGAATATTATTTTTCTGCGCAAACTCAACAAGCGTCGAAACAATTTCTTCGCTAGGTTCGATTGAAATAAGATATCCCGTTTCAGTCAGACGTGATTTCACTTTGGTAGTATAACAAATTATGTCTCATTTTTTTATGATAATGTGTACGGTCGTACACATTATCTAAACATAGGTGTACATAAGTGCGCACTCGGAGTGGTCCAAGCGATGTAAAAACCGCAAGCATTGCTTGCGGTTCATTTCAGAACAACGATCCGAGCGTCCTGTACTCGCCGATGAGCCCGTGGCGGGTGGCGACGAACTCGTTTGTGAGCACGCCATGGTAAGTCTGGAGCCCCAGACGAAGCGCGACATTGTCACGAAGCACGGAGCGTTCGTCATCATGTCCGGCTACGCGATGCTTCACCATGTCGAGCACATACGGCAGCGTTGCGTCCGTGAGGGCCTTGGTGGCCTCCTCGGGCACCGTCGAGCCCGGAATGTTGGGCACCGCCGAAAACACGAGCTTGCGCGCACCGCGAGTAAACGTTTCGCCAGGCTTTGTCGAATGCCCATGAGTCCACGCGGTCGAACCCCCCTGGTCGATCGAGACATCGGAGATATAACAACCTTCCTTCATGGTGCGGAAATGGCTCTGCGTGAGCACAATCGGTGCTTCCCGGCCACCGGGAAGCATCGGCCCACAGATGACGACGTCGGCAACCTTGATGTAGTTTTTCCCGAGCACATCGTTCAAGAGACTCATCGGGAATACGGCAACGTGTTCCCCGCTATACTTTCTCCTGAGTTCACTGACGCGCTTATCCCACGATTCAAAAACGACCGTGAAGCCCACCTTCTCGGCGATGGCGCAACGGAGTGCCGCCTCACCAACATTTCCACCGCCGATGATGACTGCGTTCAGGCCGGGCATGTCTTTCTGCTTGTGGCGTGCGAGTGCCCCACGCATCGACTGCGTCCCTGCAATGATCGACATGGGCACGAGCAGCGGAAAAACAGACTTTCCGTCGGCATCCACCGTCGACACGGTCTCGTAGGCGATCGCTGTCACGTCATTACGCATCAATGCGCGCGTGAGTTCGATTTCAGTTCCTGCCAAGTGCAGATAGGTGAAGAGTGTCTTGCCCCTCATCGAAAGCAGATGCTGATATTCCTCGCGGACCGGCTCTTTCACCTTCACGACGATATCGGCTGACTTCCACACCCAACTTGCGTCAGGAACGATTGCGGCACCTGCGGCGATGTACATCGCATCAGTAAACCCAGACTGTTTTCCCGCGCCGGTTTCCACCAGCACCGATCCACTTGCTCTGACAATTGCGAAAACGGCATTCGCCGTAAGGCCAACGCGGCCCTCGTGGTACTTCACTTCCTTCGGAACACCAACAACAACGCGTTTCGGCATAACAGCCTCCTCTGTAAGGTAATCTTTTATCAATCTAGGCTTCCTGAGACGAAAGTCAAACGATGATATTTCTCTTTTTTAAGACGGAGAGTGCCTTATCGACGGTTTCCTCAAACTTCCCGTCAATATTGATGATCTCCTCATCAAACTCACTTCTTGAAAGCATCTCCTCTTCGGCTACGTGGAGCCTCTTCTTTATCTCCTCCTCACCTGTACCACGCATAAGTAGGCGTGCGTGGAGGTCTTTCATGTCTCCCGGCGTGAGGAATATAACCAACACATCAGGCTCAAGCTCCTTCACGATGTGACACCCCTCCACATCAAGCGCACCAAACACGATGGAATTGACTTCAAGTAATCCGTGCACCTGCAGGCGCGAGCTGCCGTAAAATCCCGTCGGCCGCTCGACTGCCTCATAAAACTCCCCTGCCGCCTTCCGCTTGATAAAGTCTTCAGCCGTCGTAAACTCATAATCCACCCCATTTTTCTCCGTAGGTCGTATCGGCCTCGTTGTCGTCGAAATGATAACGCCGGTATTCGGAATCTGCTTTCGCAATGCTTCAATGAGTGTTGTCTTTCCAACGCAGGTTGGTCCGACAATAAGTATGATTTGTCCTTTAGTCATGTTGGATTCAATATACCACACGGAGTTATCCACAGTCTGTCCTTGACCATTCTAAAGGACACGGCTATACTTGTCCCAGACGCGAAATGTAGAACACCTTCTTGATTTATTTGAAGGCTACTGCATGAAGCAGTAGTTCTTTAAACAATTCAAAAAAGTTTTCCTCCAACCAAGACCTCCGAGATCTCCAACTCGGGGGTCAATTTTTATCGATTTTGCCAAATAACCATCGCATGCTTTGTTGTAATACCATCTCCAATTAACTCTTTCTTATCCCGTAGGTTTCGGAGGTGACTCCTTGGCTTTGGAAGGTGTCTCCTCGGAAACTAATTCAGAAACGGTTAACGAGAGATGGTATAAGGCAACGCACTTATGCCTATGCAATTCGGTCACTGCACCAGAGTGCGCCTTCCTTATTGCATTCTCCGCGCCTCGCCTTCGACGGCTATTTCGCAAAATCTCCCCGTTGTTTGCGGGGGCTCATTTTATACTTTTGAAGATTGGGATGTCCTTTAGAAAGGGCTGGGCGCTACGCCTTGAGGAGATACTGCTCGAGCAAGCAATCAAAATCTCCGTTCCCTCGATGTGCCTCGTGATACATGTTTTTGAGTTCACGAAGCCGGTCATCAAGCTCGTGACCAAGATATTTTTTTGAATTTGTTAAATACCGTTGATAGTTGTACTGGCTTACTCCGGCTTTAATTGCTTCCTCCTTATCGCAATGAGCGCAAAGATAAAGCAATTTCGTCGCCCAAAAAATCGTCCCGTGTATTCCCTCAGCGACCTCTCCCCGCGCCTTCGCACGCACAAACTCTACCCATGCGGTCTTTTTGTCTCGCGCAGCGATAGCGTCCGCGATGGCAAAGTTGTTGTCGTTTTTTGCTTTTTTGACTAAGAGAAAATCGTGAATAGTTCCTATTTTCGTCAATAACTTCAATATATCCTTATTCGGGGCCGTTTCACGGATATAAATATTGTTGGGTGAGGTCGAAATCGCAGCCGAATAGAAACCTTCGGCCTCCTCCGCATCAAGGATTCCGTCAAACACTATCATGTTCTTTTCCCCAAAGAGATTTTGTGCAAAAACAGCCTCATTTGCCTCCATGGTGTCAAAACCCACATCCGAAAAGCGTCGCACTGCAACGGCAGGAGTCTTGCTAATTACTCCATCTACGGCCTTACGTAAGGCTTTTCTGGCTGCTTGAGTGTCTTCCCCAGTAAATATCTCTATCATGTTGCCATTTTAGCATGCCCGCACCACAAGCACACCGCATGCATAGGGATGCGCCTTGCATGCGGTGTTGGTTGCAGTTTCTAAAATTATTCACTATATTTGCCACACCAAATTTCTCGTGTTAGTCTTATTTCAGATTTTTAAGGAGACTGTTTATGGTTTGGACTGAAATGTTTCTTGTTTATCTCGCACTCACACCAATCGCCTTCTTTGTGCAATACACAAACTCAATCGACTGGAATGCTCGGTTGTCGTATGCGCCAAAAACACGATTCCATCAGCGTGCCCTGCGTCTCTTGGTGCATGACTATTTCGAAGTCCACTGCCCGTGGAGTTGGGAAGTGGCGAAGCGTCATAGGCTGATCGACATGCGCATTCTGCTTGGTGTTCATGGTCGTAATCATGAACTACTGGGCCATCTCGTCGCATCCGACTGTGACGATCCGGCGAAGCAGGAAGGTATTGCCCGGAAAACATACATTTCTCGCCTCAAGTTTTGGGTGGAAGGAATGACGAACATGTTCACCGCGCTTCCAAGACTCATCTTACTTGCCGTAGTGATTTTGCTTGCCATGCCCATCGCCCTTGGTCTTGATGGCTGGGACGCACTTACCGGAAAATGACAAAATGCGCCACGTGGCGCATTTTTTATTTTACCCTCCAGCGACTGTCGCACTTACCGTCGACAACGAGTTGAATATGCGGACTAGTCTTCTTTCACCCTGAACGCCGCCTTCTCCATCGGTGCGCCCTATTTCAGCGTTTCCCACTGCAGCTCAAAAATACTTTTAAGCGTCCAGGATATCTTCTGACCTTCAACGCAGTCCCTCTATATTGCATTCACTCATTGACTTCATTCTACATGCCAAAGGTTGACGAACAAGGAGGATGTTCTATCCTCAAAATTCCCCTTATTTTGTGGGTCTTCAGACCGGGCTCAAAATGATGTCGCCGATGTCGGCACGAAATCTGTTTATAGCAATCGAATCAGCGGGGCGCTTGGGGAATGTCCGATTTGAAAGAATCGTGTATGCAATCCCTCTTTTTCTGTCACAAACAACAAGCGTTCCGGTAAAGCCCGTTTTTCCAAATGTATGTTCCCCACAGTGCTCGCCCATGTACCGCGGCTGGTTCAGCTCCCATCCTAATCCTGTGAAATCATGAAGTTCAGGAATTTGATTTGTTTCGATCTGCCTCATGATGTTTTCCGAAAAAAACTCCTTTCCGTTGATCGCCCCGCCGCCAACGAGCATTTCCAAAAAAATCAACAGATCGGGCGCAGTTGAGAATAGTCCCGCATGTCCAACTACCTTTCCACCGCGTTTACAAATATATGCACTCTCATCGTGCACCACGCCCCTGACCAATCCGCGCCACGCATCGATCTCGGTGGGTGCGATGTCATTAGTCGGAAAAAGTTCGGGGAAAAAAGTACTGCGCCGCATTTCCAGTGGCGCAAAAAAGTGTGTGCCCGCTAAATTATCGAGCGTGTCACCGTATATTTTTTCTATTACGAGCCCGAGGAGTGTCGCGGGAACATTGCTATACTTGAAAATTTCTCCGGGTCTTTTTCAAAGTTACGCGTGAGCAAAATTTTCTGAAAATCTTCAAAGGTTCTCTTGTTGAGTGATGTCCCGTCACCACCGCCAACCGCAGACGCGAGCCCGTAGCCGTCGAGTGTGTAAGTCATCAAATGTTTTACGAGCACGTTCTCTCGGTCGCTATTTCGAAATTCCGGAATGAAGTCAATCAGCCTGTCTATGAGTTTCAATTTTCCTGAGTCGATCAGCATCAAGGCGAGACTGCTTGTCGGAATTGATTTTGTGAGAGAAGCAACGTCATAAATGGTTTCACTCACGACCTTTGGAGAATTTGTCTCATAAGTAAGAGTCCCAAAGGGAAGTACGGTCCGCTCGCCATCGCGAGTCACAACGCCGACAACACACCCCGGAAAAACTTTTTCATCAATTGCGCGACGTGCTCGCTCTTCAATATTATGAACAATTGCGCTACGGTCCATGTGTTTATTTCAAACTTCCCCAACGTGTTCCAAGCTTGCTGTCTACCACGAGTGGGATTTCCTCGCCTCGTGTGCCATCGTTGACTGATGTCATTGCATCTCTGATGACCTTCGTGACCTTCGCTATCACCCCCGCATCATCGCGCACTTCAAGAATAAGTTCATCGTGTACTTGAAGGATGAGGATGGCGTCGTGTTCAAGATGCCCGCCACGAAGTGCGTCGTCCGCTTTTTTCATCGCAATCTTCACAAAATCCGCAGCGGTACCCTGCAGTGGTGCGTTCATTGCCATACGCTCCGCCATCGCTTTCATGAACGGAATCCTTGAGCGCAGATTCGGAAAATAGCGACGTCGCCCAAAAAGTGTTTCCGTGTAGCCCTTCTTCGTTGCCTCACTTTTTACCGTGTCAAAATACGCGGCAATATTTGGGAAGGCAATAAAGTACTGGTCAAAAAATTCCTGAGCTTCGTCGCGCGTCGAACCGAGATTTTGTTTCAGCGCATTTACTCCCATGCCGTAGATAATGCCGAAGTTGATGACCTTCGCACGACGGCGCATTTCTTTTGTGACGTCAGCGGGTTGCACGCGAAAGACGCGCGATGCAACAGAGGTGTGAATATCGGCACCGGAGCGAAATATCTCCGTCAATCCCGGGTCTTGTGAAAGCATCGCGAGCACGCGCATCTCAATTTGTGAATAATCAAATGCCATGAGCACGAATCCTTTTGGTGCAATGAACGCATCGCGCACGACCGCACCAAGCCCTTCGCGCACGGGAATGTTTTGAATGTTCGGATTCGTTGAAGAAAATCTGCCCGTTGAAGTTCCGTCCTGGTGCAATGTCGCATGGAGTCGCATCTTCTCGTCGACCATCAGCGGAATATTGTCGATGTATGTCGAAAGTAATTTTTGGAGCTCGCGATATGCGAGGATAGAGGCAATAATAGGATGCGCCTCTTTCATTTTTTCTAATTCCGACTCACGTGTCGAGCGCGCTCCTCCCGCCGTCTTTTTCATTCCCTTCACCGCAAGATTCATCTTGTCAAAAAGGACCACGCCGAGCTGTTTCGGAGAATTAATATTAAATTCTTCGCCCGCATGTTCGTATATTTCTTTTTCTGCCTTATCAAGCTGTGTGTGGTATTCAATAGAGAGCTTCTTCAAATAATCGACATCAACGAGCACTCCATGCGCTTTTGCCTTTTCCAATATGGGAATGAGCGGGAGCTCCATGCCATGATAGAGAGCAAGAATCCCCTGCTGCGTGAGCTCACCGACAATTTTCGCATGTGCGAGCGCAAGGTCTTTTTCTCCCGTGTAATCCACAATCTCCTCGATGCCCGAAGTGGTTAGGTCTGAATTTAACAACCACAAACCTATCGCAGTCTTTCGCAGTAGCTCCTGGTCGAGTGTGCTTTCGTCATATTGCTCCTTGATGTCGCCTTCTGCGGTATTCTTTTTGAGTTCCTCTTTCGACGCACCATCAATCAGCAGTTTAACCCGCGCGCCAAGTGTTTTAAACTCGAGCTGATTGAAAAGCGTGATAGCCTTGTCAGCCGTGAATGTTTCTTTCCATGTATTTTCCGGAAGCACGAACGTGATTGGCGCATCTCTCCGTATCGTTCCAAGCATTTTGGAAAAATGTGCATCTTCTTCTCCTGCAACAAGAAGCTCCACCATGCGCGGCGTGATTCCCGCTTCGATAAGTTTTTCTTTCCCTTTTTTCAGTGCCGCATATATTCCTTCAATCGTGCCAAATTTTTGTATCAAAATACTTCCGGTCTTTTCTCCGATGCCTGCTATGCCGATGATATTGTCGGAAGGGTCCCCGCGAAGGCCCTTGTAGTCGGGAAGCTGCAGCGGTCCGAAACCAAAACGCTCATTCACTTTGTCCTCATCATAGACAACCGTATCGTTGATACCTTTGCGCAAGGTGTACACGCGTACGCGCTTCTTGGACACCAACTGCAGCGTGTCCATGTCGCCGGTCACGATGAGAATTTCAAGGTCCTTTTTTTTCTTCAATTGTTCCACAATAGTCCCCAGCATGTCGTCGGCCTCAAACCCGGGTTTATCATAGATGGGAATATGAAATGCCGTGAAAATGTCGCGACTGCGCTCGAGTTGCTGTTTTAGTTCATCGTCCGCCTTTGCGCGTCCCGCTTTGTAATCCTTGTATTCTTTATGACGAAAGGTCGGACCAGGAAGATCGTAGCAGGCAACCATGTAATCGGGTTGAAATTCCTGAATCGAACGAATGAGCATCGTTGAAAGTCCATACAAGCCTCCCGTCGGCTCCCCCGCCTTCGTCGCGAATTCCGGGAGCGCGTGGTACGCACGATGCACTATCGCATGAGCATCAAAAAGCACGAGTCGTTTGGAGTGAGTTTTGGCAACCATCCTAACATCATAACAGTAAATTCGAGGCAAAAGAAAACCCCACACGTCCTGTGTGGGGTTGGTTTTTTGCCGAATCCGGCTCTTGCTAGGCCAAGATCGGACTTTTTTCTTCTTCAGCGTTGCCCTCAAGCGTAAATCCGCTTTGTTGCAATCGCCAGAGCTTCGCATACAGGCCGTCTTCATCCAAAAGTGACTGGTGCGAACCATCCTCGATTATCCTTCCTTCATCAAGCACAATGATGCGCTGCATGTTGCGAATCGTCGAAAGTCTGTGCGCGATAATGAGCGTCGTTCTATTATGCATCAGTCTATTGAGCGCCTCTTGCACAAATGACTCCGAAAGTGAGTCAAGGCTCGACGTCGCCTCATCAAGTACGAGTATCGGCGCATTACGCAGGAATGCCCGAGCAATGGCGACACGTTGTCGCTCGCCGCCCGAAAGCTTTATGCCGCGCTCTCCGACCAGGGTTTCATACCCCTCCGGAAGCGCCGATATGAAATCGTGACAATGGGCAAGTTTTGCCGCCGCAATAACCTCTTCGTCTGTGGCATTCACTTTTCCATAGCGAATATTTTCTCGCAGTGAAAGATGGAAAAGGACCGGGTCTTGGGGGACGATGCTCATTGCCTGCTTGAGCGATGCAAGCGTTGCATCACGCACATCGATACCGTCGATACTTACTGTCCCGCTCTTTGCGTCACATAGACGCAGGAGCAATTTTGTCAGTGTCGACTTTCCGGCACCGGATGGCCCGACCAGCGCAACGCGCGCGCCTGCACAAATGTGTAATTGCTGGATGTCGAGAACGACTCTTCCCTTATAAGCGAAGGAAACATTCCGGAATTCAATTTCACCTTTCACGTTTTCAAGCACCTTTGCATTTGTACTTTCAATAACATCGTGGGGCTTCGACATGATTTCCGCCGGTTCCTTTGCCTCGGCAAAACTTTCATACACATCACGTACCACCTGGCTGAATGGCCACAATTTCTCCGTAATTCGGAAGACATATAAGTACACCAGAAAGAACATGCTGAGCGGGAATTCTCCTCTCATCCACAATCCTACTCCAATAAAGAACGTGAGAAATTCGAGCGCAATGATTGCGGTATGCTGTACCGCGCCAAATGTCATGCCCAATCGCCACGTGAATGCGGCAACTGTGAATTGCTCGCGCACGACTTTTTCGTGCCGCTGTTTTTCATACTCGTGGCTACCGTGCGCTTCTACCGCCGGCTGATTGGTCAGAATATCGGCAGTCACCGCAGTGACTTTCGAATCAAGTTCCGACCGCAATACATCGTAACGAAGTTTCCACCGCGCAAAGAGATAGCTCACAAAAATGAGTAATGCCACCCACACGAGCACTGCATATGCCAGCACGCGGCTTTCATTCCAAAGAACTATCACCACTCCCACCACTGTCACGCTTGCCGGAAGGATGTGGAAGACGATACTATCGGCGATACGGTCATACGAACGCACAATGCGTGCGAGCCTTTGCACAAGAGCACCGGAAAAACTTTCAGCAAAGAATGCGTGCGAGTGTCCGATGAGATGATTGAATGCGCGAAGGCGCAGGTCTATCATCACGTTCTTCGAAAGTCGTACCAACAAGAACCGTGCCGACCACTCACTTGCCATGTGAAGCAAGTTGAACACACAGATTGCGAGCACAGCGGAAATCAATAACCCCCCCGTCTCACTAGCCGATAATCCACGCGTGGTGATGTTGAAGAACTCTTTGTAATAGAGTGGGGCGACAATACTCACGGCACTCGCTGCCACCGTCAACAGAATAATCCCTATCGTCGTCCATGGAAACTTTTTCACAGACTCGGCAAAAATACCGAGCACCATAGAGACGCGCAGATGACCTTTTTCGTCACCGGAAAACGTTATGGATGAACCACCCAAAATATACCGAGCTATGCGGGAAAACCAATTGTGTGACATGCTCATCGCGCACTCCTTAGTGTGATGACCGGACAATGCAGACTCCATGCGAAACCCCTTGTGTCAAAGAACGAAAAAGAACTATTTCCTCTGAATGGATACCGACGGTTTTCTCATGTTTTGAGCAATAAAAAACCCTCGCTTCTGTTCAGGCGAGGGCTTTCTGTGGTCAATCTGTTTATTAACAAGAGAAATACCTCGTCCGAGCGGACGTACCCGCACGCACGACAAAGAGCGCCTCTCTGGGCGTCGCGATGTGCATGGATTGGTATTTCTGTTTCATGTTTTCACTCTACACAATATTATCGAGCTGTCAAATATTATTTTACCCACCACAAAATTGTCAAGGACTCTCCTTGACATAAAAGCACATAAATACCTATACTCCTGCGTTGTGTCGTGCTTTTGTGCGTATTATTCACGAAACTGGCGATACGCTCCTCATCATCATCGCGCAACGCACAAAGTGCCTTACTCTTTCTTTTCACTCACGATAAACCCACCTTGTTGCAGGCTCCACAATTTTGAATACATTCCTTTTCTTTCGAGCAACTCGTCATGGGAGCCGTCTTCGATGATGCGCCCATCGTCCATCACGATAATGCGGTCCACCGAACGAATGGTCGAGAGCCGATGTGCGATGACAATGGTCGTGCGCCCCTTCATCAGTTCGGCAAGTGCCTCCTGAATATGGCGCTCGCTTTCTGAGTCGAGCGATGATGTCGCTTCATCCAATACAATAATCGGAGCGTCACGGAGAAATGCGCGCGCCAGTGCGACGCGTTGTCGCTCTCCACCGGAGAGTTTTATGCCGCGCTCTCCGACAAGTGTGTCGTACCTCGCCGGCAACCGCTCGATGAATTCATTGCAGTGTGCAAGTGTGGCGGCGGCAATGACCTCACTGTCATTTGCGTCAGGTTTTCCGTAACGGATATTTTCCATGATCGAACGATGAAACAACAGCGGATCCTGCGGAACAAGAGAAAGCATGCGACGGAGGTCATCGATGGCGAGCTTGTGTACCGGCACGCCGTCAATAGATATCACTCCGGAAGACGGATCATAGAATCGGAAAAGTAATTTCACGATGGTCGACTTGCCGGCACCCGATGGTCCGACAAGTGCAACGCGCTCACCCGCCTTGAATGTCGTGGAAAAATTCCCGACCGTACCCTCGTCGTTATACCCAAAACCCACATTGTCGAACTGAATATTCCCCTCCACGTGTTCAATCTTCTTTGTTTCAATCGCATTCGTTATCTCATGTGGCGTGAGCATTATCTCCGCCATTTCTTTGGCATCAGCAAAACTCTCGTAAACGTCGCGAATGATGCGGCTAAACGACCAGAGCTGGCCGGAGAGACGAATGATGTATGCCTGCACGAGAACAAACATGCCGAGCGAAAACTCTCCCTTCTCCCACATATCAATACCTACATAAAATACCGCAAACTCCACAAGCACAATAAGGAGCGCCTGGATGGCCTCCATCGACTCGCCAAGATTCCATCGAAAACGTGTAATGCGCATCTGCCTTCGCACTTCATCGCTATAGCGCCTTTTTTCAAGCGTGTGTGAACCATGCGCATCAACCGTGGGTTGATTGGTGATGATGTCCGCCAAGACGCCTGTCGTCCGCGAATCCTGGGCTGCGCTTGCGATATCGTATTTTAATTTCCAACGGGCGAACACATAATTGCATGCTATAAAAACCGCCGCCCAACAGAGGATGATGACTGCAACAATCGGACGTTCTTGAAACAAAATAATGATGACCCCAATCACCTGAACAGTGATGGGAACAATGTCGTAAATGACTCTGTCCATGAGCCGGTCATATGCTCCGGCAAAACGGTTGACCCGCTGCACCAGTGTCCCGGTGAACATTCCCGTAAAAAATCGTTGAGAGTGGTCAATGAGATAGGCAAAAGCTCTGCTCCTCAGATTCCCGATAACGCTTGATGCTAAATATTGATTGGTGAAGTTCGTTGTTCTCCAACTCAAAAAAATTGCGATGTTTAAACCGAGAATGATAATGACCACATGTCGCAATGCCGTGGCGCGACTCGTGGTGTCACCACCTTGCGCCAACAGATCAAAGAACTCTTTGTAATAAAGCGGAATGATGATGCCCATCACGCTCGCCGAAATGATGGCAATAAGTATCGCAGTGATACTGCGCGGATATCGACGCAGAGACTCCCAATATATCTTGAGTACGTCTTTTGTTTCGGCATACCGTACAGGAGGCGCCACGATAACGATGTCGCTGGCAAAAAGAATGCGTCGAATAAACCGGTCGAACACTCCGTTTGTATTATCCTGCTGCTCCGTTTGTGTCTTGTGTGTTTTCATAACAGCTATTTCCTAATGATACCAAGGGGTTGTCTCTCAGTCTCTCTTGCGCACGGATTCACACGAATCCCCGTTCTCCTCTTACAGAGGCAGTATACCTTGTGGATTTTTCACCACGGGAGTACTTCCAATTTCATCTCCCTTCGGTCGTAAAATTTTGGTCGCCGTAAAACCTCACAAGGTCTTGCGAACGGGGTCCCATAAGAATTGCTCCATTACATGGACTGTACACCATTTGGCTCTTTATGACTTATCAGAATAAATCAAAAGTGCTCAAATGGTCTTGCGGAGTGACCCCACAAGAATGGGTTCCCCAAGTCACTCCTCACCCTAATCCCCGTTCTCCTCTTACAGAGGCTGTACACCTTGTGGATTTTTCCGAAAAAACCTCACAAGGTCTTGCGAACGGGGTCCCATAAGAGTGGGTTCCCTAATCCCCGTTCTCACCCCATTCTGTACCGAACTCATATTCGAGAAGCTGGCGCGCTTCTGGGACGTCTTCGTCTCGAAGTGCAAAAAGATCGAACCCCGTCGCCGGACCGCTCCCGTGCGCTCCCCCCTTTGCGCGATTGCAGACATAAGTCTTTAACCCGCGCGTACTTAAAAATTGGCGCGTGTCGCGCGCCTGACGTTCGTCACTAAATACTTTAATCCGCGTGCTCATTCATCTCCTTTTTATCATAAATGCGGCGGGTTGTCTCATTTACTACATCAAAAAAAAGTTGCTTCCCAAAGTCGGGAAAACTCTTCTTCATCTGCTCCGGCCATTCGACGACAATCAGATTCGTCGGCTCTGCGAGTAGTGCCTTCCATCCAAGCGGGCCGAGCTCGTCCTCTTTCTCTATGCGATACGCGTCGACGTGTACCAGCCGACGAAATGGGGTCTTCCTGGGAATATCGTAAAACCGTGCGAGCACAAAAGTCGGCGAGGTAACGGACTCAGCAATGAGGAGTGCCCGAGCAAAGGATTGCACAAATGCAGTTTTTCCCGCTCCGAGTTCGCCGGAGAGTCCAAGTACTGTCGCATGCGTAGTGCCGGATTCTTTTTCATCACCAAGAAGCAGCACGAGCACCTCTCGCGCCACATCATCCATCTCATGAACATTTGTAATGAGTTTTTTCATAAAGTTTATTCTCTCACAAAAAAGCACCGCCGTGGTGCTATTTTGCTGTTGTCATTATGCCTGAAGGGAGACATCAACGGCAGACGGGATGATTCGCGCCAGTCGCGTTCGGTCATCTTCTTTTTCTTCCGCATCAATCGACTCTTTTTTTTGTTGGTAGAATTCTTTTCCTTTGCGAATTCCAACGATTGCAAGCACTGTGAGCACGAGATAGAGTATCCATCCTAAGGCTGAGCTAGGAAGAATTCCATTTCCACTCGATGCTGTTTGCGACTTTGCGGCACTCTTTCCCTTGCTTGCCGCCGCTGCGGCGGCGGCACCACCGGAGGAAACTACGTGAGTAGCACCGGCACTCTGATACTCCAAGCGTACGCGTGCATCAGGAAAACCTTTTGCGCCACTCGTTGTCATGCCGAGAACACTCAAGGTCCTTGTTCCGCCGCGCTCAATCCTCCCAATGGGTAGTACGTAGGTCCGCTCTCCACCAGAACCCTCTTCCAGCAATAGCTCGTTATTTGTATTGTCGCCGATATAGATGATCTCGAACGGAATGACAATCTTCAATCGGGCACCGGTCGCCACCACCGACTCGCCGTAATGATATGTGATGCGATATTCAACTGGCGAGTGAACTGGGATATCGGTAGGACCCACTTTTTCAACAGTGACGCTCGTGTCGTCCTTGCCGCCAACTAAAGCATTCCAGAATGTACTGAGTGGTCCGCCGGCCTGTGCGACGCTCGCTACCTGCTCATTAGGATCAGTGGCGTGGTCGGAGTTCACTGCGATATTTGTATTTGCGGTATTTGTTTCCACTGCTACCGGTGCTGCCTTTTTGCGAAACAGTGATGTGAAGAAATCTGCAGGAAGTCCGGGTAGTGTCGCGGCGGCAAAACTACTATTGCTGTTGCTTTGGGTATTGCTGCCGCTTCCGCTCTTTCCCTGACTGGTCGCGAGGTGGACGCCGTCTGACGATGTTGTGCGACTTATCCCGTCACCACCGTTGGTCACAACGGGGATCGCCTGAGCAACTTCTTTTTCCGGCGGAGGTGGTGGCGTGCCGGATGTATTGAACATGCGCACCGCGCCATACGCGCGTCCAGCCGAATTTTCCGCAACGATGCGATAAAAGTACGTTGTTCCCGGTGTCAACTTCGTGATAGTGCTCACAAAAAAATTAGCATTCAACGAAACTGCAGTCGGAGCGGTTTGCCCCTCAAGTCGCTGCGTTGTACCCCATTCAAACCACGCCTTTGTAGAATTATTTCCGTGGGGGCTGACGTATCCACGAAGTGTCGCATCCGTCTCGTTGGAAGCACTCGGAGTTTCCGTCTCTACTATCACAATGGGTGGCACCTCAATCACCAATGCCTTCGTCGTGAAATATACAGTTTGGCCTATGTCTTTTCCGCGACCGTTTTCTGCAACCTGTCGGTAAAAATATTGTGTGCTCGGCGCTAGTCCAACAATATCCGCGCTGGTCTCTACAAGCGTGTTCCCGTACCAACTACCCACAGTCTGATGTGGCGTCTCATACACGACTCCCGGTCGTCCTGAAATTCCCCACTCAAACCATCCATACGCATCGGGCATCTCGCTGGGATTTGCTTGTCCGTTCAATTTTGCGCTTTTTTCTGTGACAAATAATGCCGATTTTGAAATAGCTACCGGTGCAGCCTGATAGGCAAGCACAAGTGACGGTGTGGCGGCAAACAATGTTGCTACGGCAAAAAGTGGGATGACGTTGATCAACTTCTTTTTCATATGGGTATTGTACACCATTTATAATTATTTGTCAACAGCCAAAATATCCTCTTGTTGAGCCAGGAGAGAAACGGTACAATGTCGGTTATGCTGCAGTTTCAAGATAACAAGGACTCAAAAGCGTTCACCGACATGCGGGAAAAGGAGGCGGAGCAACTCGCCCAATTGCTCGCCGAGCGCTATCAGTTGCCGTACGTCGACCTTTCCCGCGTCATCGTCAACAACAACGCCGCACGACTCATTCCCGAGGAAACCGCACGTAAGGCAAAACTTGTTGTGTACTCGGTGGACATGCATAACGTCAGCCTTGCGATACAAACTCCAAACATTGACGGGGTAAACCAAGTAATTGAAGAACTCACCCGCCAAGGATACAAACCAGCCATGTCGATCGCTTCGGAATTCGGCATTACGCGCGCATGGGAGGTTTACAAAGAAGTTTCACACGCAAAGGCAGAAACGGCAGGTGTGATGTCCGTGTCAGATGAGACCATGCAAAAATACGTTTCCGTTATCAAGACGATTGCGGACGTCAAAACGGTTGTTGACGGCGCAGTCAGCTCAGGTGACGTGCACTCACTCTCTACGGTCGTCGAGATTGTCTTGGGCGGTGCAGTTGCAACAAGCGTCTCCGACGTCCACATCGAGCCGGAAAAGGAAACAGTTCGCGTACGCTATCGTCTCGATGGCGTGCTTCAGGATGTTGTTGAAATCACCCACGTGAACTACAAAAAAGTGCTCTCACGCATTAAATTGCTAGCCGGAATGAAACTCAATGTCTCCCACGAAGCACAGGACGGACGATTTACGATTAAAATAAACGATGTCGATGTTGAAGTGCGTACATCAGTGCTTCCCGCCGCATATGCCGAATCGGTCGTCATGCGTATCTTAAATCCAAAATCTATTTCCGTTCCGCTTGAAGAGCTTGGCATGGACGAATATTTTTACAAGATTATGATTGAGCAGATTGAAAAGCCCAACGGACTTATTCTCACCACCGGACCGACCGGCTCCGGCAAGACGACGACACTATACGCCTGTCTCAAAAAACTACGTAGCCCACAAATCAAGATCATCACCATCGAAGACCCTATCGAATATCACCTCGACGGCATCTCACAAACACAGATTGACCACGCGAAAGGCTACGACTTCTCGCACGGACTTCGTGCTGCGGTGCGTCAGGACCCCGACATCATCATGGTCGGTGAAATTCGTGACGAAGAAACAGCCTCAGTCGCCATCGACTCGGCACTCACCGGGCATTTAGTTTTCTCAACACTGCACACAAACAACGCCGCAGGTGCAATTCCCCGCCTCATCGACATCGGGGTCAACCCAAAGATTATTAGTTCTGCACTCAATATCGCTATCGGGCAGCGCCTTGTGCGCAGACTTTGTGTGAATTGCAAAGAAGAATACATCCCTGAAGGCAAGGAGCTTGAAGCTCTGCAGCGGGAGATTCCTGAAATCAAAAAATATCGACCGGAAATCGAATTCCCCGAGCATCTCTGGCGTCCCGCGGGTTGCGACAAATGCTCATTCACCGGATACAAGAAGCGTGTCTCTATCTACGAAGGAATACTCATGGATAGAAATATTGAGGCTATCCTCCGTGAAAATCCCAGTGAGCGTGAAATCAAAGAAGCGGCAAAGCCTCAAGGCATCCTCGACATGCGACAAGATGGTATAGTCAAATGTATCAAGGGGATGACTTCACTCGCAGAAATAGAGAGGGCCGTTGGCCTCGAAGAAGGCCGCTAGTATCGCAAACTAATTTCGTCTGCTTTGTTGCGGGGCCAGAGCGACTCGGGCAACTTATGGGAATAAGTCTTCCTTGTCGTCCCACTACATGGGCGGTACACCTTTTGGATATTTCTGAAAATATCTCAAAAGGTCTTGCGAAATGGGTCCCACCCCATTTCTCACCCCGCGCCTCGCATCCAAAACTATTTTGCGACACTAGTTCGCACGCAATGTCCCGATGAAAAAATAGAAAACCCGCATAAAGCGGGTTTTCTATCATCTCATTATCTTGCCGGCTAGAAAAAGTGAGGGGGCCGAGGCCACAATGACGCAAACGACGCCTTCCCTCTTTCAAGCCTACAAAATTTCAAGCGCTTTCTTCAGCACATAACCCTTCAAATAACTACTTTAATCAAAGTTGAAAAAAGTTAAAGGTATTCCTAAGGTGTCCTCCAGCACGTGCGCACGGGGCGACAACCAGGGGGTCCTCGGATATACATCATGGAAGCCTGTGGGGCCTTAATTATTTGAAGGGTG
>JAYSTI010000057.1:0-18576 GCA_043719805.1 Candidatus Lloydbacteria bacterium
TCTTGAATTTGCTGATAACGATGGAAAAGTCGAAGCATTGCTCAAGATAGACCAGTACTACCATAATTTTGCGAGTATTGCTTATGTACGCACGGACGGGTTCCTTTCCCTGTATCACCCAGACTTTCTTGTGAAAACAAAGGAGAAGGTGTATATCATCGAAACAAAATCTGAAAATGATCTGCATGATGCAAATGTAAAACAAAAACAGATTGCAACGCTTGATTTTGTAAAAAGAATAAACAGCCTGGAATTTGGGAATCGCATGGAAAGAGAGTGGGAGTACATTCTTTTGGGTGAAAACCATTTTTATGGATTGAGTGCAAACAATGCATCACTTGATGAGATTTGTGCGCTCGCAAAGATGACACTTGCAAGCGTTGAGGGGAAGCTGTTTGCTTGACTAGGTTTTGGCTATTCCTAGCGAGGGAGAGAAATAAGTGTCCGCATTTATTTTTCAGCCGAGTGGCGGCATATAAATGTTGGCGACCTTTACATTTTTGTGAAAAAAAGTGACTCTATATATAGAAGTAGACAATGAAAGTCACGCGCATGATCGCACGTATCATCATCGGGATTCTTTTTTGCATTGCCACGGGAACGGCATCAGCCTATCCCCCTCAGCTCGATGGCACATGGGAGGAGTCATTCAACGGGGATGCTGGACCCATATCAGTGTCCATTCAGCATTTCAACGGAGTGACTGCGGTGGGGGTGATACATGTCCGAAATTCAGCGCATTGCCTCGCGCCCGTTCCTTTTCGTGGTCAGCTTGTCGACGGAAAAAGAATGCAGATCGAGAGTAGTGCAGATATTGTCTGTGGATACTCAGGGAAGTTGACCGGCGAGGTTGTGAACGAGGGAGACGCCTTATATACGGGAAGTTTCCAGTACAAATATTTGCGCATCACGTGGGGTCGCGGAACATTTCGCATGAAGGCCACAGATACGAAGGTAAAATGAATGCGCCTTTAATTTCAGATCGTCTGCTTGTGGCAAGGCGGTTTTTTCTTGCGCATTCCCTTGTTTCCCGATACGCTGTTAAAAGTTGTATTGATGAGGGGAGGTAGAATGAAGACACACTCACGACTTCGTGATTTGCTCGCTGCACTGGCAGCATTTTCACTTGGTGTTTTTGCATATTTCAGGCGTTCCGCACGGAAAAAAGAGGAAGCGCGGTACTGTGCAATATGCCAATTGAGGAAACGTCCTCTCGGTCGGGTTTCGTTCATGGTTCGCACCGGTGGGCGTAGGGGTGTAAATCTGGAGATGCAGCCGTCTCCGGTCATGGAGCTCCACGTATGCGCGAGTCACCACCCTGACAAGGATGTCGACGGGGCAGATCTTGCGCACGAAACACAAGAGTTCTTGCTTCATCATAAGGTTTCCGCGGCGTGTACGTACTATTACAAAACGCCCGAACATGTCTTCCGCCTCGGTTAATGAGGTGGTTTTTTCTTTCCGGTTCGCTGTTGACTTTACAAAAAAATAATGTATGGTGAGCACTAGTTTCGTACTTTAAAATAGGAGGTCAAACGTGGATGTAAATATCTCGGAACCCCAGGACAACGGCAGGCGCAATGTCGACAGAGGTACAAGCGATCGACGTGGGTACGGCATCGCGCGTACGGTCATCGGCGCATTGCTATTCATCAAGCTCTATCGCGCGGCGGGTGCACTCAAGCTCCTGCAGGGCGTGAAAATTCTTGAGCCGCTCCTGATGGTGGCGTCCGGAGTTCTCACCGGCAGCGTGTACTCGCTCACCATGAAGGTCTCGCTTGTCGTGGGGCTTCTCGTCTCTCTTGCGGTCCACGAGCTTGGACATTATTTCGCGACAAAGAAGCGCGGTTTGCATGCATACTGGTGGCTCTTCGTGCCCTTTGTTGGGGCATTGATGAAAGCGCCGGACTTTCGCTCTCGAGATGATGAGGCGTACATCGCGTTCGGTGGCCCGCTCGTGGGCGGAGTATTTTCCCTGCTCCTGTACGGGGCGTGGCTAGTGTTGCCGCTTCCAAAGGAATGGGGAAACATTCTTTTCACCGTTGCATTTCTTTCGACGCTGCTGAATCTGTTCAACATGATTCCGCTCCCACCCATCGACGGCGGACGCATCACCGCAGGGGTGAGTGTTTGGTTCCGTGTTCTGGGATTTGCAGTCCTGCTCGTGCTGTCGCTCTATACAGCGCAGGCATCCATGCTCTTGGTCTGGATTCTCATCTTGAGCGAGATTCGCATGCATCCGCTTATGCGACTTGTGATTGCAGCCCTCATGTGGGTTTTGATGGCCGCACTCATCGTGATGGGGTACCACGGTGGTTCTGTGATAGAAGATTGGTGCTATTTTGCCGTCGGTATGTGGCTGCTCTATGCATTTTATATGCGGTGGAAAACTCCTCCCGCAAAAAATGACTACCGCGACACACCACTCTCGCCTGCTCAGAGAAAAAAATGGGCAGGGCTGTATTGCGGACTCTTCATCGCTCTCGCTCTCCTGCTTGCGGTGTTTCTCTTCCAAGGAGAGAAGCTCGCACTCTGATGTGCTTCAGCTTTACTCGCCAACCCCGTTGGCGAGTTTTTATTTACAAAAAATTACTAGAACGGCAAGCAGTAACAATTGGGCTAGGTTGAAGTCGCTTCACTATATATAATTGGCCCAACATGAAACAATACATCCTTCTCGGGCTTGCAGTCGCAGGACTACTGTTCTCCGGATATCTCGGAGGTTTAAAGTTATTCAACGACACGTGCGCATTCAACGAAACCTGTGCGACATTTCTGGGATACCCCACGTGCTATTACGGCTTTGTGATGTATCTCATCATCTTTACGCTCCTCGTCGCCCTGCGCATGGGGAAAATGAGCGCACTACGGTCACTGTACGGAGTCCTTGGTGTTTCGTTCGCCGGAATACTTTTTGCCGGCTACTACAGCATCGGTGAGTTATCAAAACTTCTCGCAGGTAGTATCTCCGAGTATTTCCTCGGCCTTCCCACCTGCGCATACGGACTCATTATGTATATTGCGCTGTTTGTTGTTGCGATTTGTACAGCTAGAGAAGTGAGGCAAAAAGTATAAAAAAGTTGGCCCTCGCATCGCGCGAGGGCCGTTTTGACTGTTTAGGGAGTCACCCTATCAAGCTCGCACTAGTACCAGGTCATTAGGGCCTCCTTGGCCAGGCGCATGGCAGCCGGCGTCGGGGTCGCACCCCGAGGCGGCAGTTGTAATATCCGCAAGATGTTGCGCGGGCGCCGGTGTCGGGTGGACGCGGGCAGCTGCTATCGTTGCGGGGCTTGCCGTTTGCCGATGGCCCGGGGAACTTGAGGGGTCGCCTCTCGTCCGCCCGGGGTCGTCACGTTTGTTTTGTCAGCTGGTTTCAGCAGTCTGGCGTGGCGACGAACCACAGCATTGTGACTGAATGTCACCCACATTCGGGTGTACCATCCAGGGGAAGCTGCCAGCTTCCCGGTGTCCCCAGCGTGGGGACGGGCTGCATCGCGCGGCGCTTGGGCGCCGAGTTTGCCGGCCGGCCTTGTGCCGGCGCCACTTCGTGGCCGCGCTTCTTCTCCAGCGACGAGCCGATGCACACGCAGTGCACACGGGCCACACATCAGTGGAGGGGCTTTCAAGGACTTATCGGGAGCAAAGCACCCGATAAACGGATGGCTCTGCCCAATGCAACCAATCTACGTGCAATTATACACCTTCCCAAGAATATGTCAAGCAATTTCTAAAGTACAAAGTCCGTCTTTGTACAAAATATGAAAATTGACTTAATTTAGGCCATTTGTTAGTATCCAAGCACGTTTCTTTTGATCCGCCTTTCTCCTTTTTGTTCTACCCAGTTCAACTGGTGTCCATGGAACAAGAAGAAAGCAGGCGAGATATTGGAGGAGCGTATTATGTCCAACCGTGTCGAGGTTGGTATTTATCTATTTATTATGGCAAAAAAATCAACAATTGCACGACAGCTCACCCCAAAGTTTCCGGGACGAGCAGTCAATCGCTGTTTTAAGTGCGGGCGTAAACGCGGCTATATGAGAGCTTTCGATCTCTGCCGTATCTGTTTTCGAGAATTAGCAAACGAGGGAAAGGTTCCCGGAATAAAGAAATCATCATGGTAATCACCGACCCAATCGCAGATATGTTCATGCGCATCAGGAATGGCGGTGCCGCCAAAAAGGTGGTGGTCTACATTCCATTTTCTGATTTGAAAATGCGTATCGCAAACGCACTTATGAAGGAGGGATATTTAGAGTCAGTCTCAAAGAAAGTTTTGAAAGGGCG
Source organism: Candidatus Lloydbacteria bacterium (assembly GCA_043719805.1). Classification (GTDB taxonomy): domain Bacteria; phylum Patescibacteriota; class Minisyncoccia; order Phycocordibacterales; family UBA6899; genus MHLP01. Next base: position 4,285 of record JAYSTI010000057.1, read on the forward strand.
CATCACCGAGCGCGTGATCGCCGTTGGTATCGTGTATGACGCGTCGAAACAACCACTCGTCAGAGGAATGGAGCGTGTTTCACGTCCGTCACGTCGTATGTATATTGGTGCAAAAGAACTGCGTCCGGTCAACCAGGGTCACGGCATCATGCTTCTCTCTACTCCGAAGGGTATTCTCACAGGAGATGACGCCCGCAAGGAGCATGTGGGAGGTGAAATTATTGGCAAAATCTGGTAATTCACACAAATATGTCCCGACTAGCAAAAAAACCAATAATCATTCCCGAGAAGACGACCGTTACCCTTCTCGAGCACGTTGTTACCGTGAAGGGCCCACTAGGCACACTTTCGCGCGCATTTCCGAAGGTTGTCGATTTTGCCATCACTGGAAATGAGATAAACGTTTCACTCAACAACCCCCATCGTGACTTTAAGGCACTTTTGGGTACAGCCGTCTCGCATGTGAAGAACATGGTTGCCGGTGTAAACACACTCTACTCAAAGAAGCTCATGATCGAAGGTGTTGGCTACAAGGCTGACGCAAAAGGCCAGACGCTCACCATGGCGCTCGGATTTTCACATCCCGTGAAGCTCGAAGCACCTGAAGGAGTCAATGTTGTAACCGAAAAAGGCTCAATGACGATTTCCGGCATCAGCAAGGAGGCTGTTGGCCAGTTCGCAGCAACCGTCCGTTCATGGAAAGTACCGGAACCATATAAGGGGAAAGGCATTCGCTATTCCGATGAGGTTATTCGCCGTAAGCAGGGTAAGAAAACCGCATAAATTATGACTTCCAATTTTGCAAAATTTCTTCGTTGCCGTCGTCGTGAGTCCGAGAGTCGTACTCAAAGTACGCCACCCAGACATCGCTTCCTCGCCGCCTCGAACTTTCGCTAAAATTTGAACTCATACAAAATATATGAAAAAGACAGAAACAAAAATCTACCATCGCATGCGACGACACAATCGTATTCGCGCGAAAGTCTCGGGCACTGCCACAATTCCACGCTTGGCAATCTTTCGTTCCGCACGTCACATCACCGCACAGTTAATCAACGATGAAACATCGTTGACGATTGCCGCAGCAGGAGACGCAAAGAACACGAAAGGAACGAAGCTTGAGCGCGCAACTGCCGTCGGAACTGATATCGCAGCAAAAGCAAAAGAGAAAAAGATTACAAAGGTCGTATTTGATCGCGGCGGATTTCTTTACGCAGGACGCGTGAAGGCACTCGCTATGGCCGCACGAGCTGCGGGTCTCATATTTTAATCTTGACTATTACTATGGAAGAAAAAACACAACAAACAGCAGCAGCCGCACCGGCAAAGGCACCGACAATGGGTGGCGCACCGGTACGTGCATTTACCCCTCGCCCTGCGGGAGGTGCCCCTCGAGGAGGTGGCGGAGCGCGTGTCGGGACGGGTCGCGGAGGCGCGAAACCGCCTGAGCGACGTGGAGGTGGCCGAGGTGGCCGCACCGATCGCCCGAAGCCGGAGTACGATCAAAAGTCGATTGATGTTCGCCGTGTGGCGCGTGTCGTTGCCGGAGGTCGCCGCTTCTCTTTTTCGGTCGCAATGATTATTGGCGACAGGAAGGGTAAGGTCGGAGTCGGCACAGGTAAGGCGGGAGATATTTCGATGGCCATGGACAAGGCGGCAAAGGATGCCAAGAAGCACATGATCACCGTGAAACTCACCAAGACCAACTCGATTCCACACGAAGTAAGCGCAAAAGCATCGAGCGCAGTCGTTGAAATCATGCCCGCACCATCACGCGGACTGGTTGCGGGGAGTGCGATGCGTAATCTTCTCGAACTCGCAGGTATCACCGACGTCTCAGCAAAAATCCGCAGTGGTTCGAAGAATAAGCTCAACATGGCACGTGCCGGTGTGAAGGCGCTTTCAACACTTCGACCGCGCGTACGCAAGGAGGTCACAGTTACTCAAGAGAAATAAGCCACAGACATATGCAACTCAATCAATTAAAACGCGTTCACAAGAACAAAGACGACAAACGAGTCGCTCGCGGTGGAAAGCGCGGAAAGACTGCGGGTCGTGGTACGAAGGGCCAGAAGGCACGTGCCGGACATCGCATGCGTCCTGAAATGCGCGATATCATCAAGAAGTTCCCAAAGAATCGCGGCTACAAGAACCAGTCGTTCGAAATAAAGCCACAGCCGGTCAATCTCGAAATTCTCGAGAATGCATTTGCTGCAGGTGATGCGGTCAATCCGGAGACTCTTCTTGCGAAGAAGCTTATCAGTAAGGTTGGCGGAAGATTGCCAAAGGTGAAGATCCTCTCAACGGGAAAGCTGACGAAAAAGGTCATCGTTACGGGATGTACGTTTTCGAAAACAGCGAAGTCGCACATAGAGGCCTCCGGCGGAACGATACAATAATAGTTGGGCAACACGCCCACCATTACTATGAACAACTTTTTCTACAAAATGCGCCTGATGATCTCTGATCCCATCCTGCGAAGACGCTTGCTCTTCGTCATTGGGGCATTGGCCGTCTCGCGCGTCTTAGCCTCTATTCCGATTCCTGGAGTAGACCACGCCGCACTGACTCAATATCTCGGAAACAATCAGTTCCTTGGACTCCTGAACATATTTTCAGGTTCGGGGCTCTCGACTCTTTCCATTGTCATGCTTGGTGTCGGTCCGTACATTACGGGCTCCATCATCATGCAGCTCCTTACGATGATGTCACCTCGATTGAAGGCGATGTATCATGAGGAAGGGGAAATCGGTCGCAAAAAATTCACGCAATACTCGCGCTTGCTTACTGTTCCACTCGCACTACTTCAGGGCTACGGACTTCTCGTCCTCTTGTCGCGTCAGGGGATACTTGGGGAACTGAATCCATTCCAGCTCTTTGTGAACGTCATGATAGTCACTGCGGGTTCACTTCTCCTCATGTGGATCGGTGAGATGATCTCTGAGTTTGGTATCGGCAATGGTGTGTCAATTCTCATCTTTGCGGGTATTGTCTCAAGTCTTCCTACATCCATATTGCAGGCAAAGGAATCGTTCAATCCTCAGGATATTCCGCTTTATCTCGCATTCGTTGCGGCGGCAGTGGTGATTATCGCCGGAGTCATTGTCATGACTGAGGCGGAGCGCCCCGTGCCGATTACCTACGCAAAACGTGTGCGTGGTGGCAAAATGTACGGTGGAGTCTCGACCTATCTTCCACTTCGTGTGAATCAGGCAGGAGTCATTCCCATCATCTTCGCATTGTCTATCCTGCTGTTCCCTCAGCTTATCGGAGGGTTTCTTGCCGGCTTGACGAATCCTACCGCCCAGATGATCGGTGAATTCATGAAGACGAACTTTACGCAGGGCTGGATCTATTCGGTTTGTTACTTTGCTCTCGTCTTCCTCTTTACCTTCTTCTACACGGCGGTGACGTTTGACCCTGAGGCAATTGCAACGAACCTTCAAAAGTCCGGAGCATTTATCCCCGGAGTTCGTCCAGGAATCGCCACGGCTGAACACATCGCAAAAATTTTGACGCGTACGACATTTGCCGGAGCGTTGTTTCTCGCAGGTGTTGCAGTCTTGCCGCTTGCCATGCAGTCCTTCACCGGTAATCAAACGCTTGCAATCGGTGGTACCGCGCTTCTTATCGTTGTGTCGGTGGTGCTCGACCTCATCAAGAAGCTTGATGCACAATTGAGCATGAGAGAGTATTAGGATTCCTCACTTCTACCTAACACAAAATGACCCCGGTGGGTCATTTTGTTTTTTGTAGACAAACCTCTCCAAGAATGTTCTAGTTAACACTAGAAGCATTATCAGGAGTATTATGGACCTTTCCTCATGCCTTTTTCTTGCCCACCCATATCATGTGTCTGCGGTTATCCCCATCGAGAAGTACCTCGAGCGCGGCACGCCCGAAGATGTGCGTGAACGGAGTCCAATCGTTTGGCGCGGGAGACATCTCCCCATCGGCTCTTCAGGGCTGGTAATTCATACTGGCTACCACACGGGTGTGATAATTCTGCTTGGCCAATTGGCGAAACTCGACAAATTGCCGGAGACGAGATCTGAACTTCTTGATGTTAAAGACCTCGGGTGCGTAAGTTTGTCTGGGTCGATTGGCACACGTGCTCACTCGCTTGAGTTGATCGACCAGGAGAAAGAGTTTTTGGGGTCAGGTTGGTATGTCTCAAGTCTGTCCACGGAGTATGGTTCTGGCGCGGTTTCGTACTGCCCAGCTAAGTACAAGCTTGATCAAATTGACACGCGACTAATGCGTCAACTGGGAATTAATTCAGCCCACCCGGATTCATTTGATGAAATTTCATTTTAGGAAATCGTTGGTAGTCCCGCCGCAGCGGGATTTTTTATTTTCAAAATATTTGCTACACTCTGCTTATGAACAAAGAAACCTTTATTTTTATTGGTGCATCGGGTTCGGGGAAGGGGACGCAGGTGGCGCTTCTCAAAGAAAAATTGCTGGAACGGGATGCCACGACGCCAATATTTTATCTTCAGACCGGACAATATTTTCGCGAGTTCATTAAAGACGAAACACTCGCATCACGGATTGCGAAGGACGCAATCAATAACGGCGAGCGCGCCCCCGATTTTTTGGCCATGTATATCTGGTCTAAAGTTTTTGTCGAAAATCTCAAAGGTGAGGAGCATCTTATTATTGACGGCTCACCGCGCTCCCTAAACGAGGCACGCAATCTTGATATTGCACTCAAGTTTTTCCGGCGTGAGCATCCTGCGGTCATTTACATTAAAGTTTCGCAAAAATGGTCGTTCGACCATCTGATGGCACGTGCAGAAAAAGAAGGTCGCAAAGACGACAACGCGGAGAGCATCAATAAGCGCATAGCATGGTTCGATGCCGACGTACTTCCCGCCATAGAAAAATATCGCCGAGATAGAGATTATGATTTCGTTGAAGTTAACGGCGAACAGCCCATCGACGTCGTCCATCGCGACATCATGGCGAATGTATTTGGGGTATAACAATATTTTGCATTAAAAACCACCCTCTCTGAAAAGGGTGGTGTCTTTCATGTTCCGAAGAGCAGAAATATGCTGAATGCGAGGATGTTGTAAGTGAAATGCACTGCGGTGCTCGACAGGAATGCCTTTTGGTATTTCATTTGCAGCCCTCCACACTTGAGGAATACAACGCAGAACACAAGGCCCATGATTCCCTGAATGGGTACACCGACCAATCCGCCGTGCGCGAGGCCAAACAATATTGAGAGAAGGACAGCAACCACTAAGAGCGCTCCGGGTTGAATGTTGTATTTCAGGAATATCGCAAGTGGAAGGCGGAAGATCAACTCTTCGAGTGCCGCCAAGAATGGAAGCAAGGCAAAAAAGATGAGCGTATGTTCCCGGATGAGATCTTCGAGGACTTTCGAGTCGGGCAGGTCGATGACGAATGCGCTTGTTGTGACATAAACCCACGACGCGTACCCGCAGTTCATCAACACAACTAGCGCAAGAAATTTCCAAAGTGCCTCACCCTTGGGCTCGATGCTCAGCCATTCAAAGAATTTGGGCAATTAGCCACCTCGTATGGTTCAGGATTCTTTGTTCAGCTTACGCGCAAGAGGAGTGTTGTCAACGAACTCACACGGGATGCCAATATTTCGCCCCCCATTTTCTTTCGAAGGCAGTATGCCAGTATTTCCCTATGGCGAAATTCAAAACAAAAGAGGAAATTAAACTGCTCCGTGAGTCAGAGAAACAGCTGGCGCGGGTGCTTAATGTATTTTGGTTTGCTTGTCGTGATTGACAAAAGTATTACTTTGACTATACTTTGTATATATGACTAAAACAGCAGTAATCACCGCGAAGGTGGACAAGAAGTTGAAGGAAGACGCGCAGGAGGTGCTTCATGCTATGGGACTCACACTTTCGTCGTACATTACCGCGTCACTCAAAAAGGCAGTCACTGAGCGCCGCGTGGAGTTCGTGGCGTCGGAGAAAATGACACCGTACTTGGAGACGATTGTTAAGACTGCTCGCGCAGACTGGAAAGCGGGCAAAAATTTCAGCGGCCCCTTTGCGGATGCCGACTCAATAATGAAACATTTGTCACGTTAGGGTATGGTGCAAATTTATTTTCATAAGCGCTTCGATAAGATGTTCGATAAATGTTCCCCTAATGTTCAAAAGAAATTTCGAGAACGCATTACTGTTTTTCTGACGGATAAATTTGCAGAAGAATTGGGAAATCATGCGTTGCGTGGAAAACATGATGGATTACGAAGCATCAACATCACTGGAGATATTCGTGCGATTTATGATCAGCTCGATGGTGCCCAGGTGCGTTTTCTTGCAATTGGTTCCCATGCGCAGCTACATGGATAAAAATATGGCTAAATTTAAAACAAAAGAAGAAATAGTACTGCTCCGTGAATCTGGGAAACGGCTCGCGCGTGTGTTGAATGCCGTGGCAAAGGAAATAAAGCCTGGGGTCACAACGCGGTATCTTGATGAAGTCGCAGAGCGGCTTATTCGGGCAACGGGGGACACTCCGCCGTTTTTGAATTACACCCCGCATGGCGCACGGAAGCCTTTCCCCGCATCGCTTTGTGTTTCGGTAAATGACGAGATCGTGCACGGTATTCCTTCTGACCGCGTCATTGAAGAAGGTGACGTTGTTTCTATCGACCTCGGACTCACCCACAAGGGAATGATTACCGACGCGGCGCTCACTGTGGCAGTCGGTAAGGTTCCCCCCGCAGTTACCGAGCTCATCATCCAAACAAAACGCTCACTCGAAGAGGGTATTCGCGCGATGCGCCCCGGCGGACACATCGGGGATATCGGTGCTGCGGTCGAGCGTGTCGCACACAAACACAATTACGGAATTGTCCGCGAGCTTGGCGGTCATGGTGTCGGGCATGCTGTGCACGAAGATCCCTACGTTCCCAATTACGGAAAGAAGGGAGCCGGTCCAATATTGAAACCCGGCATGGTCTTGGCCCTGGAGCCGATGTTCATGCTTGGAAGTGAAGACATCCGATTGATGCCCGACGGATACACCATCGTTACGGAAGACGGTTCACTTTCCGCGCACTTCGAGCACACCGTCGTCGTCACCGAAACCGGAGTTGAAATTCTCACAAAGGAATAGCAATAAGCATGGCCATCCAAGAAACAGCATTGCGGGGCGGCGAAGAAATAGAGGGAATGCAATTTCCTGAAGCGGCGCCGGCACTTGCGGATTGGATAGAACAGGAACTCGGCGATGTGGAACTCGCGGAATTTTTACGGGACCATCCCGAAGGGGCAGAACTGTGTGCGAATGGCGAGGCAATGCTACCGTGCACTATCTTTGACGTTATTGAAGATCTTGTTGCCGTCGAGCCGGAACTTGCCCAGAAGCTTGCGCACACACTGGAGCATAAGGATATGTTTCCGAAACTTTCATATCACCGTGCAGTCGGCGACGTCGGTGACGCTGAGCTTGCTGATGCACTTCTTGAGCGGAAGTTCGTAGCGGCAATTGATCGAATTTCTTTTCGCGAGGGAGAGGGCGAGAAGACCGAGCACGACCGGACGTATTTTCAGAGAGCGAATGAAGCACTTTCACAATTGCGTGCAAAATTTGGTCTTCCTCCGCTTGTTGTTCCCGAGGAGGCAGTGCGTTTTATCTCTACCACCGAGGAAGGATTTGTGAATGATGCCGGGGAAGTGCTCGAGGCATCATATTCCCAAATGGACCAAGTGGCGAACCTCTCCGATGTGGATACTCCACCCGGTCGTTTCAATTCGATATTCCATGAGTTTACGCATTTTCACTCATACGGGGCAATTCAAGTAAATCGTACGGAGGATGGTGGAAATAGTATTTCAGGGTATCGTATGGGGCTAACTGTTCGTGCGCGAAAAATGAAAGACAAAAAAATACCTCTGTATCTGAATTCTCTCAATGAAGCGATTACCGAGGAGACTGCTAATCGTCTTTATTTTGATATCCCGCTTGATGATCCTGAGTTGAGCCAGTTTGCGAAGCACCGGCATGAACTTGCTGCGTATGCCGAGAATAATTGCGGCGATATGATTAAGAGAGACGGACTGCGACCCCATTGGATTTCTCAGGCGATAGCGACGGAGGATGGAGGTCTGGACTTCGAGGTGGCATACGCGAAGGAAAGAAACGTGATGTTTTCACTGCTGCAAAAAATTGCCGAGAAAAATCTCGGACTTTATTCCGAAAAGTCTCCCGAAGAGGCGGAGAATGAACTTTTTGAGATGCTACAGAAAGCGATGTTCACTGGAAACATTCTTCCGTTTGGACGACTATTCAATAACACATTCGGTCGCGGGAAATTTCGTGAATTTGCGCATCTGCAAAGTACTGAGGAACAACAACGTTTTATCACCGCGCTCTAGTGCGAGGAACGACAATTGGCGCCGTGCGGTATAATTGTTTCCATGACTGAATCAACAGCGAGGGAGGGTAGCCCGTACATGAAGGACCTTGTCGCATTTCTGCGCCAGCCAAAAGAGGAGGGGGGTGAACATGTCGGTGCGGGAGGAGCCTCGACGGAGACAAGCGCATTTTCCCGCGAGGTCGGGGCGCTCTACGAGAAACTGCGCTTTGCGGTTGATAACAAAGAAGAACATTTTTTTCGACGCTATGCTATTCGTCGTGCACTTAGGCGAGTGTCTTTGTTTTCAAACGACCCACAGCGGCTTCTCTCTATTCTCATCGCCGATCTTGTGCGTGGAGGATATCTTGCCGATGGCCAGCTCGGCAAAAGTGAGATGGGAGAGGCGAAGCAAGCTCTCACTGCATTCACCCAATTTCAATCACGCCTCAGGGATGCGTACGACGCGTCCATCTATTTTTCCTACCGACAATATCTACTTGATATTGTTGCCGGCGCCATCGAGGATGCGTTCTATGATACATCGCGCGAGGAGGCCGTCGCAGTAATGATGGCCCGTGTCGGTGAGGGTGTCGTTTTGGGGGAAGAGCTCCGGGCACTTGATGAGGAAAAAAGAAAACTTCTCTTTTACGTTGCGTCATGGAGAAGCCTGTTCGTCGCTGATGCGTCGCTACTTCGCTACAAGCTTTGGCTTATTGCTTGCCCCAACTGGGAAAAAGCTGACGGGACGACAATCGCGTCCGCCGTGGCAGAGTTCCCGAATGTAATCAGTCGCATCAATCGCCTCATTAATCATCGTATTGGTGGGAGAATTTTGCCGAAACTCCACGACCTCTCCATTGCGCATACTCTCCTCTATGACATGGTGTGCCAGTACGGTACCGGTGTGGGTTCAATAATTTCCCAACCGGATCTCTTTGAGGCGCACATCCGTGATTGTGTCGAAGAGCGTTATCGTCGCGATATCGGTCGTGCACGCCGTCGTTCCGTGCGTGCAATCCTCTATATCCTTGTGACAAAGTCGCTGCTCGCCGTCTCGGTAGAGTCAGTGTATGTTTTTGTTTGGAAACAGGCACTCAATTATGTGGCAGTCGTCACTAATCTTGTTGCGCACCCTGCACTCCTCTTCCTTCTCACTGGGGGATTGCGCCGTCCGAGTGCACAAAACACCACTCGTGCGGTCATGCTCACATCGGCAATCGTCTATGGTGACCCGATACCGGCGGTCGTGCTCTCCAAGGAGAGTCGTGGAGTCGTGACCGATATCGCACTCGGTTTATACGTCGCATTTCTCGGCGCGTGTATCCTCGGTATTGTGCTTGGCCTAAACGCAATAGCGTTTCACGCCGTTGACATCGGTATCTTCCTGCTCTTTTTGCTCCTTGTCCTCTATTTTGCTTTCCGTATTCGGTTTTCCGCATATCGCATGCGTTTCGCAAACACAAAAGAAGGTTTTCTTCGCTCACTTATCGAGCTCCTCCTCCTTCCGCTTGTTTCACTGGGGCGTTGGATGAGTCTGCGATTTGAGAATCTCAATGTCGCCGTGCTTTTCCTCGATTTCTTCATCGAAGTGCCGTTGCGGTTGTTACTCCGTTTTCTTGATGTTTTCACGACGATGGTAGAGCGGAAACGCGAAGAAATCTATACCCCATAAGAACCTGCCCAATAGCCCAGTCTGCTTTGTTGCGGAGCTGCTACTGAACGAGTTCTTTGCGTCGCAGAGTCGTGCCATTTTCCGCATACTCCTCTATAATAGATGGATGATGGAGCAACCCGGGGGACAATTTGAGTTACCAAAGTTTTCTTCGCCCGAAGAAGAATTGAAATATCTGCGTGAGCGCGTAACGCACAACGAACAACAGCAGTGGCAGGAGTCGGAGCCTGCGACGAAAGAAGCAGTCATCTCCGGGGTTGTTCACGAATATGCAAAATCTGCGCCACAAGCGAAACTCGAAGAGCACATGCTCATCGAGAATCCCCAGTTTGAAGCGGCGGTAGAGCATCTGGGATCCCTCCCTCATCGCGAAAAGGTCCGGGAGTTGTACAGGATACTTGCAGAAAAGGGAATACTCAATGCCATCAGCGTGGCGCAGTCGCAAAACAATCCGCACATCGAAGAGGACTTCCACCGCGTGCTTGTCGAATATGTGAAGTCTGGCGTTCTTGTTCCCGGCCTCGACAAGGAGCGAGAGCTTTCGAAGGAGTTGCACATGACCGTCTACGAAATAACGCTTCCGTTTGCCGGGGCACAAGAAGGGGCAGCCGAAGCAACATTTCGCGATGTCATGAATGCCATGGAGCGTTTTTATATCGGCATGGTTCCACTTGAAGGAGCGTCCGTAGTCCAGTACGGCCCTATTTCCCTTGAGATTGCGCTTTCCAACTTCTCCAGCGACATTGTTTTTTATATTACTGTTCAGGAGCACATGAGAGATCTCTTCGTGAAACAGATACTCGGTTCGTTTCCCATGGCGAAAATTGAAGAATGTCCCGGCGATTTCAATATTTTTAATGAGTTCGGTGTGTCGGTGGCATCGTACGCAGAGCCGGTCGGAAATTTTGTTTTCCCGATACAGCTGATGGAGGAAGTCGAAAAGGACCCGTTCGCCACCATCCTTAATGCATTCACAAAAATTGAGCGCGATGGTGAGGGCGCGGCAGTACAAATAATGCTCTATCCTGACACGGGAAACGTCTTTGGAAAAATAAAATACGCCATCAATCAGCTTGGACAAGGAGTCCCCGTTTCACGTGCGGCAAACATCCCGTTGTCGACCACCGGGATTATCTCCAAGTCTTTCACTGAATTCTTTCATACGCAGATGAAGAATGAAAAAAAAGATGAAGCTGCCGTTGCAAGAGAGGCCGAAAACAGTTCAAAAACAAAGGCGCTCATGGAGGAGAAGATTAGGGCGCCGCTTGTCCGTGCGAATATTCGCATTGTCGTCTCGTCGACGACGAAGGAACGTGCTGATTCTATTCGCACATCCATTGAGGCGGCGTTCAGTCAGTTCAATCGCCCGCAAGCAGGAGGGATTAAGTTTATCAAGGCCGAAAAAACAAAACTTGAGAAACTGTTTCATCGTTATACTTACCGTGAAGTGAACGAAGATGAGGCACTTGTCTTCAATACAAAAGAACTTGCTTGTCTCTATCATCTCCCGATGACACTGACGCAAAAGGACGCCCCGCAATTGAAGACCGTGAAAGCATCTTCGGCTCCTGCTCCGGCAGACCTGCCACACGAGGGAACGATAATCGGTATCAATAAGTATCGCGGTGAAGAACACGAGGTGAGACTCACGAAGGCTGACCGCTTGCGCCATATGTACGTCATCGGACAGACCGGTACCGGTAAATCGGTATTTTTGAAGAGCATGATTCTTCAGGATATTGCGGCGGGCAATGGTGCATGCTTCATTGACCCACACGGTTCAGACGTGCAGGAAGTCTTGGCGGCAATACCCAGAGAGCGTCTCGACGATGTGATCTACTTTGATCCGTCCTATATGCCTCGGCCGTTTTCACTCAACATGCTCGAGTATGATATTGAGCATCCGGAGCAGAAGATATTCGTCGTGAACGAAATGCTCGCAATCTTTAAGAAGCTCTATTCGTCGAGTCCTGAGTCTATGGGTCCTGCGTTTGAGCAGTATTTCAGAAACGCCACAATGCTCGTCATGGATGACCCGGAATCAGGAAACACGCTCCTCGATATTCCACGCGTGCTTGCTGATGCAAATTTCCGCAACATGAAGCTTTCGCGCTGCAAAAACCCGCTCGTGATTCAGTTTTGGCGGGACATTGCGACGAAGACCTCGGGCGAGTCCGGTCTTCAGAATATGATTCCTTACATCACCAACAAGTTTGATGTGTTCATTCAGAACGACATCATGCGGCCCATCATCGCGCAGGAAAAGTCGTCGTTCAATTTCCGCGAGATTATGGACAACAAGAAGATATTGCTCGTTAACCTTTCAAAAGGAAAGCTGGGTGAAATGAACGCGAATTTGCTCGGACTCATCATCATCGGCAAATTCCTGATGGCAGCGATGTCGCGCGTCGACTCGTTCGGTCAAAAGCTTCCGGATTTTTATCTCTATGTTGATGAATTTCAGAATGTCGCGACACCATCTATTTCTGCAATCCTTTCGGAGGCGCGCAAATATGGACTGTCGCTCAACCTTGCGCATCAGTTCATCGCGCAACTCCCCGAGGACATTAAGGCGGCAGTGTTTGGCAACGTCGGCAACATGGTCACCTTCCGCGTGGGCACAGAGGACGCACAATTTTTAGAGTCACAATACGCACCGATATTCAAAGCATCGGACATCATGAAGATTGAGAATCTCAATGCTTATGCAAAAATACTTATTAATGGTAAGCCCGTTCCTCCGTTCAATATTGCACTTATCTTTCCCACGCGCGGACATCCGGAGATATTGGAGCAACTCAAAAGTCTCTCCTTCCTTAAGTATGGTCGTGATAGAAAAACGGTTGATGAGGCAATTCTCAAGCGCTACATGACGCCGCCCCCGACTGCCGCTCCTGCGGCCGCGAGACCCGCAATGCCGGTAATGCTCGCCCCTCTGATGCCACCTCCTCCTGTAGCGGTAGTCGCAGCACCCGTCTACCCGACAGTAGGAGTACAACCGATTGTTCCTCAAATTCCGGTGGCCGTGAGTGCTCCGATCGCAGTTCCTGTTGTTGGCGCGCCCGCATTGCAGACGCCGCCACCTGCTCTGGTTTCATCTGCTCCTCAGGTTCTTGAGGTACCGATTTCTGCGCCAATCGTTCATGCACAAGCCCTCGTGACATTGCGCGTACCCCATGCGCCAGTGACCGCTGCTCCCGTAGTGGAATCGCCAAAAACCCCTTTTGCTCAGGCTTTTTTGCGCGCCGAGCAGGCTGCAGTAATCAGCGAGCCACTCATGTCGGAGGATATTTTCACGAGTCCTTTTGCGCCAACCTCGACCGATGGTGCTGCTGCCGACGCACTTCGCAGAATGAAGGCTGATCCTGCTTGGCAGAATCCTCCCCAGGAATAGGTTATTCACTCTATTCCTTTTAAAGAAATCTCGTATAATGAAAAACATGGAGGGGTACACCCCTTTACATTGTTGTAATTTTGTAGTATACTAGAATCAATTAGTTAACCTTTATTCTATGCCAGGAGAAACACCTCGAGTGGATACTTTCGGAAGTGAGCCAGTGGCAGTAGGTGCTGTGGCGAACACGGCAGACAATGTTGCCAGTTACGCAGAGAGCTATCTCCCAGAAGGCGTCGCAGATCTCACTGGGCATGGGTTTGCTGAGCCGGCGCAACAGGACGAATTGATACCCGTTGGAGAGGCAACCGAAATAGAACTCCCGGTGCCTACCGAGGTCATAGAAACTCCGGCTGCCCCTGAACTCACGCTCGTTCCCAAAGAAGGAGAGGCTGTTGCCACACTCGCTGCTGAAAATCTTTCCGCATACGACAAGGCGATGCAGGAAACTGTCACTCGGGTAGATGACCTTAGCGGTTTGTCTTTGGTGCCGAAAGAAGGAGGGGGCGCAGCGCAGGAGCTTGATGCGCAGGGAGACGCGATGATGGCGTTGATTGAAAACACGCTGGTATCACCGGGACTTGGTAATGAATTGAATCCCGTGGAGCAACCTTCAACTTCGGTAAAGGTGTCTGCTCCGAGCGAAAAAGCGAATGCAGCTCCTGCAGCAGCAGCGGAGCAAGCGCCGGACAAAAAAGAAATTGATAAAGATATTCTTGGTTTATACCAGGAGCGTTTTGGCATCAACCCCGAGGAGCTCAAAGGCATTGCTGAATTCAATAAGTAATTGCAACACCTGTACATTCGAATAATACCTCGAGTGGCGTTTTGCCACCATGTCGCTTCCTCGGACGCGTGTTAAGA
>JAYSTI010000058.1:0-6334 GCA_043719805.1 Candidatus Lloydbacteria bacterium
TCGGGGCACGCACGAGCATTGCTCGCAGAGGTCATCGCTCGCGCCACGGTCGAGAGGTGTTACAAGCTAATTGCGACGAGTAGAAACGATGGAACCCGACAGGATGTCCACGATTGGTACATTCGCCTCGGTTTCAAAGATTACGGCACAGAGTTCAGAATGAACCTTTGACTCACTACGCTACAGACTTCAAAGCGCCCCAAAATTCAGGGCGCTTTTTTTGACCATCGAAAGTTGCCGTTGACGTGGCGCCCCTATTCACGTAAGTTTTGAAAAGGTTGTTCACATGGGAGGTGAAAATGGAATATGAAGGCGACCTCTCGCTTCTGTCGCGACTTGCGCGAGGCGAAGGACGAATCGGTGCACTCGGGCTTTCCGGTGGAAATGCCGGAGCGGAAGGTTGCGCCCAAGCGTGCGCATTCGAATCTCGCGGACTTACGCAATTCAAAGTCATCGGTGCAGTGTCCTCATTTGCGGGCGCAGCGCTCTACTTTACGGCGGGAATTTTGAACGACGGCGCCAGTTGCTATTGGGAGGAATGTTCGACCGATAGCTTCATTAGCCTAAATCCGTTGCGATTTATTCGCGGCACAAGTGCGGACGTTGGCTATCTCACCGAAGACGTATTTCGCAAAGAAGTCAGCGTCGATGCCGTCCGTGCATTTTCTGGAGACTTTGTCGTCGGTGTTACTGACTGGGAAACTGGAAAGGGCGAGCTCATCGATGTGAAGTCGGCGACCCCAAACCCCTTCGTAGCAATCCGCGCAAGTATGGCAATGCCTGTACTTTATCGCGTCCCTGTATGCGTTAACGGAAGACGAAAGTATGACGGGGCAGTTGCGATACCTTTTCCTGCCGTCGAAATAATTGACCAATGGAATTTGGACGGACTCATTGTCTTTGCCAATCACCCGAAGGAATGGTCACCAAAGCGCATCACACGAGTCTTGGAGACACTGAGTGCTTTGGGAATGTCCTCTGTGCGACGTCGTGCATTTCTCGAACGAATTGATTTGTACCACGAAGGCTTAAGACGTTTGCGAGAAAGCAAAACGCCACACCTTATTCTCTGGGGGACCGGAGAAATAACGGCTTTTACAAGAGACTCAAAAACCATCGCAACGGTTGCCAAGAGGGCCTACGACGGTACTATGCAAATGTTTGAACGCGCGGGGATTTGATATCCCCGCGTTTTTTTGAAGCTAAGGAAAGAACCGATGACCATAAGCATTCACTTGAGCAGGCTGAAGAACACAACAAGTTTATAGACTTGAGGCGTGCTGAAGTTAGGATATGTGCGATAATGCATTTCATATGCCGCGCATTTTGCTCAAAAAACTCCTTGGCTTACTTCTTGTTCGTTACCGCATTGTGCGCACAAAGAAGCGTCGTTTGTGTGTTCTGCGGGGGCCAAAACGGGCCTATAAAGCAAATAAAGAAGAGGCGCGCACTTTGGTCCATCGCAAGCTTGTGGAGTGGAATTTGCACTACAATTTCACCTACAACAAGGTCGCCATCAGGGACCAGCGTTCGCGTTGGGGGTCATGCTCAAAGAAGGGAAATCTGAATTTTAATTACCGCATTTTACTCCTTCCTGAGCACCTGCAGGACTACATCATTGTGCATGAGCTTTGCCATATCGGGATGTTTAACCACTCCAGAGAATTCTGGGCGCTCGTCGCAAAAACCGTTCCCGACCATGCCGTGCGACGCCGTGCACTGACCGCACATGCGAAGCAAGGTTTCAATATTCCACTAATTTAGGCCGCTCTTTCACGGCGACAGTTTTGATTTGTCGTATTGTGAATTAGTCGCTATTATTTGTTAATGCTGAATAACAAACAGGGAGGATACATAGGAATCATCGTGCTCGTTGTTTCGCTGGCCATCATCGGATTGCTCTATGCAAAGACGTATTTTGCTCCGAAGGCGCCACCACCACCGGATTCGTTCT
Organism: Candidatus Lloydbacteria bacterium; assembly: GCA_043719805.1. GTDB lineage: Bacteria > Patescibacteriota > Minisyncoccia > Phycocordibacterales > UBA6899 > MHLP01. The sequence continues at coordinate 1,955 of JAYSTI010000058.1, forward strand.
TACCCATGACTGCGAGTGGCACACCCGCCTCAACGGGGTTTGAGCAGGCGCGCGCCGAGGTCGATGCGGCGAAAGCGGTGCAATTGAAATTGAATAATCATAATGCGGAAACCAACGCCGCGCTTGGCGAATAGTGCGGCAATCGGCCTTATGTTATAGTCACTGCTTATGATAGGACTCGCATTTACACCCGAACAATTCAAGACCCTTCTGCGGATGGTCTATATTGCAAACACGGTCGTCAACGGCTATCGCGATGTGGACTTTGAGGCGGAGTACGATGAACTCGAGCAGTACGTTTTTTCACGTGCGAAAGATGCGGGGTTTCCGGCTGCGACATCGCGGCACAAGTTGGCGGGGGAGGACCATCATCATCCGTCCGGAATGTTTGAGAATGACCCCGAAATGAATAAGCTCATGGACGAATATGACATTCATATTATGCTCGAACTCTTGTCCGAGAAGCTTGCGGAGCGCGACCTTGTTTCCGCACACGGAAAGGATGTGAAGGAAAAAATGCCCGAAGAGGATTATACCAATCTCCTCGACGAGCGCGCCGATGTGTACGACAGAGAGTTCATCGCTCATGGACTTACAAATCTTTTGCTGAGGGAAGAAATAAGGACCGGCAAGGTCGCGTAGCGGTACATCGTACTCTTTCTTTCTGATATAGTGAGTATATGAAGCCTGTACTATTTCTTGATTTTGATAGGACGATTTTCGACACGGATGCGCTATATGTCTGGTTCGACCCGAATCGTTTCGAGCGCATCCTCGCACTCACCTCGGGCGAATTGGCGCCGCCGGATTTTCCGAGCTATCTCTATCCCGACACCATCGACTTCCTGAAGCGGGTACGCGCGACGCATCGCATCGTTATTCTGACCTTTGCGGTCAACATCGTGCTTCAGCGTAAGAAGCTGCGAGGCTCGGGTATTATTTCTCTTGTGGACGACGTCATCATCACGCGTGGTGAGGGGGAGGGCCTCACGGGAAAAGGTACTCAAGCATCGGAATATCTGAGAAGGATTGGTGACCCGGGATGGGAGCACACCTTTGTCGACGATTCCCCGCAAAACATTGATGAGATGAAACGCAAAAACCCCGAGATTCGCTGTATTCGCATCGACCGCGTACCACAGGCACAGGGAATACTTCACGATGATCTTTTGGCACCTGACCAGATTGTGACCAATCTCACTGAACTTAAAAACATATTATAAGGGAATTATTACCGAGATTGCGTCGATTCCTTGCATTTATTGAGGATAGCTCTACTCTGAGATCATATGAAAAAGAAAGATATGACCGTAACAAAGAAGGGCGCTACTCCCCGCAGTGAAGCGAGGATAAAAAAAGCATTTGCAAGGGTAACTGAGCGTACGTGGAAAGGCGGAGGGTTGAAAGGCAATGACTCATGGCACATCTTCAAGGTGATGGCTGAATTTGTGGACGGCTTTGAGCGCTTAAACAAGATAGGCCCATGCGTTTCTATTTTCGGTTCGGCTCGAACTGACCCCAAAAACAGCTACTACAAACTCGGTGAGGAGATTGCATTTCAGCTGACAAAAAGCGGGTATGGCGTCATTACCGGTGGAGGAGGCGGCATCATGGAGGCTGCGAACAAAGGAGCGCAGCGTGCCGGTGGACGGTCTGTCGGTCTCAATATTCGACTGCCGTTCGAGCAACATCACAACCTATTTATCGATCGCGACAAGATATTCAATTTTAAATATTTCTTTGTTCGCAAGGTCATGTTCATGCGTTATGCGCAAGGTTTCATCGTGCTTCCAGGCGGCTACGGCACTCTCGATGAACTCTCAGAGGCGTTGACGCTTATTCAAACGGAGAAGATTGCACGATTTCCCATCGTGCTTGTTGGCAGTGACTATTGGGACGGGCTTGCGAATTGGTTCAAAAAGGAGATGCTGACGGAAAAAAATATCGGCAAAGAAGATCTCGACCTCTTTCACATTGTGGACACACCCGAGGAGGCTGTCGAAATCATCAATAAGTTTTACAAGAAGTATTTTCATAAACCAAACTTCTAGAACGAAACATGTTCGTTCAAATGAAAAACTTGCACCTGGTGCAAGTTTTTATTTGTCGACGAGTTGAAATCTGCGCCTGCGCAGTTTCGGGCAGTTCTTCTCGTGAAGTCGGATGGCCGCGATGACCGCTTCTGTGTGGTCGGTGTTGACCGAGATGAGGTGCGACTGACAGCGCTTGCAAATTGCCCCTGAGGGAAAAGTATGGTCTTTGACTGTCGCTCCATACAGACCCGTGTGCATGCTGAGTGAGATGGTCATCACGTGACCGCTCTTTCCGAGCGCGATGCTTATCTCGTGTGTGAGAAAATTGATTTCGTCGTCATCTATCCGCATCGCGCCCTCCTTTTGTGCTAATTTCTTTTCCCATAATACCGCACTATCACACAGTCATCAAACTCATGGTTGTGCGCCCACTGACCTATGCATAGGGTATTTTCTCCCGGTGAAATATAAAAACCTCGAGCTTGCGGACACGAGGTTTCTATATTTCTAAGCCGATGAACAATTATTTGTTGTACTTCGCGATAAGTTTTTGCAACTCAACTAAGTGCTGCTCCTTATCGACCTGCATCCTTTTCCAAAACGCAACTGCATCCGGATGCCCCTTTGCATCCTTGATGTAATCCCGCTTGATACGCCAGAGGCTTTTGTGCTCCTGTACGTATTGCTTCATCAAGTTATAAGCGTGATTGCTTTGCATGATGTCAGCGTTATTGCTAATGCCTAAAGTATACCATCCAGACATTAAAAAAACGCAACCTTTTGGGTTGCGCCTGTGGAAAACTCCACTTGTGTCAGGCATCGTGTCAGGCAAAGAGTTCGCCGCTTTTGGTGTCCCGCCGAAGGTACCAATTGGCGAGTCCTCGTGCATCCCGAAGAAGGGACACGTCGATGACATTTTGAGGAGTCGGCTTCCCGGAAGCGATCTCGCTCACTTGTGCGATGACGTCGCGCACACCGCGGCAGGCGACCATCTTCCATTTTCCAGCGATGGTCATCGTGACGAGGTCGCTCGAACGTTCACCAAGAGTGATGCTCCCGACGCGGACAGCTTGGAGGTCCATTTCGGCGAAGAGCTCCTGTGCACGCAGGAGTCCGCATCTGTTGGCAATCTGCCGAAGGTTGTTGGTGAACGAAGTGTTCACGACCTCACCTGTGGCAGTGCGTCGGTAGATGAGCCGCTCGCCCATCACCGGCGTCGCGAGAACGACTACGCCACGGTCTGCGCGCACGACGACAAACGTCATCGAAGGAAGGGTGGCTGCAGGAAAGACCGACGTACTGCAAGGCACCTTTTGCTTCGACTTCACGCGACTTCCGAGAATGCTCCCGATGGCTTGCTTCACTTTGTGGAGAAGAATTCCATCAAACTTGCCGAAAGTCGCGTCTTCGAATGCGAGACGAAACCGGATTTCTTGCGATGCATCCCGGTGGGTCGTCCTCATGAGCAAGCTCACTCGGTCGGCGTAGGGGAGAGCGATGACTCGGAGCTCCTGCTCTGAAATCTCAATAGTAGCCATGAAACCTCCTATGTGAATTCGTGTGAATCGAGGAACTCGAATTTGATGCATTATATCACATATCCAAGAATTTGCAATCGCATATTTTTAAATACCGCAGTATTTCTAGGGTACATTACGATAATAGAACCCCCACCTACATAAGGCAGCCTTATGTATCTTATGCATCATGTAGTGGGGAAGTTGGTACGTTTGGCGGCGGGGCGCGTGTTATGCCAACAGTTCTTCGACGATCGCCTTCACGTCGTTTCCGTCGGCATTGCCACCGCATGCCTTCATGACTGCACCGATAAATTGTCCTATTTTGGACTTGTCGGTCACACCGAGGTCAGCTTTTGTCTTAACGGCAATTACCTTGATTTCTTCGCGGCTCATCGTTTGAGGGAGAAATGCCTCAAGTATTACAAGCTCTTTTTTCTCTTTCTCTGCGAGCTCGGGGCGCCCGCCAGCGACGAATTGCTCGTACGAGTCTTTTCGCTGCTTGACCTGGCGCTTAATGACCGCGATGCATCCCGCATCACCGAGTATTTCTTGCGGTGTGTGCTTTGTTGCGACAAGCTCGTTTGTAAAGCCGGTGAGGATGCCACGAAGAACCTCTTTGCGCAGTTCGTCTTTTGCCCGCATGGCATTTTTTATTTCTTCGCGAATGTGATCGTGGAGCATGGTGAGTATTGGTTACGTTTATGCCCTTGATTATAATCGTGGCAGGGTATTGCTGAATTCAATAAGTAATTGCAACACCTGTACATTCGAATAATACCTCGAGTGGCGTTTTGCCACCATGTCGCTTCCTCGGACGCGTGTTAAGA
>JAYSTI010000059.1:0-6270 GCA_043719805.1 Candidatus Lloydbacteria bacterium
ATTCGCACCAACGAGACGCATGATTGCTATCTCCTCGCGGGAAACGTAAATAGCAAGGCGAATGGTGTTGAAAGTGATGACGATTGCGATGCCGATGAGCACCAGTAGCACAGCAAATGAGACTTTTTCAACACCCTGCGTAATTGCCGTCAGTTTGTCGATGACCACTTTATTCTTACTATAGTTGACGTTATAGATGAGGTTCGCACCGGCACCCGCAGCATCCTGGTCACTCTTAATACGCTTTGCTATCGCCTCATACTGCGACGTGTCCTTCGCCTTAATATTCAAAATAGCACCAAGTGGATTATCGATGAGTTCATCGAGCGCCTGAGTCATTAGGTAGTCGTTGTTGTGACGGATTTTAAAGTTTGCAATAGCTTGATCGCGGGAAATATATTCGATTGCTTTCACTTCGGGGAGGTCCTCGAGTGAGCGCTTCATGATGAAAATATCCGACTCCTGCGCATCGGGATTAAAATAAACGTTAATATCAACCTTGCTCTTTATTTCTTGGAGTGACCGATCAAGAAAGACCGACAAAAGAATGGTGGAGCCCACTACAAAGAGTGCGATGGTCATCACAAAAATGGCCGATAGGGAAACCACAGCGTTTCTCCAAAAGTTGATGAAACCCGCTCTTACTATTCTCCTTGTACTGGTGAACATTCCCATGGCTGTATTTTCGCATGAAAACCCGAGAAAAGCGAAGTGCGCAACCCAAATGGGACCATTCATGCATGGATGAAATTCGAAACGTAAGGAATGCGACAAGGAAGACATATTCATATACGTTGATCGCGTCGCCGGGGCACCACAACAAAGAAGTTCGCCGTGTTTTGGTGGTCCCCAGGAAAAGAAAAAACGCCGCGGTGGCGGCGTTTGAGATATGAGGAAACTGTTCCGGCGAGATACGAGCTTCACGGCAATCCTCCTGCATCCAGGTGGGCATGCCACTCGATATCGTGTCGTTTCTCCTTTCGGACTTATCTTCCCCTTCTGGGTCGGTCCAAGAACAGTTCCGTTACAATGCTACGAAACTATTTCCCACTCGTCAACTGGGCGGAGGAACAGCGTAGACGGGCATTGCCTCCTGAACGCCTTGAAACATCTTCGTAATAATTGCAACAATTTCCATGAACGAACCGAGACAAATGAATATCAAGAAGGTAATAGCCGCAGCGAGTACCAGAGCCAGAAGAGCGAAACCCGCTCGCTTCCACGTCAGTCTTTCAAGTATGTGCTTCATGTGCACCTCCGAGAGTACAATTATTCTTTTATGATGGTACAACCATGGCAAATTCCGTCAAGATTGCACTTTAGGTGGACCGAAATGCAGTACGTATTCTTTAAGATTTGAGATGCGATGCGAAGTTCTGGACTGCGGTGGTATTTGCGTGGGCGTACGTTGGGTACGTCCACCAAATCCACCAAAGGAAGAACGAGCAGCGCGCTCAAATCTTAAAGAATATACTTGCCGTGGGCATCGTCGCGTATCACTTTGCCATTCTCCATAGTAACCACCCGCTTCTTCAGCGCATCAATAATCCCCTTATTATGTGTCGTCAAAATGATGGTCGTGCCCATGTCGTTAATCTTCTTCAATATCTGAATGATGTCGTAGGTATTGACTGGGTCGAGATTCCCCGTCGGCTCATCGGCGATGAGTACGTCAGGCTGCGAGATGATGGCGCGAGCAATAGCGACCCGCTGCTTCTCACCGCCGGAGAGTTCATGTGGGAAATGCAGTGCCTTGGATGCGAGGTCGACAAGTTCGAGGACCTGCGGAACGTCGGAATGTATCTCCTCGTCGGTACGCCCAGCCGCCTCGAGTGCAAACGCGATGTTTTCGTACGCGGTCTTGTTGGGCAAGAGCCTAAAATCTTGAAATACGGTTCCAATGCGCCTGCGATACTGCGGGACATGCGAGGGTTTGATGCGATGGACGTTGGTTTTCTCAAAAAAAACAGCCCCAGATGTCGGCTTGTCTTCGACCAGCAAAAGGCGCAATAGCGAGGTTTTCCCGGCACCTGAATGTCCAACAATCGAAAGAAACTCCCCGGACTCGATGCTTAGTGTCACGCCCGCAACGGCGGCGTGGTCGGAGTACAGCTTCGTGACATTATCGAAATAAATCATTGTCGTCATTATACATTAATGCAATTCGAGTTTCTAGGTGTGACAATTCCCTTGTGCACACACCAGGTTCGGAATTGGGTTCTTTGTGTGTGCGGTATTTTCATTTGCCATTTGGTACCCCATCTTTCCTGGGCCATAGCACCATCAATGTATTAATAAATACTTCCCATTAATAGCCTGTAAAATATTTTTGTAAAAAACTATACGATATATCGTATAGTTTTTTACAATTTCTTCTCAGCTTCGATGAACTCGTCGAGCTCCCCGTCCTCAAGGACGGCATCAACCTTTGCGGTTTCTACATCCGTGCGATGGTCCTTCACCATTTTATACGGATGAAGCACATACGAGCGGATCTGATTGCCCCACTCAACCTTCGTCGTTTTTGAAATGAACATTGATTCCTTCTCTGCTTCTGTGAGTGACTCCTTCAGGTGAAAAACTTTTGCCGCGAGTATCTCCAGTGCGCGCTCCTTGTTTTGCAATTGTGAACGCTGTGACGAACAGTGCACCGCGAGACCCGTCGGCTCATGCACCACGCGCACGGCGGTCTCTCGCTTGTTCACATTTTGCCCGCCCGCGCCTCCAGAGCGCGAATATTCAAAACGCACTTCGGCCTCGGGGAGTGCCTCTATCTCGCCTTTCTTAAATTTCGGAATGACCTCAACCATCGAAAAAGAGGTGTGGCGCTTTGCATTCGCATTGAATGGTGAAATACGTACGAGGCGGTGCACTCCTGATTCGTTCTTGAGTTCTCCGTACGATGCTTTGCCCACGACCTCAAAACAAATGTTGCGGTATCCACCGTGGTCGTTTTCATGTTCGTGAAGAATCTCAAAACCCCACCCCTTCCGCTCGCAATATTTAAAATACATCCGCGCAAGCATTGCAGTGAAATCTTCCGAGTCATCCCCGCCCGCACCGGAAAAAATAGTCACGATGGCGTTTGCCTTGTCATACTTCCCACCACCCTCCGCCACGGTCTTCAGCTCCTGCAATTCTTTGATGAGAATCTGGGCTTTGTCTTTGTCCGCCCAAAAATCCGCCGCCTGCATAGCATTTTCTATTTCCTTGATTCGTGCGGCGTTTGGATTCTCAACTTCAGTCATGGACAACATTATAGCAAAACGCTGCAATTCTGCGCTCATTGACTCATTGCCCAAAACTGGTTGAATAGACAAAGGCTCGCAAAAAGGAACTCACGTGTTCATTCAAAAAGACCTCATCTACCATCGAGGGCGGCACGGGCTGGTCGAAGTTCACGGACACTTCGTTCCGATTTCAGAAAATTCACTCGAAGCATTTCGCGCCGCGATTGACGAGGACGCAACGATGATTGAATTCGACGCAAGAAAGAATTCGCTCGGGACAAAGTACAATCCGATCATCGCGCACGATAGCGGAGCCGAAAATGACGTTCCGACCGTCATCGGTGCGCTGGACCTGATTCAAGCGAGATGCAGCGTCAACGTCGAAATCAAGGACCCTTCCATCTGGAAAGGGGTCATGGACCTCCTGACTTGGTACGTCACCTACGACGGGTGGGCACCCGAACAATTTGTCATTTCTACATTTCATCACCCCACGGCGGTGCTCATCAAAAAGCACTACCCGAGCTTCACCGTCGGTGCAATCATGGACTCCGTCCCCCTCCTGCCTTACGTGACAATGCTCCACAAAAGAGGCATCAATAATCTCCACTTGGAATACATGAACGCCGACATGGATATGCAAAATGGTTCCGCTTTCATGCGGTGTTCCAAGAAACTCGGCATGCACGTATGGGTCTGGACCGTGAACGACCTCTCGACGGCCGAGCGTGTCCACGACTGGGGCGCAGAACGTATCTTCACCGACCGGCCGAACCTGTTCGCAAAATAAAAAACAACCCGCACTCATGTGCGGGTTTTTGTCACTCGAGATCTTTGTCTTCGAGATAATTGAGAAGATAAAAATACTTCACGATGTATCCCGGTGTCTCGGTATTTTGCACATTCACCACAATGTGATCGACGATGCGCTTCTTCTTTCCCTTCAATTTCGGGACATCTTTGCACGGGCACTTTTCAATACGCTTCATTGCAAACGACGTCGGAAGGACGATTTCCTTGCGCTCGATACTCCAGCCGCGCTTTTTGAGCCACACATAAAACGCCTTTGCTGAGGGTGGCCCGCCATTGTATGCAGCGACAGGAAACGCACCGCCAACCTTCGGGTTCTTCATGAAGATGGGCTTTATTGCGGGAAAATTTGCGACCTCGTGGTCAATCAGGGCGATTGCCGCCTTCAGCACGTTTCCAAGGTCACGCGCGCCGGACTGAAAGCTCGGGTCGATGTTTGCCCCGGGATATTCCCGAACCATAGCACTGTACGTACCGTTACCGCCCCCGTCCGTAAACTGAAGCGGCCCGATGGCGTACGCCCCCGATTGGCTGTAGCGAAACGCCTCCTCACGATTAAGCGCATATTCGATGAGCACCGCCTCAGTCGCAAGCTTCTTGTCCGACAGAAACGTCTTGTCGTCCATTTGCTCGATGACCGCGAGCGCCACAGGTGTCTCCCATGGGATGACCGCACCGAGCGTCTGTTCGGGAAATGCATGCGAGCGCACGGACTTTTGCACCGAAGCATCGGTGCCAAGTTCCTGCTGTGCGAACCGCACCTTGTCGAACAAAAACTGCGCTCCGGTGTCGACCAATCCTTCATCGTAAAAATCAGGATGGTACGGCGTGTAGTTTTTTGCCGTCGCCATTGCGACAATGCGATCGATATCGCCCGATGCAAGCGCTTCATCATCAAGCCACATATGCCGAGTGCGATAAGTAGTGAGCTTCTCACCGCGCGTGCGTAGTTCCCGCGGCGCGCTGCCTTGTTTTATGCTCGACACATCCTCCGCATAGACATCGAAGATCATGCGCACGATGCCGTATCCGCGAAGATGCGTGACCCGATAACCCGGAGTCACGACACGAAAGGGCAACGCGCAGCTCTTGCGGTCCTCGAGTGTCGGCGCGTTTTTCACGCACGTAATGTATTCCTGCGGCACAGGATACTGCACGCGAATTTCGATGACGTGCCACGACTTTGTCTTCTCGCTGTAGGCGCACAGTGCGACGGGGCGCTCAGTGATACGTTTCACCGAAAGTCCCCTCTTGTCGACACCGTTTTCAACCGTTGCAGCGAGCGAGATGTTTGCGCAAACCGCGTCCCCCTCAGCAACCTTCGCGAACACATACTCGGCGCGAGTAGGCGGCTCCGATGCCTCTTGCGAGAGCACGTAGAGCGGCACACCAAACAACAGCAATGGCAACATGCAAAAAATAGCGTTGTGCACGATATACCTCTTTTCAAAAATACGATTCTCCTTCCACAGTAGCGTTCACAAGGAAAAAGAGCAAACCTCAAGAATAGAACTTCCGAAAATGAGTAAAATTCAAGACACGGAGAGCGTGACGCAGATGTTTGCCATTTTTGTAAGTCCAAAAAAGAAAACTCCGAGTACTTGCGTACCCGGAGCAAATCAAACAAAACAATTCAAACTCAATCAATCAACCGGAACATCCGGCTTCGGCTCACCTTCTCTCAGTGGAGCTGAGGCAGCAGAATTGGGAGCTTCGACATCCTCAGGTGGAAGGTCTTTCAAGAGTTCCGGCGGAGTCAAAGGATTCGACGGGTCGATGACCCCCGAATTCTCGGGATCAATGACGACTTCGGGCTGTGGTGCAGTGCCCCTTGAGATGAGGTCAGTGAACACATCATCCTTGACCATCGGCTGGAACTTGAACCCCGGCTTCAAATACCCGCGCTCTTTTTGAAGGAACGAAAGCACTGTTGCCGCGGCGTGTGTCCAGTTCCGACCACCGGTCTCAGCTCCGCTAATCGCGCCACCCTGTGTACCCCGCTCACCGAGCGGACGGTCCTTGGAATCCTTGCCCATCCAGAAGATGAGCATGATACCCTTTTCAGGATGTGCGTCCGGACCCGGAATGAACAGGAGGAGCCAAACATCGGAGGTGCGCCCGTCTGCATTCGTCGCAGTACCGGTCTTGCCCGCAATCTCGCCCGCCGCATCCAGAGTAAATGCGATGCGCTTTTTTTCGAGCTCTGCGCGCTCTGCGGGCTTGAGTGACC
>JAYSTI010000007.1:0-2166 GCA_043719805.1 Candidatus Lloydbacteria bacterium
GGGAAGGAGACCGACCTATTCTTGGAGATTGACAGGTAGAGCTTGCGCACCTCGTTGTTGCTTGCTGTGCCGGTCACATACACGTCGCTTTGTGAAGCCGAAACAGCAGTAACGCCGATAACGGCCGTTGCACCATTCAATGTAAGTGTTTGACTTGTGGGAACTGTTTTATTATTTATCGTGCGATAAAAAATATCCTCAACGCCGGCATCCGCAGCCACATACGCAGTCTTTGAGCCCGCGATTGTGCGATAGGTCCGCAGCTCGACGATTGCGCCGATGGTAGCTGTTTGGATAATTGCCAAAGAAATGGAAATAAAAAAGAAGACAAGGATAATAAGTGCCGCACCCCGAGTGCTCGTTCCGCGAGGAAATAAGTGCGAAAAACGAGAATGTAATTTGTTAAAAAGTATCTTCATAGGCATTAGTACGATCCGCGCAATAGACTTGTGTCATAAAAATAATCAACATCGCCAGTCCTCCCACGCGTCGACGAAAGATGTAATTCTGTTTTGATTCCGCGCGTGGGGCCGGAGGTAATATAGTAAAAAACAAGGGCGTCGATATTCGTGTGAGAGGACATTAGTGCCCCCATATCACGAACGATATTATCTGCTCCCGTCTCGCGTATCTTTAATGTCGAATTTTCCACGTAGTATTCTACTGTGAGCGGCGTTCCTGAGGCACTTACGGTGTGCAGTGTTAGTCGCCCGGGGCTTGAGGCAAATGAGCTATTTATCAAATCAACATCGACCGAACTCTTTATGTCGCGCGTTAGTCGCTCAATGATTTTAACTGCGGAATCATCGATGTCACGAGAAATTCTCAAATCATTAAATGCCCTAACGGTCTGAAACAGTGCCGTCATCGACATGGTTGAAAGCAGGGTAAACAGAGCAACGTAAAGCACCATCTCCACAAGAGTAAAACCGCAGCTCGCCCGTCTTTCCTTGTTGCGTTGTAGAAACTTCATACTAATTACCAAAAAAGATTCATAATATAAGTTTCCGCAGTATCAGTAGCAAAGTCCCCGCCCCTCCTCTGCCATACAACGCTCACAGCAACTTTTTTCGTGCCCGGATCGTATACCCCGGAAGCGTCAATATTGTATGAGCCGGCGTCCCGCTTCACGTCCGTCAATCTGAACGAGCGCGTGAAGACATTTTCAATAACTTGCCTTGTGGACGTCGATGTCCACTTTGTGCCGTCCCAATACAAGTAATAGGTCGTTGTTGTCGAAAGAACGGCAATCTTCGTTGACCAACTCTCGTCTCGCAAAAGTTTTATCGCCTCGAAGCCCTCCTCGAGCAAGAATGCGGACTGGATGTGCTGAGTCGTTATTTGACTCACCGCCAATAGTCTTATGTAGTATGCAGAAACCGAGACTAGGACCGTCGTCAGCATTCCAATGCCCAAGATGATTTCAATAAGAGAAAATCCCATTCTGCGACCGGTGAGCGGGAAATTTATTGCCCTGAGTATGGACCTCGCCGATTTTTTTACTTGTGAAAGTCCTATTGTGTTCATATGAAACATTAGATTGATGTTGCACCTGTCCGATTTACCGTCACCGTAGTACTGACACTCGTGTTTGCCTTCGAGCGAATCTCGAATGTTCCATAATTGCCTGTGGCCCCAGTAAGCCTCGTAAAATAAATTTTCGTGTCCGCTCCATTTAAGCTCACATTTGCAATCTCGATCATGCTGGGCAACAAGAAGTGGACATTGCCAGGATCAACATCACCAGGGTAAGTGGTACCCTTAAAGTATATCACTTCATTTGACTTCAGGTTAACTCCGTAGAGACTATCGTTCTTCGAGGAAATAGTATCCAGATGGGCCGCACTTATCGCCGCAAGGATGGTTTCGGAGGCCCCTGCCAAATTTTGTCGCAAACGATATTCTCCAAACGACGAAAGCACCACCGAAGCGATGAGCATCGTAATCCCAATTGCAACCAATATCTCAATAAGAGTGACCCCTCGGACTGTGTGCTGCTGGTAAGGCATAGTTTGAAATATCATTTTGAGAATAATTCGCCTAAAAAGAATTAAATTGCTGCTGTTCGATACATACTGCTAGATGTTCTCCATCATGGAATACATCGGAGTAATCATCGCAACAGCAAATATTCCAACGAAAATGGCGATGACGGCCATAAGTATC
>JAYSTI010000008.1:0-45668 GCA_043719805.1 Candidatus Lloydbacteria bacterium
TGAGCTGACTAAAATGTCGATTCGTGGCGCCTTTTTTGATTTTTCGCATAACAACTGAATTCTAGTACAGGTGTTGCAATTGATTGTTGAACTCGGGAATATCCCGCTTGACAACAAATTCGAGGATGGTAGACATAAGAGAGAAATCAATACTTGGAGAATCGCATGTCCGTCTCTCAATTCCCGAACGCTGACGTTAATCAGCTAGACCGGCTCATTGATCTGCTCGTAGCCCTTGTCCCAAACCCGGACCCGGCGGTGAATGCCGACATTGAGCTCATCTTTGCGGCGTACATGAATGCCGACATTGAGCTCATCTTTGCGGCGTACATGTATGCCGCGGCGGAGCAAATCATCAACATGCAGATGTTGCCGCTCTACCACACGCTCGACGCACAAACCCTCAGAGACATCCGAGCACTCATCGCCTCGGGAACGTAAAGGCAATGCCCTCACTTGAGGGCATTTTTGTATCATTATAAATAGCGGGCCAGTAAGTCTTCACGACTTATCCATTCCGTCTCTCCGCTCGCACGATGCTTCACCTCAAACTTTCCTTCTGCAAGAGTTTTTTTTGACACAACCACACGCAGCGGGATGCCGATGAGGTCGCTGTCGTTGAATTTTTCTCCTGCACTTGCTCCCTTGCGTTCGTCGTACAAAACATCAACACCGAGATCGAGCAATGCATCGTAGAGAAGATTTGCGGTGCTGCTCACTTCAAGATCGTCCACAGCGAGCGAGATGAGGTGCACGCGATACGGTGCTACTGCGTCCGGCCACACGAGCCCCTTACCATCCGAGAGCGCCTCGGCTATGACGCCCATCAAGCGCGTGATGCCGATACCGAAACAACCCATGATGGGGTATGCATCCTCACCCTCTTTTGTTTTATAGGTGAACTCAAAATCCTTCGGGTACTTTATTCCAAGGTCAAAGATATTGCCCACTTCTGATGCTTTTGCGCGCGCGAGTGTGCCACCATCACAGCGCGTACATGCATCGGATTCCTGCTGCTTAGTGATTTCCGCGTTTACACAGTAGGAGCATTTGCTGCAATATAATATATCGTCCTCCCCCGCGTCGGTGAGCACCATGAATTCATACGAGAGTTTTTCGGTGAAACTCCCACCTGAGGCTTCGGTTGCCTTGGCGACAAGTCCGAGACGCTTGTACGCACGAAGGTATGCCTCTTTTGCGAGTGCATAAAATCGGTCAAAATCTTCCTGTGTCTCATGGAAGGAATACATGTCCTTCATGGAGAACTCACGACCACGCATGATGCCCGACTTCGCGCGAAGCTCATCGCGATATTTCTGACCAATCTGATAGACGGCAACGGGAAGGTCCTTGTAAGAACGTATATATTCGCGCGCTATCGGGGTGACAATCTCCTCTTCGCTCTGACCTATGGTGTATTCCTTTTCAGTGCGACTATTTATTTTGAAAAGCACGTCCACTTTGTCCCAAGCTCCGGTCTGTTTCCATGGCTCGGAGGGGTGGAGCGTCGCCATGCGGACTTCCTGTCCACCAATCCTGTCCATTTCGTCGCGGACAATACTTTCGATATTCAAAAGCACGCGTCGCCCGAGCGGGAGGTATGAGTAGGAGCCGGCCATTTCTTTGTGCACAAATCCTGCACGGATTAAAAGTTGTGCATTCTTTGCGACCTCGTCTTTTGGCGCCTCCTTGCGCGTTTTGGTGAACAGTTGTGATTGGAGCATGGATAACGGTGGGTAATTTGTTGCGAGTAAAATAGTGCCTTACATTTGCCATTCTACAATATGCCGGGTTTTTGATGTTCTTGACTATTTTCACACTCTATGACATAGTGCCGTTAGTAATTCGGGTATTGTGTCTTGAATATCGGAGGATATATGACAATTTTGAACCAGGCAACACTCGCATTGTTTTGCCTTGCAATTGGCGGGTACCTGTTTGTCGTCATGACGTGGATCGCCGCGATGACGAACGTGAAGTTCACGCGACAACACTGCGTGGTGATGCTCACTTCTAGCTTTGCACTGTCCGCACTTTTCATCTACGTACGCTGATTGGCGGGGCAAAAAGCCCGCCGTCATTCACCGAAAGCCGAAAGCGCCTTTACAATACGGCGCTTTTTTAACGCAGCAACTTTACTTTTGCATTAAAACGGGATGAAGTGCGAGGCGCCAAGAAGTGATGTCCGCACAGGAGTATGAGCGATACATCTGTCGGACTCACGACGCGGGCAACAAAGCAATCCGCCTGTTTTAACGCAAAAGATTAGCGACGTCGTGCCAGGTGACAGCAAGCATGAGCAGCATAAGGAGCGCAAACCCCGTAACATTTGCGTAGTTCGCAAACTTCACATTCATCGGGCGTCGCGTAACTGCCTCTATGATGATGAAGAGTAATCGCCCGCCGTCGAGAGCAGGAAACGGGATGACATTGATGACGGCGAGGTTGATAGAGATGAGCGCGGTGAAGAAGAGCAGGTTTGCAAAGCCTGTTTGTGCCGCTTCGCCGACAGCGCTCACGATACCGACGGGACCAGTGACCTGCGAAAAATCAGACTTTCCGGTTATTGCAGTCGAGAAAAAATCCCACAGACCCACTGCCGTGAGGATGGTATATTGGTATGTCTTCTTCGCACCTTCGTAAAGTGCGAGATGTATGGGGAGCTTGAGCGTGCCAACCGCGTCCATGGATATACCGATTGCTGCAACGTCCTCAACGATTCCTGATACAGGAGTAATGAGGATAGAGGAGACTTCGCCTCTGCGTGTAAAGGAAAACGAAAGCGGGCGCGCGAGCCGAGGACCAACGAATGACGATACGGATTCCGGTGACGTTATGATGCGCGTCTCGGCTCCATCGGTGACAGAAAGAAGGATGTCGCCGGGAAGCAGTCCTCCGACATCTGCCGGTGAGCCGGGAAGCGCCACAGACACCATGATGTGCGGGTTGGTGAGCGGATAACTGTCTCCTTCCTCAAACTGAGCGGTAATGCCAATCATTAATGTAGAGGCCAGCAATATCCATGCCAACAGTAAATTGAAAATGACTCCGGCGACGATGACTGCTCCCTGAATAATCCGTGGATGTGCACCGAAGGAGCGCCCCTTGTCCTTGTCCTCAGTCACATCATCGGGATTCTCACCGTAAATCTTTACGTATCCGCCGAGTGGCAGCGCATTGAAAGAATAGCGCGTCTCCCCTCTGGTGATACTTCCAAGACGTGGAGGAAAACCGAACGCAAATTCATCGACGCGAATTCCTGCCCATTTTGCAATAATGAAATGACCGAATTCATGGGCAACGACAAGTATGAGGAGGACGAGAAAGAAAAGTAAAATTGACATGGAAATATATTACCACATTTGACGCTATCTGAGAGGCGGATACGGGGCAGTCGGTGAGACCATGGGGTAGAACGTGCGCGCAACGGAGAGGAGGAAAAGCTCGCGACCAAGTCGGTCGGGCGCATCGTCGCGATAGCCGACTGTAATGAGAAACGGCGCTACGCACGCGGTGGCCTCACGAATACTCACATCTGTTTGCGTTTTGCTCTTTGCAAAACTGAACACGGTCGACGTTGCCTCGATGGATTTGCACGGTCGGATGACGCGGAGCCACATCGCCCCCTTCCTTTGCGCAATCTCACTGTCGATGACGCCAAAATAATATGGGAAGTTTGCATAGGCAAGTTCGGCACTTCGCTCGTATGCGAGCGACCATCCTTCCGGCAACTCCATGAGGAACCCGAGGCGCTGGTTTTCGATGCGCGTAACGGTGACGTCCTCAAAATGTGTGAAGCCTTGAATAGTCGCATCGGTGCTCGACGCTATTTCTGCCGAGGTACTCGCATAAAGAAGTCTTGCGCCAAGTTCCCCGTCCGAATCAAGCGGATCGGATGTCAGAAGTGGTGCGGGGGGAACGGCGAGGTCGCCGTACATTGCCGCATCACGGGCGGCCTCAAGCTCTTTTTGTAATTTCTTTTTCGACGACTCTGCGGCAAGCGCGCGCTCATGCTCAATCTGCAGCAATTTTTTACTTTGCTGCTTCGCGAATTCCTCACCTCTTGTTCTCACCGTATGTGCCACGAAGACTCCGAAGGCGGCACAGAGAAAAAGCAGTACCAAAACAATATCAACGACGAATCGCCGTCGCTCTCGGTTGCGCGACCTGCGCAGATGATGCTCGATGCTCATGGTGATACGGGTAAGAGAACAATAAATGAGCAAAATTCGAGGCGTGGGAAGGGTGATGGGCGACTAATTTTTCTTGACGGTACCCCGTCGTACAAAAATGAAGTACTCTCTGTGGTGGAAGACATATTCATATATGTTGACCGAATCGCCTGGGTCCCACAACAAAGAAGTTTGCCATTTATGGTTTTCTTACGAATTGATGTCCTTTTCTTTTGTGATAGCCAGTGCCTCGAAACGAGCGTTTGCGTCATCGACAAGCTTTTGGAGTTCTTCTTTTGTTTTGCGGGCATCGTCCTCAGACATTTCGCCGTCTTTTTCCTGCTGCTTCGCGTCTGCAATGACCACCTCACGCTCCTTGCGTAGTGAGATGCGCGAATCCTCAAGCTTGTCTTTCAAGAGCTTGATAATCTGCGCGCGCCTCTCCCCTGTAAGCTCGGGAAATATCACGCGAAGGCCATTGTCGTCGGTGGTGACGGAAAGTCCGATGTTTGCTTTTTGGATGGCTCCCTCGATTGCCTTATTCTGCGATTTGTCCCAAGGGGTAATACGGAGTGTGCGCGCGTCTTCCATCGACACCGTGCCGACATGAGAAATTGGTGATTGCGTGCCATATGAGTCTACGGTAATGGAGTCGAGGATTGCGCTCGTTGCGCGCCCGGTGCGTAAAAGGGAAAACTCTTTTTTGAGCCACTCTTCGATATCTCCGATGCGCGATTTAAATGGTGTGAAGTTGTATGCCATATGAAGAAGTATACCATTTCCTGTGCGCCGTTGCCAGCACGGGCTATTTTTTTGTGAGCGGGACGGTGAGTGCCAGATGTTCGAGTAAAAGCTTCACGGAGGGAGAGCGGCCTGAGAGTTCGCGTTTTGCGGTTATAACGTCTTCGAGTGCTCGGGCATAAGCTCCTCTGGTGACACCTCCCGTGGCCAAGGAATCGCCTCGTGGGGCGAACATTTTATACAAAAGCGGTTCGAGCGCCTCGACAAAAACACGGGCTTCCTCTTTCGCTCTCGGCTTGTCGTCGGTCTTTGCCTTTGTCATCGGCTCTATCATTTTCATCCGTACAGATATGCTGCTCTCGAGAAATTCTTTTGCGAACGGGAGCGGAGTTCCCTCCTTTTCTTCCTCGGCGCGGACCAACTGCATGCGCGAGCGCACCGTTGGGAGCAACATCTCGCTCGTGCGAAGAAGAAAAAAGAAGTGCGTATCATCCGTCGGATCTTCGATTGTTTTTAGCAGTGCGTTTTGTGACTCCCCCGTAATTGCATTGAATGCAACGACAAATATTTTCTTTGCACCATCCGCGGCACGCATTGTCTGCTCACGTCTTAATATGTGTGCGTGCTCGATAAGTAGCGTCTCATGTTGGTATTCGTGGTAATCAGGATTCGCCCTTGTCGCGATACCAAAAGACTCCATGAGATCGCGGAGCGCGGCAAGCCCCGATGTGCGGGAACCCTCAATGATGTATGCGTGAGAAAGACTCTCTTTTGCGATGTGCGGGCGTAAATCCATTGCAATAGTATAGCGCCATTTTGATGACCCTGCAGTTTGACAGAAATTTTGTACGTGGCAGTCTGAAGGGAGAGCACAACAGCAATCACAAGGGGCCGCCTTGGACACTCATACTGAATACGACTTGGTTCAAGTTCCCATGAAGACAGTCGACGCAGTCCTCCTGCGCCCGCACGAGGCGGACGAACCCGGAATCCTCTTCTGGCTCATCGACGGTACGGAGGCACTGCACGTTGCCGCGACGGACGCGGAATGCGACGAAATGTGGGCACAAATCGAAGGGAAACTCTCGAATGAACTTTTCGTTCGCTATGACGGAATCATGTTTCGCGCGGAAAGCCTGGTACGTGTCGACCGAAGGAATACTCCGGAGATTGGTGAGCACATTTGCCTCGAACTCCGGAATGCACGCAAGTTTTCGCAGCAGTACAAAGATGCTGACCAGCTGACGGAAGACCTCGGGAAAGTGACTGAAATTCTTGGCACACTCCTCGAAGTCCGCGCATCGCGAGGCACCAACCCCACAAAGCAGTAAGCCGCACGAAAGTGCGGTTTTTTATTCAAATTTTTCAAGTATTAAATTACGATATGCACCAAACTGTGCGCGAAGGGAATGTCGTTAATTGAGATGCGTCAAGAAAGTCTTCAAAAGACTGCGTTAAAATATTACGGAATGCTTGCCTGCAGATAGCAAAGCGGTTAAACGAGATGTGATACGAGGCGTCGAGGGGCGATACCTCCCGAGGCATATTCATATATCGCGAGCGACATTATTTTCTTATGAGCTAGGCGAATTAGAAAATAAGAAGTGCCCCTGTGGTGCGGGGTTCGCTCCGATGGCAACGACGTAGCGCGCTCGTTTTACCGCTTTGCGATGATTGAACGTTTGTAGGTGTCGAGATGTTCCAGCGCCACACCCGTCCCCTTCACCACGCAATACAATGCGTCCTCAGCGAGAATTGCCTTGACCCCCGTACGGCGAAACACGAGCTCGGGGAGATTGCGGAGCATCGAAGAGCCTCCGGTCATGATGATACCCTGGTCGATAATATCCGCAGAAAGCTCCGGGGGTGTTTCCTGAAGCACGTCCTTGATGGCCTTAATCATTTCACGCAACTCTTTGTCTATTGCCTTCACGACTTCATTGGAAGAAACGGTGACCGAGCGAGGGAGCCCAGCGATAAAATCGCGACCCTTGATAACCATTGTGAGTTCTTCTTCGAGGGGCACAGCGGAACCAATTTTAATTTTTATATCCTCCGCGGTCTTGTCGCCAATGGCGAGGTTGAATGTTTTTTTTATGTAGTCGGCGATTGCCTGGTCGATACGATTACCGGCGCACTTCACTGATGTGGATGCGACGATACCTCCGAGAGAAATAACTGCGACATCGGTCGTGCCTCCGCCGATGTCGACGACCATGTGCCCGCGTGCTTCGTAGATGGGAATGCCGGCGCCTATTGCGGCGAGAATCGGCTCTTTCACGACGAAGGCGTTCTTCGCACCTGCGCGCATCGCAGCCTCAATGACCGCGCGACGCTCGGTGGAGGTGACGCCTGCAGGAACAGAGACCATGACCTCCGGTTTTAAAAGATTCCAGCGACCCATAGCTTTCCCGATGAAGTATCGGAGCATCGCTTCGGTGACTCTGTAGTCGGCAATGACGCCGTCGCGCATCGGACGGTATGCGATGATGTCGTCCGGTGTTCGCCCTATCATTTCTTTTGCCTCAATGCCGACTGCGAGGATGCGGTTGTCGCGCTCCGAAACAGCCACGACTGATGGCTCATTGAGTACAATGCCACGGCCCGGCACATACACGAGTGTATTTGCGGTTCCGAGGTCGATTCCCAGCTTTGCGGAAAATAGTCCCATTGCCGCTCATTTAACACGAAAGCAGTGCGTAGTGCAAATTGATAAATATAGCATTGGCAATTTGCCTCAACTATCGCATGGTAACTACACCAACAACATCTGATGACTTACCGGTTTTTGAATTTTGAGCAGTTATGGTGATCATTACCTCACACCCCGCCTCCGAAGCCTTAGTTGAAACCGTCTGATCTGCAGCCGTTGAATCTTTTTGTAGCGACGTGGTGCCGTTCAAGGACTTATCCTTGCAATTGGTGACGTCAACTCTCTCTCGTATTGAGTCGGCGCCCGTAGTTCTCCACATATAATAATATTTGTTACCCGCCATTATTTTCAAATTGCTTGCACCCTTGCTGTTGGGGGTGGGGCGAAACTCTAGTGACGCCGTGATGCCCACGTCAGCATCCGTAGATGTTTTTGATTCGCCTACGGCAACTCCATTGACAGACGTACCGTCCTGGGTGGGCAATGGGCGGCCAAGTACTTTTTGCATGACGGCAGCATAGACTTCTTCGGCCGGCGTTGAATTCTCCGGCGCGACAATCTGCGGGGTCGCATTAAACAACAAACCCGTCATCTCAAAATCAATCGTACCGGATACCTCAATTGATGTAGCGATTACTGCGACCGGGACGTGCACGTTCGCGCGATACAGATAAAAGTCATTCTTCCCGATATAAAGGTCGCCGGTCATACCTGCGAGCAACTCCACGGCACTATCAATAGATTCCTTTACCGTAACGGGGTCTTGTGCAAGGGCCTCTTTCGGGTAAAAGGTCGAGAGCTCGGCAAAGAGCGAAGCGAGTCTGTTCTTATCGACGGTGAACGCATAATGATATGTATCAACTCCGTCGACAGATACCGTGCTGTCGCTTGGTACGGAAAGCGTGATTGGCAAATTCTTTGTGAAAATTTGAGTAACTTGTTCGCGATTTTCTTTCGTGAGCGCGGAAGAAGCGCCTTCCGCAATGCTCATGCTCACTATTCCCGATAGCGAAGAGCTTGCCTTAGGGTCAAACGATATCCACTTATTTTCCCAAGGTGAAAGCGTTTTATTCATGCCGAACGTGGATAGCAGCTGTGGAATCTTCATAAGACGAACAAATAATTTGCCTTCGACCGTGCGAATGCTTGCCTCGCCATCGAGGACGAACGACACCGCCCCGTAGCTCGCACTACCGTCGGTATCATATGAAACATCAACGTCCGTCGTCGTTGCGCTTACCCCTCCAACCATTGCACCCTTCGTTGAAACGGAAAACTTGAGCGCCCCTTCGGTGCCCTTTCCGCCAAGCTGATTCACTTGTTGAAGGAGGTCACCCTTGGGTTTTGCTTTTATGTCGACGGAAAACTTTGAATCAAAAGAATACGCATGCACTTTTCCCATCGCATCCTTCATGTTTAGGAGAACAATATCCGGAGACAGCGTCTTCTTTACCAAGAAATAATACCCGCTCGCGCCGGCGGCACCGACAAGGAGCACGAGGAGTATGACGATGCTTGGGAACACCCACTTGGAGCGGGTGGGTGGGAAGTACAGAGCGTCGGGAGGCAGAGCGACCGCTGATGACGGCGATACAGCTACGATGGCGGCAACTGAAGGCGGCTCTTCTTTGCGCAGTCCCGCATATCCGCTCGGTTCTTCTTTCGGCAAAACGGCTGTGCTACTTTCCGGCACGAAAGAAACCCCTGCGGTTGCATTCTGCTCGTTTGCAAATTCACTAACGGCAGCAAGCGCGTCGGACTCTTTCCATCCTCCGGCGACCAGCGACTGAGATATTTCCACCGTGGAATATCCTTTTTGAATATTGTCTTGAAAAAACTTACGCAACTCAGCAGTGATCATGCCAAAAAATTAATGATAAGTTACTCATAAGATAAATCATTGGGTTGATGTGCCGAAGACCCCTTGTTCCCTTGCGAGATAACGTCATAGCAGGCGAGGCCTTTTTCGCCAAGACATCCCGCGCCGTCGATTCCGCGAACATCCCCGGTGACATCTGCGTCACCTGCGAGAAGTAGGTTCTCCGAGTCTTCGAGGGTAGCGCCAAGATGGTAGAACGGGCAGACCTTTCCTTTTTGCGTACAACGATTCGCCTTCAGTAGCGGCACACCGCTCAGATAAGACTCATATCCATATTGGTTTAATGTTTGACGCTCTACCGATGATGTCGCCAAGATTCCTGCGCCATACAACTCGGAAAGCATGGTGGGGAATCTCCCCATAGCGCGATTGTATGAATCGAGTGACCGCAGCAGTCCGTTCATTACCTCCAATTTTTGAGCGTCGCGCGCACGAACCTCCTTCTGAATCTGATATTGCTCGATTTGCGCCTTAAGTTCCTCAAGTGTGAGAGTCGGGATAGGCATGTCAACATTTACCGTCTTATTGAAAGCGGAAAGTGTAAAGAGGAAATTCACTTTCCCTTTTACGTGCACGTCGAACATGTCATCGTCAAAATCACCTGTTATGCTCATCTGCACGAGCTCTCCTGTTTTTTTATTTATCCATATTTCACCGACCATCTTTGCGAGTGCGTCCTTGAGGCGCACGCGTTTTTCGTCGGTCAGTATGAGCTCAGTGCCGATGTATTTTCGATAAAGCTCCGACGTAAAAAGAAGCATTGGGTCACTGTCCGACTTCAACTTTATGTGATAGGAGGGCACGTCGGCGATTGTTTCATCGGGCAATTGTCCGTCTGCTTGAAATGGCGCATGTTTACTGACCAATGATGCAAAGGTGCTATCTTTGTTTTGCCCCCCAAAATCACCGTATCCCTCCCCCGCAGACACAACACCGGAAAGTGCGAGTTCCTTCGCAATTTCGGAAAGATCAATTTTTATCCAGTATTTATTCATCACCTCCGCATCGAGCTTACTGTCCGGAGGCAATGAAAGCAGGTGGAAATAGAGTCTCGTTCCGATGAAGCGAATATTAGTCTCCAGATATGCGGGCCACGAAAAATCTCCGGACCGGAGGCCGCCGGTGAGTTTCAGGCGATGCAATCCGTCACCGAACCCTGCGGAACTACTCTTGAGTGACCCGTCATAATTCAAGTCAAATTTTATCGTGCCCGTGCGTACAGCTCCGCCGGTTGCCGTTGACAACAAAAGATCCACTCCCCCTTGCCCCTTGTAGGCCAGAGAGCTTGCACCAAAAAGCTGCGTGAACGCACTGGTTATCATTGCCTCGGTACTTGGTGCAGCGAGTTTCATGAATATAAATGCGCCGCCACCCATAAGTGCGAGGACTGACACACCACCAACGGCGAGCCCGAGTATTCGTTTTGTCGCAGCTTTTCCATCCAAGTCTTCCGCGGTGGGAGGGACGATTACTAAAGCAGGCTGGCTCAATACTTGAGGGCTTAATATATTGGTTTCGAACTGGGGTGGAGGTGGAGTGGAAGTTGGAGCAATGGTCACGACAGGAGTGACACTTGGTGCTGTCGGCGCAACCCCGCGCAATAATAAATCTCCGGCCATCGTGCGATGTCCCGTCAGTATGCTTTTTTCATGCTCGGGCACCTCTGCCGGTCCACCTGCGGTAAGCGAAGCATCCCCCACCACCTCATCATTGCCACCAAACGACGCTTCATGCCTTGTCGCAATCTCTGTCGGATTCTCAGTCGCCACTTGATCGGACGGGTTGCTCCGCATTTTTGCAAAATCAAATTTAAATGCAGAGGCAGGTTCTTGTACCACTGGTGCGGGGTAGGTCTGCGAAAAACCAGAGTGCACAGGACTGATGTCGTGGAGCGGTGGAGGTGCGTCGGCCTTCGCTGCTTTTTTCCCAAACCCACCGGAGAGAGCATTTTCAAACGTACTTGTCTGTGATTTTGAAAACGGACTTTCTGTTTTTCGGGATGGCGCCAGCTGCACGACCGCATCAGCAGATTTCATTGCCGTAGGCTTGTTTACCCACGACGACGCTCTGAATGAACTAAAAATACCGAGGAAGTCTTCGGCCATCGACACCGTTACTATCGGCTTTTCTTCGACTCGTGGCGCCGTCTGCTCAATGACAAAGACGGGTGCACTTGCCTGGGCCGGAGCGGGGGTCGTGTCGGGAACGACGGATTGTGTGAATTCCATACCTGCCTCAGGTGGGGTAAATGCTTCTGAGTGGGGCGTCACGATTGGTGTTGGAGGTATGACAATTTCCTGCACTACAACAACTTCGGTAGGAGTAGTCGCGCGAGGCTGCTCCACCAGGGCGGACACCTCTTGTGGTTGTGCGGCAGTTGGCTTGTGTTCTTCGGCTGGATTCGGCGTAACGGCGGTGGGCTGGGCTGTATTGGGTTGCTTTTTTGCTTGAAAAAGTGAAGCAAACGCCTCGTCCACGTCAGACTTTGTCCACCCACCTTCGGCGAGAAGTAACTGCTCGAGCTCATCCCTCGACATACCCGCATCATGTTGCGTGCGAAGGAATTCCAAAAGTTCCGGAGTGACCATATACCTACCATTGTATGGAGCATTAAGGTTTTTGACAATCGTTTGAGGTGTGTAAGATTGTAGTTTGACGAACAGGGCGAGGGCGGGTAGCTTAAGGGAAGAAGAGACACGAAGGAGTACGCCACATGTTGAGACGAAAAGTGTCCCAAAAAAATATCATCAACTTACACAAAGAAGCAAAAAAGGGTGAGCGCGGGTATTTGAAAAGACTTTTTGCGCAAATGCTGGTTGAAGACCCTTGGTGTGCCAAAACGGCAAGCACAATTGCGGACAACGCCCGAGCCCAGCTCGTTGATGACGGCAGAATGACGCCGGATGAACTCCACCGACTCATCATCGATGCGTGCACGTTCGTGCTTCGCGTCCGCGAACTCGCCGATTCTGAAAGCGACGGAGAGGTTGCCGATACCATCAAGGTACTGATGAGTGACCCGGGGATGGACACGCTAGAGCCGTCGCTCATCGAAGCAATCGTGCATGCCACAATGTTTTATAGCAAAATCGGGGTCCAAATAAAGAAAACCAAAGGCACATAGCAACGCCACCCGAAATCGTTCGGGTGGTTTTTTGTGTCAAAAATATTAACCTTTTCGCGTGATGTTGACTCCGATTCCTCTCAACCGCTCCTCAATACTTTCGTAACCGCGGTCAATATTGTAGACGTTGTATATCTTCGATTCACCCTTTGCAATAATCGCCGCAATCACAAATGCGAGCCCGGCGCGAAGATCGGGACTTTCGAGGTGCGACCCCTTAAAGGTTGTATTTCCGCGAATGATTACGCGATGCGGGTCCATCATAGAAATATTCGCACCCATGCGATTCAAGGACTCAGTAAAGTTCAGCCGGCCTTCAAAAATAGTTTCGAAGACCAAGCTCTCCCCCACTGCCTGCGTGAGATAAACAATCATCGGCGCCTGCAGGTCGGTTGGGAATCCCGGGTATTCGTGGGTGCGAATATTTACGGCCCGCAACCCTCCCTTCTTTTTGTTTGCCGATACGGTGATGCTATTTTTTGTTACGGAGACTTTCGTCCCCGTGTAGGTTAAAAGTTCGGTGAGCGACTCGAGATGCTCAGGAATGATATTCGTGACGGTAAGCTTTTTTGCTGCAAGTGCGCCGAGGATGAGGAAGCTCCCCGCTTCGATGCGATCGGAAATTACGGTAAATACTTTTTTCTTTGCATCGAGCAGTGAGACACCGGTGATAGTGACCGTGGGTGTGCCGGCTCCGCTAATTTTTGCCCCGCTTGCGTTCAATAATTCCGCGAGCCAGATAATCTCCGGTTCCATCGCGGCATTCTTAATCGTAGTCACGCCCCTTGAGAGCACGGCGGCCATCATGAACGTCTCGGTACCCGTCACACTTTGCGTGCGAAAGAAAAGCTCTCCTCCGCGAAGTCCTCCCTTCGGAGCAACGACCTGATAGAATTTTCCGACCTTCTTGACCTTTGCACCCATCTTGATGAAGCCTTCAACAAAGAGGTCTATCGGTCGCTCGCCAATGACGCAGCCGCCGGGATGCGGAAAACGCACGAGGCCGTGGCGAGCGAGTATCGGACCGGTGAGTACTATCGAAGAGCGGAGGCGTTTGGAAATTTCCGGAGTGAGCGTCGTCGAAGAAAGCTTGCTCGCATCAATCGTCGCCTTATGTGGTGCGACCAATACGCTGCCTCCCATCGTGCGGATGATCTCCAGCATACGCGACACATCCTCAATCTCAGGAACGTTGTCGAGCGAAAGCGGGGAGCGAAACAGAATACTCGCGGCAATGGCCTTGAGTGCGGCATTTTTTGCTCCGACTATTTTTACGGTACCGCCGATAGTTGCCTTCCCCGAGGACCCTTTGATTGAAAGATATGACATGCGCCTATCATAGTGCCAATCGGGAGCACAAACAATGGGGATAAAAAACCGGACCCTGGGGGGATCCGGTTCAAATGCGTCGTCATCATGTTTCGTGTGACGGGGGAAATTTCAGCATGACAAGGCGCACCAGCGCAACGACGACCACAGCCATGATGACAAATTCCCAACCGCGGTTGCTCATTTTGGAAAGCGGAATGGCAGTAGCACATCCCACGCCGACCATCTCGCCGGTGGCACGAAAGAGGCCGCGCCAGCCCTTCAAGCTCCCTTTTTGCGTCAGGTAGACGTCGGCTCCGAATCCGAGGGCGGAGAGGGCGAGAAGGGCGCAAGTACTGAGTGCAATGTCCATCGTTAATACTCCCGGTTGTAAATCTGTACTAATTATGCGTATTTTATGCAAAAAGTCAAGTTTTGCCTCAGGTGCCCCATAAGCACATGCTACAATAGCTCAATGCATATCATCACGGTGGCCCCAATAAAGCGTGGAATACCGATTGACGAGCTTTCGTACTTCACAACGGATGAGGTGTTGCCCGGCGCACTTGTGACTGTTCCCCTACGCGGACGGCTCACCCCCGCACTCGTTATACGCTGTGTGCCCGCGCACGAAATGAAAGCCGACATTAAACGTGCGCAATTCGCCATCAAAAAACTGGAGAGCGTCCACGCCAAGAATTTCTTTCGCAAGGAATTCATCGAGGCGTGCGAGAAGACCGGAAAATATTTCGCCGCATCAACGGGCGCAGTAATTCATTCCGCATTTCCAAGCGCGTTGGTGCTTTCTCATAAAGCCGGCGCAATTATTCCACTTAAAGAAAGGCCGAAGCGCAGAAGTGAGCGGATGATATTTCAGGCTGACGAGCAAGAGCGCTACGCGACGTACAAAAGCCATATTCGCGAAGTGTTCGCGCGCGGTGCATCATGCTTCTTTGTTCTGCCTTCGATACAAGACATCGAGCACACCTACGCCTCACTCGAAAAAGGCATCAAAGAATACACCTTCATCCTCCACGGCGGACTTTCAAAAAAAGAACTCGAATCGCGTTGGGAGAAGATAACGACGATGACCCACCCCGTGCTCATCATCGGCACACCGCTCTTCCTCTCAATTCCCCGCTACGACATCGAGAGTATCATCCTTGACCGTGAGAGCGCGGGCGCATATACACTGCAGTCGAGACCGTTTCTTGACTTGCGCATCTTCGCGGAGGAATTCGCAAAAGCCATCGGCGCGGACATCATCTACGGCGATCTCTTTCTGCGCACAGAAACGCTATACCGCAAAGAGCAAGGTGAACTTGAGGCATTCGTACGTCCGAAGTACCGACTTCCTTCCGCCGCAGAGCAGCACATCGTCGACATGCGCACGCTCGGAGAGCAGCCAGCAACAGGGCGCATCGCGATTGCTTCGCCGGAACTCGTCGACCTCATCGAAGACGTGCGCAAGAAAGGCACACACTGTTTTGTTATGGGCGTGCGGCGCGGTTTCGCTCCGATGACCGTCTGCGGCGACTGCGCGACCGTTATCTCCTGCGAACGCTGCTCGGCCCCGATGGTGCTCCACAAAAAGAACGGTACACAAAAAGACGGTGCAGGCGAGCACAATATTTTTCTCTGTCATCGTTGCGGATTTGAACGAGACACTGACCGCGTGTGCGCACACTGTGGCGGATGGAGACTCACACCACTCGGCATCGGCGTCACGCAAGCCGAAGAAGCGATTCGCAATCGGTTTCCTGATGCGAGCATTTTTCGCATGGACAAAGACGTCGTCAAAAAACACACGGACGCCCTCCGCATCATGCGAGAGTTCTACCAGACCCCGGGAAGCATTCTCATTGGCACGGAAATGGCGATTCCCTATCTCACGGAACCCATTGCGACGGTGGCCATTCTCTCCGTCAATTCTCTCCTCACCATTCCCGACTTTCGCATGGGCGAGCGCGTGTTTCGCCTGCTCCTCCTCCTTCGCGAAAAAGCGCGTGAGCATTTTCTCATTCAAACGCGCGACACCGACGTGCCGCTCTTTGCGCTAGCGACAGCGGGAAACATCGGAGAATTTCTCCGCACCGAGCTCGAGGCACGAAGCCAGCTCAAATACCCTCCATTTTCCACACTCATCAAATTCACCCACGAAGGAAAAAAATCCGACGGCGAGCTCGCAATGCAAGAGATTGAAAAAATATTTGGCGCATATCACCCCGTCACCTTCCCCTCTTTTATCGCACGCGTGAAGGGCAAATATCGCATGAATGCACTTTTGAAAATTCCCGTGGGTGGATGGCCAAACGAAGAATTGCTCGGGCTTATCCGTGCACTGCCGACAGAGATAGAGGTGAGGGTCAATCCGGAGTCCGTGATATAAGCGCTACGGGTTTGTCCCGTAGCAAGGCACGCCTTCAATTTTCCAGCGAAAAATTGTTGCTTCTCTCGGCGGGGCGACTTTTTTCAAAGCAAAAAAGACCATGCTCGCCCTTGCC
Source organism: Candidatus Lloydbacteria bacterium (assembly GCA_043719805.1). Taxonomy (GTDB): domain Bacteria; phylum Patescibacteriota; class Minisyncoccia; order Phycocordibacterales; family UBA6899; genus MHLP01. Next base: position 16,382 of record JAYSTI010000008.1, read on the forward strand.
TGCGAGGAGCCTTGCTACGAGACAAACCCTCCACTGAGAGAATTTGCATACTTTGAATGTAAAACTATGCTTACAAAAAAATGCCCCCGTCGACGTGATGTCGCGAGGGCACGCGAAGTGCGTGAATCAAATGACGGTCTCGCCCTTCCTTACTAAGGTTACCAGGGTTATGCTCCTTATATTTCTCGTTCATCGCCTGAAATGATACTCTTCAGGGTATCGGCCATTAGTTTGTCATTCGACAAACGTACTGGGTCATGAGCAGTGTCGTGTTGATACCAAGACCCCAAGCGATTATAAGGGTTATACAAGATTTTGACTTGTTGCTGAAAATCACCGGCCACAGCCCCTAGAGTAATACCGCGAATCTCAAGATGGCCGGGAATTGCGGCGCAATAGTAAAACTCTCAAATTTTCACCCGCACAGACCACCTTATATTGCCAGCTTGCAATGTAAACTGCACCCAGCGCGGACCCATCTTTTTATTAAATAGGTACACACCGATGCGATCCATTCCTTGGCCTTCGACGACCCGAAACTCTCGTTGTGCCATACGGCACTCCTCAAGGAACAGATGATTTGGAGTGGCATCACCTTGACCACCTGAGCCCTTCTGGACCGACCTATCCATACGGATAGGAATTATTGAGACAATACCATTTTTTTGAACTTCTGTCAAACTTTTTACCCATGACCACTCTGGCGAAAGTACAAAAAATCCGTAGAATGAAGCGATGAAAGAAAGTGACGATAAAAAAGTGTCGAGCGCTATAGTGCAGCAAGAAGATCCCGTTCTTCGTGCGGAGGCAAAGGCGGTTCCCAAAAGTGACTTCGGAACGAAACACTTGAGCAATATTCTCGCCGCTATGACCGTCGCACTAAAAGCGGAATTCGACGGTGTCGCCATAGCCGCGCCACAGATAGGCATATCACTCCGTATTTTTATCGTTTCCCGAAAAGCGTTCGTCACCGATGAGGATGGGAATCTTCAACCGGAAATCGACGGTAAGGTAAACCCAAAAATGCCGGAAAAGAATATGGTCTTCATCAATCCGGAGCTAATCAAAACATCGCGCAAAATAGTAAAAGTTCCCGAGGGGTGCCTCTCAGTCCGTTGGTATTTCGGAAAAACACTTCGCCACGAAAAGGCAATGATACGCGCGTACGATGAAAACGGCAAAATGTTCACCTACGGCGGCTCAGGGCTCATTGCGCAAATATTCCAACACGAGACTGACCACCTAAACGGTACACTCTTCATTGACCACGCAACTGATGTCGAAGAGCTTACCCCGGAAGAGGTCGCCGAGATCCAAGCGAAAAGCAAAAAGTTGTAACAAAAAAACACGCTCTCGCGTGCTTTTGCTTTTGATGACGGGAATTTACAACCCCGCCTTCCTGAGTAGTTCGTCAGCTTCGGCTTCGTCGAACCCATGGTCGACGAGATATTCTTTTGCCGTTATGTTCGACCTCAATATTCCGCGTGCTTTTCCGGCACCAACGACCGACTTGATCATTCCGGGATGTCGGCGAATTGCATCGCGCGTTGCTTCCGAAAGCTCCTCAAGCGCATCGCTGTCTTCTTTTGACATTTTCGCTGACATGACCTATTCCCCTACTGTACAATTGTATCTCCCCCTCGCTATACTATGAAATACAAATGACCGCGTCAATTCCAAAACCCCGCTTCGCATATTTCGGAACACCGGAGTTTGCCTCTATTATTCTCGGCGAACTCGAGGCAAAAGGTTTGGTGCCGAGGGTAATAGTCACGGCACCCGACGCACCAAGGGGACGAAAACTTGTTGTCACTCCGTGCGAAGCAAGGGTCTGGGGCGAAACACGTAGCATTCCCGTGCTTACACCACGGACATTGCGGGACGAGGCGTTCAAAGACCTCATTCTGTCGTATCACTGCGACCTCTTCATCGTCGCGGCATACGGAAAGCTCATTCCGAAAAATATTCTCCAAATTCCGTTGCACGGCGTGCTCAACGTTCACCCGTCACTCCTTCCAAAATTCCGCGGCTCATCCCCTATTGAATCCGCAATTCTCTCAGATGAAACACATACAGGTGTAACTATCATGGTGCTCGACGAAGAAATGGATCACGGACCAATACTCGCGCAGCGTGAGCGTGTCACGCATGACTGGCCACCGAAAGGGTCCGAGCTCACTCGAGACCTCGCACACTTTGGCGGCACACTCCTTGCGGAGATGATTCCGGAATGGATGAATGGACTAAAGGCACACCCACAAGACCATACTCGCGCCACATTCACCAAGAAGATTATGAAGGGAGACGGGCTTATCGACCTCTCCGACGACCCGCTACAAAACTACAAAAAGATTTGCGCGTACGATGAATGGCCCGGAACATTTTTCTTCATCGAACGAAGCGAAAAGAAAATTCGCGTGCGCATAAATGATGCCACGTACGACAACGGAGTACTCTTCATCACGCGCGTCACGCCGGAGGGCAAGAAAGAGATGTCCTACGAAGACTTTAAAAGAGGATACGAATAAGAATTATCCGGGCGAATCCTTGCCGACGCCTACTCAATGCTCAATGAGTCAATCATTATTGGCTCGATAGGAATATTGCGCCCATCAACAGGAACCGCATTTATCTGGTCGACAATATCCATACCTTCGACCACCCTTCCGAAAACGGTATACTTGTTCGCCATCAGTGGGGCATCAGCAGCAACCAGAATGAAGAACTGGCTGCCGTTCGTCTTTGGTCTTCCAAGATTAGCCATCACGACCGAACCACGCTCCATCTTTTGTCCATAGATCTCATCATCAAAAACGTAGCCGGGTCCTCCTGTGCCATAGAGATCGCGGTCATCCCCTCGAGAGAGTGGGTCGCCTCCTTGCACGAGCACACCTTTCACAACGCGGTGGAACTTAGTGCTGTCATAGAATCCCGCCTGAACGAGGGAAACAAAATTATTTGAAGTGACCGGAGCCTGCGCGCGCAAAAGCAGAATGCGAATATTTCCCATTGAGGTGTCAACGGTGACAGTTTTTGCCATGCGTTTCAAGTACGTCGTTTGCGAGAATGCAGTCTCCTCGCGCAAAGACACATCAATAAGCGTGACAAGCGTGTATCCGACCGCAATCACCACAAATAAAAGCGTGCCCCAATAGACAATTTCATCGAGTGTCAGTCTGCGCATGAACATATATGAAAAATTAGACCTTGCTGATACGACTCTTGTATTCGCGTGCACCCTTCTTCGCCAGGGCGCGCACCAGAGTATGATGGCGCTTCACCTCACGAATAACTGTTGACTTCATCTTGTCTATTGCTGCATAGAGATTGCCCGCCTTCGCCTCTGCGCGAAAATCTTTTTTCTTTACGTGAAAGGTAATTTCCGCGTAATAGACCTCTTTCCCTTCTTTGTGATGCTTCGAGGTCACTCCGATATCAAGACGGGCGACCTCACTCTTCTCCTTTGGCTCAAGTATCTTTTCAAGCTCCGCCATGCTTTTTGCCAAATATGAATCAATCGCGTTGGTATGCTCGATATTCGTTGCTTTGATAGTGAGTCTCATAGGAAAAAATTAGTAACGCGAAATAATACAATAAGTATACCGAGAAACTGGGCGCTCCACAAACGAACAGTGAGGGCAAAACATGTAATTTGCTCAGGTAATTAAACATGCTATAGTATTTTTGGAAAATACCTTTCAAACACCTCAGGAGTTTCTCATGAAAAAGTTCTTGTGCGCCACCATCACTGTGGCGACGCTTGCCCTTGCCACCTCCGGCTGTGTCACAACGGCACCACGCGGGAATACCGATTCTCAATTGCTGAACGGAACGCTCGGCGGAATCGCCGGCTACCTCATCACCGGAGAGCTCATTGGCACCGCGCTCGGCGTGGCTGCCGGCGTCGTCGTCGGCAACGCCCTTCAGGCCCACATGGACGACGGCGATCGTCGGCAAACGGTCGAAGTCACCCGTCGTGGATTTGCCGCTCCTCCGGGCGGCTATTACGAGAACCAATGGAATCGGGGCGACAATCGCTATCACTCAAGAATGGCTCCCGGTTCCTATTACCGGGACCGCGGACAGGAGTGCCGCCACTTCACCCAGGTGACGGAGATTTATTCCCAGCGATCAGGCCGTGTCATCGGGCAGTCGACGAAGGAAGGTGTCGCCTGTCTCAGTCGCCGTGGCGAATGGGTCATCAGGAACTAGTCCGCAGGGCAAAGTCTGCACGCCGCACCAAAACAGGTGCGGCATTTTTTTATCGAGAAACTCTCTGCTATACTTTATTTATGAATAATCGCACATACATTTTTGGCGGAATCACACTCTCCTTGGTGCTCATTGCACTACTGTATCTATTCTACGCAAGCACAAAAGTACCCGTTGCCCTTGCTCCCACCCTCGCCGAATTGCCGCCCGCCACAACGACCGAGGAGACCCTCATTGAGCCGCCAACTTCCGTCACCACGGAAAATTCTGACACACTCATAACCGTGGACACACCACAAACGGGAGCTGTCGCAAAAAGTCCCCTTACGATTTCCGGCAAAGCCCGCGGAAACTGGTATTTTGAAGCATCATTTCCAATCAAACTCGTTGACGCAAACGGTACCACCATCGCAGAGACCAAGGCACAAGCGGCCGGCGACTGGATGACCGAGGATTTTGTGCCCTTCACCACAACACTCACCTGGGCCGCCACTAGTACGAGTGCGACAAGCGGAATGCTTATCTTAATGCGCGACAATCCTTCCGACATAAGAGCGAATGATGCATCAGTCGAAATTCCCGTGTTCTTCTAGCGTGCATTTGACAAAATTAAAATATAGTGTAGTTTGTTGAAAGTTCACCCGTTCCCAACCAAGGAGAAAAAGTGCAAACTGCACCCGCCACAAAGAACATGTCCCACCTCGAACTCGTCGACCTCGTGCACGAAATCGACATCACTCGTTACTTTGTCCCCGGAACTTCCCTCGAGAGCCTCCGGCACAACAGCTCACTCCGAGGCTTCGCGGAGCCGAGATTCATTCGCGACGCGGAAATTCAGGGCTTTCGACATAAGTACGACATCGAGCTAGATGCGACCACGACGAAGGCAGCCTGCTACTTGCTCCTGAAGAAGCTCTACGATCGTGGTCTCACAAAGACTGCTGTGTACATTGATTGCATCGCCAAGATTGCGACCCTCTGCACCAGCTTCAACGATTTTTCCGAGCTGCATCACGCCGTCAGCTGCAACGCGACGATGATTGCCGTCATTGAAACGCAGCGAGCCTGCTTCGCCGCACGCACTGCGGCCTAAGCAGAAGACATGAAGCAAAACCCCGCATCCGTGCGAGGTTTTTTAATACAAAAAATAGAATACCGACTCCGTGATGTTCCAACCTAACCCATCGGCACTTCAATCACCACAACATCAGCATGTTCATTCGCCGTAAATAAAAGTTTTTCTTCTTCGGTGACTTCAAGAGAATCCCCGCTCATGAGCGTATCCTCCCCGACGCGCACGCTTCCTCTCACCACGAACGCAAACACTCCGTGCTCCCTGTTGGCGAGTGTATATGCAGCGGACTTTCCTGTTTCTATAGACGCGCGGGCAAACACGGCATCTTGGTGAACGTACAGCATTCCTTCCTTTTTTTCGCCACACGCCAATATCTGAAAAATATTTCGTCGCCCAGTCTCGTCAAATCGCATTTGCGTATATCTCGGGGTCAAGGAACTCTCCCTCGGGTATATCCATATCTGGAGAAGTTTCACCGGGGTTGTTTTGTCGTTGTTCCATTCTCCATGCGAAAGCCCCGTACCGGCGGTAATCGTTTGTACCTCCCCCGCACGGAGATCTTTTGTATTTCCCAATGTATCGTGATGCGTGAGCGTTCCCTCAAGCATGATGGTCACAATTTCCATTTGCTCATGATGATGGAGCGGAAAACCTTTTCGAGGCTGGATGATGTCATCGTTCACGACGCGAAGCGCCCCAAAGCCCATGCGTGCGGGATTCTCATAATCCGCAAAACTATAGGAGAAGCGCGAAAGCAGCCATCCGAGATCGCTTGTTCCACGTGCCATATTTCTTTCAATATTTCTCATGTAGAGTTCACCAAATGTCTTCGCCTGCTTTGTTGTAAGGCGATGCACTTATGCCTCTGTGACTCGGTCAACACATAGCTCATGCGTCTTCTTCGTCACTTTCTCCACGCCTCGCATGCGACGAAATTTGATGAACTCCATTATACTCCTTGCATCAAAAAGAGAGAATGACTACACTAATAACAAATTACATGAAACATCGCTCACTCCATCCGAAATTTATCTTTGCCGTCGCCCTCCTCTCACTCCTCCTAGGAGGACTCATCGGCGCCTACTTCCACAAAGAAACCATTATCGTCCGAGAAGGCACGGCAGACACGCCGGCCGCGATGACCTCGGTCAACCTCATGGTCGACCACGGCGACGGCACGATACGGACATGGAACACTATTTCGTGGCATGAATCGATGTCTATAATAAATCTCCTTGAAACAGTCGCCGGAGCAAAGGAAATAGTCCTCCTCACCAATGACGAGCCCAAAGTGGGACTTCTGGTTGAGTCTATCGACGGCTTTGCAAATATAACCAAGGGCACCTCAACCATGCGTTGGCAGTATTGGGTAAACAACACCTACGAACCGCGCGTTGCGAGCAAGTACTACTTGAGACCGGGCGACATGGTGATGTGGAAGTACGTCGCAGAACAAACGCACTAGTCACACTGTGTCACAAAAAATCTGAGACAAAAAAACCGCGCATCTGCGCGGTACTGTTTATTTCGACAAATTCAGACTCGTTCCACGTGTTCGACGATTGCGTCCCAATGAGGAAAACGGACGGTATTCGGAGGAAGCACCGTGCACTGGTTCCACGGGTTGTCGAGCATGTAAACAGGAATGCCCTTCTCGCCGACAGACTGCGCGTTGTGCAATGCGTCGTCCACCATGAACTCGGCACCTATCTCGATGCAGACGTCGCCCTTGGAGCGATGAGGCTGCTTCGTGGATTCACAACCGGTGAAGTGAAATTCGGTGAACACTCCGGGAAAGAGTCGCTCAACGAGAAGGGTGGTGTTTGCTCGGGTAGCGGGCAAACGCGCAGTAATCGCGACCGGAGTCCGGGTCTTCATCAGTTGAAAGATTGCCTCACGCGCGCCGACTATCGGCATGCAATTGTCGTGCTCTTCCGAAAAGTGAAAAGGGTAGATCAACTTGCCCGCATCCTCGTAACTCAACCCGAGCAATTCATTGAAATGAAAAGTGGTGAGGTCGCTCTTCGTAATCGCGTACCCGTGATTCTTGTTCAAGTAGACACAGAGCGCAACTGCGCACTGAATGAGCACATCATCGATGTCGACCCCAAATACCGGCTTCACTATTTCCACACTATCTCCTCAGAAATTCTCGTACAAGACTTTCCCGATACTAAGCGAAGCGCCGGGAAAACGCAATGCAATAAGTCCCGAGTTCAACAATCAATTGCAACACCTGTACTAGAATTCAGTTGTTATGCGAAAAATCAAAAAAGGCGCCACGAATCGACATTTTAGTCAGCTCACACTCGAAGACCGAATAAGGATCGAGATCAAATACCGAGAAGGTCAAAGTTTCCGGGAAATAGCGACCTATATTGGTCACGGTCGAACGGCTGGATCGATTTGCCGAGAGGTTGCCTCACGACCACGAAAAGGGGTCGGGAAATATCAGGCACATGTGCGTCACGCAGAGGCACTGGTGAAACGATACGGAAAGAAGCCCGACCGATTGAAGAGTGCACTCATTCGTGAGTATGCGATAGTGAAACTCAAGTTGGGGTGGTCACCGGAACAGATTGCCATACGACTCCCGCTCGAGCACGCGGGCACAACAATCTCTGCTGAGGCAATCTATCAATACGTCTATGCGCAAGTGATGCGCGCGGGGAACGGCAGAGTGAAGGACGGGTGCGAAGACCTGCGACCATATCTCCCCAGAAGACACACGAGGAGGCAAAAGAAAGGCTTGCGCCAAGCACAAAAGGCGGAGCGACCACTATTGCCATCCATCGAAGAGCGCCCATACGTGGTGGAACGTCGGACGCGCATTGGTGACTGGGAAGATGACACGATGGTGTCACGGGAGAGCCTTGCTCGTCTCAAGACCACCAATGAGCGATACTCTGGTGTGGTGCGTATTGGCAAAATGAAGGATGGCACCATTGCGGAATCCAATCGCTCACTCATCGCTTGTCTTCAGGTGATTCCACAGAAGTACAGAAAGACACTCACGCGCGATCGTGGATCGGAGAATATGGGGTATCGTGACATCGAATCGCAGCTCGGCATGACCTGTTATTTTGCACACCCGTATTGCTCGCAAGAGCGTGGGTCGAATGAGAATTTAAATGGACTCATTCGCCGGTACTTTCCCAAGAAGACCGACTTTGCGCTTGTGTCGGATGAGGAAATTCGCCGTGTCGAATATCTTCTTAACACGCGTCCGAGGAAGCGACATGGTGGCAAAACGCCACTCGAGGTATTATTCGAATGTACAGGTGTTGCAATTACTTATTGAATTCAGCTATGGACAAATAGACCTAAATTCGCTATTCTTTTGGAGTTCGAGTAAAAAACGCATATTTTCCTTGGTCCCGTGAGCAAAAATCCGGGAGGGGAGGGAAATCAGCATTTTTGAATCGAACGAGTGTTGTTATTGCAGAATAATTGGCCAAATCCGCATCAGATGCGGATCGCCCGAACAAATTTCAGAATTTGTTTTAGGGCCTCATCGTCTAACGGTTAGGACGAAGCCTTCGAAAGGTGAGAAGCGGGATGGGACCCGCTTCGCAAGACCTTTTGAGATAGTTTTGAGCGAAGCAAAAAAGTATCCAAAAGGTATACGGCTCCCGTAGGGAGGAAATCAGAGTTTGGGCTGAATCGAACGTTTGTCATTATTGTAGATATAGTATTGGCCTCATCGTCTAACGGTTAGGACGAAGCCTTCTCAAGGCTTAAATCAGAGTTCGATTCTCTGTGAGGTCACCAGTATAAAAATGAGCCTCTCTTTATTGAGGGGCCATTTTTATTTGGTGACCTCAAAGAAGTGCCCTGCGGCACTTCTGACAGAGAATCGAAGCCTTTTCCATTATTTATGAAGGATTCTCATCCTGAATAAATTGGAAAACGGGTACTGCTCCAGTAGGGAGTGAAATTCTCTGTGAGGTCACAAAAAGCACAAATATCCCGCCTGCGCGGGATTTTGTGCTTTTTGTGAAGCCGGAACCTTATCGAGGCTTTGCGAGATGGTGAGGCAGGGTCGTGAGCGACCTGCAATTTCGTCGAGTCTTCGAGTACTGAAATTTGGAAGTGCCTGTGGTCACTTAGACTTTTGTGCGTAGCAACAAAAGACTTGGTGACTCCTGACACAAAGTGACCCTGAATAAAACGGCAAGAAAATTATTGTGGCTCACGTCAATTATGCGTGCCATGCGCTCATTAGATAAATCTGAATAAATCACAAAGGCGTACTGAAGCAGTAGGCTTCGATTCTCTGTGGGGGCACAAATAAAAAAACCCGCCGTTTCGGGGCAGGTTAACTCAGGGGTGGCTATCGCTTGAGCCAAAAAATGTAGGTCGAGTAGTAGGTCCGGTAATCCATTGCGACTACGTGCAGCGTGCTCGGAGCATCGGGAAAATACCATTTCCAGAATTCTTCCAGCGTCAATTTGCCACTCGAGTCACCGCACGACTCCATCCTTTTTTTCTTCTTATCAACGCACACGAGCATGTATCCGTCGGTGCGATGCATGACATTTGAATCACTGATCTTGAAGATGAGATCAGCGGAGTATGGTGAACTGCGATCTCCACCATCGTTGTTTGTCGAACCACCTGCACTGGCTGAGGTGGCGAGAGCGAGTGCGGCCATGGCGACACAGAAGGGCAGTTTGCGACTAAACATTTTCATATCTCCCGTACGGGGGTTGTGTAGAACTTACTTACAACATTATATATCATTACTTTGTTTACGTCAAGCCAAGGTAGATGCAATTATGTTCAAAAAAACCGTAAGTAATACTTATGGTTGTCTGTCGTTTCATTCATCTTTCTTATTTTCTGCACCGTCTTCGGGCCTGGCTCGTCCGGCAAACTTTCGCTTAGCGGCCTCAGTAAGCTTTCGGTGCCCTCTGCGCACTGGACCAAGGGGTGGTGTTCCTCCGGAGGGGACACTTTTCGGACCCTGCGAGGGACCCGGCAATTCTTTCTGTGGCGTCGCTGCCGACTGCTCTATTGGCAATGGCGATGTTGACGAATTGTGTGAATTCGCCAGGATGGCCTCCTCCAGTTTTTTTGAACACCCCATGCAATATCGTCGCCCGCTAGGCTTGGCAAGGGTGACGGAACATCCCGGGAACTGACACTTAACGTACGCTGATTTTGGAAGCATTTCGGGCTCCATAGAAAATTCTACATTGAATTATAGTGCATTTCCGAAATAATAAAAGTTAATCTTTTGACATCTTTCCCTATTGGCATAGGATGAATAACAGAAAGTTTTGTGGAGAATGAAACATGTTCTTATGCAAATGCTTGGCCCTGTGCTCGCTCTTGCTTTTTGGGTGTGCGGCAAGCGGACCTACATTGGTCCCAAATCACGTGGTTCCTCTGTCACAACCGGTCGCAGTAGAAGACGAAGGCGTTGTCTTCGTCGGCGCCGGAGATATTGCACGATGTTATTTCAGCGCCGCACAGCTGACCGCCAGACTTCTCGACTCAATTGACGGCATTGTGTTTACCGCCGGAGACAATGTCTACCAAAGGGGGACAGCCGAGGAGTTTCGAGAGTGCTACGAGCCTACTTGGGGCCGGCACAAGAATCGTACGCGACCTTCGCCAGGAAATCATGACTACAGCACGAAAGATGCGGTGCCGTACTACGAGTACTTTGGTGCGAATGCGGGACCACCCGGTCTTGGGTACTACAGCTACGATGTCGGGAGTTGGCACGTACTTTCACTGAACAGCAATATTTCTGCAGATGAAGCTTCTGCGCAGATGAAGTGGTTGCGTGAGGACATCTCTAGGAGTCAGCACAAATGTACGTTGGCGTACTGGCATCACCCCGTCTTTGCCTCGAGTGCTCGCGCAGTAAATCCTCGTATGAAGAAAATATTCGCTGAGTTGTATAAGCATGGCGTGGACGTCGTAGTCACCGGGCACGAACATGTATACGAACGGCTTGCTCCGCTCAATGCTCTCGGTGAGATCGACCGCGAGAAAGGAATCCGCTCGTTCATCGTGGGGACAGGAGGAGCAATTTTGGGAGTCTTCGGCAAAACCCATCCGGCAAGCGAGGTCCGATTTGCGAAGCACGGCGTAATCAAGTTCACGCTGAAAAGTGGAAGCTACGAATGGCAGTTTGTTTCTGCACTCGATGATTCACCCTGGGACAGTGGGTCCGCCGCTTGCCACTGATTTGAAGCTCTCTGAAATATGAGAGTTTTTTTGTAAAAAAATTCATAAGACCTTCACGCCTGGTACGGTGTGCCGCTGAAATGAAGGCATTTGTTGCGAGCGCGAATTCCTTGCTCCTGAGTCAAATGACCCATATAATTAGTCAATGAAATCTCCCGCAAAAAAAATACTCGTCATCGAAGACGATCGAGGGTTGCGTCGAGCGATTACGTTTATGCTCACGCACGGGGGATATACGGTTGTTTTTGGTCAAGACGGTGAAGACGGACTTCTGCAAGCAAAGGAAGAAATGCCCGACTTGATATTGCTTGATCTTATGATTCCTAAAGTTAACGGGTTTGAGGTGCTCCGCTGCCTCAAAGAAAACCCACTCACCAAGCCGATTCCCGTCGTTGTTTTTTCTAATCTTTCTCAGGACACAGATCGCGATCAGGTTCTCAAACTCGGGGCGGTGGACTTTGTAATAAAGTCCGATATTTCCGTTGAACAAATTTTGGGAATTGTCGCTAAGTATCTCACCAAGTAACATGGCAATCGGCAAAGAAGAGCTTAAGCAAATTTTCACAACCCGTAGTGGCATTCTTTCGTCCGAAGAATTCGACGATATTGTGCGCGTTTCAGAAGAGTCAAATCGACCGCTTGAGCAACTCATCATGGAGCGAGGCTTTGTGTCTGCGCGGTATTTTCTTGAACTGGTCGGGGAATTTTATGGGACCCCTGTGACTGATCTCAAAATTGGAGACATCGACACCGCTGCACTTGAGGTCATTCCGGAACTGTTCGCAACGACAAACATGCTCATCCCATTTGCGCGTAGCAACAACGTACTCAAGGTTGCGATGGCAAACCCGTGGGACGAAGAGGTGGTTCGCTCTCTTCGGCATGTGGCGAAGGAGGACGTTGAAGTATTCGTGGCAACTCCCCACGCAATCAGAAAAGCACTCATTCTCTATCATGGTGGTATTCGCGGAATTCTTCATAAGGCTGTCGAGGGCATTAAGGTCGTTGACGGAAAACTTGCCGACGATGCGCCGTCCCCGGTACTTGTCGTGAATGAAATTATTGAAGCGGCAGTCCTTACTGAGGCTTCCGATGTGCACATCGAGCCATATGAAAGGCAGATAAATGTTCGCTTCCGTATTGACGGACAATTAAGGACGATGACAACACTGCCGAAGTCTTATTACTCGGCACTCATGGCGAGACTCAAGATTATGTCTTCGCTACGCGTCGACGTCAAAAGACACCCGCAGGATGGCCGCGTGAGTCTCATGGTGAAGGGCGAGCAGGTGGACATCCGACTCTCGCTCGTCCCGGCAATGTGGGGAGAAAAGGCGGTCATGCGCGTTCTTCCGAAAAATGCGCTGCTCCTCGACCTGCGTAGTCTCGGATTTTTGGAATCAGACCTGGAGATTATCGAGCGTTACCTCAAGCGGACGTACGGCATGATTATTATTTGCGGCCCAACGGGATCCGGCAAATCATCAACACTGTACTCTTTTTTACAGGAGATAGGATTGGACCGGAGCGATGCGGTGAACGTGAGTACTGTTGAGGACCCCATCGAGTACACCGTCGAGCGTGTGACGCAAATCCAGATCCAGCCCGACATCAAGCTGACATTTGCCGAGGGTCTCCGTGCACTGCTTCGTCAGGACCCAGACATCATCATGGTCGGAGAGATTCGCGATACCGAAACCGCCGACATGGCCGTTCGTGCCGCACTCGTCGGGCGACTTGTTCTGACTTCACTCCACACGAACGATGCGCTTGGGGTCATACCGCGCTTGCTCGACATGGGCGTGGAGTCGTACCTTGTGTCTTCAACGCTCAGCCTCGTGATATCGCAGCGCCTTGCACGTAAGCTTTGTGTGCACTGCAGAGAGAGCTACGTTCCTGATGATGAAAAGATTGCCCGCCTGCGAAAGTTTTATGATTACGATTATGCGGTCACCATTCTCGTAAAAAGCGGTGTTCTCGGCGCCGGAGTAGACCCAATGCACGGGATTCGGTTTTTTAGAGCGAATGGATGCGCGCACTGTGACAATTCAGGATACCGAGGACGCGTTGGAATATTTGAGATACTGGAGATAAGTCTTGCACTCCGCGATGCAATGATGGTCCAGCGAGACAGTAACGTACTTAGACAAATCGCGCGCGACGAAGGCGTGAAAACTCTTGCAATCGACGGTTTTGCAAAGGCCATCCTCGGCATCACCGACCTCGACGAGGTTATGAGAATAACACTCTAACCGTAGTCCTGTTTTTAGTCTTATCGAAAAAAGTAGCCGCCCCAAATGGAGCGGCTGACTGACTGCGTGAAGCGACTACTGTGTCACTTCGGGGATCCTGCCGGCGTGGACATCGGCAGCGGAGATGATGCGGTAGTTGTCGGTGTCACATGCGGCAACGAGGTCTGTGGTTCCGTCGCGGAACTGGATCTTGTAGCACTCGCGCTTGGGAAGGCCGGGCGGAGTGACCTCCACCTCCTCGATGATTGCGGCCGGTTCGCCTGCGCGAAACGAGTAGCGCTGGATCGGGACAAGGAACTGTTGTGCGGCGTTCATTCGGTCTCCTTTGGGTTGAACTGTGCAAATGTATGGTAGCATAAAAAATGCACAGTGTCAACAAAAATGAGATTAAAATTTGTATCAAATTGAAGAAAAAAGCTCGCCGGTGGAGGGCGAGCGAGAGGGAAGAGTTTGATTACGCGAACTGGCGAAGTGCGAGGATGACAATCACGCCGTTGGAGATCCAACCGGACAAGGGCATGAATCGTTCACCGCGCGCTGAGCCGAGCCAGGTGAGGAAGCAGCCTCCTCCACCAAGCGACCAAAACAAAACACTCGCTGTTCCCGGATCGTAGTACGTATTGATCCATGTCGGAATGCCTGCAATCACCATTGCAATCGTGGTCGTGATGACGCCGATAGCATCCGCATTTTGCTTCAACTTAAAGCGCGTGATGATTGCTGTTGCGTGCTTCCACACGACGAGTGCGATGATCACGGCCACGACAGCCAGCATCTCGGGGTATCCGAAGGTGAACGTTGCTTTGCCGACGCTGTAGTTGTACGTCGATATGAGGACGATGATGCCCGTCCAAATCAGGAACGCCATCATAAGCTCAGTCGGCTGCTTTGCGCGCCTGAGCGACAGAATGACAGTGAAGTCGATGGTGAGCCACAGCATCCAGGTCGCGAGGTTGAGCGGCAGATTGTGGGCCAAGAGGAGATAGACCAGGTAGGCCATCGCGAAGTTGGTCATCGCGAATCCGGTCCTTGAGAGTCTGTTCATCGAGAACCCCTATGAATTGTGAAGAGCAATATCGCCCCTTATTTACTGCAATTTTAGCATGAAAGTAGAATATTGTCAAACGTATCGCGAGTACACGCAACAGTGGAGTCGAACATTCGCTTACTGAAATTTCGTGCACTTGTTATATTGCATTTCAGGTGTACACTCATGGATTGCTGTTTCCGGCAGTTATTGATAATCACACTTGCACATGATGACGCCCACACTTGCAATAATGTGTTCGCTGACGTTCCTAATGTTTGTTGCAACAGGAGTTTTTCTGCTGTCGCGAAAGCTGCGTTTCCCTTACACCGTACTTTTGGTAATCGTGGGTCTTTTGCTCATCCCGCTTTCGCGTTTTGAGCCGCTCGCATTTCTTGGTGCATTTCGACTTACGCCCGACGTTCTTTTTTATGTGTTTCTTCCCCGCTCATTTTTGAGGCGGCTTACAACATGCACATCCGACGAGTACTCGAGAATGTTCGCGGCATCACACTCCTTGCGGTGGTGTCACTGCTTATCTCGGCCATGCTCATTGCAGTCCTCCTTTATCTGCTGTTTGGATGGATTGGGTTTCCTGTACCGTTTGTAGTAACGGTGTTGTTTGGAGCACTTATTTCCGCCACTGATCCCGTCGCAGTGCTCGCACTCTTTAAGGAATACGGTGCACCGAAGCGGCTGACACTCTTGTTTGAGGGTGAAAGTATTTTCAATGACGGAACAGCAGTTGCACTGTTTCTCGTTGTGTTGGGTGTAGCCGTTGGTGGCTGGCATGGTTTTACGTCGGTATTGGGTGGCACGGTAGCATTTGTTGGCATGGTTGTAGGTGGAGGACTTTGGGGCGCCCTGGTCGGGTACGGCTTCACGAAGTTGCTTACCATTGTAAAAAAAGATGAGTATCTTGAGATTACCCTTACGATGGTCATCGCCCATTTTACATTTATTTCCGCTGAACTATTGGGCAAAGGATTTAACTCCGTGGGAATCGAACTTCATTTTTCAGCAATCATTGCGACAACCATTGCGGCCATGGTTGTGGGAAATTTTGGGCGGTATCAACTGACTCCGCGTGTAGCAGAATACATGGAACAATTTTGGGGGTATTTTGCATTTGTGGCAAACTCGCTCGTCTTCATCTTGATGGGGTTACTGTTTGCGGATATCGCCATCGACCCGATGCTCATCATTGTGCCGACCTTGATTGCCATCCTTGTCGTGATGGCTGCCCGCGCAGTTTCAATTTATCCCGTCATGATGGTCTTCAATTGGTGGGGAAAGGAAGCACCTGTACCGCTTTCGTGGCAGCACCTTCTCTCGTGGGGTTCGCTCCGCGGAGCCCTCGCCATCACAATGGTACTCCTCATCCCGGCTGACCTTGTTGTTGCCGGATGGAATTACGAATTTAGTGTGCGTGACTTTCTCATCGGACTAACCATTGCGTGCATGTATTTCACGCTTTTTATAAAAGCGACAACGATTGGCCCGCTCATTCGGAAGCTCAACATAGATGCGCTTTCGCCGCTTGAGGTAGCGGAGCACGATGAGGCCGAGGCGCTTCTCTGCGCTAAGGTGCTTCGTGAAATTGAGCGATTTCACGAGAAGCGTTACATTACCGACGCCATGTATATAGCATTGAAAAATAAATACGAAATGAGCTTTGCCGAAGCGCGTACCGAGTGTGCCGAACTTGGCGGTGTGTCCGAGTCGTTCCTTCTATTGTACTCAACGGGATATGAAAAGCACTCACTTCGGACGCTGCACGAATATGAAGAAGTCAGCGAGCGTGTCCACAAAATTATTCTTGCTGATTTAGGTGAACGGCAGCATCGACTTGAACAGGATTCTGCCATTCCCGCGGTTGCGATACCGAGTGAGCTGCACAATATATTGCGCGATCCCAAGGAACGCTATATGTATTATCGTGCGCGTATGGTGATTGCGCACAAGGCGGTTGAAGAGTTGCAGAAACTTCGTGGGAGCACCCCATTGTTTGGTGGCGAAGTACTACAGCGCGCGATTGCACTCTATTCGAATGTTCAAGATGATGCTATAGCTCTCATGGAACGCACCGCAAAAGAACATGGCGCAATTATTGCCGATCTCCAGCGCGTTTTTGCTGAGGCGGGATTACGTAAGGCCGAGGATAGAATTTTGGAGGACCTGTCCGAAAAGGAAATTATTTCACCTAAAGTGGCTAGCATCATGAGAAGTGAATTCCTCCGAGACTCATAGGCACATGCCCTAACAATGAATAGAAGAATAAGCTCTTTCTTCTGGGTGATCTGTTGCTCATGTCGGCATTCTGGCGCCTGATTCAAAATCGGAGTAATGCATTGCGCTGCTCGAAAATCTTACTATTTTCCGGTTTTTGTCTGTCGCAGTGACGGAAGGCATAAGTATCGTTCTGTGGCGAAGCTAATTGGCAGTTGCCCATAACCCGAATGCTTTCTATAATGAAGCAAGAGGAACATGTCGCGACTCTATATTGTTTTTTAAATTATTTTAATTATTGTTTCTATGAAACATCGCAAAATTTTAAAACACTTAACGCATTCGTTCGATCTGTGGTTTCCGCTTGTCATCACGCTAACGATGGTCACCATGTTTGTGTTTATCGGAGTGCAATTTTCAGCTCGCACGGGAGCCAACGACCCGCAGGTCCAAATGGCGGATGAGGTAGTGCAATCGTTGTCAAAAGACATTGTTCCGGCAATATTTATGTCGGAAGATACCATCGCAATCGAGTCAGACCTGAGTCCATATATCGTGGTGTTCGATGCGAACAGAAGCCCAATCATGGGCAACGGCCTATTGAATGGTGAATTGCCGACACTTCCTTCCGGCGTCTTTGATCGTACGCTGCAAGCCGGAGAGAGTAGGTTTACGTGGTCACCGGAGAGTGGGGTGCGGCACGCTAGCGTGCTTCGCCATTACCAAGATGAAAGGAACATACTATCGGGGTACGTGCTTTCGGGGCGTTCGCTTCAGGAGCCGGAGTATCGCATTGCGATGTTCGGATATCTCACCATTTTCTTCTGGCTTCTGTCGGTCCTCGTGACGGTTGGCATGAGTATTGCTGTGCGTCGGAGCTAATTAGCGGTTGTTGTCGCCTTCGTAGATGTTGCGGCCAGCCTGCCTAGCTCGGGTATCATCGATTCAATTTCGGTGCGGGTTTTAAATCCGTAGTATGCTTTGCGGTTAATGATGAGCACGGGGAAACGATTTTCAAGTTTATAAATAGACTTGAGTGTTTCGACAACAGAGAGCCCAAGGTTATAGTCAAAGGCGTATACGTGGAGCTGGTCGTAGTCTTCGCGCATGGAAGTGAGGACGTACCCCATCTTCTTGCAGTCGTCACAGTTGCCCGCATTCGAGTAGAAGTAGATGACAGAGAGCGGCTTGTCGTCGCACTGTTTTGCGCGCTCACGCAGGAGAAGATAATCTTTTGCCTGGAGAAGAGAGTAATATTTTTTCAGACTAATAACTTCAGCGTCATTTGTCCCGCGCTGTTCTTCCATGTATGCGAGGCGCTTGGTAAGGTTATTTATTTCGCCAACGAGCACGGGGTTACCGGCCGCATCAGTCTCGCAGGATGCATCAGCCAAGAGCGCGTACTGTATTTCTGATTCAAGAATATTTCTGTTGATGGTGTCCTCGATGCCTTTTATTTGTGTGATACGGCGATTATATAAAAAATCCGAAAGGAGAAATATCACGGCAAAAACCCCCATGGTAATGATGAAAACGAGAATATATTTTTTTGGGTTGATTCCTTGTTGCATAAATGATCGTAATAAATTATCTCCAGCGCACATCTCTTGCACTGATGAATTTAATGAGCGAGCCAACGAGCCAAAATGGGGCGATGATTCCGTAGAACATCAGGAAGTAGATCATGTCTCTTGTGACGACGAGCCGACGTAGTACCATGCGTGCTCCCATAAAGATAAAGAATATCGTGGTGAAGAGTAGGCAGTAGATGAGGAGTCGCCTAAATTCGAGGTTGAGCGAGAACCAGTCAAACTGTGGCCAGCCTGCGAAAAAATGAAATCCCACCGCACTATATTGGAGATAACGCTCATATGCAAGCTGGAACAGGCTGTGCACATACATTGCACAGAAGAAGAGCGAAATGAAAATTGAGATGAAGGCAAATGGCATCGTGATGAGCCCAAGGTTTCCATACTTCGGGTTAAGGAACATGTAGCGGTATTTGAAGAACGCATTTTTGAGGAATCCGGAGACCCAGCGCACGCGCTGTTTGTAGAGTGCGAGCGGGGTGGCAGGTGACACCGTATACACGAGGGCGGTGTGTGCATTCTCTATTTTCATGCGGTGGGATTGCATGCGGAGCGCCATCTCCATGTCCTCTGTGTTGTATGCGTGGATAAATCCGCCTATTTTCGCAAAGATGCTCCTTCTATATATAGAGAACGGCCCGGGCGTCACGTAGAGCCCGTTGAAGCGGCTGAAAAGCTTGCGAGTGAATTCGCCAATCATGTATTCCGCTGCCTGAATCCTTCGAAGTACATTGTTCGGATTGTGAATCTGCACGGACGGAGTGACCGCCATTATCTCAGGATTATCAAAATAGGGGACTATTTCCTCTAGCGCGTCTTTTGCGACATAGGAATCCGCGTCAAGACAGCCAATGAGTTCTGAAGTAGCGTGCTTGAGACCAAGGTTGAGGGCCGTGAACTTGCCGCCGTTTTCTTTGGTAAAAACTCTTATCTGTGGGTGACCTTCAAAACGCTTTGCGACCTCCAGTGTGTTGTCTGTTGAGCCGTCGTCAATGATAAAAAGCGTCAGTTTTTCTTTTGGGTACTCCAGGTCGAGCAGAGAATGTACAGTTCCGAGGATAGTCTCACCTTCATTCCACGCCGGAACTATTATTGTGACACTTGGATACTTTCCGGGCATTCTCCGTACTTTCGTGGTGATAAATTTGAATCTTTCCTTTTCCTCAAAATAAGTTACGAGCATAAACACCTCAAAATAGGTCGTGAGAAAGAGGAAAAAATAGATCGGTGGAGTGAGAAAGCTGTCCATGGAGGCTCTTGTAACCCTCTAACTTTGGGGTTATTCGCTCCATGGTAATCCCCAAGGAGTCATAAG
Source organism: Candidatus Lloydbacteria bacterium (assembly GCA_043719805.1). Classification (GTDB taxonomy): domain Bacteria; phylum Patescibacteriota; class Minisyncoccia; order Phycocordibacterales; family UBA6899; genus MHLP01. The sequence goes on from JAYSTI010000008.1 coordinate 36,282, forward strand.
TAAAGGCCTTTTTGCTCATAATTGACGTGAATGACCTTCATGCGAAACTCTCGGAAAAACATCAAAAATTGATAATATCCTTTACTTGCACCGTATTATCCAATATTTCAAAATGAATAATATATTTGTCAAATATATTTGTAGCCAAAATGAGGTTGAACAAAAAAATAGACGTATGTGGATTTTCTAATTGACGTTGAAAAATATGGATATTTTCATGTGTGGAGAATAGTGGTTGCCCCATCGGGTCACATAGGTACAATTGCCAGGTAAACAGAGAAGCGGTGATTTGCGTTGACTGTTCAAAAATCTGTGACGTAATATTAGAACCTAGATTATAAGGCCAGCCAGTCACAAAGTCGTGACGATAAATAACAACTATGCCCACAATTACAACTCAAAGCGAAATTGGTAAACAGGTGGGGTCTCTCCGACCCCGTATCCTAACGTTTCTCGCCACTGTCCTTATCCTGTGCTCGGTCCCACTTTCAGCGAGCGCCGCAAATCAGTACCTCCGGGATAATGCGGATGACTTTGTGAGCAAAATCCAGTCTTCTTATGGTGAAATGATCAATATTGCAGCACTCCTACATGACTATGATGCAAAGATGATTACTGCGGTCATTGTTGTCGAATCTGAGGGCAACGAGGTAGCAGTCTCCAATAAGGGTGCAAAGGGGCTCATGCAGCTGATGCCGCTTACCGCAAAAGCCATGGGGGCAAAGAACCCCAAAGACCCATTTCAGAATATCTTGGCTGGAACCAGATACCTCAAGGAGTTAGAGCGAGTATACGGTTTTGATAGCCCACAGGAGGCACTAGTTGCGTATAACATGGGGCCATCACGCGCGAAGCGCTGGCTTTCGCAGTATGAGTCCCTGGATTATGGATACGTAAAAAAGGTCATGTACGTCTACGGCGTACTCGAACAGATGGAAATTGACAATAGGCTGATTGCTCGCGCAACAGAAGAACGAATTGAGGCAGCCGGCAGGTTGGGAAGTTCCGCAAAGCCGCTAATGACTAAGCCTAGGAATATTTCGATGGCCCTACTCCCACTGTCACTTTCAGGAGCTCGCAGGGACGAAGTCGTGACTGAGAACTAATCGTAGTTTCAATAATACAAGAAACTCCCATTGGGGAGTTTTTTCATATCTCAGTCGGGAAGCGTTAGTCATGTATGTGCCACTTGAGACATACTGGGGTTTCATGCAAATTATTGTTAATATACATCTATGCCCGATGTTAACTTCATTTCTGCACTCATCGGCGGGTTACTGACGTTTTTGGCTCCCTGTACGTTACCACTCATCCCTGCGTATCTTGCGTTCATTGGGGGGAGTAGCGTAGATGGAAGAAAGACAAAATTTTCTCGCCATCGCTTTTTTCTGAATGCAGTACTTTTTGTCCTTGGTTTTTCCGTCGTGTTCATTGTTTTTGGACTCGCATCCGGTACGTTGGGCAAATTTTTGGTTTTGAACCGATTACTCATCTCCCAGGTTGGCGGAGTGCTTATATGTTTTTTCGGACTCTCGCTTCTCGGTGTTTTTCCTAAAATGAAGGGATTCTCTTATCGCCCACCGGCATTTATTTCCAGCGGAAGCCCTCTCGGTGGTTTCGCGCTCGGCTTCCTTTTTGCCCTCGGATGGAGTCCCTGCCTCGGGCCTATACTCGGTACGATACTCATCCTTGCGAGTACCGGGGGGACGGCATTTTCCGGCGCACTGTTACTCGCAACCTATTCTCTCGGACTTGCAATCCCATTCCTTCTCGTCGCGTTGCTCTATGGTTCGGCATTTACGTATGTGGCAAAATTGCAAACCTACCTTCCCACCATATCAAAGATTGGAGCGGTGCTGATTATTGCGATTGGCATGCTGCTTATAGTCGGCCAGTTCGGGATACTGAATTCATGGGCGCAGTATATTATTGGCCCTCTCGCCTTAGATCGTTTTATGGACTTCATGTGATTATGTTACGACGAATATTTTACATTTTCAGTATCTGTCTTTTCTTTGCACCAGGCACGCTGTTTGCCGCGGTTGCACCTGCGGGAATTGCCGACAATGCACTCTGGTTTTCCAAGGATCCGTTTTTTGAAGGAGACAGTATTACTATTTACACGTTGCTCTACAACTCCAGCGCAAATCAGCTGAGCGGTACATTGACCCTCTATGACGGGACGACAACGCTCGCGAATAAACTGTTTACAGTGTCCGGCGGCGGCGCTTCGTCGATAGTATCGTTTCCATGGAAAGTGACGAGTGGGACGCATGTTTTTTCTGCAGTGATAACGTCGAAGGAATTTACGACTATTGCGTTTGCGCCAACGGGGGATACGGTCGCGACGCCGAAGACCGGGGAGGTGAAGCGCTTTGCTGATTTGGATACTGATGGAGACACAATCGGCAACAAGACCGATCCCGACGATGATAATGACGGACTCAGTGACGCCGAAGAAAAAAAATTGGGCACGAACTTGTTGCACGCGGACACTGATGGTGATGGACTTCCCGACAAGTCAGACCCGCATCCGCTCGTGAAGGAGGCGCCGGCAAAAGCAGTAGAGTCAAAGAGTCCCGCCACGGAGGCCACTACACTTCCGAAGGCTATCACCGACAAACTCCCGGAGCCGGTATTAAAAAAGGCAATTCCCGTTATCGGAGCAATCGAGTCGTATCGCGGAGAGAGGAGTGCTGCCGCCGTGAAGTCAGTCGAGAAGGCCGTTGGGGAAATTGTCGCAGGGATAGCAACGTCGTCAGCAGCATCGCTGGCTTCGAAGAATGCAACGGGTTGGGAGGTCTTTCGGCAAGGCGTAGTTTCAGAGGAAGTCATACACTCACCATTCCAATACGTAGCGTTGCTCTTTAAGATGTTGTGGCAGCTCATACTTGGGAACGCGTACGTGTTTTACGTCCTTTTCTTGCTAATCGTCTATAAGATTGCGCGATCTATTTGGGGCATCTTCTTTTAGTGGGTGTTGGGGAGTACAATCAATCTATGGATAAAAAAAGCACTATGTTCATCGCGATAATCGTCCTCATTGCGGCTGCCTCCTTCATATATATTTCGATGCAGACGACACAGCTTGATACGAAGCAGTCGGAAACCGTCGCGTCGACGACTGCATGGGAAAACGCGCCGGCAGAAAAACCTACCGAGATACTTTTGACGTCCAAAACAATCGTCACGGCAAAGCATGCATACGAGAACGGAAAACATGTCATTGCGGGGGAGATACCGCTTCCGACCCCGTGCCATATCCTCGAGTCATCTGCGACCGCGTCGGGGGACAAGAGGCAGGTGTTGGTCACGCTGGTGTCTTTGGTAAAGACAGGAGAAATGTGCGCACAGGTCATCACTCCCGCACGCTTCAAGGTGACGGCTGCCGCCGGCAAGGATGCGAAGATGCTCGCGACGTTAAACGGGCAAGAGGTAGCATTGAATTTGATTGAAGCCTCCCCGGGGGAGAATCTGGACGATTTTGAGCTCTACATCAAAGGCTAAAACATCTTGCAGCAAGATGTTCGCCCGATCATCCGCTGCGGATGATTTAGGGGTGACTACTACTCGGCATTGCATTTTGAAGCGCGGATAAAAGTCTGCTGATTTTTTCCTCGACTTCGCGCCAGTTTGCGAGTGTTGTTGTATTTATGTTTTGGGGAAATTATGCACGCGAGAAACGCATACTTATCGATGTCTCGAAACATCTCATCCTCGAATCTCTCCACCCGTCCCCCCTTTCCGCCCCCAAGGGTTTTCTGGGGAATGGGCATTTCAAAAAGGCGAATGATTATCTCAAGAAACACCACCGCGTGGAGGTAGTGTGGGGATGTAAATAAGCATACCGAAGGCCGCCTTATGTATACATAAGGCGGCCTTCGGTATTAAATTTCGGAGGTCCGACCTCCGAAAACCTCCACACGGAATCCTTGGATAGGTATTCGCCCCACTCCGCACCCCCAAGAAAGGGGTGCATTTTTATTTCCGCTACAATTGTCAAGGTTTAACCTTGACAATCTTTGGATGTTATACTACATAAGTCGGCCTTCGGTATGCGGCAGAGGGCCCGATACGGTCGCTGTAATCCGGTGCTTCCCGATGGGAGAATTCTTTTGACCGAGCAAGAGCAGCCAGGAAAGGAGCCGTTAATTGGCGCCACTGGTGGCAGGGTAGATGAGCGGGAAGACGTTCTTGTTGCAACAAAAAGAGAGTTGTTAGAGGAAGGCGGATATGAAGCGGAAGAATATATTTTGTGGCATGCGGAGCTGTCCGTCTCCAAGATGGAGTGGGCGGTGTTGGATGGCCATAATGGTGACGTAAGCTGCACTATCGCGTCTACTTTTTATATGAATGCGTTTATCACAAGCGACACACCGGTGACTGACGCTACGCTGAACGCCATTGCGCACATTCCGACGAAGAGCATTCATGCGGTGGTAGAAAAAAGTTTTTTCAAAAAGTTGAGTGATGAGGATTTCTGCTTGCATTTCAAATATGTACTGGTAGTTTGTACCCATTACCTCTATTTCCAAACTTCCCATGCGTACCGCCACGTCCGTCGTCGCGCTCCTCCTCGCATGGACCACCGCCCTCGCCGTGACAGAAGTCTTCGGCCCGATAGGGAGTGATACGACGTGGACCGCCGCAAACAGCCCGTACATCGTGACGAGCAGTGTCAGCATCCTCCCCGCCGCAACCCTCACCTTCCTTCCCGGAACCGTCATCAAGGTTGCCGCTAACGAGTCCCCATTTTACGTGCAGGGCACATTTATCATTGGCACAGCAAGTGGCGCTCCCGTCGTTGTCACCTCCATAACAGACGACACCGTTGGTGGCGACACGAATGGTGACGTCAGTGCCACGCCGCTTGTTATTGGCGGTGGGGGAATAGGGGATTTGTGTGGAGAACTCTTAGTATTTCTCATTACTTCGATGATATAGTTACACTATGATCGAACTGAGAGAATCGCGTGTTTTCCGTATGATAAAACGCACTTTTGAAAACTCCAATTTTCGGAATTCAATCACTATTTCTGCTGGTGCTGCACGTGCGAAAGTGCCCACCCCATTATCTCGACTCCTTGTGCTCCTCATCATCTACTCCATCACACTAGGTGGGTTTCCCTTTGAGGCAGAAGCGATACAGAGTGAGGTTATCTATCTGACTTCGGGTACTTCTTGGGTCGTTCCTGCAACGTGGAATAATGCCGACAATACTATCGCAGTGATCGGTGGGGGTGGTGGTGGTGGACTAGATACTATTGGAACTACGGGCGCTGGTGGTGGGGGTGGTGGTGCGTTTGCTTCTTCAAGTAACATCGTGCTTACTCCGGGTTCAACAGTGACAATTAGCGTGGGTATGTATGTGGATACATATATTTGTAATACTACGAGTAATTGTGCGTCTCTGGCTGGTTCTGCCGTCCAGGTAGGCGCATCGGGTGGCCTAACTGCCACCTCAACTGGTGGTGCCCCGGGTGGTAGTACAACACCGAGCGTAGGAACGACGAAGTTCGCAGGTGGTCGCGGAGGGTCGGGTAGTTTGGTCGGGCTCACTTTCGGTGGTGGAGGTGGTGCAGCTGGCCCACGAGGGGCAGGGAAGAACGGTGGCGATGGAGATACGAACGCCGGAGGTGAGGATGGTGGTGGTGGGGGTGGTGGTGCCGGGGGTGGCTCGTCGACAGCGGGAACTGGCGGTTCTACGAACGGTGGAGCAGGTGGCGTTGGTCCTAGTAATACTGGTGGAGGTACTGGTGGAAATGGTGGCAATGGCGGTGCGGGCACTGCCGGTGGTGGTGGTGGTGATGATTTGGCTGGTGGTGGAGCTGGAGGAAATGGGTCAGAATGGGATGCAACCTATGGTGCGGGTGGCGGCGGTGGTGGTGGTGGACATACTCAAATAGCGCAGGGTCCTTTTGGAGGAAATGCCGGTACGTATGGCGGTGGCGGTGGCGGCGGGAATAATGATGGCATATACCTTGGTCCGTCTGGCCGTCCTGGTGGAGGCCTCATTGTCATTTCCTACAATCCCGTATCCAAGATCTCCGGCACCATCTATTCCGACGAAGGCATCACCTCCCTCAACAGCGCCGGCAAGACACTCAAGCTGCGCGTAGGAACATCAACCCCGGGCTTCTTTAGCACAACAACACTCTCCACCACTGGCTTCTTCGAATTCCAAGGACTCACCGGACTCGCTCCGGGTATTCCTGTTTCCCTTTGGGTTGACAGCGATTCCGCATTTCGCGCATACTCTTTCACCAAATCCTCTTCAAGTGCAAATTTCATCACTGGTTTTGATTTATACAAAAATGTCATCCGCGTGAAGCATGAGGGACTGCTTTCCACAACTGGCACGACCACAAGCAACGCCGAGCTCGGCCTCTGGGACTTCGACGACAATGCGAGCATTCAATTCACCGCCAATGCAAACAACCTCTCCGTCTTCGCAGGGCAAAAGCTTCTCGTCGGCTATGGCACCCACTTTGTTCCAGGAGGCACTGTGATCACACACTCCTCAAGTACCGCCATCTCACCATCAGGTGACTTCCAGCTGGAAGAGCGGAACTCCACTTCCTCCATGATTACCTTAGGAGGCACCCTCACGGTAGCCGGCTCGTACTATGCATCTTCTTCCTCCATCATGAATACCAATGGACATGGTGTACTGTTCACTGCCACATCTTCCGGGAAGATAATCGTGGGAGAGATGATCGGGGACTCGGCGTTTGCATCTACGACGTTTGCAGGTTTAGGGGGTGGGTTGGACATATCGTGACAATGCAAGCACAACAGGCAACTTCACCATTACCCAAGGTGCTGTAACAGCGACGAGTGGGCTTATCTCCGTTCGAGGGAACTATACAAACAGCGCTACCTTTACCGCCAATGGTGGAACAATTGATATGCTCATGAGCAGCCATATCACTGATCTCGTAGCGGGTCGTGATGTGACTGGAAATAGCACAGGAACTGGATTTCTGGGGGTCAACTCCCTCACCGTCTCAGGTAACTACCTCTACGTGGGGAGGAACGGTGAGCCCACCGCCTGTAACGGCACCGCAGGCAACGCCATCGGGTGCGAACTCCTTGTCTTCGACATCTCTACTCCCACAAGCCCCACGCTGGTGGCTGGTCGTGACATGAGGGGAGACAGTACGGGGACTGGAGCACTATCTGCCAGATCCCTCACCGTCTCCGGCAATTACCTCTATGTGGGGAAGACTTCCGACGCCACCGCCTGTAACGGCACCGCAGGGAATGCCATCGGCTGTGAGCTCCTTGTTTTTGATATCACCACTCGAACGAGTCCCACCTTAGTGGCTGGTCGTGACGTGAGGGGAGACAGTACGGGGACAGGATCTCTCATCATCCTCAACCTCACCACCTCTGGCAACTATCTTTATGCTGGGAAGGAGGCCGGCGCTACCGCCTGTAACGGCACCGCAGGCAACGTCATCGGGTGCGAACTCCTTGTCTTCGACATCTCTACTCCCACAAGCCCCACGCTGTTTAGTGGTCGTGACGTGAGTGGAAATAGCACAGGAACGGGAAGTATAAGCACTTATTTCCTCACCACCTCTGGCAATTATCTCTATGTGGGGAATGATGGCAACGCCGTAGCGTGTAACGGTACCGCAGGCAACGCCAGCGGTTGTGAGCTTCAGGTTTTTAATATTCTCGCACCACCCATCACGCTTTCCGGCACTTTGACAGGCACAAGTGCATTCAATCACCTCACCATCTCAGGCACGGTGACTGCTTCAAACAATGCCTCCACCTCAAACCTCACCGTGAACTCCCTCGCCACTCTCACCTCCCCCACCCTCCTCTCCGTGAACGGTAACTACACCAATAGCGGCACTTTCACCGCGAGCGGCGGTACGACATTTTTTAGTGGATCCTCGGCACAAACTTTAGGTGGCACCATGATTGGCTCCAGTGCATTCTCGTCACTCAACTTCCTCGACGCAGGAACAAAGATATTTTCAAATAACGCCTCAAGTACCGGTAATTTCACAATCGCTTCTGGCGCGGGAGCGGTGACTGCACCCACTCAACTCACCATCGGGGGAAACTATACGAATAATAGTACGTTTAACAACAATGGAGGAACAACACACTTTTCTGGACTGGGTACCACTCTTTCGGGCACCATGACGGGAAGCTCGGCGTTTAATCATGTAGTGGTGGGAGGCGAAGTGGGGAGTGACGTATATACTACCTCCTACGATAGCCCCGAGCTTTACGTCTACTCCCTCACTGTCGACTCCACAAATAGCGTCCTCTACGCTGGCTCAGCAACTGGCGGCATCATCTACCGCTGTTCCACCTCCACCCTCTGTGACGCTGCTGGGGACTGGACTATTTCTTACGACACCCCGGAGTCATTCATCTCCTCCCTTACCATGGACACCACAAACGGTGTCCTCTACGCCGGAGGAGATTTCGGCATCATCTACCGTTGCGCCACGGTAAGCCTCTGTGACGCCGCCGGTGACTGGACCACCTCCTATGACACCACGGAGACACGCATCTTCTCCCTCACCATCGACACCACAAACGGCGTCCTCTATGCCGGCACAGGAGATAGTGGCATCATCTACCGTTGCGCCACTTTCACCCTCTGTGACGCCGCCGGTGACTGGACCACCTCATACGACACCCCGGTTTCAGAGATCCTCTCCCTCACTGTCGACTCCACAAATGGCGTCCTCTACGCTGGCTCAGGAGGTAATGGCATCATCTACCGCCATGCCATCGGCCCAATAGTATTTGCTGTAAACGCTACCACCACCAATCTCACTATCGAAAGCGCCCGCGCACTCACCGCCCCAGCGCTCCTCTCCGTGAACGGCAACTACTCAAACTCCGGACGCTTCACCCACAACTCCGGCCTCGTCTTTTTAAACGGCACTGCCCAGCAAACCCTCTCCGGCACCATGATCGGTTCCTCTGCATTCAACAACCTCACCATATTAAACAACTCCGGCACCAACGCCGACTCCAATCCAGGCATCATCTTCGGCGCGACTTCAAGCACCACCGGCACGTTCACCGCCACCGTTGCTTCCACCTCCATCCATTTCCCTGCAAGTGCGACGACCTCTATGGGCAACCTCACTTTGACCGGCACATCCGCCCTCGCCCCCATCTTCTTCCGCTCTTCTACGCCGGGCACATATACAGGACTCTCCGTCTCCGGCACACGCAGTGTCACATACGCCGACGTGAAAGATTCGAACGCCTGCTCGGGATATGCAAACGTCAGTACGGTATCAAGTACAAACGGTGGCAACAATCTCTGCTGGACATTCGACTCGAATCCTACTCTCACCCTCCTCCACTACCGCTGGCGCATGGACCATGAGTCCGAAGTCTCCG
>JAYSTI010000009.1:0-45317 GCA_043719805.1 Candidatus Lloydbacteria bacterium
TTGTCGACATCGTGGCCGAGGAGGTATTCATACAGTGCCTTTAGGTTTGCAATGGTGAATTCCTTCGGCATGAAGTGGAGTGCGATGTTGGTGATAAAAAGATGGTCCTTCATATAAAGGAGCATGTCGTCCCGCATTTCGTTGTGATCATATGCAAGACGGCCGACATTTTGCACAGGAACCCATTTAATGTCGTCGGTCGCTCCTGCCACACAGTCCATGATGCCGAGGTATGCGATAGAGATGACGCGCCCGCGCTTATCGCGATCGATGCGGTCATAGAATTTGAGCGGTGTAAGAAAAATATGGCGCGCATCTAATTTTGTTTTTTCAGTGATGATACGCCGCGCCGCCTCTTCCGCGGTCTCATCCGGTCGCAGCATTCCGCCGACAAAACCATCGACGTGCACATAGTGTGGAGGGCGGTGTACCTCCTTTATGGCAACCTCAACGACGTTGCCGTTCTTTCGCATGATAAGTATGTCCGTCGAGACGATAGCGAATTGAAGATTTCCCATGTGTGCATCATACACTAAGTCGCTGAGATATCGCCACTGTCTGAATCCCTATTTAAAAAAGCCCCGACGCATTGTCGGGGATACTAACTCTAACTCAAACTCTCAGTCTCGCTCGACTCCGCTCACACTGCCTCCGGCCAGAAGCGCCTGAGGGATTATCTTGATCATGACCGGCTCGATGGGAATCGGAGTCAGCCATGAAGCATGTCTTGCCTGGTATGCATCATCGCGCGGAATGGAGTTGGTGACAAAAACTCGATGTCCGCTTTGAGCTAGTTTTTCTTCGGCGGTAACGATGTTGCCGCCTGCATCGGCCGTGGCACTAAAGACCGCGTGTGTGCCAAAGATGAGAACCTCCTTCGCGCCTTCGTGTTGCACCAGGTAGTCGGCACCCTTGATGGTTGTCCCTCCTGTATCGATCATGTCATCAGGCATGATGATGGTTTTTCCGGTGAGCGACGCGCCGACGTAGTCCTTGATGACGGGCGACATCCCTAGGCCCGGCCGTTGCTTTCGGATTTGCCCGAATTCCAATTCCAGCCCCGTCTTGTGCTTGAGGTGACTGAGAAAGCGGTCCGTACGCGGGGCACTCCCGACGTCCGGTGCCACGACGACCATTTGCGCCAGCGTGTCTGCGAAATTCTTTCGCAGATATTTTCCGAGTATTCGATGTCCGGGGAAGTTGTCGACAGGGTTGTCGGAGAAACCTTGCTGCTGTTCCGAGTGCATGTCGAGCGTGATCGTTTGGTCCAACTTTTTCCCGCCAATTGCTTCCATGCACTGCCAGATGATTTTTGCGCTGATGGGAACGCGTGGCTCGTCTCTCCGGTCTTGTCGTTGGTAGGGTTTAAACGGAAAGATGTTGTTGATTGTCTTTGGGGATGCTAGACGAAGCGCTTGAAGTGACAACAGCATCTTCACCAATTCGGTGTTTGGGTCCGGATGAAACGCGTGGAAGAAAAGTACGTCGGTTTGCCGCACGGTCATCGGAATTTTCGGACGGTATTCTCCGCTCGCAAATCGCGTATACTCGATTGTGACTAGGGGAATTTCTTCCCCCGTCGCCGAGTAGCAAGGCTTGAGTGCGGCATGAATGCGGCCGGCGATTCCTGCCATCGTGGGGCAGGTGACAAAGGTGACGTCAATAAGCTTAGGCATTGAAACTCCTTGCTGAGTTAATGTGAAGAACGGATGAACGCACGATAACACGTGCGAGTAGGTTTGGCCAGGGTAAACAAGGGGCCGACGTATCGGCCCTGCAAATTATTTCCCTAGGAACTGCATCAAGATCTTGTGATGATCGGACGCAAATCGTTCGGCGGGAAAACTCAGTATCTCTTTCTTCGAGTAGAATACTACTCTTGTGAATCCTTTCTCATCCTTCGGAGTGCCGCTCGCCACGCCGTGGTAGATACGAGTCTCGCTCATCGCATATCTCGGGTCACGATGCTTGCCGCGACGGCGAGTCACAAATGAGACGTTGTCGATAGTGAGTCCGGTTTTTCAGCGAACTCTCTTATTGCCGTTTGTCGCGGCTTCTCGCCGGGGTCGATGTGGCCCCCGGGAAGAGCAAGTCCAAGCGGGAATTTCTGACGCTCGATAAGCACGAATTTGCCGTTCTGTGTCGCTATCATATCGGCCATGCGCGCACTTTTGTTCTTACTCATAGATGACCAGTGCTTGTACCTCATGACCAAAGACTTTGCGCCCGTCGAGAAACCTCAGCTCCATGACGGTCGCGAGCCCTGCCACTTTTGCGCCCCGACCTTCAATGAGCTCGGCACCAGCCCGCGCAGTCCCTCCTGTGGCAAGGACGTCATCAACGAGCAGAACGATGTCGTCCATATTTACGGCACTTACTTGCATCTCAATCACATCGCTGCCATATTCGAGTCCGTATGATACGGACACCGTCACACCGGGAAGTTTGCCCGTCTTGCGCAGCATAAAGAACGGAAGTTTCATTTCGTGAGCAAGTGTTGACGCAAAGATGAATCCGCGCGCATCGAATGCACCGATCTTGGTGATGCCCTTCTTTTCCCAATGCGCCTTCATTTGGAAAATGGTTTCCGCAAATGCTTTAGGGTCTGCAAGCAGCGGGCTCATGTCGCGGAAGAGAATTCCCTGTTTCGGGAAGTCGGGAATAGCGGTAATGTAGTCAGTGAGTTTCATGTTGCATCCTTTTTGGCCGACCCGAAAGGGTATAGGCAGTTGGGTGAATTATAACACATAGAGAAATGCCGGCGTTTTACAACCGGCACTGAAGACACTAATCCCAGGAACCTGAAGACCAGTATTTCTTCTTACTGTCCGAAGCATTTTTGACCCACTTCGGAACTGACGACGATTTCAGGTGAATCTTCGAATTGCAAACCATGCAGACTGACGAGTAGCTTGCGGGGCTTGAGTTATCAACTGCGCTTACATCTGCTACTTCGATCAGCAGCAACGCTTCACAATCCTTCTCTGCACACACAACTTCCATAGACCACGGCTTTTTCCACTTACCTTCTCCGAGTACTTTCATGGTGGCTCCTTTTGGGTTTTCAATGAACGATCGATCCGGTGTTACTGTAACAAGCCTTAGTGGTTGAGTCCTAAAATGTATGAAAATATGAACTAAAATAATGTAATTATTAGAAAACAATGTAAATACTTGCTATATTTGTAAATAGAGTGTACTGTATTTAGTACATTATGGAAAAATTGAATCACCTATTGATCTCGCTTGGTGTAAGTGATGAAGCGAGGGCATTGTATGTTCTTCTCTTTAAAAGGGGCGGGATGTCCGTTGTCGAGATTGCAAAAGAGGCAAAGTTTCATCGTCCGCGCGTTTATGCGCTACTTGCCGGATTGCAAACTCGCGGGTTCGTTGAGATTCACATGCGAGGAAAGAGAAATGAGTACATTGCTGCTCCACCGGAAAAGTTAAAAGACATCATTCAGCAGATGGCGACGGCTTCAGAACAGATGCTTCCTGAGCTTTCGCGCGAGTACCGGAAAGGAAAGGAAAAGCCCGCGATTACTATTCACGAAGGGAGCGCCGGAGTGACGCAGGTCTTTCGAGACCTCGTCGAAAGTAGCGCTCGTGGTGAAACATTCTACCGATTTAGCTCAGAAAAGGACCTCGACCGCACAAATGTGTATCTTCCGCGTGACTACCGCAAAATTCGGGACGATAAGAAGCTCGAGCGATTCGTCATTACCGCTCCGCGAATAGGGAAGGGGAAAAAAGTGCGCATGGAGCGTGCCATGAAATTCATTCCGCCCGGTTTCGATCTCTTTGAGCAGGATGTGATTGAGCTTATCTACGCGAACAAGGTTGCGTTCATCGACCTCAATACCGAAACAAGTTTTATCATCGAGAGCCCAAAGCTCGCCGATTTCCACAAAAAACTTTTCCGGTTGCTCTACCAAAAGCTCTGAGACACTCTTCGTGCTTTACATGTCTGCGTTGGTTGCGTAGGCTCCTTGTATGAGCAGAAGTGTAACTGGTGCCTGGATTCGCAGCCATCCATTTGCGATGACCACAATACTTCTTGTCGTCGCCGACATCATTGTCGCCGTGTCTGCTTTTTCCTCGCATCACTCTCTCTTGCGTGTTTCCTTTCTTGATGTCGGGCAAGGTGACGCTGTCCTCATTCAGGCACCAAACGGAAATCAGTTGCTCTATGATGCCGGTCCGCCTTCGGGCGCGTCGCTTCGGGCACTTGCAGATGAGATGCCACTCTTTGACCGGTCTATTGATGTTGCGGTGCTGTCGCATCCCGACATGGATCACATTGGGGGTTATCCTGAGATATTTAAACGCTACGATATCGGCGCAGTACTTGAATCGGGTGCAACTTCGGAGAATGGTGTGTATGACGTGACTGAGAGTGCGATTATTGCAGAGCATGCAGGGCACATGCGTGCGCGAAAAGGAATGAGCATCGATTTGGGTGATGGTGTCGTCGCAGATATTCTTTATCCCGACCACGATATGGCTGGTAGCGAAACGAACAGTGCGTCTATTGTCCTTCGTGTGCGTTATGGCACGACGGCATTTCTCGTTTCCGGCGACCTTCCTCAGTCAGAAGAAAATTATATTGCAAGAGCGTATGGCGATGGCCTGCAATCGCAAGTATTGAAATTGGGCCATCATGGTTCGAGGACGTCGTCGAGTGCATATTGGCTCGCCGCCGTGCAACCGGATATTGCGATAATCTCCGCCGGACTTGATAATCGATACGGCCATCCGCACAAAGAAGTACTTGATCTGCTCGCCAATCTCGGAATTCCTGCTCTAAAGACGTACGAAGAAGGAACCATCTCGTTCGCGAGCGACGGTGTAACCATCACACGTGACTAATATTGCATAGGGGTACCCTGCCCATGTGATGGTCCATATTTTGCAACGTATATTTGTGTATTAGGGGTACCCTGGTACAAGCAGAGTGGCGGCGCCGGTGGGGTTGCGCTATCTGTGAAAGCATGATATAATAAGCTTGTAAGTGTGTTCCCTGATTTTTCCACTCTTCATGGAGGTGCCAAATGGCCCAAGCTCTCGGTTCGCTCAGCTCCAACGTCCGCAAGGTGGTTCTGCAGTTTTCGATGTCCCACGGCAACCAGGTTCCGCGTTGGGTCACCTGGATCAAGCCCGAAACCTTCGCCGACCGCGAATCGCGGAAGTCCGCATTCGCTCCCGGCGAGCAGTTCCTTTTTCCGGAAGAAGATGTGTCCGGGCGCGGCGTCAACAACGTCAGCCTTGTCGGAATCCTCGATGACCTCGAGGGCGCCGGCTATGTCTTGACGGAGGCGGTTGCGCAGGAGCGTCTCGCTAACAAGTCGGGTGTCCCGCCGTACGCGATGGTGCGCTACACCTTCTATCGGCACGACCTTGCGCTTCGCACGAAAGACTTTCTTCGGAACGAGAAGAACATCATGCGTGACCTGCAGGAATTCCTCGAGCTTGCCACCTGGCGCGCTCGCGGTTTCCGGAATCCGTATTTCAAGAATGACGGAACGGTGCTCGAAGGCAGCTTCGGCATCTCTATCAACATGGAGGCACGCAACCCGCTCTACGTCGGCAACGACAAGGCGCGGCCGCAGGTTCGTTGGCAGAAGGATGCCAGCGGCGAACGCATCGGCGACGCTCCGGTTCAAGTCGTCCCCGGCTGCTTCGTCGGCATCATCGACGACGAGTTCGCATTTCTCGTCAACGAGACGGTGTCGGAAGGCGATCAAATCGATGAAGAGGTGCTCAGCGTGTCGCCGCTCGAGGAGACCCGTCTGGCTGGCCAGGTCGCCGACTACGTATCGGCGGAAGTAGAACATCGCTACGCGGTGCTCGGCGTAACCGTCAACGGTGTCGAAGTGCCAGATCGCAGGCCCACCAGCGAGTTGCCACTCGATGTTGGACTCGAATCGATACAACTCATGCCAAGAAATACTTTTGGCAGGATCGAGCGAATCATCGATCTTGATCACTAGGCATCGCACACGCAGTATTTACGCGCCCCTCCGGGGGCGCTTTTTTAACACAAAATAATTACGTTAAATGATTCTATCGACATAATTAACGTAATTATTTTAGATAACAAAAAACCGCCAATGCGGTCTTCGAGAACTGATTAAATTGTTTTGAATGCGAGGCGTGGAGAAAGTGATGAGGAAGACATATTCATATATGTTGACCGAATCACAGAGGCTCCACAACAAAGCAGGCGAAGTAATTTAATCAGTTCTATTTTGCTTTTAGTTCGAGGTGTTTGGAAGCCTTGATACAGCGCGTGCAAATCTTGATGCGTCCGCCGGAAAGTCCGGAAGCGGTCTTTGCGAGTGCGACCCATTGAAGATTCGGATATTTGCGTTTGTCGCCGCTCGGGTTGAATTTGGTTGCGCGGATACGGTTTGAATAGCCCCCTGCCATCTTGGAGCCTTTATCGCACAATTTACATACATTTGATGAAGCCATATAGTTTTTCCGTCCCCGCACTTCTTTTGTGCTTAAGGTTTGGTGACCGCCATGCTATCATGGGAGCAAATCACATGCAAGACATCGACCTCATACAGACAGTTTTCTCCATCGTCGTCCTTATTTTCTCTATAGTTGCACACGAGGTGTCACATGGATATATGGCGCAGTACCTTGGCGACCCAACGGCGCGGCTTGCTGGACGCCTCACCATGAACCCAATTAAGCACATTGATCCGCTGGGCTCTATAATCGTTCCCATTATCACCACAATTCTTCCCGGTGGGTTCGTTTTTGGTTGGGCTAAGCCCGTCCCATACAATCCCTATAATCTGCGTGACCAAAAGTGGGGGGATTCGAAGGTTGCACTTGCGGGGCCGTTCACGAATCTAGCCATAGCACTCTTGTTTGGCCTGCTTATTCGATTTGGTGGAGAGATGTTTTCCGGATCAATGAGAACGATGATGCATCAAATTGTCTACATAAACACTATTTTAGCGGTATTTAACCTCGTCCCCATCCCCCCACTTGATGGTTCTAAGGTGCTCTTGAATGCACTGCCGCTTCGTTATCGTTATATCGGAGAGTATTTAGAGCGTTATTCACTCGTGCTTATTTTTATTTTTGTTTTTTTCCTTTTTGAACTTTTATCACCGATCATTGGTTTTCTTTATTACCTATTCGTGGGTTTTTAGAGCGCAGGCGGAGGTTTCCAGCTAAAAGAGTTGACAGACGTGATGTGTCTGGTATGCTAAAAACTCACGCAAACGGACGAGTGTGAGTCCTGGCTGATTCCCAGCCGGCATACTCCTTGGCAGTTGCATGTGGGCTGCTTCGGCGGCCCACTTTTCATTTAAAGGTTGCGCTTTTTCTTTGGATATAGTAGATTGGCGCTTATCAAATACAATATATGCCAACAATTAACCAACTCGTAAAAAGCAGCAGAAAGCAGGTCGCACAGAAGTCCAAGGCAATTGCCATGGGTCGTGGTTTCAACTCGATTCAGAATCGCCCAATTTTCTATAATTCACCATTCAAGCGTGGCGTCTGCACAAAGGTCACGACGATGACTCCTCGTAAGCCAAACTCCGCCATCCGAAAGATCGCCCGCGTGCGCCTTACAAACGGTATGGAAATTACCGCCTATATCCCTGGTATCGGCCACAAGCTTCAGGAGCATTCCGTCGTCATTGTCCGCGGTGGACGCGTGAAGGACTTGGGACTTCGCTATCACATCGTTCGCGGTCGCCTCGATGCCGCAGGTGTTGACAAGCGCATGCAGGGTCGCTCGCTCTACGGAGCCAAGCGCGCCGAAGTCAAAAAGTAATTTAAATATCAAAATCAAGACCACCCGCCATCATGATTAAGTGGTTTTGCTTCCTCAAGACACTATCCACACCTCGTTGTCGTACGACAACGAGGTGTGGATAGTTTTGTTTTAGCAAAATAATATTTCTCCATTCTTGCGCGTTACTCATCCCTCCCGATTTCGGGTTCGAGGGACGTACCAAAAGTACGCCCCCGCGAACACCAGAAGGGTCTAAAACTTCGCTTTGCATGGGAGGGAACAATCATTTATCAGTCAATCCGCTTGGATGGTTTTGATTTGTTTTTTCCGGTAGATGATAGCATCTCACTAGGTCCGAAAGTCATCCAACGCTGAGATTCGCTGACCAACGTGCATGCACCGAAAGCTGGGACGACAAAGATGACGAGAGGGTTGCGCAAGCATAGCCCAGATCAACAGCTAAGGTTGTGGACATGTGCTCATGAGAAATCCTCCAGGGTTGCATGGACAAAGGATACCGAAGCTTTGAATAGTGCCATTGACGATGCGAGTACGTCTATTGGAATAAGCACTCTGGTGGGACCACTTTCTTCAGCGACCACTTCGGTGCTCGCTCTTTATTTGCCACCTTGCGGAATTTGAAATTATCAGTAGTATGTAAATTACTAGTTTATCTAGTGTTCAAGTCCTTACATTATTAAATACTCCTGCAGTACCTTTGACTTGAGGGAATTACGCAGAAGTACAACTCTTAATTAACGGGGATTTCACAAACGGATGAAATTCGAGGCGCGGAGAAAACGACGAGGAAGACATATTCATATATGTTGACCGAGTCGTAGAGGCTCCGCAACAAAGAAGTTCGCCGTTTGTGGAATTCTTGACAACTTATATGCGAGGACCAGTAAAGAATCGTAATATCCGAAAGCCGGATGCAAAGTATCATTCAGTTGAGGTTTCAACTCTTATCAATTACGTCATGTGGAGCGGCAAGAAGACCATCGCAACGACGGTCGTCTACGACGCACTTGAGATTATCAAGACAAAATTGAAGGTCGAGGACCCGATGGAGACTTACAAGGAGGCTCTTCGTAATGCAGGGCCAATCATGGAAATTCGTTCACGCCGCGTTGGTGGCGCGAACTACCAGGTTCCCCGCGAAGTTCGTCCAGAGCGCCGCGTGTTCCTCGCACTCCGCTGGATCATCGATGCCGCACGCTCCAAGAAGGGCGCCGGAATGGCAACAAAGCTTGCCGATGAGATAATCGCCGCATCAAAGAATGAAGGTGAGGCAATCAAGAAGCGTGAGAACGTGCACAAGATGGCCGAAGCCAACAAAGCCTTCGCGCATTTTGCGTGGTAATTTAGAATTATTATTTCAAAGTACTAGTTGCAAAATGCAATTGGATTGAATTAAACAAAACCCCACGCTATGGGGTTTTGTTTTTGTACACAGCATCGCGTTTATGTTTTGTTGTGCTATTGTGGCGCTAGATTGCTCAATTTAAGCTAGGAACATAATATGTCGAAGAATTCTTACGTTACCGTCATTTGTCCGAAAACAATTCCCGAAAATAGTGGGGCGGAAAATTGTTTTCTCGCAGGACCTATTCGCAATGCCCCGCTGTGGCATGAGGACGCAATCAGCACACTTGCGCGAATGGCACGAGCGAACAGACAGAAGATCCTACTCCGTATCAATTGTCCGAAGCGCAAACAAAACATGCAGCCTAACGCCCTTACGGTCGAACTGCCATCCGGTGTGCACATGATTTGTGAACGACAGCGTCAGTGGGAGTTTGAAACTCAAGAGAGCGCTGTGCGTTCTGCCGGACTCCTCTTCTGGCTTCCGCAGCAAGATGGCGATGATTTCCCGGGGAAGGTATATGGTGCGATTACGCAGGTTGAGTTCGGGTATTGGACTGCTCGTGCATCGGTCGACAAGAGTTTGCGTGTCGCGTTTGGCTCCGATGGCGTCTACAATGGTGAGTTGCGCACACTTCTCTATGACATTGAGCGCCTCTGCCCATGGCTCCTGCCTATGCACGCCTCGATTAAGTCCTTGTGTGCCAAGTCTATCTCCTGGGCAAAAGAGGGGCCTGTACAGAGTTAAGCATTACGAAAGCGAGCCGCTGCACGGCTCGCTTTTTATATTTCTGGCCGTATTATCAACCTTTTTTGTCAAGGAGAGTCCTTGACAGTCTACTTTTTTGTACAAAAAACCCGCGGAATTGCCGTGGGTCTGGCCTTTGCATAGGCTACTGTCATGACTAGGGCTTGGGGTTGCTTTCGACTTTCTCGACACGGTCGCGGTTGTATTGCCCGTCGAGACCGGGGCGGCCGGTGGATGTGCACACGTTGCTCCCATCAGAGAAGCGGAAAATGTAGATATTTCCGACCGTGAGAGGGAGATGCTGTGAGGAGCAGCCGGTTGGCAGCGACAAAAGTCGGACGCGATCACCGTTTCGAAGGGATGGGTCAGACATTCGGGTTTTCCATCATCAGCTTCGTGTCCGTGGTGACGGGGAACCTTCGACCGCCGACGGAAACGAGGACAAAGCACTCTGTCACGGGATTCTGGCTGCGTTCGACGCGAACGACGTAGACATTACAACCTTCGGGAAACCGAACAACCCTTCCGGTCAGGATGCAGCCCGCATCAACGTATTGCTCCCAGCGCCTGTTGGCCAAAAGTGTTTCCATGCAGTCTTCCAGGCGGCCGTTCTTGGCAAGTTCGCTTTCGAGTACTCCCGGCTTCTCCAAGTCTTGGTGCTTGGTGTAGGGAACGAATGGCGTGGTTTGGCTCAAGGCAATCTCCTTGGTTGTGAGGCTTTACTTCTGTAGAAACTATACATGTAATATAGATTTTGTAAAGATTCCTCTTTGGTTGCTCAAATGAGGAGTTTTCTATATAGTAACGCCATAACTGCCCTTTGTGGCGTTTTTGTTTAGAATCAATGAAATAATCTCGTCTGCTTTGTTGCGGGGGCCCTGCGGTTCGGTCAACGTATATCAATATGTCTTCCACCACAGAGAGTACTTCATTTTTCTAAGACGGAGTACCGTCAAGAAAAATTGGTCGCTCGTCGCCTCATCCGCGTCTCGCATCCGATATCATTTCATTGATTCTAAGGGGAATTTATTCGTTTTACTCACTTTTTATGGAAAGAGATTATCCGCTGGAGAAGGTTCGTAATTTTGGTATTATCGCGCACATCGATGCAGGAAAGACAACGACATCAGAGCGTGTGCTTTTCTACACCGGCGTATCGCACAAAATAGGCGAAGTGCATGAGGGCGACACCGTCATGGACTGGATGGAGCAGGAGCGTGAGCGTGGTATCACTATCACCTCTGCTGCCACCACCGCATTTTGGTCGCCGACCTATATGCCAAAGGAGGACTTGTCGAAAAAGTGCCGCTTCAATCTCATCGACACACCGGGGCACATCGACTTCACCATTGAAGTGAAGCGTTCCCTTCGCGTGCTCGACGGCGCAGTTGTAGTGTTCGACGGTGTTGCCGGAGTTGAGCCACAGTCGGAGACCAACTGGCGTTATGCCGATGAAGGAAGGGTTCCCCGCATTTGCTTCATCAACAAGCTCGACCGCACGGGTGCTTCATTTGAGAAGTCATTCCAGAGTATCTTGGATCGCTTGACCAAGACCGCTGTGCGTATGCAGCTCCCCGTCGGTGAAGAAGATCAGTTCGCAGGAGTCATTGACCTCCTCATCATGAAGTACGTCACGTTTGAAGGTGAGATGGGAAACGTCCTCGTCTTCCACGACATACCCGAGGAGTACATGGCTGATTCGGTGAAGTATCGCGCCATGATGATTGAGGCAATCGTGGAGAACGACGAAACACTTATGAATCAGTATCTCGAAGGAAAAGAGCTCGCGATTGATGACCTGAAAAAGGTGCTACGCCGCGCGGTCATTGATAATAAGATTGTCCCCGTATACACCGGCTCCGCACTTAAGAATAAGGGAGTACAGCTCGTGCTCGACGCGATAATCGATTTTCTTCCAAGCCCTCTGGATATGCCGCCAACAAAGGGACATGACCCAAAGACGTGGGAGGACATTGTTCGAAATCCTTCCGACACCGAACCATTTTCCGCACTCGCATTCAAAATCGCAACTGACCCATACGTCGGACAGCTCGTATTTTTCCGCGTGTATTCCGGAACGCTTGAGTCGGGTTCATATGTCTACAATGCAACAAAGGGAAAGAAGGAGCGCATTTCACGTATTCTCCGCATGCACGCCAATGAGCGCGAGGAAGTGAAAAAAGTTTTTGCCGGAGAGATCGCCGCTGCGGTCGGACTCAAAGACACGCTGACATCAGATTCACTCTGCAGTGAAGACGCGCCTATTATTCTCGAGCGCATTGTTATTCCTGAGCCCGTCATCTCGATGCGTATCGAACCGAAGACAAAGCAAGACCAGGAGAAAATGGGCATGGCACTTGGCCGCCTTTCTGCAGAAGACCCAACCTTCCGCGTCACGAGTGATACGGAAACCGGCGAGACAATTATCTGGGGAATGGGCGAGCTCCATCTGGAAATTATCGTTGACCGCATGAAGCGCGAGTTTGCCGTTGAAGCGAATACTGGGAAGCCACAGGTCGCATATCGCGAAACGATTACTGCACCCGCAGAAGCAGAGTGCAAGTACATCAAGCAGTCCGGTGGTCGCGGTCAGTACGGTCACGTCAAGATCAAGATCAAACCGATGGACCTCACTATCAAGGATGAAGATTTGCCGAAGAACACCAAGCGTTCACCCGGATTTGAATTCATCAATTCCATCAAGGGAGGTATCATTCCGCAAGAATATATTTCTCCAATTGAAAAAGGACTCAAGGAGGGAATGGAGCGTGGAGTTGTCGCAGGATACTCACTCGTCAATGTGTCCGTTGAACTATACGACGGTTCATTCCACGAAGTGGACTCTTCAGAAATCGCATTTAAGATTGCAGGCTCGATGGCACTTCAGGATGCCGCCAAGAAAGCACGACCTACGCTGCTCGAGCCGGTCATGCTCGTCGAGATCGTCTTCCCCGACAAATTCATGGGAGACGTTACTGGATCCGTCGCTTCACGACGTGGCCAGGTCAATTCCATGGATGACCGTGGAATGCTGAAGGTCGCACAGGCGATGATTCCGCTCGCCGAAATGTTCGGCTATGCGACAACACTTCGTTCGATGACCGAAGGTCGCGGAACATTCACCATGACTCCCGCAGAGTACGTCGCTGTTCCTGCAAATGTTGCAGCGACGGTGATTGAAGCACGCGGAAAGTAGGCCAAGCAAACAAGACTCAGAAAACAGCGTCATTGCTGTTTTTTGTTTGCCGCGTTAATCTTTGGTGAGTAGTACACCTGAATAGGAGTTTCCCATGGGGAACATTTGGCTTCGCATTGTTAAGTTTTTTGTTGTGGCACTGCTTCTTCCTGTTTCGCTCGCTTTCGCGGCTGAGGGAATCATTCCTGAAGGACGCCCTGACGTAGTAGTGCAAACTGCCGTCCTTGGCGTAATGCGTCTCATAAAGGAAGACCAAGGAGAGCAAGCAAGGAAAAGAGAGAGAGTGATTGCCTACGTCGAAAACGTACTTTCACCGATTATTGATTACAGCAGAATGACAAAGACTGCGATGAGCAGGAATTGGCGCCTTGCAAATGACGAAGAAAAAATTGAGCTCACTCAACAGTTCCGGCTCCTTCTCGTCAATGCGTATGCCGGACTACTTATGGGCAACACAGATCGCCCCGTTATATTTGCGCCTCCCCGCATGAGCGGAGGCGGAACGGACGCATCCATACGTGTCGTTGTCGCGAGTGGAACCCCTGAAGCAATTACCCTCGTTATCCGCATGGAACAATCATCGCGAGGATGGCTGGCGTACGACATCGAAGTTGAGAACATCAGTATCGTGCTTGCGTACCAAAGTTCGTTTCGCGATGAAGTAAACAAAGGAGGAATTGCGGGGCTCATCAATGTGCTCAAGAGAAAAAACTCAGGTTTGAGATAATTCAATTCGTTCGGATGGTGTCGAAATGCCGCACTCATGTGCGGTTTTCTATTTGACCCACTTTGCAGTCTCGGTATACCTGTTTGATTGAGTACAAAAAGCACCTACCACGAACTCGGGCCGAGCTTGAGGCCGAGATTGAATATCGGACGACTGCAGTCGCTGAAAAGCGCGACGGTAGGAGGGCAATAATATATAGAAGCGGGTATGACCTCGACCGGAAAGTGAGGATAAAATGATGAGTAAACATCTCGTCGCCTTTTATGACGCAAAGAAGGAGTTTTCGATGCTTCAAGCGGAGGAGGATACTCTGTGAATCTCTGTCTCGGCCCAGTCGCCACTCTCGGGATGTTGTAGTTCATGAGGAACCTACCGCCCGATGGCGGTATTTTGTTATACTGTATCTATGTACGATGATGAAGATGATGACGAGGAGGATGAGATTGATGTCGCAATAGATGCGGAGACATCGCGACGCGAAGAGGCTGAGGTGAGTCGAGGCAAAGAAGACCGCGCTTTTTACGACGGCCTTGCGAAGACTGAAGATGAGCGGCACAACGCGATGCGTGTAGACATGCAGAAGCGGTCACTTGCTGTTGGTGAGCTTCGACAGAAGTTGCGACACAAGGAGGCGGAGTTACGCGTACTCGAAATGAAAATTACGATGGAGGAGGATATCATTGATTACGAAAAAAAGAAAAAATATCGCAGTGCTGCTCTGGACACTCCCGTTGTTCCCGGTGTGCCGGTCGTGGCCGCGCCGATACCCATACTCACAAAAGACATTGATCCAAAGGATGGAGATGGAGAATTTTCTGTTGAGCGTGCAGAGGCTCACATCAAGCAATTACACAGTGAGAAAAAAGAGTTTGAAAAAGGTCTTAAGGAGATGAAGGATAATTTGAATGAAGAGGAGCGTGCATTGTCTCAAATGCAGCATCAGCTTATGCGTATGTAGGGTATTTGACAGGCCACACACTATCCTTATGCTAAGGAAAGAGTGTATTCATATCCGGGAGTGACATGTTCGATGAGAAGGGTATTGCCCGTGCGTTTTTTGTGTTCTTTGCTGGTATTCCGTTTGTGATTTTTCGGATCTGTTATTTTCTTTATACATTTCCCCGCTTCATTAGTCGACGCAAGCAATATCTGCGCGCACCAAAATCCATTCGATTTCAGCGCCTGAGTGATGGGGCAGAGTCGTTACTTTCTGTGGTGGCACTTACGAACAATCTGCGTAGGAATCAAGTTGGTACCGATTCAAAGAAGCCACCGCGAATGTTTGATCTCGCCCAATCGTTGTGGGAGGAAGAAGAAAGTAGTGATTGGAAGATACCCACGGTCGCAGAAGTTTGGAAAGTTTCTGACCAACTGCTTTTGGATATCAACGCGATAAGCAGTGATCACCAGGGGGGGTATCCAAGCGTGTGGGCGCTCGATGAAGATACGCAAATGTTCATGGTCGTGGATTTGATGCAGCGTCAGGAAAGTTTTGCGACCCCTGAGAATATGCTCACGATGTTTTGTGGTGATGCGCCGGAGTCGATCGAGCGCTGTTATGGCTATGCAGTAAGAGTAATTCCCCAGATGGATAAATTAGAAGCACCCGAGTAGGGTGTTTTTTCTTGCTATGCTAAAATTACACTACATGCCACCACAAGGAAGTGATCAGTCATTGCTATCCACACTCGACCAATCGGCGTCGAGTGATGTTGCCCTGCCCGCATCTTCCGCTCCAGACTATGTGGACGGCCCCACAATTGTCCCAACAGACACGTTTGTTGCTGAGACACCCATGGTGGCCGTTGTCCCGCCCGACGAGAAACATTTGGCATTGCTGGCTCACTTGGCAAATCAGATACGCATCAAGAAGGCAGAAATAAGTGACAGCAATGATCAGAAGGGCCAATTAGAGCGTGAGGGAGTGCACCTAGAGGAGGGATTGCATCATGTCGACCAAGATGTGCGACGCGTTGAGGGCGAGTTGGTGCAGCTTGAATTGGCGGCAAACAAACATGAGGGGGCCTCGAAGGCCGCCCAGGTAGGGGTGCGCGACAAGGACATGGAGCTGAGGAGGCAGGGCGAAAAGACCGCAAAGCTCGATAGAGATATCAATAGGCTTAAACAGGAGATTGCCGACAGAGAGCGACGCGTTGCAGAGATAAAGGCGGAGAATCGCTCACTCATGAAGTCCAAGGATGAACTGCGGAGGAAAATCGAGATAGGACATGGCGGCGTCAGGACAAAGGAAGGAAAGGCTCGAGAAAAGGAAGTGGAGATACAGCGCGCGAAGCAAGACAGAGAGCGGAAGAAAGCAGAAATCCTTCACATGAGGACCGCGCGAGTCGATAGATTTCATTCCGTCGCGGATAATCAGCGTGAAACCATGCGGATGGAGACTGATCTGCGGCGCATTGAGCAGGAAGTAGAGCGCACCACGGGTGAACTTCGGCTCATTGAAATGGCCACACGGCAGGAAGAAAATACTGCAAAAACGGGTCAGAGTGAGATGCGAAGTCGAGAGCTGGCAATTCACAATACCGGAGATGAGGCAGTAAGGCTTGGCAGAGAGGTGGACCGATTGAAGATTGAAATTGTCGGAAAGGAAGGTGAAATTGCAAAGATACACGGTGACGGTGAGGAGCTGAAAAAGACAAAGGAGGACCTGAGGCGGCGATATGAACTCGAGCACTTTAGTGCGAATACGGGGTTTACTCAGGCGCACGAAAAGGGTCTCCAGCTCACCCGTTTTCAGCAGGAGTATCTTCGGAAGAAGGATTCAATAGAAAAAAACAAAATGGCACAGGCCCAGTTGAGACACGACCTGATGTTTCTTGAGCAGGATTTGGCGACCGCGGAAGCAGAGTTACGTCACGCAAACGGTAGGTAGTTTTTATATAAATATCGGGTCACAGGATTCGTGAAGTTTTTTTAGTAAATAAAAACGGCGAGTATTCGCTCGCCGTTTCGGTACTATTGTTTTCCGCTTTTGCGTTCTCGTACCTTCGACAGCAATCGCTCCAGCACCATTGCGTTCATTGTGTCGGCAACCGAGGCCGCGCACATGTGTGACGTGTCGATAAGATGAAGAGGATACTCGTCCTTGAGCTCCTCATACGTTTCGATACACGCACTGCGCATCGCGGCTATCGACTCCGGCGTAGTTGATCCACCCAAGACGGTGGTACGGCTTTCCTTCATCGTACGCTCGATGGCAACAGCAGGGTCGCATACCATGACGAAGCATGCGGTGACGCGTGGTGCCCAGAACTTTGAAAGAAAGAATTCCTGATACGCGTGCATCTCGTCCTTGGAAAGCTTACCTTTCTTTTCCCATCCGCTCATTTGCGAATACGCATCAAAAATTCCGCGATCGAGAATGACGACATCGTGAGTGTGCGCGTGATGCAGATGCATGAGAAATCCTGTGGCGTACGTGCCCGTCGCAAGGTTGAACTCCGGCGTGCTGCGCGGAATGTCGTCGCTTATCTCTTCAGCGCCCTCCAGCGGCTTTTTGACGCGAAACCCGTGTCGGCGCAAGAAGATGTAGAGGCTCTTGATGGCGCTCGACTTACCGGAGTCGGGATTTCCGAACACCTCGATGAAGAAGGGCGAGGGAAGAAACTTTTCGCCGTGGCGAAGGTCTGTCCGAAGATATCCGTGGATTTCGGTTGCCATGAACGCAAGGCGTTCCTCTTGTTCAAGTATTTGCATGATTCCTCTTTTCCTGTGAATGTGCGATTGCTTTTGCTACTATAGATGAAAATTACTATTCACATGACTTCACAAGTAAAGAATATTGTTGTGGGTTTTGACATGGACGGGGTCATTATCGACCATGTCCAAAATAAGCTTACGCTCGCAAAGCGCTACGCCGTAGATTTGCGCCCCGAGGAGACGCATTCGGAAATTTTACCGACGAAGTTCCCACGTGCCGAATATCTCGCACTCCAGGATGTGTTGTATGGAGGGTCTGAACTCGCACTCGGCGCTCCGCTTATGGAGGGGGCATTGGCAGTGCTAAATGAGTTGAAAAGCAGCAATACTCCCTTCGTGCTTATTTCCCGTCGACGAGACCCTGAAAATGCCATTCGACTGTTGTCACGACGCGGACTTTGGGGAGATATATTTAATGCACAGAACGCTTTTTTCGTAAGCACACCGGAAGAAAAGAACGTCGTAAGTATGCGCGAGGGAGTTACGCACTATTTTGACGACGAGCGGAGTGTGCTACGCGCGATACCGAGTGTTAAAGAGCGCTTTCTCTTTGATTCATTCCGTCAATTCAATGACGAAACGGAGTTCGAGCGCGTGTTTGATTGGGAAATGCTTCGCCAAATTCTCATTTTGTAGCAAGCAAAAAGACAAAGGTGCATAAGTCACTTCCAAGGTGGCCGTACTCTGGTACGATGAAGATGAAGCACTCCAATGCCTATTTCACTTGAAGAGGAAATCATTATCGGTTTTGACCTTGATGGGGTTATTATCGATCACACGCAAAATAAGATGCAAATCGCATCGCGCTATGGCATACCTCTTGCACCTGAGGATACGCACTCGGAGCACATGGGCGCACATTTTACTCCGGAGCTTTACCGTGAAATCAAGTCGCAGCTCTATGACTCGACGCACGAGGCACTTGGCGCCCCGCTCATGGCGGGGGCATTTGCGACGTTGGCGAAGTTGCGTGAGCAGGGCATTCCGTATTTCCTTGTGTCGCTTCAAAAAAATCCCATGCACGCTTCACATCTGTTAGAAGAAAGGGGATTGTGGGGAACATACTTTACCCCCGAGAACACACTGTTTGCGCGAAACGCAGATGAAAAGCACGCACTCGCTTCACAGATAGGAGTGACCCATTTTATTGACGACGAGCCAAACATCCTCGACATCATGACGACCATTCCCCATCGCATTCTCTTTGATTCCCGCAGTTTGTTTCCTGATAAGAGTGAGTACGAGCACGTGCATAGTTGGAGCGAGTTGGCACTGGTGTTGGGGATGGCACACAGATAGTAGCGGAGGGTTGCGTACCCATTGCTTTTTTGAATTTTCGTGCTATTATTTGTACTAACGTCCGGCATTTCATGTAGGATCGGCTTTTCGTTCTTTTAAGGAGTATTACCATCACCCAGGACATAGAATCACTGCGAGGGGAGATTTGCAGCGAACTTCTTCGCCGATTTCGTGAATTGCCTGAAAGAACTATCTGGCTCGTAGAAAAGGAGGGTAATGAGCTCGTCATCCTCCCTGCAACACAGCGTGGCTACAGCGAATGGATGAGGCTGCATAAGGGTTTTTTCGGCAAATTCTCTTTGGATATCGCGGAATGGACGAAGGCAGATTACGTTAGGTCTGTTAAAGTCATCGGCGAGTACAAGTCGACGTTCTATGTGCATGTTCTATCCGATGGGATAAAGACCTACCCGTCATCGTGAGTTAGCGTGCCCAGAACGGGCCAAGCCGAGTAATGCTCGGCTTTTTTGTGCTACAGAGATGAAGTATTATGGATGAATGGATATTCTGTCGCACGGTTTATATGGCGGTGTGCTTGTTGGGAGAAAAAGTCGAAAGAGCTTTTGGACGGCCACTTTTTTCGGCGTCGCACCGGATTTGTTTTCCTTCGGCATTTTTACAGCAAGTATTTGGCTCGGTTATGCATCTGGCCCCGATTGGGGTGATCATCACCCGGACATGACATTGATTCCGGAATATGTGCACACGCTGTATAACGTGACGCACAGCCTCGTTGTCTTTAGTGTCGTCTTTTTCGCCGTTTGGGCAATCCGCCGAAAACCAACATGGGAAATGTTCGCATGGGGGTTTCACGTTGTGCTCGATATCTTCACGCATAGCTTCGCCTTCTTCCCTACACCTTTCCTGTGGCCAATTTCCGACTACAAATTTGATGGAGCAATGTGGGGGCAACCGATGATATTCATACCAAATGTCATAGTTCTCGCCATATTTTACGGTTATTGGTGGTACAAGAGTAAGAAAAACCGCTCCAAGGAGCGGTTGTTTAGGATTTGAAAAGTCCCCGCACGAGTCCCAGAACCATTTTCGCGGTGGACCATCCGACCAGTGCGACGACGTACGTACCGAATCCGATGCTGATTGCTTCTCCAATCAAAACTCCGACATCCACTAGCTTGACTCCATGGTTTTACGAAGTACACAATCTACCGCAGCGGTGCCATGCAGTCAAATTTTTTGCATTGTGGATAAGTTCGTGGATAGCCTGTGGATAATCTGTGGACTAAATTGACAACAAGGTTTGACTCCTCGGCCACATCTGGTATCCTGTGCAGACGTTGCCAATTGGGAGTTTTTCGTTTGAAGCCACTCTGTCGAAAGTATGGCTTAAAACAGGCTAAATCTTGCCTTTTTAGATAGGCAAGATCGCCAGAACATTTTGATGGATAAAATGTTTTAGGGAGGAAAACGAACACTGCACGTGGAATAAAGTTATACGACCTTCTCGTATAACCTCTTGTTTTGTACGGTATTGGTAATTGGGGAGAAATCGCCATAGCCTAAACCGATTTATTTAACTAATCAAAATTGCTTATGGCAGAATTTGATCGTTCGAAACCGCATGTGAACGTCGGTACCATTGGTCACGTCGACCACGGTAAGACCACCCTCACCGCTGCGATATTACACGTGCTTCACATGGCAGGATTTGAAGTGAAGATGAAAGGTGTTAATGAAATCGACTCAGCGCCTGAAGAGCGCGAGCGCGGTATCACCATCGCCCTCTCTCACAATGAGTACTCATCTGCGAATCGCCACTATGCGCATATCGATGCCCCTGGCCACGCAGACTATATCAAGAACATGATCACCGGTGCCGCTCAGATGGACGGTGCTATTATCGTTGTTGCTGCAACCGACGGAGTCATGCCACAGACACGTGAGCATGTACTTCTCGCAAAGCAGGTTGGTGTCCCTCGCATCATCGTCTTTTTGAACAAAGTCGACATGGTTGATGATCAGGACTTGGTTGAGCTTGTCGAAGAAGAAGTTCGTGAGCTTCTCACGAAGCAGGGATTTGACGGTGTAAACTGCCCAGTTATTCGTGGTTCGGGATTGAAGGCACTTGAGTCAAAATCACTCGAGGACCCATACGCTCAGGGCGTACTCGCACTCGTAAAGGCTCTCGACGAATACATTCCTGTTCCCGTTCGCGAACTCGACAAGCCATTCCTTATGCCCGTCGAAGACGTCTTCTCAATTGAAGGACGCGGCACGGTCGTCACCGGACGTATCGAGCGAGGAGTTTGTAAAGTTGGACAGGAGGTTGAGATTGTCGGCCTTGCAAAGACTGCAAAGTCGGTCATCACCGGTATCGAAATGTTCAACAAATCACTCCAGGAGGGACAAGCAGGAGACAACGCCGGCATCCTTATTCGCGGTATCAAGAAAGAAGATGTTACCCGCGGACAGGTTTTGGCAGCGACAGGCTCGGTCACTCCCCACACTGACTTTGAGTCGGAAGTCTATATTCTTTCGAAGGAGGAAGGAGGACGCCACACGCCATTCTTCTCAGGCTACAAGCCACAGTTTTATATCCGTACAACAGATGTGACCGGTGAGGTTACACTCGCTGAGGGTGTTGAGATGGTTATGCCGGGAGATACGGTGACGTTTAAAGTGAAGCTCATTGCGCCCGTCGCGCTTGAGGCACAAATGCGCTTTGCGATCCGAGAGGGTGGCAGGACAGTCGGCGCTGGTGTCGTTACAAAGATTGTTGCATAAGGCACCATCACCCCATTGTTACTCAACCATTGAATGTCATGACTACAGGAACGGAACAACCAAAGAAGGCGGCAAGTGCAAAGACGAAAGAGGTAGTCTCGAAGCTTCGCATTCGCGTTCGCGCTTATGAGTACAAGATATTGGACGCATCCGTGCGCCAGATCATGGACACAGCGCTTCGCTATGATGCAAAGCTCGTAGGACCAATACCTCTTCCGACTCAGATCACCAAGTACACTGTTAATCGTTCAGCATTCATCTATAAGGATGCTCGTGAGCAGTTCGAAATGCGCGTCCACAAGCGCCTTGTCGACATCATGAACCCGACACCGAAGGTGATCGAGGCGTTGACCAACCTAACCTTGCCCTCCGGCGTCAATATCGACGTGAAGATGATGTAATTTGAGCGCGAGACTTTGTTGTCTTCGCCCTGAACCCCGCTCACCGTATATGAATACGGCTCGGGATGTTCATCGCTCGACGCCTCGTCTCGCATCTCAAATTTCAACATCTTCCTTAAGACGCTGAGCAGTTTCTCTGCAAATTCAAACGACTGTTTCACCGTTTTTCGAAAGGAAAACGGGGACTTCGGTTACTGTCGAGGCTCGTACTTTCTTTTTCGTTTATTCCCCATGACATTTCTACTTAAATTACGGACATGAAATTCCTATTAGCAACAAAACAAGAGATGACGCAGTACTTCTCGGAAGACGGGAAGTGTGTCGCTGCGACGCTTCTTTCTGCGGGCCCGATCACGGTGACCGAGGTACGCACGAAAGAGCGCGACGGCTACGAAGCCGTTCAGTTCGGTTTTGGCACGCAGCTTCCAAAGCGCGTCAATAAGCCACAGCTCGGTGCACTTAAAGAGCTCGGTGTATTCCGCTTCATGCGGGAGTTCCGCCCAAAGACGGGTGACACTGAAGCATTGAAGGCAGGAGACAAGATTACTGTTGAAGCATTTGCTCCCGGAGACGACATTGAAGTGTCGGGCATCTCAAAGGGTAAGGGTTTCCAGGGCGTTGTGAAGCGCCACGGATTCCACGGCGGTCCTCGTTCACACGGTCAGAAACATTCTGAGCGCGAGCCAGGATCCATCGGTGCAACCGGGCCGCAGCGCGTGGTGCCGGGTACACGCATGGCAGGCCGCATGGGCTCGGACCGCGTGACCGTGAAGGGTCTCAAGGTCTTGGCGATCGACAAAACAAACAATTTACTTCTCGTGTCGGGAGCAATCCCGGGTCGTCGCGGGACATTGATCGAAATTAAGGCAGCTCTTTCATAGGCTTATGACAACAGAAACAACAACCAAGAAAGTTATTGCAAAGAAGCCCGTTAATCTCGAGGCAAATGTCTACACGATGGATGCAAAGAAATCAGGAACCATTAAGCTTCCTGAGGCAGTTTTTGCAGAAAAGTGGAACGCAGACCTCGTCCATCAGGTGGTCATCGGCATGCAGGCAAACGCCCGCCAGCCTATCGCTCACACGAAGGACCGTTCTGAAGTTCGCGGTGGAGGCAAGAAGCCATGGGCCCAGAAGGGTACCGGCCGCGCACGCCACGGTTCATCACGTTCGCCAATTTGGCGCCACGGTGGTGTCACACACGGTCCTCGTAATGATCGCGATTTCTCACAAAAGATAAACAAGAAGATGCGCGTGAAGGCATTGTACGTAATTCTTTCAAAGAAGCTTGCTGACGGGCAGTTGCTTTTCATGCACGATCTTTCGATGAAGGAGCCAAAGACGAAAGATGCACGCGAGATGCTCACGAAGTGGGGCACGATCGAAGGATTTCTTCCTCTCGCAACTCGCCGAAAGAATGCGCTTTATGTGGTGCTCTCGAAGGCAGATTCGTCAGTCAAGAAGTCATTCCAGAACATGGGTAATGTATTAGTCGGAACAATGGGGACAGTAAATCCGGTCGACATCCTCTCCTACCGCTATGTCCTCTTTGCAGATCCGGAAGAGTGCATGAAGATAATGGAGGCTAAACAGAAATAATATGGCAACACTCTTCAACAAAAAGTCTCCCGCCAAGAAGGTGGTAGCAAAGACCGATGTCGTAAAGGCAAAGGCAGCCAAGGCTGAGAAGGCAGACAAGAAGGACGAGGTCACAGCACTCAAGATCAAGGATGCGTCAGCGACGCGTGCAAAGATCGGAGGGCTCGAGATCAACATGATCCTCGTGCG
The DNA here is from genome assembly GCA_043719805.1 of Candidatus Lloydbacteria bacterium. Classification (GTDB taxonomy): domain Bacteria; phylum Patescibacteriota; class Minisyncoccia; order Phycocordibacterales; family UBA6899; genus MHLP01. The sequence goes on from JAYSTI010000009.1 coordinate 23,749, forward strand.
TCCGCACATCACCGAGAAGGCAACTGATCTTTCCGAGAAGAACGTCTATGCATTCGAAATCGCACGCGGTGCCAACAAGGCGCAGGTGCGACAGGCAATCGAGAAGTTCTACAAAGTGAAGCCCGTGAAAATCGCGGTCATCATGGGTATCGCAAAGTACATGAAGAATCCTCGTACCGGTCGAATGCAGACAAAGAAGACAGCGATTAAGAAGGCGCTGGTATACCTCAAGAAAGGCGATAAGATAGAATTCGTCTAAAGATTTCCGAACTTGGCACACTACTCGTCCTTCCCGATTTCGGGTTCGGAAGCAGTATAGCTCATACAGCTTCGCGAACACCGAAACGGTCCAGGACTTCGTATCGCATCCAATTTCGAAAATCTTAAAGAATATTCAACCACTATGAAAACATTTAGACCATTAACACCGTCCCTACGAAATACCGTCCTCACTCCCTATAAGGAGCTTCTCTCCGGCGACGCGAAAGCGATTCCCAAGAGCCTCACAAAAGGAAAGCGAAAGACTGGTGGCCGCAACAACCAGGGCCGTATCACCATGCGCCATATCGGCGGTGGAAACAAGAACTTGAAGCGCGATGTCGACTTCAAATACAAGAAGCGTGACGTCATCGGGCGCGTCGAGGCAGTACAGTACGACCCTCTACGCACCGCGTTCATCGCACTCGTCGTCTACAAGGACGGAGAGCGCGTGTACCACGTCGCACCAAAGGGAATGAAGAAGGGCGACACGATGATTACCAGTGAGACCGCATCTCCTACGGTGGGAAACCGTCTTCCTCTTAAGAAGATCGCCGTCGGTACATTCGTCTACAACGTCGAAGTCCAGCCTGAAGGAGGAGCAAAGCTTGCTCGTTCCGCCGGCAACTTCGTCGAGCTCATCGCCAACGACTTGGGCTACGCATTCTTGAAGATGCCATCATCTGAGGTCCGCAAGGTCCCTGAGAATTGCTGGGCATCAATAGGAGGCGTCTCAAACGATCAGCACAAGCTCCGCAAGGAAGGTAAGGCAGGTCGTAATCGCTGGAAGGGTATCCGCCCACACGTGCGTGGCTCCGCCATGAACGCCGTCGACCACCCTCACGGAGGAGGAGAAGGCCGCATGGGTCGCGGTATGCGCCGTCAGAAGTCACGCACCGGTAAGTTCATCGGCAAGGGACAGAAGACTCGCAGCCCAAAGAAATACAGTAATGTATTTATCGTCACCCGCCGCAAGGTAGGCAAGAAGTAAAAATTTTCGCGCATTGCTTTGTTGTCATCGTCGCGAACCTCGCTCATCATATACGAATATGCCTCGGGAGGTATCGCAACTCGACGCCTCGCAATGCATCGAAAATATCTCCTTCTTTCGTCAATCGAAAGAAGCAAAAAACGCCTTAAATTAGGCGTTTTTTGCTTCATATAAAATTTGATTGACAGAAATATCACATTTTTGGTATACTATTCCCATGGTAGTTGGTCGATAATTGTAAACACATGGACACGCTGGTACAAATGGAGCTCTGGGATGACATAAATGGGAATTGCCCAATCGTTGATTTTCTCGACAGTATCCCAAAGGAACACTTGGATCGAATTCGGAGAAAAAACGAGCGAAATGAAACAAGAACATACCGTCAGTTTATGTCTCAAGGAGATAATTTCATTGAAACAATCGACAATAGCACAGACTGTACCTTGTATGAAGTTAAATATAAGGGGAAGGGCGGGTATAACTATCGAGCAATAGCATTTCGATGGGGTGATGATTTTGTTTTTCTGCACATGTTTCATGGCAGTGGCGGCAATGGGACTGTGAATAAGTATATTCCTCTTTCTATAAGCAGGGTCGAGTCTTGGAAGAAGTACCGTCCTCTCAAATAAAAATATGAAATTTAAAAAATATATAAGTAAGAAAATAGAGAATGATGTGGAATTTAAGAAAATCCACGATAAATACGATTTACGATTTGAGGTAGCTGAGCTAATTACAGAAGCGAGAATCTATAAAAATCTTACACAAAAAGAACTTGCTAATTTAGTGGGTACAAGGCAATCAAGTATTTCTAGGATTGAAAATGGCGGAGTGCTCCCTAATCTTAGTTTCTTAGAGCGCATTGCAAATGCGATTGGAACTCAATTAATCGCTCCCAAATTCGCCTTCATGGTTGAAAGTGGCATTGGGCAAATGGAAAGTATCAGTATGGTTAAAAATCAGTCGGCGACGCTTTCTGCCGAATATCCTACTTCATTTAGTAACTTTAAATTTCCAAAACAATATGCCTAAGCCTAATCTTGTACCACGAACCATCGAACATATCTGGTCTGTACTTTGTACGGGTTCTTCTGTAGATTCCCAAACTAATAATGTGACTCTGTTTAATGTTCTCGAACAATTAAATCTTACAAGAAAACATGATGCTCCACCCATTAATCTTAAAAATGGCGAAGCGCTTCCTTTTCAAATGGAACTCGTCTCGTTGTGGCGCAAGCAAGGAATTCAGGATGCGGTAACTGGAACAATAAGAAATGTTTTGCTTAACCCACTAGGTCAAGAAATTGGGTCCCAAACAATGCCACTTGAAATTAAGTCACCGAATAGGCGAATGCGTTCACGTGTTCAGATTAATGGAATTCAAATCACAGGACCAGGCTATTATACTTGGCAGGTAAGACTTACTGATGGTAAAAATGATGAAGTGGTTGCGAATATTCCTTTTGAAATTTTAATTAACGAAGAGAGCAAGTAAGAAAACGGGAGTCCCATTGATTGCTGGGTTGCATGGTCTTGTGAAAATTGCACAACTTTATGAAAGTTGACTTCTGAGCCACCGTGAGTAGGATGTGATTGGGAAGGTGTACTTCTACAGGAGAAAATTGATGAGTCTTGGCGAAAATGTATTCAAACGCTTGGGTCCTTCGACCATGTCGGCGCGGGGTTTCTATGCGACACTCGGGTTGACCGTTGCCTTCGGGCTTTGGTTGTCCAGCTTGATGGCGGCCGAGTTCACGGCATGGCATCCGTCGCTCTTGATGATCTTGCTTGTCGGGCTGGGTATTCCGATTCTCGGTATCGTCATCGCCACGAAGTCCGACAATCCAGCGATCTCATTCCTCGGCTATCTGATGGTGGCGGTGCCCTTCGGCATGCTCCTGGGTCCAATGCTCAACCGGTATTCGCCCGAGGTGGTGCAGAAAGCGATGTTCTACACCGCGGCGACGACCCTCGTGATGGGTCTCGCGGGTGTGCTCTACCCAAACTTCTTTTCGAAGATTGGTGGTGCACTGTTCATGGCACTCATCGGGCTCGTCGTTGTTCGTTTCATAGGCATTTTCGTTCCATCGCTCGGAAATATGTCGATTATCGACTACATTTCAGCGGGCATTTTCTCGCTCTACATCGGCTACGACATGCACCGTGCGAGTGTCATGCCGCACACGCTCGACAACGCCTTCGACGCCGCGCTGTCCTTGTATCTCGACATCTTCAACTTGTTCTTCAGCTTGCTCCGACTCAGCAAGAGCTGAGTAATTTGCTTCCACTTCCTCAACCCGGCACCAGCCGGTTTTTGTTTACATAAATGAGCATTATCGCGAAAACGGGGACACGGTTTATTTGAGATTTGTGTGGTCGTACGAAAGCAGAGGATTAGAAATCTTTTCGTTAGTTTTTTGGCTTGCTACTATAAGCATGGGCCATGCAATTATATGGTGAGAATTACAAAAAACCGCGACTCATTGGAGTGCGCGGGGTGGGGATTGGCTTAGGGGACAAAACCGGATAGGGCATAAATCATGTCATTCACCATGGAATTTGTCACGTATGCCCCGCAGAAAATGGCGGCGAATGAGATGACTGCAACCCACTTCTGCCATGTGCGAATTCGGTAATTCATGCGTACTCCCTGTTGGTCTCAAAACATTATCCATTATTTTGAAAAGTATGCAAATGTAACAAAATAAACCTTGTCAGGCACTGTCTATTTGAGACTTGTGTAGTCTCATGAAAACAGAAACAAGCATCGTCGCTGATGTGAATGCGCAGTGGGAACCCTGCACCAGCCGGTTTTTGTTTACATAAATGAGCATTACTGCGTCCCGCTGACATTTCGTAATAAATACGTACCATGAGCAGCAGCTGCAAACCTGTTTTTCAATGAAAGGTACTGACACATGAAAGCATTCTGTTGCGTCACCGAGCGCCCACAAGGCCTGAAGCGTTCAGACAGATCACGAACTCCGCACCCGCGGAGTTTTTTTATTGGCCGTCAGCACACCAAATGAAATAGCGCGATGCGTCGCTCCCCCTATTGTTTTAGTATGAATTGTGGCTCTGTTTCGAGCTCTCTTTTTTGTCCTGCGTTGATCATCGTTATCTGGTCGGCGAGTTCTTTGATACTTTCGTAGTGTACGCCACCGAGTGCCTCGAGCATTTGCGCTTTTTCGGTGGTGCTCATATCGGCTGCGCATGTGTTGAGTGCCTCGACAGCTTCCGCTTCGTTGAGTCCGCTGTCTCGCGCGATATCGATGATTGCCGCATTTACCGCCCCCGCAATTCCCGCAGTCTTATCATTCATAAATTTGCCGTTGATGGATAATAGATTAAGGATAGCATTGCATTCATCTTGCGCAACTTCCACCTGGGAAATCTTCAAAAATAAAACCCGCCACGTGGCGGGGTGTCCTACAAAACAAGGAATTCCAGAAGGACGGCGTCCTCGGTTTCTCCGTAGTATTTGCGAAGTAGTCCGACTGCCGTAAAACCAAATTTCACATTGAGGTTGATGCTTGCGATGTTTGAAACGCGCGCGTGGGTGACTATTTTTCCGAACCTGAGTCTGCGCGCATACGCAATTTGCCATGCTTTGAGAATGGCGCCGATGCCTTTTCTCTGATTGGCCACCGTGATCCCTGTCGAGGTGAGATAAAGTGAGCCATGGCAGTGCTCTGCAAATGTATATTGGTCGACTGAATACGTGCGATGATGCATGAGTGACATTGCCCCGATGCGCCGAGATCCGTACGTGATCCAGAATGAACGCATCCCGGGAGTCTTAAAATAACTCGGGGGTGAATGGTCTTCCTTGTTCGGGAAGCATCGTCTGTCCATTGCGGCGAGTGCCCGCGCATCTTTTACTCCAGCCTTCTTGATTGCAAATTCCATCCTGCGTCTCCAAAGGAATATCTTCAGTCAGTCTGCGCGAGGACTATTTTTCGTCAAACAAAAATCGCCTGATGGCGGTTTATTTCGGCTTTCCGATCTTTGCAATGAATTCTTGCATGAGTACATTCGGGTCAACCACGGGTTGGGAGAGTTCGTCCTCTTCCTCTCGCGACTCGGCTATCTCGATGGTTCTTATCGTGAGCAGTATCATGCTCATGACATAGTTACGAAATTCCTCCGGGGTGTATGTGAGCACCCGCTCGTGCGCATTTTCTGCGTTTTGGCCGATGAGGCCGATGAGTCCAGCTATCGCAGGATTGACCGCAGTTAATCGCCGGATATTTTTCTCCAAGTGCGCCATGAGCGCCGCATGCACCTGTGGTATTTCTCGGCTGGCAGCGATGACGTCTACCGGTGTAATGTGCTTCATTGGTGCCTTTCAGCGGTCAATCGTCTTTATCCATTGTCTGTGGTACTGATTGGGGTGTCAAGTTGCGGCCACAAGCTCGGCATTTGCTGCCACCCTTTACATCTTTCGCTGTTGCGTTAAAGTAAGAGTATGTTTGATCCAAACAAAAAGCCGATAGAAGACGACCACGTCATGACTCCCGTCGAGCAGGTCACCATGTCTATTGAAATTCAACAAGCGAATCTTTCGCATATTATTGGCGAAGTAAAAAAGATGGGCCTCCCGACTTCGGCGTTTGAGAAACAACTTGAGAATATCGAAACCAATAGACGTGTTCTGTTGTGGCTCGCAAGTTTTACTGACGAAGAAGAAAAGTGCGATGCTGTGGCCCGAGTGGCAACAGAGGGACTACCGCCGGAAATCTTTGCCTCGCATGTGGACATCGCACCGGGCTCCGCAACCCTTCAGTGATATTTGTCGGGAAGTAAGTCGTCGTTGATGGTATACTGATAGCAATCATAAACACCATGGACAAGCCCAAAACCATACTTATTGTCGAAGACTCCAAACTCTTGCGAGAGGTGCTGCGCGATTCGCTCGAAGGCGGCGGATTTGTCACGCTCGAAGCAGAGAACGGAAAGATCGGACTGGAGACCGCCATGCGTTCGTTGCCCGACCTTATCATTCTCGATCTTCTCATGCCCGTGATGGACGGCATGGCCATGTATCAAAAACTTCGCGCTGACGCATGGGGGGCAAAGGTGCCGGTCATCATGCTCACTGCAACAAAAAACGAAAAAATTACGTCATGGCTCAACTCCGAACATTTAGATTTCTTCTTGAAGGACAATTGGATGATCGAGGAGGTTGTCGGGCGCGTGAAGCAGCGACTGGGAATAGAGTAGAAACTTTGTCCGCACAACGTAAAAGAAAAAACCGGCACTTAAGCGGGTTTTCCTCTTTTGGTTCTGCGATGCCGCCTATTTCTTTTTTGCCACCTTCTTGGGCTTCTTCGCCTCCTTCTTGATGTTGTTGTCTCCGCGTCCCATAGTGTCGGTGGTTATTGGTAATGTAGATTCATTGTATCATGCTTCATAAGCACACGGCCGCGCTTGCGCGCGGTTGTGTATCTTTTATTTCGCTACGACCTTCTTCGGTTTCTTTTTGTTCTTCTGCTGCGCGTTGTCTCCTTTTCCCATAATGTGTTGATTATACTTCTAATGAACGTAGCTCAAGTGTAGCAGATTTTCGCATGTCGTTTCAATAGGTCCTCGTGCAGGTGTTGATAATTTGCTGGCTGCTTATCCTATCCGCACTGCGCGCATCGAGATGGAGCCATGCGCGATTCCCTGCACGGGGAACGAGACTTGTTCGTTTTTCGTTGTCGCACCGAGTGTATAGAGGAGCGGCCAGTAATGGTCCGGCGTAGGAATAGAAAGAGCTGCATCGGCTCCCAGTTTTTCGTATTCAATGAGCGCGTCATGGTTTCCATCGGCAAGCAGTGTCGCGGTCTGTTCATCAAAACGCTCCGCCCATTCGTAGGGCTTAGCGCCTTCTTCCCATGCTATGTTGCCTAGATTGTGCACGATATTGCCTGAGCCGGTGATGAGTACGCCCTTCTCTCGGAAAGCACGAAGGCGTGTCGCAATCTCGTAGTGCGCCCTGTGCGTAAGGCCGATGTCGATGCTCATTTGGAATACTGGGATGATTGCATCGGGAAACATGTGCAGTAGGGGGACCCACGTGCCGTGATCAAGCCCCCAGTCGGCGTCTCTGGTTACGACCGTCGGTGCGAGCGCCTCCGTCGCTTCCTCCGCAAAACGCGGCGAACCTGGGGCACCATAGCGGATGTCATATAGCTCTTTGGGGAACCCGTAAAAATCGTGAATAGTTTTGGGTTTTTCCGCGACGTGCACTTTGGTTCCCTCTGTAAGCCAGTGCGCGGAGATAGAGAGTATCGCCGTCGGACATGGAAGGCTTTTGCCCAGTTCTGCCCATCCTTTGGTGTAGGCGTTGTCTTCTAGTGCGTTCATCGGGCTCCCATGACCGACAAAAAGCACCGGAAACCGTGGAGTCGGTTGAAGCGTGGTCGTAATTTGCCCAAATTCATCAAGAGTCATAGTGGGATTGTCTCGCGGGTTTCCGGCTTCGTCAAATGAAGTTTCTCCATATTGGGCAAAACAGTGGATAACTTTCCCCACTCGCTATACTTTGGAGTTATAATGGTGACAAGAATTTCGCACGTTGCGCGCTGGGTGCTTTTCGGCAAAAGCCAGCAGAGCGTAGTGTGAGAAAATCCAAAAGGTGGACCCATGCTACGTTCCAGCGAACGGACATATCGGTACGAAGAACAAAAACTTCGTGTTTGGTAGAGGTTAGTCGTGTATCTTTCTTATCGACATCATGGATACGGGTTCGATGCCTACAGCAAAGAGCGTGAGAAGTGATGAAGAGACGTGCTCTGGAATAAAATTTTTATGAATTCGTTGTCGAGTGCAAAAATGCAAAAGTAACGATAGCCAATCGTTCTCCCGCATAAAAAAGTATCTGTAGTGCTTTTTGTGCCAGAGTGCATGCATACCGAAAGATAATAACGAGTTGTCATAGCGCCACGTTCAGGCAAGAACGTGGCGTTATGTATTTTGTGCCGCGTGGGTGGCAAATTTCTTTGTTGAAACACAAAAACGCGCTGCACCGTACTTCGAGTACGGCTTGCTTACAATTTTATGTTTCTCCTCGAACTTTGCTCATTTGGTCGATCCAAAAGATTTCTTGACTTGTGTTTTTGTTGTGGCAGACTTCGTTGAGACGTACTCCCTGGAGAGCAAAAATGAGAAAAGCAGTTTATGCTGGCACCTTTGATATTTTGACCTATGGCCATCTGTGGATGATCAAGACGGGCGCACGCATGTTCGACGAATTGATTGTTGCCGTCGGTGAGAATTCTGCGAAAAAAACGATGTTCACCGCGGAGGAACGTCGCGCGATGATAGTAGAAGTACTCGAGCCACTTGGCCTCGGCGTCACCATTGACGTTTTTGCGGATCAATATCTGGTGGACTATGCAATGCACCGTGGTGCACGTTTTCTTCTGCGAGGCATCAGAACAAGTGCCGACTACGAATACGAACGGACACTTCGCGTTGTCAATTCGGAGATCAGAAAAGGTGTGACAAGTGTTTTTCTCATGCCGCCACCGAAACTCGCCGCTGTTGCATCGAGTATGGTGAAGTCGCTCTTCGGCCCGGTCGGTTGGGAAAAAGAAGTTGCGTGGTATGTGCCTCCTCAGGTACTTCAGCGAATTTTGCAGAAGCAACGCGCATGATGATTTACGGCTGACCTACGCGGCCCGTCTTGCAAATGAAGAAAAAAATTTGTACAGTATGTCACTAGTGTAAACAGGAGATAATGTGCGCTTCAGTTCAGAGATAAAAATATTCTGTCTTACTGTTCTGGTTACGGTGGCGAGTGGCATTGCACTCGTATTGCTTCACCAGTGACCCCAACTCCGCGATGCGGAGTTTTTTCTTGACATCTGCCTTACTTCTGACAGAGTGGTGGAAGAATGCCGTTCACAGGAGTCTATCTATGAACCTATTGCCGCTACGACGATGAGAAATGGGCGCTCGGACGAATGGAGTCGTTCATCATCCCCGTATTGAAAAGTGAGAAGCTTTTCCTTACGGATACTTTCAGAAATCTCTATGAGGAGCGCGCACGAGCAAATTTGGCTCGCGAACGTTGCCGCTATCAAAAAAACACACCGCTCACCTGAGCGGTTTTTTTGCAGTTATTTTATGAGCATTCCATCACCGAAAGAATAGAAACGGAATTTTTCACCGATGGCGATGTCGTAGAGTGCAAGAATGTCACGCTTTGACTTTTTGTGTTTCAGCAGTGCGTCGACGAGGAGCATGAGTGACGAGCGGGGGACATGAAAGTTTGTGATAAGTCCGTCTGCGATTTTAAATTCGTATGGGGGGTAGATGAAAATATTCGTCGGTTTCGCGCACGATTCTACGTGGGCTTTTTTATTTTTACTATTTGTGACAGCAGCGGATTCGAGTGTGCGCATTGCCGTTGTGCCGACGGGGATGACTGGAATCCCGGCGTCCCTTGCGTCATTTATTTTTCCCGCACTCATTTCAGTAATGTCGAGATATTCAGTGAAAAGTTTTTTGTTTTTAAAATTTGTTTCATCGATCGGTGCGAAAGTTCCCGCGCCGACATGGAGCGTGACTTCCGTGCGTGCGATGTGTTCGCGCGCCAATTTGTCGAGAAGTCGTCTCGTGAAATGCAGTGATGCCGTCGGAGCTGCGATAGAAGCGGGATGTTTCGCAAGTACGCTCTGGTATTTTTCACGGAGGGTGTGCTCCGACATCTTGTTTTCTTTTATGTACGGTGGAATCGGCGTAACTCCTTCCTTTTCAAGTAAACTCCAAAGGCTGTCTTTGGACAGGTGGGGCTTAAAAAAGAAAAATTGCTCTTCTTGTCTTTCAACTTCAAGATATGCTCCGGATTTGAAGAAGAGTTTTGCGCCGGGAAGTACTTTGCGGTCCACCACTCCTTTAATTGTGATATCGCATGGTTGGAATTCATTCATCATGAGCAGTACCTCAATCTTGCCTCCCCCCGCCTGCGTGCGTCCCCGCGCTGGCAGGGTTTCCTTTGTGAGCCAGAGTCTCGCGGGCACAACTTTCGTATTATTGAATATGAGGAGGCTCGGCTTCGGTAGATAGCGGTCGATATTCATGAATGTATCAAAATGCACCTCGTCCGTTTTGGTGTCGTACACAAAAAGCCTCGCCGAATCCCGCGGGGAAGCGGGTTGCTGCGCCAGAAGTTCGCTCGGAAGATGGTAGTCGTACCGTTTAAGTATCGTCACAACTGTATGCTAGCGACTTACAGCAAGACAGGCAATGCCTACTTACTGCTCACGCCGATGAAGATAGTTTTGAGGTCAAACGGGTCATAGGCGACGAACGATGTGTTTCTTGTGTAGTCGAGTGGTATTACCGACCATGTGTCCCCCCAATTCGTCGATTTATAGAAGGATTTCCCGGAAACGAAAACAATCTCGTCTGAATTTTTTGGACTGACGGCAATGGAGCGAATTGGGTATTTTTCAGCACTTTCTATGATGTTGATCTTCGTCCAGAATTTTCCGTAATCCGTACTCCGATACAGCCCACCACTCGCACTTGCGTAAATTGTGCCTTGCTTTATTGGGTCGGCAACAACAAGGAGAATGCTATACGGGGCAGGGTTTTCCCTGTCCTTTTTTTGAAGTGCCTCGATCTGGCCGTCTATCTTTAAGGATCCGGTCCTGTCGCCCTTATTTGCCAATTCACGCGAACGCGCCCTAAGCTCATCAATTTCTCTCGCCTTTTCCTCCGCCCAGCTTTGCCAGGTGATACCCTCGTTTTTTGAGAAGTATATCGAACTTTGATAAGTAAGAAGGTAAACAAACTGATCATCCTTGCTGTCAAAAGAGAAGTTGGAAATTATACCGTCAATTTTACCGCCGAGGTTTTTCCAACTCGTTCCTCCGTCAAGACTTTTTATTAATGTTCCCGCACTCGTTCCCGCCAGGATGACATTAAATTTCTTCGGGTGTTGTGCAAGACCGGAGACGTATGTGCCCACTCCGGGCTCCGAATATACCGCCCTCCAGTTTGTTCCCGCGTCATTTGTGCGGAATATTCTCCCATTATCTTCAACGACGCCCGATGCAAAAACTCTGTTGTCGGGGCTTCCCTTGTCAAGAATAAAGCTATAAATTTTCTTTGGTGGAAATTCGATTGGCTTCCAACTGTTTTTCCTTCCCTCATTAATGAAGAGGCCATCTTGGAACGTTGTTACAATTACTCGATCCCGTACTTTTGGGTGAAAGGAGATAGAAAGCACGTCAGCAAGACCAAGCTTGGCTCCAGCCGTCGTCGCGATAGTGAAATATGACTCAAAGGTTTCGCCGCCATCAGTACTTCTCAAAACACTGTCCTTGATAACGTTCTGCAGCAACTCGCTTTTCTGTGTTGCTACCGGGGCGGCTTGTTCCGGTGCCGGGGACGCAGACTCTTTGTTGTCGCCGGAAAACATTATGAATATAACCGCTATTACAAGGATGGCGCTCGCAATACCACCCATAATTATAAATATGCTCTTATTTTCTTCGTACATGATAAAAATTATAGCATGAGTCTTTACGAGTGGCTCTTCTCCACAGGCAATCCACAGGGTTGTCCACGCACAAATGTGGTTTCGTGTGGCATAAAAAAATCACCCCGGCCTTGCGGCTGGGGTGGGGTAGGTCAGGTTGCTGCCGGAATGACGGTGAATTTTTTGTGGTAGCCCCAGGTGCGGAGCAGTCCGTCTTTGAGCGACCGACAGAAGAAATACCGCCCATCGGCTCCAGTGGGCAAGTTGCCCTTGTTGGAAACAGTCGTCGTGTCGCCTTCACGAGCGACCGTGACGCACATATTCCAGTCTGGGTGTCCGATATCGTTTGAGAACTGCTGGTGCTCGGCATCAGTGAGTCTCGCAGTAGCAATTGTCATTCCCGCTCCCTGTGGTTGAATCTAGTAGTATCATATCATGAAACTTCCACATGTCAATACATAAATATCACTGCTTTTGCAACGTATTTCTACGCCAAACTCGAACACCGCTCTTCTGGAGCGAGGGACTTCTTATCTTGGGCAAACGGTGCCGACTGTGCCTCTGGGAGCGAGGCATTGCCCTTTGGGGGGCTACGGAGCCGGGCAGGCGAGTCTGAGCGACCTAAATCTCAACGACCGTAAGGAGTATGAGATTGGAAGTACTCCTTGTAGTGGAAAAAGTCAGCAGACTTTTATCCGTACCCTCAAAAGGCAATGCCGAGCGTATATATTGACTTCTTTGGGGTGTTTGAGTAGTATCTAGCTCAAGGTATTTCAAATAGCATTTTCCTACGTCGTGGGTGGATCAGGGACGTTGGTAATTCTCTATCGAAAAATCAAAAAAAATTGCAAAGCCAGTTTAGAAAATTTTATAAACAATATGACAAGATCGCTAAAAAAGGGACCATACGTGTACGAGAAGTTGCTCACGAAGATCGCGGGCAAGAAGCCGGACGTTGCCGGTGTTATTAAGACGTGGGCGCGCGCATCACAAATCTCCCCGGAGATGGTGGGATACACTTTTGGTGTGCATAACGGCAAGGAATTCATTGAGGTCAAAGTCAATGAAGAAATGGTCGGACATCGCCTGGGTGAATTTTCGGGAACCCGCAAATTCCATCGTCACGGCGGAAAGATGCAGAAGGATCTTGAGTCAAAGCAGAAGGAGGCTGAGATTTCTGCCGCAAAGGCAGCCAAGGGAGCTGACGCAGCTAAGAAGAAATAATTTATTACCATGGAAATTACCGCTAAACTCTCTCAGTATCGTCAGGCCCCTCGCAAGGTTCGTCTTGTTGCTACCCTCTTAAAGGGTATGACTATCGAAATGGCTCTCCTCGAGCTTTCTCATCGCACCAAGCGCGTCGCCCCAGTGTTTCACAAGCTCGTCATGTCCGCCGTTGCAAATGCAAAGGCACAAGGAATCGACGAGAAGAAGCTTTTTGTAAAAGGCATCCGCGTCGACAAAGGCCCGGTGCTGAAACGCTCACGCCCTCGCGCACAAGGTCGCGCATTCCCAATCCATAAGCACACAAGTCATATTGTCGTTACGCTTACCGATGAATCCGCAGCTGACGCAAAGGCCGCAGCAAAAACCACCAAAACCGAAGCAAAACCAGCAAAGGACGTTGTTGCCAAGAAGGTTACTGCAAAGAAAACCGTTACTAAGAAAGTAGCCTCCGCCCTAGCGAAATAATTTTTATTCTATATATTCACTTATGTCACATCATGTACATCCATATGCGCATCGGCTAGGAATCCTCCGTGACTGGAAGTCGCGCTGGTTCGCCGATCGTGGTCAGTATCAAGAATATTTAAAGGGCGACATTCTCATGCGCGAGTTCCTCGAGAAGAAACTTCGCGGGTCACACGTTTCCGAAATCGTCATGGAACGAAACGACAAGACTTGGAAGATTCTCATCAAGACTGCTCGCCCGGGTCTCATCATCGGACGCTCCGGTGAAGGTGCTGTGAAGTTGAAGAACGACGTGATGTCGAAGCTCGCACGTTGGAAGATGAAGCATCCGAAGGATATCAAGATTGATATTGAAGAAGTCCGCAGTCCTGAGTCAAACGCAGCCATCGTCGGACAAATGACCGCCGAAGGACTCGAGAAGCGTATGCCGTTCAAGCGCGTTATCAAGCAGTTGCTTGAAAAGGTCATGGCAAATCGCGATGTCAAAGGAGCACGCATCGAGCTTTCCGGACGATTGGGAGGAGCAGACATGTCTCGTCGTGAATTTGTGAAGGCGGGCAACATTCCTCTACAGACCATCCGCGCAGACGTCGATTTCGCTCGCGAGAAGGCATATCTTCCATATGGTGTCATCGGTATTCAAGTATGGATCTACAAGGGTGAAGTGTTTGCCGAGAAGGCAAAGGCTGTGGTCGCACCAAAGGCACAAGGAGCTCATCACTCATAATTAGAATAGGCTTATGTTATTTCCAAAAAAAGTAAAACATCGTAAGTGGCAGTCGGATCGCTGGAACCGCAAGAAGAATCGCATCGAATCACGCGGTACGACACTTGCCTACGGTTCATACGGACTGAAAGCGGAGACTGAGTCACGCATCACTTCAAACCAGATCGAAGCCGCTCGTCGCGTGCTTTCGAGAAACGTCGGCAAGACCGGACGTGTGTGGATTCGCGTATTCCCCGACAGGCCATATACACAGAAAGGCGCAGAAGTGCCGATGGGCAAGGGAAAGGGTGACCCTCAGGGTTTCGTTGCAGAAATTCTTCCGGGCCGCATCATTTTTGAGATTGACGGAGTGACGTTTGTGCAAGCAAAGGAAGCAATTAGAAAAGCCGGGTCGAAGCTTGCAGTCCTCTCCCGCATGGTTACTCGCGATATTGTCTAATCCCATCTATATGAAAATCACAGAAGTACGAAAGATGTCGGAGAAAGAAATCGAGAAGGCCCTTGTTGAGAAGCGTGCGGAGGTCAAGCAGTTCCGTTTTGATATTACCGGCAGTAAGGCGAAGAATTTGAAGGCGGGTGCAAATGCAAAGAAGGCAGTTGCGCGTCTCCTAACCGAACTCGCTTCTCGAAACGAGAATTAATCATGACGACTATGGAAACCAATACAATACAAACGAAAAAGCAGTCGATGGTCGGTGTCGTTGTGTCCGACAAGATGGACAAAACGCGCGTCGTCCTGGTCACTCGCTACGAGCAGCATCCAAAATACAAGAAGTACGTGAAGCATCACAAGCGCTACAAAGTGCACGATGCAAAGAACGAATTCAAGATCGGAGACAAGGTCCGCATTGAGGCATGCGCACCATTGTCGAAGCACAAGGCATTTACTGCGGTTGAAAAGGTCGGAACCCAGGATGTTGAACAGTATATGAAGACGCGCGGAATCGCATAAACAGACAAATATATGATACAACCACGCTCAATAGTAAAGATTGCAGATAACTCCGGAGGTAAGGTCGGACGCATCTTTAAGGTGCTCGGCGGTTCGAAGAAACGCTACGCAGGTCTCGGTGACCTGGTCGTGCTTTCTGTCCAGACTGCGGAGCCTCGCAAGGGAGTCAAGAAGGGTGAAGTCTGCCGTGCCGTAGTCGTTCGCGTTGCGAATGCATTTCGTCGCCGTGACGGTTCGTACATCCGCTTTGATGAGAACGCAGTCGTTTTGATCGACGCAAAGAATGAGCCACGCGCAGGTCGCGTCTTCGGACCGATTCCTCGTGAGATCTCAGAGAAAGGATTCCAGAAGATTATTTCCTTGGCCCCCGAGGTCGTTTAATTTCCCATAGGCTTATGCATATAAAAAAAGGAGACGAAGTCGTGATTCTCTCGGGAGAGGATAAAGGAAAGAAGGGCAAGGTCGCTCATGTCATGCCAAAGAAGGGTACTGCGGTTGTTGAGGGTCTCAACATGCGTAAGAAGCATCAGCGCGCAAAGTCGGAAGGAAAGAAAGGACAAACCATTGAAGTTGCCATGCCGCTCCGTGTGTCCAAGTTGGCATTGGCAGACAAGCCGAAGAAGAAGTTGAAGAAATAATTGAACTATTATGAACGTTCCAACAATAAAAGAAAAAGTAAAGTCAGCGTATCCAAAACTGAAAGAGAAGTACGGATATAAGAATGTCATGCAAGCTCCCAAGGTGGAGAAGGTCATCATTTCCGTGGGCACCGGCAAGATGTCTCGCAACGACAAAAAGAAGAATGAGTTTGTCGCAAGCCGTATCGGCATGATTACCGGACAGAAGGCTTCGGCTAGAAAAGCAAAGCAGTCTATCGCTTCATTTAAGCTTCGTGAGGGTGATGTCATCGGACAGATGGTCACCATGCGTGGACCCCACATGATGGGATTTCTCGACAAGCTTGTAAACATCGCCATTCCTCGCACACGCGACTTCCGCGGTTTTCGCGCAAGCTCAGTTGATGCGATGGGCAACTTCACTCTCGGTATCAAAGAGCACACAATATTTCCTGAGACTGCAGATGAAGACTTGAAAGATGTGTTCAGTCTCGCACTCACCATTGTTCTTTCGACAAAGAACAAGCAGGAGTCAATCGACTTCATGGAGCACCTCGGCTTCCCATTCCGCGACACTGCAAACGAAGGAAAGAAAAAGGAGAGGAAGGCGTCGGATGCACCAAGTAAGAAGTGGAAGAAATAAAACCCGCTCAGGTTTATCACTTTTGAAAGGCACACAGTCGGCCCCTCCTGCGGGGGCCGCTGTCACTCTCGGCCAATTGCTTCATCAGAATGAAGACCAAGCCAATTGTCCTCCGAGAGTCCTTTCAAAAGTGATAAACCCTCGCTTCTCAGGATAAATAATCAAAACCCGCTCACTCGAGTGGGTTTTGTGTTTTGCGACGAATTGATACTTGAATATCAAATGGTCTTGACCAAATGATATTCGACTGGTTTTTGGTTGATGTGACAATATAAGATCGTCACTATTTGATGAGCTGTTTTTACACTTTCTGCCAGTTTTTGGTATGCTGTATGAGTTCGAAAACATTGCCTAAACTCGCGTGCGTCCGAAAGACAGCTCGTTGGCATGGCTTAATAAAGAATCACGACCAAAGTAGTAACCTCCCCACCAGGGAGGGACGCCCTTGGTCGTGTCGTGGTTGCCGAAAGGCTCCACGGGCAGCTCGAAAGAGTTGTCGTTCCCTTTCTGGTGGGGAGCTTCCTGTTGTAAGGAAACTCGATTTATTAGTGCGCAGTTAAACACGACCAAGAAAATGAGCTCATTACTATATGAGCTGCCTCGTATTGTGGATGAAGGAAAAAAGGAGGTGGAGAAGATACTGGAGCGCATCGCAGGCTCCGACCGCCTCGCCCTTCAAACCAACGAAATAGTTTTGCCCGCAAAGGACTCTGCCGTGGCGAAACTATTTAATGACGGTGCAGTTCTCAACGAAAAAGAATGGATGAATCGCCTTGTCTATGGCGACAACCTCCTCACCATGCAGGCGCTCCTCTCTGGCGACCGCGAAAGCGGATTGCCATCGATGCGTGGGAAAATTGACCTTATATACATCGACCCACCCTTCGACAGCAAGGCGGACTACCGCACGAAGATAATGCTTCCCGGAATCGACCTCGAGCAAAAGCCGACCGTCATTGAGCAGTTCGCATATTCTGATACGTGGAAGGACGGCACAGTTTCATACTTAAAAATGCTCTATCCACGGCTCGCACTCATGCGTGAGCTTCTTTCTGATAAAGGTTCGATTTACGTCCATATCGACTGGCATGTCGGGCATTATGTAAAAATTTTACTGGATGATATTTTTGGGAAATCAAATCTCTTAAATGAGATTATTTGGATGAAAACAAAACCAAAGAGTGACACAAAAACAGGGAAAATTCATGATACTTTATATTGGTATTCAAAAAGTCGTCAGAGTGTCAGTGTAAATACCATTTTTGTTGATCATAGTGAAGAATATGTTAACAAAACATATAAACATGAAGATGAAAAAGGAAAATATGGATGGGTCACTTTGGATGCACCAGGTCAGGGTGATGTTAGAACTTTTGGAGATCGAGAAATTGAGCCTCCCTCAGGGAGGCACTGGGCGTGGACTCAGGATCGAATCGATGAAGAATATAAAAATGGGAATATTCGAATTGGCGTAAAAGGAGCTGTGTATCAAAAAAGATATTTAACAAAAACAGAAGGACAGGTAGTAGGCAGTTTATGGATTGATGAAAGTGTGAGAATCGGAGTCATGAAAAGTTCAAATGAATCTGTAGATTACGATACTCAAAAGCCAGAAAGGTTATTAAAAAGAGTGATTGAATCTGCCACAGACAAAAATTCCCTTGTCGCTGATTTTTTTTCTGGCTCAGGTACTACAATCGCAGTTGCAGAAAAGCTGGGCCGCAGATGGATCGGCTCGGACATCGGCAAGCCTGCTGCGCTCATCATGCGCAAGCGATTGATCGACCAAAGTGCAAAGCCGTTCTTGTATCAGAGTATTGGGGATTACCAAAAAGAGGCATTCGCTTCCTCGGGGCAGTACCGTCGCGTGGGCGATTTGGCGCAGGTGGTGATGCAGCTCTACGGCGCTATACCCTTTGCTGACGCGGATAATACAAACAAAAACCTTGGCTATATCAAAGAATCACGCACGCTCGTGCTCGTGGATTCCCCAAACAAAATGACCGGCCTCGCTACGCTCAAGCGTGCACAGGAGTTGAAGGCGAGCTTTCTCGGCGGATGGAGTAAGGTGGTCGTGCTTGGTTGGAACTTCACCTACGATATCACCGAGGCGATACTCCAAATTGCCGATGACAAACTCGAAGTGCTCGTCATACCCCCAGACTTACTCGACAAACTCAAAACAAAAGCGAGCTACAAAGACCTTGTGAACAACAAGAAGATCCGCTTCGCGTCTTTGCAGTACCTCACCGTAAAGCCGATATCAGTGAAGCATATTTCTGAGATGGAAGAAGAGCTACACATTGTGCTTGAAAATTACACACTGCTTTCGCCCGACAATATTCCGCTTGATGATGCCGACAAGACGAAGCTGAAGGAGCTCATCGCGCGCGACCCGCTCTCACTTATTGAATATTGGAGCATCGACCCAGATTATGACGGCGTGACATTTCGCAGCACGTGGCAGGATTATCGCGAAAACGAAGATAATGACGGCGACCCTTATCATGTGATCAATAGCACGAAAATGACCGTAGCGAAGAAATCTGCGCGGACGGTGTGTGTAAAGGCAGTCGACGTGTTTGGTTTTGAAAGTATCGTTATTCAAAAGATCGCTTGATATTATGCCCTCACCTATAAGTATTGGAACACGAGATATTCCCCTCAAACTTGCGAGGGAGTACATTACGCCAAAAGTGAACGCCTCGTGGGAGAGTGGGGAGATGCTTTCGCAAGTTTCGCCAGTGACTGCGGACTTGCTCAAGTTTTGGTTCAAAGAGCCGCACACCGATACACGGTATATGAACTTTCACGAAGGGCAGAAGCAGGCGATATTGAATACGGTTTATCTTCATGAGGTTCTCGGGACAAAGAGTGTCCGCGGAGTATATGAATATCTGGCGCCGGAATTGTTGAGCGAGATCGATTTTGCTGAGCTAGCGAAAGCGAAATATGAAATCCCGAAATACGGTATCAAAATGGCAACAGGGACGGGGAAAACGTGGGTGATGCACGCACTCTTGATATGGCAGTATGTGAATGCGAAGCATGAAGCGGAGAAGTCGGGGAAGTATACGAAGAACTTTTTGTTTGTCGCTCCTGGTATTATCGTCTACGAACGTCTTCTTGACGCATATCTTGGAAAAGAGAATGAGCGTGGAGAGCGAGAATTTGAACTTTCTGATTTTCAGAAATTCAAAGATCTCTTCATTCCGCCGAACTATTGCGATGAAGTGTTTGGATTTATCCAGAACAGCGTTGCAAAAAAGCAGGAGATAGGAATGAAAACGACAGGAGACGGATTGATCGCAATTGCGAATTGGCATTTATTCTTGGATAGAGAAGAGAAAGAAGATGAGATGGAGGGTGCTGCACTCGACGATCCGCAGTCGATGCTCAAAGAGCTGTTGCCAGTACGCCCTGGTGTATCCGGGGGGAACTCGCTTGATACTCTCGACTCGGCGTATCTCGGTGGGCGCGAGATGGACTTTCTTGTGGAGTTACCAGACCTGATGGTCATCAATGATGAAGCACACCACATACATGAAAACAAAGCGTATGGCGAAGTGAAAGAGGTGGAGTGGCAGAAGAGTTTGAACGCAATCGCAAAGGGTAAAGGAAGCCGCTTCATTCAGGCGGACTTTTCTGCGACACCATACGATGTGACGGGGAGCGGACAGAAAAGGACAAAGCATTATTTCCCCCATGTGATCGTGGACTTTGATTTGCATACTGCTATTCGTGCAGGGTTGGTGAAGACAATTGCGATAGATAAGCGCAAAGAGCTGACAGATGTCGCGATAGACTTTTCCGCCATTCGTGAAAACAAAAAAGTCGTGGGACTTTCGGAAGGGCAGAAGCTGATGCTCCGTGCAGGACTGCGACGACTCAGTATACTCGAGAAGCATTTTATTGAGTTCACCAAAGAAAAAGACGGCACCTCGACGAAGCATCCGAAGATGCTTGTGATGTGTGAAAATACGGACGTTTCCCCGCTTGTTGTGGATTTCTTGAAACTCGAAGGGTTTGGCGATGATGAGGTGCTCCGTGTGGACTCTAATAAAAAGGGCGAGATATCGGACGAAGATTGGCGTATGCTGAAGCAGCGATTGTTTAATATAGACAAGCATGCCGATCCGAAGGTCATTGTGTCTGTGCTCATGCTCCGTGAGGGTTTCGATGTGAATAACGTCTGCGTCATCGTGCCACTGCGTGCGAGCGAGGCACCAATTTTACTCGAGCAGACGATAGGTCGCGGGCTGCGGCTTATGTGGCGTGAGCCGGAATATGCGGAGATCAAAAAAGAGAATATCCAGCGACTATTGGTAGAGAAACGCGAGCCAAATAGTTTTCTCGACATGCTCACCATCATCGAGCATCCCGCATTTCTTCAGTTTTACGAGGATCTGGAAAATATGCCAGTGACAGAGTTGGAAGATGAGCCGACCGACCGCACGGACGTCTTGGGTGACATCATTCGTGTGGGACTGAAGGAGAATTATCGTGCGTACGATATGTACTGGCCGATCATTGTGAAAGAGTCGGAAGAAAACCTTGTCTGCGAAGAAATGGGAGTCGAAAAATTGGAATCTTTTACGGTGTACCCACTTGCAACCCTTAAGTCATTCTTTGCAAAGTCGGGTGAGCAATTTGTTGCAGAGGAAATGACGGTCAAAACGCGCTTTGGCGAATATACTGTAGACGCAAGCCTCTTCCACTCGCAGAGCTATAATGAATATCTTGAGAAGATACTGAATGTCACAGTGAATAGGATGGCGCGCGTGGGGCAACGCAAGATGAAGACGTTTCCCGCGATGCAGATAAACAATCTCGAAGTGGTAAAGACAATTGATGCATTTGTGCGTACGAAGCTTTTTGGTGAACCATTCGATCCATTCGTGGAAAATAATTGGAAAGTACTATTGGCAAAAAACGGTGTAGTGACGGAGCACGTGATTAAAGAGATTGCGAAGGTTGTTTTGGAAATGCAGCAAATTACCGACGCAAGCGAAGCAAAAATACTGAAACGCAATTTTTCTGAAGTCTCAGAATTGCGCATGCGTGAAAACTTTTCTCTCGATATTGTGAAAACGATTTACGAAAAGCTTTCTTACCCGTCCAATCGCGGAGGGTTTGAAAAAGCATTTCTTGAATTTGCTGATAACGATGGAAAAGTCGAAGCATTGCTCAAGATAGACCAGTACTACCA
>JAYSTI010000010.1:0-15844 GCA_043719805.1 Candidatus Lloydbacteria bacterium
CGACTTCTGGCGAAATATTCCGCTCGTGTTGTTTTTGTAGAGAGGTATCGCATCTGGGCATTGTGCGGCATTACAACTTTTTATCGCGCTATTTCCCCACACAGGGTTTGGGCCTCCACCCGTATGGTCAGTCATATCCACTACGCAGCCCTGCGTGCCGCCAGCTATCACCGTACACTCGGACAACAGCCCATCCATCCAATCGGTTGGTGGCATCGCGGCATCGTCCGCAGAGTTATTTGCCCTAATATTATAAACAACCTCGATGCCCTCTTCTGCAAGATGTGTCGCCTCAAGCTGTAGGCGTGCGTCGCGTGAGACACGAAGACTCTGCGCCGAAAGCGCCATCGGACCGGTAATGGCGAATATCAAAAGTGTTATCGAGGCAATTGCCTCAATCAACGTAAACCCACCTGTTTTCCGTAAAGCAGTTTTCATAAATTATGGAGTGAGAAGGAAGTTCGGAGTGCGAGCTGATACGGTAGTTTGAATATCAAACGAAGTGCTTACTTTTGCAAGTGAAGACGTTGCACTACCACTGATAAACATCGTGATGTACGGTTGGTCGCCTGAGAGCGTGGTGCCTCCGACATAAAAGGCGAGCTGCATGATGCTAATCTCGGGTGCCGTCATGCTGAGCCAAGAGGTACCGCTGTTCGTAGAACGTTGAATCTGCTGCCCCGACAACCTGTAGATATATTGGTCGTCCACATCCGCAGGGTTGCCGTTCTGGCTTTCAAACGTAAGACAGGTATCACCACGCCCGGCTGCAATGACGCCGGTACCGGCAGCGTTTATTGGGCAATCTGCGGGCACACTGATTGCCGCATGTGTTCCCGTGCACCCACAGTGAAAATAGCTGCCCATGCGAATAGTACGCGACATCGAATCGATAGCCGCGCTCACATTATCGGTCGCCACCCGTATGGTGCGCGCCTTACGACTGGCCGACTCGAGAGAAATAAGCGCGCCAACAATGACAAGCATTGCGACGACATAGAGCGACGTCGCGACGAGCATTTCAAGCAGCGAAAAACCTCCCGTGGTATTCAACTTTTTTTGTGCGTTCGTTTTAAGAAAAAATTTCATGTTGAAACTGCTCACTGAATGGATATCTGCCCCGTCGTCCACACTTCGACAGTGCGCCGATAACCCTTGAGTGAGGTGATGGTGATGCGGGCGCTACTGTATGTAGTAGGAAAGCCTACGCCGTTTATGTCTCCGGTAATGCGTGCGTCAGGTTCGGGTCGCGTAAAAACAATATCAATCACACTGGACACACCATTCGGCACAATACAACGCGCATCCGAAATAGCACCGACAACTTGACCACACAAGGAATATATCTTATTTCCCTGCGTCAAAAATATCTCGCGTTCGCATTCGACGTTTCCCACAGCCCCGCATGCAGCACCCCCGTCATCATATCGAAGATTACTGTTAATATCGGCAAAATAAATAAATTTCTCTTTTTCGGCAAAATCAAAGTGGATACCAAAACCGGAGTAGGTTCCCGCAGCGTTCTTGGCACTCCGTACGCTCATGGCCGACACCTGGGCATCGCGTACCCACTGGCCGATTTGGTGCGCGGAGGAGTCGACGTTGAGATGCTTATTCATTCCGCTATAGCTCACAAGGAGAGTCGTGCTGAGTGTGACAAAAACAGCTACTGTTACAATCATCTCAACAAGGGTAAATCCTGATGTGGTCTTTTGTGTTACAAGTCGTCGCGATAAAAACGCCGCACCGAAGCCACGGGCACACAGACCTCCTTCGCACTCAATTTCTTGTTTTTTTGTTAATGAGTATTGGTGCATACTAAAATGTCCAGTTCAGCACGTTGATACCAAATGCATAGGCGAGAAATGTCCCGGTCACAAAGAACGGCGCAAAGGGAATCTCTGACTTCATTGTAAAACGTCTTGAGCGAAGTAACAACAACGCGAGGCTGGGGAAAAACGCGACCCAAAAAGCGAGTATCACGGATGATATCCCGAGTGAAAACCCAAGAAACCACCCTATCCCCCATGCTATCTTCGCGTCACCAAGCCCCATTGCGCGTCCACCTGAAAAGAACCAGAGCAGTGCAAAGGGAGTTGCGAGGAGCGGCCCGGCGAGAAGGTCTACCCAGGTAGGCATTGTCTCCCAAAATGGCACATAGCTTGTGGGGAGTACGCCGAGATTCCACTTCACGAGGACCAATACACCGGCCGAGAGAGCGAGGAAGAGCGAGAAACTGTCGGGGATAATCTTGTGCCTTAGGTCGTAGACAGTAATTGCGAGTAATGTCGTCCAAATGACCGCATCTCCGAGGACAAAAAACGTCTCACTAAACGAGGCCTGAAGCGGATCAAACCCGCGTACGAGTATTGTCGCAACATACAAAAGACCAAGGAGCACTTCGACAAGCAGGTACTGAATCGCGATGCGAGACCCGCAAAAGGCACATCTCCCGCGCTGCAAGAGATACGAGAAGAGCGGAATCAACATGCGCGGGGTGAGTGTCTTTCCGCAGCTCATGCACTTTGAGCGGCCGGTGATGCGTGAACCGCTTCGCAGGCGAAATATCAGCACATTGAGAAAGCTCCCAATAGAAACACCGAGCACAAACGCAGTGGCAAGAAGCACAAAATGATACATGTCCATATTGAGTATAAGTATACCATGCACAAAAACACCCCGAGTACTTGCTCGGGGTGTTTTCATCAGACTGTCTGTAAATATATTACGGCTTGATGTCGTAACACTGGTCACCTACACCGGCGACACAGTTAACCAAGCTACCGGCAAAGGGTGTCACGAACACACCACTTGCGGCGACGGCTAGGTCAGCATCGCCGTTAGTGACCGGGTTGTCGGCACGCTCAAGTATCGATGCAAGAACGTAGGATACCGTCGTTGCAGCAACTCCTGAGTAACCGGCGGCGTTTGTCGTCAAACCGATATATCCGTATTGAAGCCATCCGGTTCCTGTTGGTGGTATAGGAATATTCGGAATATAGTTAGGGAAGAACGGCGCGATCAGTGATGCCGCTGCAGTACAAGTAACCGGGCCTACGCACGCCGCAACACTTGCTGGGTAATTCTGATTCGCATCAAACGAAAGCTCGAGTGCGAGCTGAAGCTGTCCAAGGTCTGAGATGCGCTTTGCATCACGTGACTTCTGGCGAGCGGTCGAGAGCGATGCGAGCACGACGGACGAGAGGATACCGATGATCGCGATCACGACGAGGAGCTCGATCAGGGTGAAACCTTTCGTACGATTTTTCAATGAAATAAACATCATAAAAAAATTAAATAATAATTAATAATTGACAAGACATATCTGCCTCATTGATTGGAGCAGGCAATGTACTTATAGTACCACGCGGGCAACTTCACGCATGCAAGAGGTGTGGATAACCAAAAGTATTGCCCCTACGGTTATTCGTCTCATAAAAACTCCCTCCCGGCAGTGATGCAAACGGCAGAATACACTACCTCAACGAGGCCTTCCCGGTTTCCTTGTCTATTTCGATGGGATATCGCTTGACTATCTCGGGAGGAACCTGAATATACCCCCTATCAACGAGATTTTCGAGCGTCTCGGGAAACTCATGATTGCGTGTCTTATATGCCACCGATGCTCTGTCGATCGCCTCAATGTAATCGAGCAGTTCGATGCGCTCTTTTGCCACCCGCTTCGTCTCCTCATATTCGGTCGTTTCATACATCGCTTGAAACAATGCGCGCGACCGCTCGTAATCTGTTGAACTATGAAGAAGGAAGAGACCATATGCCGTACGCGCTGCAACCGGACTCGATTCTATTTTGACGGCGATACCAAGGTAATGCGCCGCCCGCTCATACGACTTCCCAATTGCGTGAAAATCGAGTCCCGTATAAAAGGGTATCTCCCAACTCGTTGGAATGGCCGCAATGCCACGATCGCTCAACTCCGTGAGCCACACAAGTGACTCGGGAATATTTTTTGTCGGGACAGTCAACGCGGCAAAGATGTAAGGATATGCGAATTTCGGGTCTAGTGTCGAAATGATGCGGAAGTACTCCGGATAGTACGCGTCACGCCTGTCCCACTTCGCCATATCCTGAACGGCAGAAACCCAATAATAGTCAGCGAGCATATTTTCAAATCCAAATGCAAAATAGCGGACGACCGTCGACGGCATGAGGAAGCGATGCACCGGCTGTCGGGGCTTAAAATTTTCCTCCAGAATTGTATCGTATCGTAGTTGCGCCGCGACTGACCCGCCAAGAAACAGCAGCGGGAGAAATACGGAGACTGCAATATGAAATCGTGAGTTTGTTCGCATAGACATACTTCAATCCCCTACTAAAACTCTTTTTTTGCAAACATCGCCCTCGCGAGCAGGAAGAGGAAAACGGCATAGCTAAGCGCATATAGAATGGAGACGGCAATTCCGCGTGTGTCGGGAAGAATACCGTATACCACCTCATTGCGAATGTTGAATTTATCGAGGTTAGGCATAACAAAATATGCTGCCTTCAAGAAAAATCCGGAAACTGCCGACGCGCTCGACGTAATGAGCGTCTGCAAGATATCGCTCGAATGACCGATAAGAAAAAAAGCAATCGTGTATATCGCCGCCAAGATGGGTGAAGTCAATCCGGAGAGCAGTATCGATAGGAGGATGAGGACAACCGACTCGAGCGTCGAAAGTAAGACGGACACCAAGACAGCAAGATACGCACCTTCAATGCCCTTAAAATACAAAATACAAAAAAGAGCGAGGGTTGAGAGCGCAGTAACAGCAACGGTCGTCGCGGTGAGACCGAAACACTTCCCAAGGATTATCTCCTCGCGGCGAATGGGTTTTGGAATGATGAGAAAAAACGTTTTGCGGTCAATTTCTCGATACATGAGCATCGAACCGATAAAGATGGCGACGAATATTTGTAAAAGATAAATCGCAGTTAATCCAAAGTCAACTATCATGCGCTTGTCCTCTCCCATCGATACTGACCCGACAAACAGTGAGAACGCGATGACCGCAAGCATCACCACGAGCACTGACCACAGAATGCGGTCACGGAGTGTTTCGCGAAAAGTATTTTTGGCAATGGCGAGAATTCTGTTCATCATAATTATTTTGGCTTATGTGCACTACGAGCTTCTTCCTTTGGTGTCGCAAGACCAACAGACTCACCCGCACGTTTTGATTCACCTGAAGCGCGCTCCTTGTGAATAATGTGCACAAAGGCGTCCTCGAGGTCGCGATAGCCCTTTGACAGCACCTCCGGACTATCACAAGCAATGAGGTGCCCTTTGTCGATGATACCCACCGTATCGCAAATCTCCGCGACATCCGCGAGAATATGCGAATTGAGAAAGACGGTTTTCCCCCGATTCTTGAGCTTGATGATTATTTGCTTGATTTCTGCTCGCCCCAGTGGATCAAGGCCGTCGAGCGGCTCATCGAGAAACAAAATATCCGGGTCGTTGATAATGGCCTGCGCAAGACCAAGTCGCTGCAACATGCCCTTTGAGTACGTACGAATCTGTCGGTCCTCCTTTCCGACGAGGTCTACCTCCTTGAGCACCTCCGTAATGCGCGCGCCAACATTTTCCGTAGCAAAAATTGCGGTCACTAGCTCGAGAAATTCTTTTCCTGAAAGATACGAGTAAAATGAAGGGGATTCGGGCATAAAGCCGATACGCGCCCTCGTGTGAATGTCTTTTGGACTTCCTCCGGCGATGAGTATCTCTCCCGACGTCGGTTCTGTGAGGCCGACAAACATTTTCATGGCCGTTGTTTTTCCGGCACCATTCGGACCGAGAAATCCGAAAACGCTTCCGCTTTTGATGGACAAGGAAAGCTCATGCACCGCACTCACGGTTCCCGCATTGGTGTAATATTCCTTGGAAAGTTTTGTGATCTCAATATCGTTCATATAAATTGTGATGCAGATATTATAATGACGGATGACAATTTAATCAAACCAAGGCACAACGGCAAAAGGCTCCTTTGGTGTCTTAACTGCCGAAGCAGGAGCAAGGCCCTAGTCTGATAAAGGGCGCTGTTGAAATTATCTAAATGGAGTGGGATTCGTTTTTTTCGACGCAGAAGTGTTCATGCTGGCCTCCTAAGAAGAAAAGTCTTCAGGGTTGGATGCGATACGAAGTCCTGGACCGAGGCGGTATTTGCGAGGACACTCGGAAAAAATTGCCTAATTGGGATGCAATTCGATTTTTTCGACGCGGAAGTGTTAGCGTGGGCGTACGTTGGGTACGTCCACCGAACCTTTCGTGGATGAAAAAATTGAAGTGCGCACAATTTGGCGATTTTTTAAAAGGAACCGGCGATGTCGTAAATCGGCATAAGTACCGAAACCAGCAACCCTCCCACCCCCAACCCGAGCATGATAATCATCGCAGGCTCGATGAGTGAGATCAGTGTTTCAACGGCATTGTCCACTTCGCGTTTATAGAACTTCGAGAGTGTCTCGAGGATGCTGCCCACTTCTCCAGTCTCTTCGCCGACTCTAATCATTTGCACCATGATACCGGGAATCTCGTCAGGGTGTTTTCCCATTGCCTGAGAAAGCGACACTCCGGTACGCACATCGGAAGAAACCTGGAGGAGAAGTGTTCGGTAGGTCTCATTTCCGACGACTGATGCGGCAATCTCCACCGCACGCACGACGGCAATGCCTGAGGAGAGCATGGTATTTAAGTTGTCTGAAATACGCGCAAGATAGAGTTTTTTGTAGAGGTCTCCAATGTACGGAAGGTTAAGTGACATGAGAGACAATGTCGCCTTCCCCGTCTCCGTGCCCATATAACGAACAAACAAGAAAGCAGCAATGACCAAGGCGACGAGAAGAAACAGTCCGTCATTAATGAGGAGGTTGGACATGGAAATGACCACCTTCGTGTAGATGGGGAGCTCCTTTCCTGTTTCGAGGATAATCACCGATAGTTTTGGGATGACGACAACCAACATGAGTATCATCACGATAAAAAACACAGTGACCACAAAGGCGGGATATATGAGTGCGTTCTTTGTTTTAGAAACAAGCTCGAACGAACGGTCGAGGTAGTCTGCGAGATAGGAAAACGTATTGGAAAGATTTCCCGACTCTTCACCTGCGCGGACCATGTTGACGTAGAAATCCGAGAAAATATCCGAATGTTTATGCAGAGCATCAGAAAGAGACATTCCTCCCTGAATATCCTCGGTCACTTCGTTCAACCGCACTCTCAAAATTTCGTTCTCCGCCTCGAGTGCCAGCAACTGGAAAACACGAAGCGCAGACACTTGTGCATTGAAAAGTGTGGAAATCTGACGAGACAAAATAACAACATCGCGATATGCAACTTTTTTCCCCATCGACATCATCTTTTCCAAAAAAGGAACATTGTCCGCTGGTACGATCGAGATAATAATCAACTTGCGTCTCTGGAGCGAGCCAATTGCAACGTCAACAGACGCCGCCTCGATAGTGCCGGATTTCTCCTCTCCACTCAGTTGGTCGACAGATTTATAACGATAAAGCATGGGTATGTGTTGTCACTCTATTGACTAGTCTATTATACAGCATCTTTAAATAAACAGACCACCAATTCGCTGACATTCACGGAGTATTGCGAGACGTCAAAGAAGTGGGTTCGACGTACGTAAGACCTTAGGTATATTTTTTAGTGTAGGACGAGGCGTCGAGCAACGACACCACCAAGAAGTACTTTGGGTACGTTGCTGGGGGTTCGTTGTGATGACAACAAAGTCCTACGCAAAAAATAGGCATAAGGTTAGATCATGCGCTCGAGTGAGCGCGGATTGAAGGAGTGCAGGTACGCATTCTCCGCAGTAATCTCCCCCGCCCGCACCAACTCCGCAAGCGAGCGATTCATATCAATCATGCCAAGCTCCATTCCCGTTTCGATGACCATGGGTATTTCGTGTGTACGGCGCTCACGGATAAGGTTTGCCACAGCATTGTTGTTGATCAAAAGCTCGTACGCGGGCACCAATCCCCCGGAAATACGCGGAACGAGGCGCTGTGAGAATATTCCCGCGAGAGAGCCGGCGAGCTGAACGCGAATTTGGTCCTGCTGCTCAGGTGGGAATGAGTCGATGATGCGGTCGATTGTCTGGGAAGCATTGTTGGTATGGAGTGTCGAGAAGACCATGTGTCCTGTTTCGGCCGCAGTAACCGCAGTTGAGATGGTCTCAAGCCCGCGCATTTCGCCGATGAGGATGATGTCCACATCCTCGCGAAAACACGCATGGAGTGCAATCTGAAAATCTTTTGTATCAAAGTGGACCTCACGCTGACTAATGATTGAGCGGTCGGGAGTGAAGACGTATTCGATTGGGTCTTCGATGCTGATGATGTTTTCTGCGCGCTCGCGATTGATCATCTCAATCATTGCAGCAAGCGTCGTTGACTTTCCCTGCCCAACCGGACCGACAACAAGAAAGAATCCCTGCTTGCGCTTTGTGAACATTTCCAGAATGGGAGGAAGCGAAAGTTCTTGAAGCGTCTTGATCTTCTTTGGAATAAGGCGCAGCGCCACAGCTATCGTCCCCTTCTGGTAAAATC
The DNA here is from genome assembly GCA_043719805.1 of Candidatus Lloydbacteria bacterium. Classification (GTDB taxonomy): domain Bacteria; phylum Patescibacteriota; class Minisyncoccia; order Phycocordibacterales; family UBA6899; genus MHLP01. The sequence goes on from JAYSTI010000010.1 coordinate 8,566, forward strand.
CATTGCCACGAAAACGCGCCTCTTTCCCGAATGAAAATGAGAAGTCTACCTCTCTATCTTCTTTAAATTTCAAAAAAATCCTCTCATCGAGAAGCTCCCGAATAAGACCCTCTGTCTCCTCGGAGGTGAGCAGTGGTTTTTTCACCAATGGAATCAGTTCGCCCGACACACGAATGGTGGGATGGCGTCCGACAACAAGGTGCAGATCGGATGCACCCTCATGGATTACCGTCAGCACGAGATCTTCCAGTTCTTTTTTATACTCCGCTTGGGTCATATGGTTGTTTGCTTATTTTTTATTTCTTTTTTCCAGTGCTTCCGTCACTTTTTGCACAACTTCAGACGGTGTTGCGGATGCTTTGATGATATATCCTGCGGCACCAAGCTTGAGACCGCGATCGATGTCGTCCTGCTCTCCAAGATTTGAGAGTATGATGACCAGTGCGTCCGGGACAAATTTCTCAGTCCTTACTACCTCAAGGAACTCAAACCCGTCCATTGCGGGCATTACGAGGTCGACAACCAAAATATCCGGTGCAAATCCGCCGCGCAACTTCTCAAGTGCCTCCATGGTGCCCGACGCGGTCGTTACATGGAAACCCTTCTGCGAAAACTTGAGCGCATACATGTCGAGGAGAAATGAGTCATCGTCAACAATGAGGATAGAGAATTCTTTTTTTTCTTTAGGCATATGCATCTATAATATCACGACTTCCCTCTTTTCATGCAACAGGAAACTCCCATTACGACACCTGGACTTCATTTGCGAACGTAGGACGAGTAGGGCGTACAATCTCCAGCAGCAAAGGCTTCAGTTTTGAATGCACCACAGGGGCACTTCATTCTTCTAAAACGGGTAACCGTTAAGAAAAATGAAGTGCTCTCCGTGGTACGATACTGCTTCCAATCCTGCCAAAGGAAGGCTGGGCAATGCGCCCAAAATACGGGACGTATGTTTGGGTCTCAGTTTGGGATGCAATTCGTGTGCGACACTTCGGTGATGTCTCTGCGGACGTATGAGCGATACGTTCGCAGAGACATCACCGAAGATGGCAAACACGAAGTGCGCCCAAAATGAGGCTCAAACGATGTTGTTTATTTCTTCGAACGGTATGATGCCCTCAAACGCCTTCTTAATAGCGTCATCCTTCATTGTAAGCATCCCCTTCGCGCGAGCCGCCTCATATACCGCCTGTTCAACGGGATTGGTGAGCACAATATGCTCCAGCTCTCGGTCCATCTTGAGAAATTCAAATACTGCAGTACGCCCCTTTGTACCGGACGGGCAAGTTGGGGAAGGGACGGCTTCGTATACATTCTCGGGAATCACAATCGTATCACGCACCGACTTCGGTAGGTCAGAAAGCTGCTTCTCTATCATGAGCCGCATACTCTCCGAGAGCGGAACGGGGCTCTTTGACTCAGGACACATGGTGCGAAGAAGTCGCTGCCCAAGGGCCATAATAAGCGTTGGTGCAATCAAATACGGGTCAACCTCCATGTCGATGAGACGTGGGATGACGCCCGCTGCGTTGTTGGTGTGCAATGTCGAAAACACGAGATGCCCGGTAAGCGCCGCTTGAATAGCGAGCTGTGCGGTTTCTTTGTCACGAATTTCTCCCACCATGATGATGTCCGGGTCCTGACGAAGAATTGAGCGCAAACCACTTGCAAAGGTGTAGCCTATCTCGGGTCTCACTTGCGACTGATTCACGCCGGGAATATTATACTCGACCGGATCCTCGAGACTGATGACGTTACGCTTTTCACGGTCAAGCTCGTTCAACATGGAGTAGAGTGTGGTCGACTTTCCCGAGCCGGTCGGACCGGTGACGAGAATAAGTCCGTACGGTGTATTAATTGCTTCACGCATTATCTTTAATGCATCTGCAGAAAGACCCATCATGTCGAGTGTTTTGACGCCCTTACCGGTATCCAAAATACGCATAACGACCTTTTCACCGTAATACGCGGGGAAGGTAGACACACGAAAGTCGACTTTTTTGTCATCCATCCTCGCTGAAAAACGTCCGTCCTGCGGTTTGCGCTTCTCGTCAAGTTTCAATTGCGCCAATATCTTGATACGTGCAACAACCGCACTATGAATGTTGACCGGAAGAATGAGCGAGGTATACATTACGCCGTCGACACGGAATCGAACGCGCACTTTGTCTCCGGTATGCTCGATATGCACGTCAGAGGCATTTCCTTCGACGGCGTGTTTTAAAATGACGGCAACTATTTTTGTGACAGGGGCGTCCTCAACTATCCTCGCCTCTTGTCCTTTTTCCTCTACGACGGGGGCATGCTGATCGACAGTCGAGGAATTTCCCTGCGCGGAATTGTCGATGAGTGCCTTATTTTCTTCTGACCCAAGCTCGGAAAGGGCCTTTCCCACTTCACCTGAAAGATTTTGATACTGTACGAGTATCTGATTAAAATCAGTTTGTGTGATGAGGAAGAATTTAAAAGGCATGCCCAGCTTCGCCGCAATAAACTGCACCGCATCGCGCGCCTGAGTCATATCCGGGTCAACGATACCAATCTCAAGAATCCTATTTTCTACGGCAAGCGGGGCAACCTGGTAATGCCGTGCGGATTCTTCGGGAATATACTTCAGTATTTCGACGGGAATCTTTGTGCCCTCAAGCGTTCGTCCGGGTAGGCCGTAGTACTCACTCTTGAGTGTGAGGATGTCATCAGACGCCATTCCACCTCGCGAGAGGACCTCGTCCATTCCGCCAAGTGCCTTCTCCGACTCCCTCGTCAGTTCAGCAATATCTTCCTCACGAAAAAGCCCTTTTTGTGCTAAAAAAAGTGGAAAACTCATTTTTTCAAAAATAAAAATAGTCGCACGAGACATTCGGGCCTCGCACCATTTTTGTGATTATGGAAACATTTTTCAATCGACATATGTTTGGTCATTGATTGACTACCCTCACCCGAATAGAGCCACCCGTTAGGAATCTCAAGTACTGTATGTTTATGATAACAAAAAATTGCATCGGACGAAACAGCCCTACGCAGTAACTTACAAATAATGACCACCATCGCCGGCCTTATCACCTCTTGGTCATCATTCCAGAAACAACGAGCCACAAAGTCGTCCCAAATAGGGATGTCGGCATGGCATACGCCGAGAATACAAAGAATCAATCCGGAGGAAAAACCCGCGCAGCTTACCGCGTCGTTTTCGCTGGAGCGGCGTTCCTGCCGGTAGTGGTTCCCGTAGCTACTGGTGCAACAGGAGCAAGTTTTAGCTTAAGCAATCTGTTTTTTTTCACCAAGGCAATCACCTCTTCAGGAGGAGAAAATGGATACTTGCGACCAACGGATGACGTAGCTATCGTTCCAGTAAAATCAACCAACGACAGGAACGTCGGGTCAGCAAAAAGCGATTCGTCAAAGTTGATTGAATTGAGTTCGTTGAGGGCAGCCTTACTTTTAGTTCCCATTTCCTCGTCAATGCCGGGGAGTGGCGTGCCGCCCATGAGCGCCGACGTGAAAAGAGAGGCTATCTGGTCCGCTCCCAAATATAAGTATCCCGCCACCAAGACGATGGGGGCAACGATGACAATAAGGACGTCGAATATGGCTTGTTTGTTCATGGCAATTTTAGTGAAGTCCGTAACTGGAAATATTAATGCCAAAGCTAAATACGGAAAATTCCGGTGCTTCTGTGCCGTCGCTGCCAACGGCAGAATCAGTCGAGGAGAAGGTCACTGAAGTGATATCGCGCAACGCAAGGGAGCGCTCGATGTCGGCCAAAAATTCGCGGAAGACTTTATAGGTAGCGGTAGTTTTAAATCCTAGGTGGTACAGAGTGTAATCCTTCGGTTCCGCATCATCTTGGGCGGCCCTGCCGGACAGAGGACTATCAATTGTCACTCCATGACGCATTGCTATCTCATTCATATCAATGATAAGGCGAACGGTGTCTATTTTCTCCGGAAGCAGCACTTGTAGGCGCCTGTCTCCATCCGGAGGGAAAGCATTAAACTGTTCCGTGATGTTGTCTAGCTTCGCCTGTGCCGAGTCTGCATCGGCGATATAACTCTCTATTACTTTTGCCTTTTCTCGAAGCGTCGCAATGTCTTTGTATGGCGCATCAACCCATATCACGTAAATGGCCGCGGAAAGAAGCATAAGAAAAAGCGGGATGAGATATCTGTTAATCATGGTGTAGCGGGACTAGTTAGTTCTGACGGCTCCTCCTGACCTTCCTCAACTGCGCCTAAAGCGGAAACGGTGGGTCGAGGTAACGCCTGTATAAACTTTTCATATCTGGCAAGATTGCGATTGAGTGTAATTTTAGCTGAAAAAGTGACGATGCCATCATTTTCAATCAGAACCACATTTGACACCTCGGCGTCCTCTACAAGTGGTTTCATCGCCCTCCACGTTTCCCCCTGAAGATAAACCGCCTGATAACTCGGAGATACTGCATTGAGAGTCAGCACTGAACCACTGTATGACAGGGAGGTTAGTCCGACATTCTGCAGTGTACCTTGCTCAAGAAAGTCGAGAACAATAGTAAACACCGTGTGATTCCGAAGTAATTTTTGAGCTGCGACAATTCTCAAATCAACATCCTTTAGGCGTTTAATCTCGTCAACATTAAGTATCGCTTCTTTTTCCTGAAGTTGCACAGAGAGGTCGCGCACCTCCTTCTCTACTTGTCCATGATAATAATAGACACCTCCCGACACAACGAGGACGACAAAAAAGGCGACGATAGACAGTATCAGCGCAAGATTTAGTGACTTGCGCCGGCGATCAAAACCCTCCACCTTAAGGAGTGGCTGTTGAGGAATAAATGAAGTGTCGAATGAATTTTGCATTCCTTGGTTTTATTTTACAAGAAAAAACCTAACATGGCGAGGAGTTTATCTACAGTTGGCGTCAAAGTAAGCCACTTCAGGCGTCAAAAATTACAAGTTCCGCAACGCGAGACCGATAGCAACGGCAAAGTCCGGCCCGGATTCCTTGAGGAGCGGGGTGATGGCCGCCGGAGCCTCAACTTTTTCAAATGCATCACCATACACCACATTTGTTTCAAAGTTTTTTTGTGCAAGCTCCAACATGCCCTTCATGAGCACTCCTCCGCCGGAGAGTACGACGCGATTGATACTCACGCGCTTTTCGTGCTGATAGTTGGCCATAATGCGGCTTGCTTCGGAAAAAATGCGCTCGATGGCAAGGCGCGTGATCTCAGCAATAGAGGGGTCGGCGGGATTTCCGATAAGCCCGAATTCTCGCTTAGTCTCTTCCGCCTCAAGAATGCTGACGCCTCTTGCGCGCGAAAGTGCGAGCGTGACATCCTGCGACCCGACGTTGATAAGGTGGGAACTACGCACCACACCTTCTTCAATGATGGCTACCTTCGTGTTCCCTGCCCCAATATCGACAATCATCGATGCCGAAGTATCACGCCCGAGCGTCGAACGAATGGTCGAAAATATCTCAATCTCAAAGGACGTTGATGTCGCCCCGAGCTTTTTGGCGATATCAGCGTATTTTGCAAGCACGTCGTTGTGCACGGCAGCGAGGAGTACGTCGACTTTGGGCGGTGCATTCTTCTCCGCCTCCGCCTTATCCGGGTCAACATAGGTGCGCGAAACCTTCGGAATTATCCAGTGGGAGAGCGATACCTCCGACACCGAGGTGGGTATGTATTTGCGCGCTTCGATCGGGATCATTTCGTTCAGCTTCGCATCTCCCACATCGGGCATCTCGATGACGGTCACAAGGGTCGAAGTGAGCGGAATAGAGAAAACAAGGTTTCTACTTTTTACGTTCGCCTCCATAAAAAGATCATTCGTCGCCTCAACGAGCTTATCGGTCGAAAGATTTGTTGCCTGCCCCACCTCGAGGTTGGCCAGAGGTCCGAGTGCTATTTCGCCATAGGTATCAAGTATCGCCTTTCCTCCCTTCTTATGCAGCTCCACCACCTTGATGAATGCGCTTCCGATGTCCACGCCGACAACTCCACCCTGTACCTTGGGGGGAATGAGCGACGCCATTATTTTTTCAAACGAAAACGCCATGTCTCCATCATACCATAGTAAAAATGTGTAGGTGAGGCAGTGTGGAGAACAGCTGCGACACACTGAGGCAACTGCTCCTTGCGGTGACGAAAATCGCATGTAAACTGTGGTGTACATGACATGGGATGACTTATTATCATTTATATTTCCCGAGCACTGCGTCGGCTGTAACAGAGAAGGAAGCGCGCTCTGCGCCATCTGTGAACGCACAATCACCACAAAGGCAACTGCCCTTTCGGGGACCACTGCAGTGCTCTTCGACTACCAAAACCCACTTGTAAAAAAGGCCGTCTGGGCACTCAAATACCATCGAAGACGCGCGCTTGGCCGCTATTTTGGAACGGCTCTCTATCGAGAGTTTTTCAAACAACTCATGAAGGGCGGAAAGCATGTCGGCGAAGAGATAGTCCTTATTGCCATACCGGGAAGCAAAAAAGCCTTGGCATTGCGCGGGTACAGCCATGCAGCGATAATTGCAGAAACGATAGCAAAATGCGGGATGGCAGACGGAATGCGCATCAGTGCCCCCAGAAACGTGCTCTATAAGAAGAAGGAGGTGATGCAGCAGGTGAAGGCGCGCGGGAAGGCAGAGCGGACAAAGAATGTCGCCAATGTATTTAATATCCGTGACGGGGAAAAACTCTTTGGAAAAACAGTCATCCTCATCGATGACGTTATCACGACGGGTGCGACCATGAACGAAGCGCGCAGGGTCGTGAAAATATGGAAACCCAAGCGCATCCTCGCACTTGCTGTCGCGCATTAGCTTTATTTTCCCAGCAGTTTGAAGTCTACAAATTTTATGCTAGTCTCAGGCGACAGGCTAATCCGTATTGATTGCGGAAGCCCGAACAAATTATATGATTTTTAGGGCTAAAACATTTTGCAGCAAAATGTTCGCCCGAACAAATTTTACTAAATTTGTTTTAGGGAGAGGTGGCCGAGCGGCCGTAAGCTGGAACCTCCCCAACAAAAAGGAATCCGGATCAAGAAATGGTAGTATAAAAACATGGAGACGTGGCTGAGTGGTCTAAAGTACCTCACTGCTAACGAGGCGGGGATTAACCTCCCCCGTGGGTTCGAATCCCACCGTCTCCGTTATGAGTCTTCGAGAAATGGAGACGAGTAGGCAAACTGCTTTGCCTACGAGTGAGATTCGAAAGGCTTTGCGTTATTTACAAAGGATTCTTATCCTGAGTAAATCGCAAAGGCGTACTGAAACTGTAAGTTTC